>NZ_JAGPOX010000228.1 GCF_019038435.1 Nocardia alni
GCCAGGGGTGTGAGCACATCGGCCAGCACCGGATCGGCGGTGCGCAGCGGCACCTGCATATCGGCGGCGCGGAACGTCATCGCATCCGCGGCCGCGCCGAATTCGATCGCGTCGGTGCCGAACACCTTCCGGAAGACCTCGGTATCGTGCGGCATGCTTTGGCGCAGCGATACCCGAATCGGATTCAGCGGCATGTCCACGACCAGCCGAGCCCGGGTCAGCACCGCCACCAGGCCCCACACCTGGACCAGATCCCGGCCCCGGCCGTCGCCGTCGATCATGTCGAGGTACATCGTGGTCTCCTCGGCGTTCTCCGCGACGAGATCGAAGCGGTGGTTGCTGGTGACCGCGGTGACGTACGGCCCACAGGTCGCCAGGCCCGCGCCGACCGTGGGCGCGCTGGTGAACAGGTAGTCGTACAGGCGGGTGGCCTTGAGGCGGTATCGGCTGGCCACATGCAGTGCGATATTCGGATCGTCGAGCCAGGATTCGCCGAGCTCCCACAACCGGGAGAAGTACTCACTGGGCACGTGCGCGCCCGGCCCGGACATCGCCCACTCGGGCAGACCGCACTCGCGCACCAGGCGATGACGGTCGAGCCCGGCCTCGGTGAGCTGGGAGATCACGAATCGGTGCAATAACGTCGAATCTGTGCCCATACCCCTCCTGTCGTCGCGCTGTTGCCATGGAATCCGGCCGTAGCAAAGAGCTATACCGCATAGTGGGTGCCGTCGTCACGGGCAAGCAGCAAAGGCGTCCGATTTGTTCAAGACCGAACCCCGGGCCCGCCCATAGGGTCACCCCATGACTGTTCGAATGACCGTGATCGGCCTTGTTGCCGCCGAAATGGACGCCACGCTCGAGTTCTACCGCCGCCTCGGACTCGAGTTCGAGCGGATGGGCGAGGGCCACGCGCAGGCGGCGCTGCCCGGCGGTATGCAGCTGATGATCGACACCGAGGCCGAGGTGCGTAGCTTCCGGCCGGACTGGCAGGGGCAGTCCGGGCGAATGGGCCTGGCGTTCGAATGCGATGGACCGGCCGGGGTGGACAAGATGTTCGCCGAATTCACCGAGGCGGGGTATCGCGGCGTGCTCGAGCCGTTCGACGCGTTCTGGGGGCAGCGTTACGCCACGGTGCTGGATCCGGACGGCAACGGCGTGGATTTCTACGCGCCGCTGGGCTGAGTGCGGTCGCCCTCACATTTCCGGCCGCATCATCCATCGCGGGAAATCAAGCGGCCCAGCGGCATTCCGGATAACTCCCGAACCTCGCGTGACATATGCGCCTGATCGGCATACCCAGCACGAAAGGCCGTCTCGGCGAAGGGGGTTCCGCTACGCGCCAACGCGAGCACATGTTGTAAGCGCAGTATCCGGGCGAGCATCTTGGGACCGTATCCGAAGGCGGACAACGACATCCGGCGCAGGGTGCGCTCGGTCAGACCGAGTGTGTCGGCGGCGCCGGCCACCGACGCACCCGCCGCCAGGCGGCGTACGACCGCACGCAACGCCGGATCGGCGGGGCCGGTCTCGGCCGCGCGCCGTACGGCGATCAGTTCGAGCGCGGCCACCGGATCGGATGCCGACGCGACGGCGGCGGTGAGGTGACGCACTCGCGCGGCGCCCCACAGGTCAGCGAGATCGACCCGTCTGTCGAGTAATTCGTGCGCTGGAACGGCGAGCAGAGTTGGCGCGGTACCGGGGAAGAACCGGATGCCTGCGATGCGGGCTCCGGGCGCTATCGCCGCCTGATAGGCACGGGTATCCGGTCCCGCGACGACCAGCCGCTCCCCTATCCACAGCAGATCGATACAGCCGTCGGGCAGGACCGGCGCGGCCTCGGTCGCGCCGATGGTGCGCGTCCAGACCACCGCACCGTCGATCGCCCGCGAGCGACGTTCCTGGTACAACGGCAGAGTGGCCTGCACGACCCCGAGGGTACGCGGTACATCCGACAGATTCGGCCGTGCCCGATCCGCTCGGGGTGGTCGGGTGCCCTGCGCCGCCGAATGGTAGCGGAAGGTTCGCCGCGTTAGAATTCCGGCGGGATAAGGGAAACAAATCTAGTTCAGATAGAGGTCTGCTCGGCTTATGTTCAAGGGTTTCAAGGACTTCCTGATGCGCGGGAACGTCATCGAGCTGTCCGTCGCCGTCGTCATGGGCACCGCGTTCACCGCCGTGGTCAGCTCGGTCACCAAGGGGGTCGTCCAACCCCTGCTCGCGATGCTGGGCGGCAACTCCCAGTTCGGCCTGGGTTTCCGGCTGATGGCCGGCAAACCCGCCACCTTCATCGCGATCGGCCCGATCGTCAGCGCCATCATCGACTTCTTCATGGTCGCGGTGGTCCTGTACTTCGTGCTGATCCTGCCGATGAACACGATCAAGAAGCGCTTCAGCAAGCCCGTGAAGGAGATCGAGATCAAGCCCTCCCAGGAGGAACTGCTGACCGAGATCCGCGACCTGCTCGCAGCCCAGAACGGGTCCTCCCCGTCGGAGCAGACCGCGACCACCGACAGCTCGAACACGGGCCACCACACCGCACCCACGCCGGCGATGGTGCGCACCGGCGACTCGCCCGCTTCCGTGTCGCGCAACTCCGACGCCACCGGCCCCGCGAACTGAGCCGTCGTCTGTCGGGTTACACCCGTCCCACATCGGTAGCAGCGCGCCGGCTCCTCGGGGAGATCACGGACATCCACCAGAGGGGCGGGACCGGTCCCACCGCCACGTCGCACGATGTAGCCGGTTCCGGGATCTGCAGCAGGCGCCCGGGCGTGTTCGAGCGGGGAGGACATGACAACGGAACAGCAAGGCCGGCAGCGGCCTGCTCGAGGCAATTTCGCCGGTACCGGTCACGTTCATCATTTGATCGGTGTGCTGCTCCTGCGACCGCGGTACGGGGATGGGCCGCGCAAGTTGCGGGGACAAGACACACCAGAGTGGGATGGCGGGTATCCCCGGGAGACGCGGGCGGAACGGCAGGGCCTGCCGATGCTTTATCTCACCCGGCCCAACGATCGGCCGGCCGCACGCCCGGACTACCGCACACCCATCGACGAAACCGTTGGCCTCCTGAGAGAGGCCGGGATACCGCACGCGCGGGTTCGCCGCACAGGTACCGAGGAGTCCACCCGTCGAGCCAACGACGAGTTCGAGAAGGACGATGTCACCGTCATCCGCAGTGTCCTGCGCGAAGCACGAGACGAGTTGATCCGCAGCAACGGGCATTTCAAGCGGCAGTTGCGATTTCCGCTGTTCTCACTCGCGTACCTGCTGATGGACAGCCCATCCGGTGATGACGGATCCCGGCCATTGCTCCGGCAGAGCGATGTCATGCGCAACATCGACAAGGCGGTGCGAACCCTGGACCGGGAAGTCGCGTCGGTGTGGATCAAGTGGAAGCTTCCACTGTGGGCGATGTATATCGTGACTCTCGGATTCTTCAGGGTGGTGTTGACCGGCCGAGTCCCGGTCCTGTCCGGAAAATATCGGTGGTTCATGCGCCAGCCGCATCTCGCACCGGATCTGTCGGGCACCTTTGTCCGGTTCGCCCGGCGGCTGACGGACTGGAAGGAGGAAAATCCGGAGTACGTAGCGCGGCTACTGGTGAACGCCTTCCTCGAAGACCTTCGCCGCAACTATCGTTTTCCCTGGCGAAATGCCCGTCGCATGACCTATCCGGTGCTGCTGCTCGACGACGACGCCATGGCCCGCGGCGGTGGCAAACTGCTCTGGCTGGTCAACGAAATACGGAATCAGACAGGACTTTTCGATCCGCTGCTCATTGTCGCCGCCGGTCGGCCCGAGCATGTCGAACCCGTCCCCCACGACTCGTGGCCGACCACGGAAAACAGTGCGGCGCAAGCGTATCGAGTCTGGCAAGACGCCCTGTCGATGTACCGGCGCAAGCGCGAGCCCATTACCTGGTATCTCCCCCTGTCGATCCCTGTCGGCCGGGAGGGGGTCACGACCTTCCGTCCCGAAACCATAGCCGAACGCAAGGCGGTACGTCCCCCACTCGTCTTCGACCTGACTCTCCGCGTCATCCTGGTCGTCTTGATCGTCGCGGCCGGGGCAGGGGTATCGATTCGCTACGATTACGACCATTGCTGGAATTGGACTCCGGCACACTGGAGTTGGAGTCCGAGGGCAACGGTGAGCCGCACCGGATCCGAATGTATCGGCGTCAGTGATGGTTCGCTCGATTTGTTTCAGCCGTCGGATTCCACTATCGGCCAGGTCGAGAACACCATCGTCGCACAGAATGAACGAGCCGCGAATATGCACGGCGAATTCCCGAGGCGGCCCTATATCACCGTGGTGGATCTGCAGGCGACCACGTCGTCCGACGGGACCTCGGACGGGCTGACGGCCGAGCGTGAAGGCATGGAAGGGGTTGCGACAGCGCAGGAACGGCAGCTGAACGAGTCCGGGGACGCCGACCCGATCGTGCGCGTGCTCGTCGCCGACGGCGGAGCGGGCATGCGTCGGGCTTCGACGGTGGCCAAGCAACTCGGCGGGCTCGCGAACCGGGACAAATCGCTGGTCGGCGTGGTCGGCCTGGACATGAGCAGCCAGCCGACGCTGGATATGGTCGGCGTGCTCAGCAGCGTCGGCCTGCCGATGGTGGCCTCGACACTGTCGCAGCAGAATCTGGCCACAGGGCATCCGATGTATTTCCAGGTCGCGCCGACCGACGACGCCGAGGCCCGGGTCGTGGCCGCGTTCGCGGACCATCAGGCGAATTCGTCGCCCCGAATTCCCCGCACGGTGCGGATCTACTACTCCGACGACGCATCCGACACCTACAGCGCCGATCTGCGCGATGCCGCCCGAACCGCGTTCAGCGCGAAGGGGTTTTCGGTCACGCCCGAGGCATTCACTCCCGGCAAGGCGAACAGTGCCGGACAGGACACCTGTGGCTTCGACGGTTTCGTGTACTTCGCGGGTCGAGGCGTACCAGATTATGGCGACTTCCTCAGTGGCGCATCGCAATGCTCGAGCACGGCGGTGTTCATCGGTGACGACGACGTCAGCCGCTACGTCGCGGACGCCGCGAAACGACGGGCCAACCAGGCGCTGAATTTCTACTACGTGTCGTTCGCATCCGCACCGCCGATCAGGGACCGCCACGGCGCCGAACTGGACTTCTACCAGACGCTGGACCACCTGTTCCCGTTCGAGACCCATCCCGACCGGGGCCGATCACTCGACGGACATGCCGCACTCGCGTACGACGCCGCACAGGTCGTGATCACGGCCGCGAGCTACCTGCGGGCAGGCTCGGTCGAGCATCCGATAACCCCGGGCACCGTCTGGCGCGAAATCACCGACATCCACGGCTCTCCCACCCAGCATCACCAGATAGACGGCGTCAGCGGCACCATCGACTACGGCGGCGACATCACCCGGCAGGTCCCGCTGAACAAGCCTCTAGCCATCCTGCAGGTCGTGCACGGGGACGTCGACCCCGACATTCTCGGATTCTGCGGAACCGCGGCGGGCCATACGCCGTCACAGTGGTGCCCGTGAACGGCTGATCTTTCCGGCCTTCCTCGTGCCGCCACGCCGATACGCGTCTACTCTTTCTATCCCGTGGGGAGTCACACGGCGATCGGAGGGTCGTGCGGGCGGGCGACGTGATCGAGGGTCGGTATCACCTGCTGGAACAGGCCGGTTCGGGCGGGCACGCGGTGGTATGGCACGCACATGATCAGTTACTGAAACGCGCGGTCGCACTCAAACACGCTCGCTCGGCGGAAACCGAGATCTCCGTGCACGAAGCGGAACTGCTGGCGCGAGTACGACACCCGAATGTGGTGGAGGTCTTCGATGTGATCCGCGTCGAAGATCGATGGTGGTTGGTGATGGAGTACGTGTCGGGCCGCAGCCTCGCCGAGATCGGGGTGATGTCGGCCGAACGAACCGCCCGGCTGGGCGCACAGGTCGCATCGGGATTGGCGGCGGTGCACGCCGCCGGAGTCGTGCACCGTGACATCACGGCGGCCAACGTGCTTGTTTCCCACGATGATACGGCCAAGCTGAGCGACTTCGGCATCTCACGCGATGTGCACCTCGCGACGACGCTGACCGGGGGCGCGGTGCTGCCGGGGACGCTCGGATACATCTCACCGGAGGTGGCCGACGGCGGGCGGCCCGATAGAGCATCCGACGTCTTCGCCTTGGGGGCAACACTTTTCCTCGCGGTGCAGGGCCGTACACCCTTCGGTGAGGTGAACGCGCACCCGATGGCCCTGTTGCGGCGCACGATGAACCGGCAATTGGCCGTGTCCGGCGTGGATGGGGAACTGGGCGCGGTATTGCGCGCGACGCTGCGGCTGGAACCGCAGCAGCGGCCGACGGCGGCACAGGTACAGGCAATGCTGAGCGGGATCGCGGACCGGGTGGAGGGCGACGTCCCGACCGGGGACGACGACCCACACCGCGGCGGAGGAGGCAACCCCCGTCCTGGATGGGTGCGCCGGGCGGGGGCGGCACTGGCCGGTGTGGTCCTGCTGCTGCTGGTGGCAGCTGCCGGCGACAGTTCTGTACGCACCCTCGGTCAGCGCCCTTCGGGACCGAATCTGGAAGTGGGCGAGACACATACCGTCGATCCGTGCGGACTGGCCACCGCGGCGGCCCTCGACGGTTTCGGTGCCGCACGATACGACGCCGACAGAGGCAATTTCAACCGCTGCGACATACTGATTCGATCCGGAGACGACCGGCTGGAGGACGTCAAGCTCTCCTTCGAGAACCCGACCCCGCAGGATCCGGTCGGGCCGTTCGAGACGTACGGCAGAGTGCGGGTGCTGCGGCTGCCGGGGGCCGGTGACGAGTGCGATCGCACGATCGTTCTGCCGGATCATTATCAGATCGACATCGACACGGTCGCGGATCGGGATGACGCCCGATTGTGCGTGGTGGGTGATACGGCGACTGAAAATGTTGTAGATCGACTGTCGCACAATGGAATCCCTCGGCGCACAGACCGGATGCCGGCAAATTCGCTGTTCTGGTCCGATGCGTGCCGACTACCGGGAAGCACCGGGCTGTCACAACTTCCGGGCGTCGCCGCCTTGAACCCGCTGCCCGACTTCGGCAACTGGGCATGCCGCTACAACAGCACGATCGGTCCGGGATCGTTGCGGGTGATCTTCGACCGCAACGTACCCCTGACGGCCGACAACGGCACACCCGAAACGCTGTCCGGGCATACGGTGTTCATCCAACCCGACGGCTACGGTCCGCAGGACTGTCTGGCCCGCATCGTTCACCGCGGGTATACGACCGCGCTGTCCACACCGGCGGTCGAGTTGGCGCTGGTGGTGATCGAGAACACCGAACCGGCCGAGCAGCGCTGCCTGCTGGCCACCGATGTCGCGACCGCGGTAACCACGAACCTGCCTCCATCCTGATGGCGTGATCCGGGAACGGTCCCGCCGGGGTGACGGCATGCTGGAACCGGACCAGAGGAGGTTGGTTATGAACTTCGATCGCGTCAGCCTGGCATTCGGCGTCCCCGACGCCGCGCCGGGGACGCTGTCAGCGCTATCGATCAGCAACTCGGTCACAGCCGCACCGGACGAAGGTCGGCAGGTGGTATTCGGCCGCAACTGGGACGACGCGGATATCTGCGTCGGGGGGCACGACCAGGGAGTCAGCCGGACACAGGGCATCATGACGTGCCGTGGCGGTCGCTGGTGGCTCGCCAACGCCGGGCGACGACCGCTGCGCCTGCCGGGATCGCAGATGCTGTTCACCGGTGAGGAACCGATTCCCCTGGTCGCCGGGTACCTGGCATTGTTCGTGCACGGATCAGCCGCCCACGAGCACCTCTTGGAGCTGTACGTGTCGGGCGCGGACGTGACACAGCCGGCGAGAGGTCCGGCCGCTGTGACCCAGCCGCCGCGCACCTGGCGCCTGTCGGTGAACGAACGACTGGTGCTGGTCGTGCTGGCACAGCGATACCTGCTGCAGGAGCCGTACCCGCAGCCGATGGGCTGGCAGCAGGCCGCCGACCACCTCAACGATCTGGATCCCGACGCCGACTGGAATCACCGGAAGGTGGCACGGCTCGTGGAGCAGGTGCGGACTCGGCTGTCGAAGGCCGGAGTCGCGGGCCTGACTCGCGAGGAAGTAGGCGAGCCGATCGGAAACATGCTCAACCACAACTTGATTCGAGAACTCATCGACAGCATCACCCTCATCCCGCCCGACCTTCGCATGCTCGACCAGCCGGACTGATCGCCGCGGGATACACGCCATCAGCCAAGGGATTCCAGGATCGAATCAAGCGCGCCGTCGCGAATCATCTCGGTGACCGCGGCGATATCGGGAGCAAGATGACGGTCCGGGCCCGGGCCGGGCACCCGAGTACGCAGTAGTTCACGGGCCGCAGCGGTCGCCGGAGCGGGCTCCAAGGGTACGCGCAGGTCCAACGCCCTTGCGGCGGTAAGCAGTTCGACCGCGAGGACGGTGGTCAGCCCGGTAATCGCGCGGCGCAGTTTGCGCGCGGCGGCCCAGCCCATGGAGACGTGATCCTCCTGCATCGCGCTGGAGGGTATCGAGTCCACCGAGGCGGGCACGGCCAGGCGTTTGAGTTCGGATACCACCCCGGCCTGGGTGTACTGCGCGATCATGTACCCGGAGTCGACGCCAGGATCCGCGGCCAGGAACGCCGGAAGTCCGTGCGAGCGATGCACATCCAGCATCCGGTCGGTGCGGCGCTCGGCGATGCAGGCCATATCCGCGACGGCGATCGCCAGGAAGTCCAGCACGTAACCCACCGGCGCGCCGTGGAAGTTGCCGTTGGACTCCACCCGGCCATCGTCGAGCACCACCGGATTGTCCACGGCCGCAGCCAGTTCACGGCCGGCCACGACCGCGGCATGGGTCAGGGTGTCGCGCGCGGCGCCGTGCACCTGCGGGGCGCAGCGCAGCGAGTACGCGTCCTGCACCCCGGTGCAGTCCGGGCCGCGGTGGCTGGCCACGATGCTCGAATCCGACAGCGCCGCGAGGATTCTGGAAGCCGACCGGGCCTGTCCCGGATGCGGCCGCAACGCCTGGAGGTCGGCGGCGAACACACGATCGGTGCCCAGCAACGCCTCCACGCTCATGGCCGCGCTCAGATCCGCCAGGTCGAACAGCCGGCGCAGATCCGCGATCGCCAGCAGCAGCATGCCCAGCATGCCGTCGGTGCCGTTGGTCAGCGCCAGCCCCTCCTTCTCGGCCAGTACCAGGGGCTCGAGCCCGGCCGCGGCCAGCGCCGGGCCCGCCGCGACGGCGCGACCGTCCGGCCCGAGCAGGTCGCCCTCGCCCATCAGGGCCAGCGCGACCGCCGCCAGCGGCGCGAGATCGCCGGAACAGCCCAGGGATCCGTACTCCGGCACCCACGGCACCAGACCGCTGTTCAGCAGCCCGGCGAGGGCAACGGCGGTCCGCGGGCGCACTCCGGTGTGGCCGCTCATCAGCGTGCGCAGCCGCAGCAGCATCATCGCCCGCACCACCTCCGCCTCGACCGGATCACCGGCCCCGGCGGCATGGGAGCGAATCAGCGAGCGCTGCAAATCGATTCGACGATCCAGCGGAATGTGACGCAGTGCCAGCGCGCCGAATCCGGTGGACACCCCGTACGCGGGCTCGGCGCGGTGGGCCAGATCGTCGATATGCTCGCGTATCGTCGCCAACCGGTCCAGGGCGTCGGTGACGAGATCGACCGGGGCGCCGCCGCGGGCCACGGCCAGCACCTGCTGCGGGGTCGGCGCCGCCGTGCCCACCAGCACCCGATCGGTTCCGATTCGATTCATCCCGTCATTCGACATCGCGTACGTCTCCCGAACCAGCAGACACGAGGGAAAACCGTCTGGCATACCAGACAATGACCGGTTAGCGTCGTCCCACCCATCCTGTCAAGACGGCCTCCCGCACGGACACAGAGCTGTGAGCAGGCAGGACGGAGAGCTGTCTGGCATTCCAGACCTTGCTAGAGTGACGCCGATGGGCTCCAGCAGTGAGATTCCCGCACTCCGCCGCGGCCTCCAGGTGCTCGACCTGCTCGCGCGCCACGCGGGGCCGATCCCGGCCGCCGCCGTCGCGCGGGAGCTGGGTCTTCCCCGCTCCACCATCTACCACCTGCTCAACGAGCTCCAGGCGGCAGGATATGTGACGCACATCCCGGGCGAACGCACCTACGGCCTGGGTATCGCGGCCTTCGAACTGGGCTCGGCCTATCTGCGGCACGACCCGCTGGAACGGGTCGCGGGGCCGCTGCTGCGCACCCTGGTCGACACTGTCGGCTACACCGCGCACCTGGGCGTGTTGCACGGTAACGAGTCGCTGTACTCTGTCTCTGATACACATCTCCGAGCCCACGAGACACTCGCTA
>NZ_JAGPOX010000229.1 GCF_019038435.1 Nocardia alni
TACGGCGGCTATAGCGGTGGGGAAACGCCCGGTCCCATTCCGAACCCGGAAGCTAAGGCCACCAGCGCCGATGGTACTGCACTCGCCAGGGTGTGGGAGAGTAGGACACCGCCGGAACATCCTTTCAGGAAGGCCCCCAGCTGATGCTGGGGGCCTTCCCGCGTTTCAGGACTTCTTGCTTCCGGTTGCGGTCTTGTTCCAGCTGGGGTTAACTAGCCGGGAATTTTTTCATTCGTCGGTGGGTTCACAGCACCTTCACAAGAGACGGGTAGCCACCATCCAGCCCGGATCTGGATGATGGAAGTACGTCGTCGAAGTTGCTGTCGGCGCCACGAGGAAGGGATGCGCATGGTGGTGATGGCCGCCCCCAGTAAGCAGACACCGGTCGAACCCGGTGTCGTGGCCCGGTCTGGCTGGCGTCGGCTGTTCCTACCGGCTACCTATGGCTACGGCGGCCTGCTGATCATGGTGACGGTCGTACTAGCAGTCCTGGGCGACTCGACACAGGCCCGCGTCATCATGCATTTCAGCACCAACCTGCACAACCTGATGCGCGGCCACATCACGACGCTGTTCTCCAGCGCGTTCCTGATCGGTGATACCGACACCTCCCTGATCGTCATCCCACTGCTGATCTGCCTGCTGGCGTTGGCCGAGCTCAAGTTCGGCTCGGGCCGGTCGATTCGAATCTTCCTGGCCGGGCACCTCGGCGCGACCCTGCTGGTCGCCTCGGGCCTGTGGATCGCGGTCTCGGAGCATTGGATGCCGCTGTCCATCACCCATGCCGAGGACGTCGGCATCAGTTACGGTGCGATGGCGCTGATCGGCGCCTTCCTGGTGCTGATGCCCGAGCGGTGGCGGCCTACGTGGGCGATCACCTGGATCGCCGTGGCCGTCGCCGGCGTGGCGATGGGGCATACCTTCACCAACGTGGGGCATCTGATCTCGGTGTCCATCGGCCTGCTGATGGGATGCTGGCTGATCCGCCGGGGCAAGTCCCTGATGCCGAGTCGGCTGATGCGATTCGAGATGGTTCTGCTGGTTACCGCGATTCTCTTGGGCTACACGATTCTCGTCGGCTGAGACGAGAGCTGGATCACCGTTAAGAGGTGCTCATGGTCGGAACGTTGACGGCCGAACGGGCACAGGCCGAGGTGTCCTCGGCCATCGGTGTGCTGCGGCGGAGGCATTGGCTGCCGGTGACTGTCGGGTACATACTCGCGCTGGTCGTCGTGACTGTCCTGTGGGCGCGGGCCCAGCCGCCCGTGCAGGGCCGGATCATCGCCGAGACCAGTACCAACCTCGACAATCTGCTGCACGGCCGGTTGAGCACGCTGCTGTCCAGCGCGTTCGTCGTCGGCGATACGAGTTTGGCGATGACCGCCGTGCCGCTGATGGCCTGCGTCCTGGCCCTGCTGGAGCTGCGTTTCGGCTCGTTGCGTACGGCCTGGACGTTCCTGGCCGGTCACGTCGGCGCGACCCTGCTGGTCGCGGTCGGTCTGTGGGTGGGCATGGCGCGGCATTGGGTTCCCGAGACGACCCGTATCGCCGAGGACGTGGGCGTCAGCTATGGCGGGATGGCACTGGTCGGCTCACTCATCGTGATCGTGCCCAAGCGTCAGCGGATCCCCTGGGCCGCCGTCTGGGCTGCCATGGCGGCCCAGGATGTCTGGACCGACCGGGACTTCACCAGCTGCGGCCACTTTCTGGCCTGTTGTATCGGCCTGTCCATCGGCGTACTGATGATTCGCCGCGGCGTTCGGTCCGAGCATCGGATGAACTGGGCGGATATGCTCGCGCTGCTCGCCGCGGCAGGCCTGGCGATCTCCTTCCTCATGGACTGACGCAGGCACGAGTCGGCGGAGCCTGCGGACCCGCCGGGTTGGGCAGGCACTAGAGTGCTGGGGTGCGCCTCGTGATTGCTCGTTGTCAGGTCGACTACGTGGGTCGGCTCACTGCTCATCTCCCGATGGCTCGACGCCTGTTACTGATGAAGGCGGACGGCTCGGTGCTGGTGCATTCGGACGGCGGCTCGTACAAGCCGCTCAACTGGATGAGCCCGCCGTGTTGGCTGCAGGAGCGCGATGCGGAGTCTTCGAAGCTGTGGGTGGTGAGCAACAAGGCCGGTGAGGAACTGCGCATCACCGTCGAGGAGATCGAGCACGACTCGTCGCACGAACTGGGCGTGGATCCGGGGCTGGTCAAGGACGGCGTCGAGGCGCATCTGCAGGCGCTGCTGGCCGAACATATCGAAACCCTCGGCGCCGGTTACACATTGGTTCGTCGCGAGTACATGACCGCGATCGGGCCGGTCGACATCCTGTGCCGTGACGCCGGCGGCTCGACGGTCGCGGTGGAGATCAAGCGCCGCGGTGAGATCGACGGCGTGGAACAGCTCACCCGGTACCTGGAATTGCTCAATCGGGATCCGTTGCTCGCGCCGGTCGCGGGCGTATTCGCCGCCCAGCAGATCAAGCCACAGGCGCGCACCCTGGCCACCGACCGCGGCATCCGGTGTCTCACACTGGATTACAATGCCCTGCGCGGTACGGAGAGCGACGAATTCCGGCTGTTCTAGGCTTGAATCGTCATGCCCCGCCGCAAGCCGAACCGTAAGCAGGCGCGATTCACCAGAGAGTCGCGCCCGATCGGTGACGTCTTCGGGCGCACCGAATCGGGCCCGGGCGGCGCGGAAGACTATGTGGTGCGGACGGTTCCGGGCTCGCGTGCGGTGAAAACCTATCGCTGCCCCGGATGCGATCACGAAATCCCGCCTGGCACAGCGCATATCGTGGCGTGGGCGGTCGACGGCGGCGAGGACGACCGCCGGCACTGGCATACCGGCTGCTGGCGTGGTCGCCATACCAGGACCATCACCCGCCGCTGGTCGTGAATTGCGCTGTGCGCGTGTACACATAAGGAAGGCCGCTCCTGGATGGGAGCGGCCTTCGGGGATATGGGTTGTCGTCCGGGCGGGACCAGTACTGCTAGCGCGCGAGGTCTGCGCTCTCGCGCTCTTCCTCGATGTACTCGTCCTCATCGGTACGCATCTCGGGGATGGCCTTCTGGCGTCCGGGACCGGACTGCTTGCTGGACAGCGAACGCGGTTCGGGGGCGCCGTCGAGCAGTTCGCTCTCGCGGTTGACCGCGGCGAGCATGGCCGGCACGGAATCGAGCTGGCCGCGAATTCCCAAGAGCTGAGCGAGGACTCGACCGCGCAGCACGCGCATCTCCTCGGCGAGCTCCTTGGCGTGCGCGATCTTGCGATCGGCCTGCTGGGTGGCGTTGCTGACCAGACGGTTGGACTCGTCGGTCGCTTCCTTGATGCGCTGGGCGGCATCGGAGCGGCTGGAGGCCTCGAGCTCTTCCATGGCGCGCGTGAGCTTGGTGCGCCGGTCGGCCATGTTGACCTCGAAGTCCTGCTGCGCGGCCTTACGCTTGGCCTCGGCCTCCTTGGTGAGACGATCGGCCTCGGCCGTGGCGGCCTCGACGATCTTGGCGGATTCGGTGCGCGCATTGGCGAGGGTCTGCTCGAACTCGACCTCGAGCGCTTCGCGCTTTTCCTTGGTCTCGGACAGCAGCGACTCGTACTTGCCGCGCATCTCGGTGGCCTGCTGCTCGGCGATGGAGACCATCTCGGCAGCCTCGGCCTGGGCCTGAGCGCGGACCTCGGAGGCCTCGTCGGAGGCCAGGCGCAGCATGCGCGAGATGCGATCGCTCATGCCCTCCGCGGTGGTGGGTGGGACCGACAGACGATCGACTTCCTTGCGGAGTTCGTCGATTTCGTCGCGCGCATCCTCGAGCTGCGCGGCCAAATTACGGGCCTGGGCAGCGGCGGCGTCGCGGTCGGTTGCGGTGACCCTCAGTTCGGCATCGAATCGATCGAAGTAATTGCGAACTTCATCGCGGTCATACCCCTTCCGGACCACGGTAAAGGGCAACGCAACGAAGCGATTGCGATCGGCGGCTTCAGTGGACGACATGCCCCACAAACTACCGCTTGCACCGGTTCCATGTTGACCCGACCGCGAATGTCGTTACGACAAGTTTTCGCGGTCGGATTGCGGTACTAGTGAGTAGGATTCGCGTTCGGCTCGACCAGCTCTATCAGCACACCTCCAGCATCCTTCGGGTGCACGAAATTGATTCGCGACCCGGCAGTGCCCGGTCGCGGAGCCTCGTACAGCAAGCGTATGCCCCTGGCTCGCAGGTTGGTTGCCACGGCATCGATATCGGTCACGCGATAAGCCAGTTGCTGGAGACCGGGGCCATTGCGATCAATGAACTTGGCGATCGTGGACTCGTCGGTGATCGGCGCCAGCAACTGCAGAGCAGTCGCGCTGTCATCGGCAGCGGGCAGCGACAGCATCGCTTCGTGGACGCCCTGGCCCTCGTTGATCTCGCGGTGGGTTTCGATCATACCGAGGTTTTCGGAGTACCAGGCCACGGCCGCATCGAGGTCGGGAACGGCGATGCCCACGTGGTCCACGGCGATCACATAGTCGGCGGGAATGAATTCGGTCTTTTCGGGTGCGCTCACCTTTCGAACGGTAGCGCGGACCACCGTGGTGCTGTCCAGACGCCCGGGTTACCGTGGAGTACAGACTTCGCAGGGCAGCGGTGCGAGCCGCGGCTGCTGCATGGACTCGAAGATAGCGAGGGCTCAAGGTGACCACGACTTCCGTCATCGTCTCCGGCGCGCGTACCCCGGTCGGTCGGCTGCTCGGCGGGCTGGCCGGGTTCAGCGGTTCCGACCTGGGCGGATTCGCCATCAAGGCGGCTCTGGAGAAGGGCGGCGTCGCCCCCGGACTCGTCGACTACGTGATCATGGGCCAGGTGCTGACGGCAGGCGCGGGGCAGATCCCGGCGCGGCAGGCCGCGGTGGCCGGGGGTATTCCGATGGATGTGCCCGCGCTCACACTGAACAAGGTGTGCCTGTCCGGCATCAACGCGATCGCCCTGGCCGACCAGCTGATCCGGATCGGTGAGTACGAGATCGTGGTCGCCGGCGGGCAGGAGTCGATGACGCAGGCGCCGCACATGCTCGAGAAGAGCCGCGAGGGGTTCAAGTACGGCGATGTGACCCTGCGCGACCATATGGCCTACGACGGCCTGTACGACATCTTCACCGATCAGGCGATGGGCCTGCTCACCGAGCAGCGCAACGACGTCGACCGGATCACCCGCGAGGATCAGGACGCCTTCGCCGCCGCCTCGCATCAGCGGGCCGCCGCCGCGTGGAAGAACGGCCTGTTCGACGACGAGGTCGTGCCGGTGGCGGTGCCGCAGCGCAAGGGTGATCCGATCATGGTGAGTGCCGACGAGGGCATCCGCGGTGACACCACCGTCGAGTCGCTGGGCAAGCTGCGCCCCGCGTTCCGCCCGGACGGCACCATCACCGCAGGGTCCGCCTCGCAGATCTCCGACGGTGCGGCCGCGGTCGTGGTGATGAGCAAGGAGCGGGCCGAAAAGCTGGGGCTGAGCTGGATCGCCGAGATCGGCGCCGCCGGAGTTGTCGCGGGCCCGCGCTCCACGCTGCAGGAGCAGCCCGCCAACGCGATCGCCAAAGCCTGTGCGCGCGAGGGCATCTCGCCTACCGATCTGGACCTGGTGGAGATCAACGAGGCCTTCGCCGCCGTCGGCATCGCCTCCACCCGCACACTCGGCCTGGACCCCGCCAAGGTGAACGTCAACGGCGGCGCCATCGCCCTCGGCCACCCCCTCGGCATGTCGGGCGCCCGCATCCTGCTGCACCTGGCCCTGGAGCTGAAGCGCCGCGGCGGGGGCATCGGCGCGGCGGCCCTGTGCGGCGGCGGCGGTCAGGGCGACGCGCTCATCGTGAAGGTGAAATAAGTTTCACTGTGGTTTGCGGCACACCCACTACGAGCTGTCGTAGTGGGTGTGCACAATGGGGGCGGAAACATCTACGTGCCTATCAACGTGACAACTGATTTCGTGCGGGCCGGGTAACTTGCCGGGGACGGGCTGACCCAGCCACCTTCGCTACCGCCGGCCGCCAACGCTACCGGTTTGGCGCACGAGTCTGGCCTTAGGCACGGAGAGGCGGAACTGAGAGGCGGGACTGTGATCTTTGACGTGAGCACGTTGGCCAAGCGGGTGCGGTTGTTCGGCATCCTCGAGGTTTTCGGGTGGGTGCTGCTGTTCATCGGCATGTACTTCAAGCATGGGGTCACCCCGTCGGTGGGGTGGCCGCTCATGGTGTTCGGCATGGTGCACGGCATCATCTTCCTGGCGTTCGCGTTCAGCCTGCTGATGGCGTGGCGGGAGTTCGAGTGGCCGGGCAAGACCATCGGGCTGGGTCTGCTGTCCACCGTGATTCCGTTCTGCTCGGTCTGGTTCGAGCGGTGGGCGATCCGGAGCGGGCAGCTGGGTGAACTGAGTGCCACCCCTGCGACCGCGCCCGTCGGTTCGTGACAAACTGGAAGTCGTGACTCGACCTGCTGCACGTCGTCCCTCGCCCGCCGCTGCCGCCGCCATGTCCGGCGCGGTGGATCTGTCCAGCCTGAAACAGCCTGCGGCCACGGATGTTCCGAGTGATCACGCGGTCACCGAGACAACATTCGAGGAGCGTGTACTGCGCCGATCGATGCAGATACCGGTGGTCGTGGTGCTGTTTTCACAGCGCAGCCCGGGCAGTGTCGATCTGGTCAAACTCTTCGAGCGGCTGCTCGGTGAGGCGGACGGTAACTGGGATCTGGCGACCGTCGAGGCCGAGCCGAACATGCGCATCGCGCAGGCGTTCGGCGTGCAGGGCATTCCCACGGTGATCGCGGTGGCCGGTGGACAGCCGCTGGCCGACTTCCAGGGCGCGCAGCCCGAGCCGCAGGTGCGGCAGTGGCTCGCGGCGGTCGTCGAGGCCGTGAACGGTCAGCTGCCCGAAGGCGCCGAGGGGGAGGCCCCCGCGGCTCCCGAGCTCGAGGATCCCCGTTTCACCGTCGCCGAGGAGGCGCTCGATCGCGGCGACACCGACGGGGCCATCGCCGCCTACGAGGCGATTCTGGCCGCCGAGCCCGCCAACGAGGACGCCAAGGCCGCCCTGCGCCAGGTGCGCTTCTACGCCCGCACCCAGGGCCTGCCCGCCGACGCGATCGCCCGCGCCGACGCCGCCCCGGCCGATATCGACGCGGCCTTCGCCGCCGCCGATATGGAGCTGTTCAACGGCACCCCCGATGCGGCCTTCTCCCGCCTGATCGACCTGGTCAAGCGCACCGCGGGCGACGACCGCAACCGCGTGCGCACCCGCCTGGTGGAACTTTTCGAGCTGTTCGACACCGCGGATCCGATCGTCACCGCCGCGCGTCGCAAACTGGCTACCGCTCTGTACTGAGCTATCCAGGCATGTCCGGCGTGCCGGACGCTCGGCCGGCTGAGGCAGGCGGTCGAGCGCTGCAGGCGCTGACTACCTGGTCGAATTGCTCGTACTGTTCGCCGCCGCGGATCCGATCGTCACCCGCCGCCCGACGCAAGCCGGCACCGCTCTGTACCCGGGCTACCGGGGTCGGACGCGAGCAGTATCAGTCGTGCCGAGCCGGGCGCTCGGCTCGACTGAGACAGCTGGTCGAGCACCTGTCGGCGGTGGCTATCGGTTGCCGATGAGTCCGAGTGTCCAGGCCGACACCTGTGACAGCTGTACGCGCACCGGCAGGCTCATCTTGATCGGTACACCACCTGTGCCGGACAGCAGCACCTCTCCAGGTGGATGTACCGCACCGCGTCGTCGGGTGTCGCAGCGTCCTTCTGCGGCCGAGCCGTGTGTTCTTTCGCGGGCTCGGTGAACAAGATCTCCGTGACCTTCTCTGCACGCCGGCGGACTTGGAGGTCGCGAATCCTGGCATCGTTGCCGCTTTGGGATTCCGACAGCAGTTCGAAGAACCGCTCGACGGGGATGACTGTCCCCGAGAGCACGCCCGCCGGCAGGAACAGAGTGACGTTCGGGCCGGTCCCGATCGTATTGGCCAGAGTGGCCATGCGCTGAAGGCCCGGGTCCGGCGCCCCGAACCGGTCGGCGGCGCGGGGAAGCTCCGGTAATTCGGCGGCCGGGAGTTCGTCGGTCACAGTGTTTCCTTGTCGTGCTATTCCAGGGCGAGCCAGATGGCGCTGTTGGGGGCCAGGGTGATCAGGGCGGAGTCCTGGCGGCCGTGCCAGGAGGTCGGCGTGGTGTCGACGCCGCCGAGGTTGCCGATGCCGCTGCCGCTGTAGGCGGTCGCGTCGGTGTTCAGGATTTCGCGCCAGTGGCCGGGGGCGGGCAGGCCCAGGCGGTAGTCGCGGTGTTCGGAGCCGGAGAAGTTGTAGACGCAGGCAATCGGGGAGCCATGAGCCTGCGGGGTGGGTGAACTCGAGCCGTAGCGCAGGAAGGCCAGCACGTTGCGGTCGCGGTCGTCGGCCTCGATCCAGGCGTAACCGCCGGGGGAGGTGTCCTGGGTCCACAGGGCCGAATGCGCGCGGTAGGCGGCGTTGAGGTCGGCGACCAGGCGGGCTATGCCGGCGTGCAGGGGATTGTCCAATTCCTGCCAGTCCAGGCCGCGGTCGTGGGACCACTCGCGGAACTGCCCGAAGTCCTGGCCCATGAACAGCAACTGTTTGCCGGGATGTGACCACATGTACGCGAGCAGGGCCCGCACGCCGCAGGCGCGGGCGTAGTCGTCGCCGGGCATACGGGTCCACAGGGTGCCCTTGCCGTGCACGACCTCGTCGTGGCTGATCGGCAGGACGTAGTTCTCGCTCCACGCGTACACCGCGGAGAAGGTCATCTCGTTGTGATGCCAGCTGCGGTGCACCTGATCGCGGCCGAGGAAGCCGAGAGTGTCGTGCATCCAGCCCATGTTCCACTTCATCGTGAAGCCCAGGCCGCCGACGTCGGTGGGGCGGGTGACGCCCGGCCACGCGGTGGACTCCTCGGCGACCGTGACCACGCCCGGATGCCGCTTGTGCACTGTCGCGTTCATCTCCTGGAGGAACTGCGCGGCCTCCAGATTCTCACGGCCGCCGTGGATATTGGGCTCCCAGCCGCCCGCGGGGCGCGAATAGTCCAGGTACAGCATCGAAGCCACCGCGTCCACGCGCAGGCCGTCGATGTGGAACTCCTCGATCCAGAAGAGCGCGTTCGCGACCAGGAAGTTGCGCACCTCGTTGCGGCCGAAGTCGAAAACGTAGGTGCCCCAGTCCAACTGCTCACCCCGGCGCGGATCGGGATGTTCGTACAGCGGGGCGCCGTCGAAGCGGGCCAGGGCCCATTCGTCGCGCGGGAAATGCGCGGGCACCCAGTCCAGCAGGACGCCGATCCCGGCGTTGTGCAGGGTGTCGACGAAGGCGCGGAAATCGTCGGGCGCGCCGAAGCGCGCGGTCGGGGCATAGTAGGAACTGACCTGGTAGCCCCAGGACCCGCCGAAGGGGTGTTCCGCGATGGGCAGCAGTTCGATATGTGTATACCCCTGCGCGCGAACATATTCCGCGAGCTGTTCGCCCGCCTCACGGTAATCGAGGCCGAGGCGCCAAGAGCCCAGGTGCACCTCGTAGATGCTCATCGGTGAGTGGAGCGGATCGGTTTCCTCGCGCGTGCGGACCCAATCCTGGTCCTGCCATTGGTATTTGCTCTCGGTGATCACCGAGGCGGTGGCCGGGGGCTTCTCGCCGGCGAAGGCGAGCGGGTCGGCATGGTCGACCGTGCGGCCGTCCCGGCCGTGCACCCGGTACTTGTACTTCGCGCCTGTTTCCAGCCCGGGGATGAACAGCTCCCACACCCCCGAGGTGCCCAAACATCGCATGGGTGCGCTGTTTCCGCTCCAGCCGTCGAAATCGCCGATCACGGTGACCCCGCGCGCACTGGGCGCCCAGACGGCGAACGAGGCGCCGGACACCTCGCCGTCGAGGGTGGTGTACCGGCGCGGATGCGCGCCGAGCACCTCCCACAGCCGCTCGTGCCTGCCCTCGCCGATCAGATGCAGGTCCAGCTCGCCGAGGGTGGGCAGGAAGCGGTATCCGTCGGCGACCAGGATCGTCTGCCCGCCCGGATAGAACACCACCAGCCGGTAATCCCACAGCTCGTCGAAGGGCACAGTGCCCTCGAAGATTCCGTGCTCGCCGTGCTGCAACGGGTAGTCTTTGTCGCCGATCCGCACCGAGACCGAATCCGCGTGCGGCCGAAGAACTCTGATGACCGTGCCGTCCGGATGCGGATGCGCGCCGAGCACCGAATGGGGATCGGGATGCGTGCCGGCCGCCAGCAACATGAGATCTCGCCGGTTCATGAGCGGCACCGCGCGTTCACTGGAATGTCCTGCGGTAGGCCAATTCCGCGCGGGCGGGGGCGGAAACGGGCGGGAG
>NZ_JAGPOX010000022.1 GCF_019038435.1 Nocardia alni
CCACAGACGGCAGCCTCGCCGCGCGCGCCCTGGCACTCGACGCCGCCCTCACCGCCACAGCAGAAGACACCCTCCCCCTCCGCCCGTCCGAAACCACGCTCCTACGCGACTGGCTCGACCAGCTCGCCCGCCGATCCCCACCGCTACAGTGACACCGGCCCGATCGGCGTTGAAAGGCTTTGACAGCCAACTGATCCGAACGATCGACCAACGCCCGCGCAGCGACATGTGAGTGCACGTTGAGATTTCAGGGTCTCGAGGCCGTGCATTCGGAGAAATTATCAGTGGCGGGAAGCGGGTTGGGCTCGGGCGGCTAGCCTCGGGGCGAGGCCGGCCCCATCCGGCATCGAATTCTCCGCGTTTCCTTCCAGAGGTTCTTGTATGACACGTACTACACCGCCCCGTCCGGTCGATTTCGTGACCGTCTTTCCCGAGTTGGCGCCGCTGGCGCGCACCGCGATTCGCCTGCATCCACGTCCGGGAAGACCCTCGATGCACGACAGTTCGGTCGGTGGGCCCCTGTTGTGGCCGGCGACCGAACCATGGCCGTACTGCCACACCGACGATCACCACGTGGCAATGAGCCCGGAATCCGACGGTCCGATTGCGATGGTGCCGGTCGCGCAGTTGTACGTCCGTGACGTGCCCGGTTTGCCTCTGCCCGAGGGGTCGGACCTGCTGCAAGTGTTGTGGTGCCCCTTCGAGCACGACAACGATGGTCTGCCCAAGACCGTGCTGTTCTGGCGATCCGCGGCGACGGTCACCGACGTGCTCGTCGAACCGCCGCAACCGGCGGACTTCGCGCCGGACCTGGCGCCCGAACCGTGCCTGATCAATCCGGAACAGGTGATCGAATACCCGAGATCGGCGGAGCTCGAGCGGGAGCTAGGGTCCCGAGTGGCCCAGTGGACCATGCCCCAGATCCCGGGTGTCGAGTTCGATGTCGAAGAGGTCGATGTGCCGTACGACTTCTTGTGTACCGCGCCCGGCTGGAAGATCGGCGGTTTTGTCCGATGGGGCATGCAGGATCCCTATCCGAACCCGTGCCCTACCTGCGGAACTCCGACCGAGCCGCTGCTGACGATCGCCAGCGAGGAGTGGGATTCTTTCGACAAGGACTACTGGGTTCCGTTCGAGGACCAGGCCGCCAACATCGCGTGGGGTGATATCCAAGGCGGCCCGAGCGGGCCGACCCGGATATGTGTTTCCGATGTCAACGACCAGATCATCCGAGTCTGCCCGACATCACATGAACACCCGCACATCCAGATGATGCAGTAACCGAGGATGTCCGGCACGGCGGCGTTCGTCTTTCACACAATTGCTCAGCATGCCGGCGTCGATTCCCAGTTCCCGCGCGACCTCGGCGATCGTGCGGCCGTCGATCACAGGATGTGCTGGTGATCGTAGCGTCGTGTGGCAGGCCGTCAGCTGAACTCGCGGAATTGCTCGTGGCGCTGTGTGGGCGAGTCGGTGTCACCGTTGTCGGGGTCCAGCGGTCGGATCAGGTCGTCCGGGCGGATCGGTACCCGGGTGACGGGGCGGCCGGTGGCGGCGCGGACGGCGGCGGCTACGGCGGGGGTCGCCGAGACGGTGGGGGGTTCGCCGACGCCGCGTAATCCGTAGGGGGCGTGTGGGTCTGCCAGTTCGAGGACCTCTACTCGCATCGTGGGGGCGTCGAGCATCGTGGGGATCAGGTAGTCGGTGAAGGAGGGGTTGCGGAGTTTGCCGTCTTCGACGATCAGTTCCTCCATCACCGCGAGGCCCATGCCCTGTAGCGCGCCGCCCTGGATCTGGCCTACCACCGCGTCCGGGTTGATCGCGCGGCCGACGTCCTGGGCGGCGTCCAGGGCCACCACCTTCACCAGGCCCAGTTCGGTGTCGACGTCCACGACGGCGCGGTGTGCGCAGAACGCGAATTGCACGGTGACGTCGCCTTGTCCGGTGGCTGGGTCGAGTGGTCCGGTGCGGCGGTGGTGGTATTCCGCTTCGGCTTCGATTCCGTTGCGGGGCACCAGATCCGCGAGCGCTGCGAGCACCTGTCCGGTGTCGTCCACGACCTTGCCCTCGTGGAGCCGTACGTTACCTCGAGCCGTGGGGGATGTGCGGCGGGCCGCGTCGAACAGGCGCTCGCGCAGCGTGATGCAGGCGGCTCGGACCGCGCCGCCGGTCATGTAGGTCTGGCGGGAGGCGGAGGTGGAGCCGGGCTCGCCGAGATCGGTGTCCGCGGGGGCCAGTCGGACTCGGCCGACGCCCAGTTCCTCGCGGACGATCTGGGCGAGGACGGTTACCAGGCCCTGGCCTACCTCGGCGGCCGCGGTGTGCACGGTTGCCATCGGTTCGGTTCGGGGATTGCTGTGGTGCACTGTGATTCGTGCTGTCGAGTAGTCGTCGGCGCCCTCTCCGAAGGCCACGTTCTTGAAGCCGACGGCGTAGCCGATGCCTCGGCGTACGCCTTCGCCGCGGGTGCTGCCGAGCGCACCGCCGGGGAGTTCGCCCGGGTCTCCGCTGGGCTCCGGGGGCAACGGCAGGTCGCGGACTCGTTGGAGCAGTTCGGCGACCGGGGTCGGCGAGTCGATGAGTTGGCCGGTGGCGCTGTGAGATCCGCGTCGTAAGGCGTTGCGTTGCCGTAGCGTCACCGGGTCCAGGCGCAGTCGTGCTGCGAGGCGGTCCATTTGGGCTTCGTAGGCGACCGCAACTTGGACCGCTCCGAAGCCGCGCATCGCGCCGCAGACCGGGTTGTGGGTGTACACGGCACGGGAATCCAGGTGGATCGCGGGCACGTCGTAGGGGCCGACGCCGAAGACCGCCGCGTTGAACGCGACTTCCGGGGAGCAGGAGGTGTATGCGCCGCCGTCGAGTACGACCTGTGCGTGGACGTACAGCAATGTTCCGTCGCGTAGTGCGCCGTGTTCGTAGCGTAGGCGCGCGGGGTGGCGGTGTACGTGGGCACGGAACGACTCGTAGCGGTCGTAGACCATCTTCACGGGGCGGCCGGTACGCAGGGCCAGCAGGCAGGCGGGGGCGTGGACGGACAGGTCCTCGCGGCCGCCGAACGCGCCGCCCACGCCGGCCAGGGCCACCCGGACCCGGTCCTCGGGTAGGGCCAGGATTCGGCATAATTGCTTGCGGTCCAGGTGGATCCACTGGCTGGCGACATGCAGGGTCACGCCACCCGTTCCGTCGGGGACCGCGAGGCCGGCCTCGGGGCCCAGGAACGCCTGGTCCTGCATGCCTACTTCGTAGTCGCCGTGCACGACGACCTCGGCGCGGGCGCGGGCAGCGGTCACGTCGCCGCGCCGAATGGGCACGTGGCGCACGATGTTTCCGGTGGGCCACACCTGTGGAGCCGCCGGGTCGAAGGCGGCTCGCCAGGGATCGAGCAAGGGTTCCAGTGGGAGATAGGCGATCTCGATCGCGGCGAGGGCGCGGCGCGCGAGGCCGGGATCGGTGGCGGCCACGAAGGCGATCGGTTCGCCCTCGCAGCGGACGATGTCCTCGGCGAGCACGGGTTGATCCGGATGTTCCAAACCGTGCCGGTTCCGGCCGGGCACGTCGGTGTGGATGAGGACGGCCAGCACGCCGGGGAGTGCGCGGGCCGCCGTGGTGTCCAGGTGAGTGATCCGGGCGTGCGGATGCGGGCTGCGCAGCGTCGCTCCCCACACCATGCCGTCGGCCCGCAGGTCCGAGGCGTAGGCGAAGGCGCCGGTGACCTTCGCCGTCCCGTCCGGTCGTTGGGGGCTGTCGCCGATGCGGCCGGTGACCGTGCTGGTGCGGGCGTCCGGGGAGGTGGTCGCCGGGCCGCCGATTCGCGGGCCGCTGGGACTCGGATGCCGACGGCCGCCACCGATCTCGGAAGATCTGGTCACAGTGCCGTCGATTCGCGGGGCGCGAGCCGGACGGCGTCGAGGATCTTCTCGTAACCGGTGCAGCGGCACAGGTTTCCGGCCAGGCCGATGCGAATTTCCGCGTCGGTGGGTTGCGGGGTTGCCGCGAGCAGAGCATGGGTCTGCACGATCAGGCCGGGGGTGCAGAAGCCGCACTGGACCGCGCCGGCGGTCAGGAATGCCTGCTGGACCGGATCCAGGGCGGGCGTGGCGAGGCCCGCGGCCGTGCGGATCCGGCGGCCGTCGGCCTGGCCCGCGGCCACCAGGCAGGAGCAGACCGTGTCCTCATCCAGATAGACTGTGCAGGAACCGCATTCGCCTTGTTCGCAGGCATTCTTGGTGGCGGTGTGGCCGACCCGGTCGCGGAGCAGGTGCAGCAGCGATTCGTCGCCGGGTATGTCGGCCACGGTGTGTTCGGTGTCGTCGATCGTCACGGTGATGTGCAAAACGGTTCCTCGTTTCGGGTGGTCGCGCGGTACTCGTCCCAGGCCCAGCCGAGCGCGCGGGCGGCGATCACGGCGAGGGCGTGGCGGCGGTAGGCGGCGGTGCCGCGCACGTCGTCGATGGGTGCGGCCGCAGCGGCGATCAGGGCGCCGAATTCGCGCAGCAGGGCGGTGTCGGCGGGGTGGCGTGCGGCCCAGTTCAATTCGGTGGCGGCCAGATGGGCCGCGGCCGGCGCGTGGCGGACGGTGGCGGCGGCAGCGCCGATCGCGGCGCCGACCTCGCGGCGATCGGGCCGGAGGTCGACGGCGACGTTGGCGACCGCGATCACCATCGCGTTGCGGCCGCCGATCTTCGCGAACGCCTGTGGGCCGGTGCGCACCGGTACCAGCACCGCGGTGACGAGTTCGTCGGCGGCCAGGACGGTACGTTTGGGGCCGGTCGCGAACCGCGCCAACGGTATTCGGCGGACCTCGCGGACCGAGGACAGTTCGACCTCGGCGCCGGCCGCGATCAGCGGTGGCACGCCGTCGCCGGCCGGGGACGCGGTCGCCACGTTGCCGCCGACGGTGGCGCGGTTGCGGATCTGCGCGGAGCCGACAGTCGCCCCGGCTGCCGACAGGCCCGGTAGGAGTCGCGAGAGTTCCCGCACGACACGGGAATACGTGACTCCGGCGCCCAGTCGCACGATGCCGTCGCGAACCGTCCACTCGCGCAGCTCCGGGACCCGGGTGAGGTCCAGCAGGGCGGGTCGCCGGGTGCCGGCGTTGACCCCGACCATCACGTCGGTGCCGCCCGCCAGCGGTACCGCGGCCGGATGTGCCGCGCGCAGTTCCAGTGCCTCGGAGAGGGATCGGGGAGCGAGGAAGGTCACGGGTCTCAGCCCTGTGCCGGGGCGGCGGTCGTGGTTGCCGGGCGGACGGTGCGTTCCGGCGACCAGCGGAACAGTGCCCAGCACGCCAGCGCACTTCCGAGAAATCCGACGGCCGCGGTGATGTCGCCGAGTCCGGGCAGTGCGTGGGCGACCGGTCCGGTGAACATGCTCTGACTCATGAACGGGATCGACACCGCGACACCGGCGATCCACGCGATCAGGCCGGGCCGGAGGCGACGGTCCTTGTCGTAGAACGACTCCGGTGTGGTGCGGTCGCGCGCGATCACCGCCAGGTAGACGACCATCACGCCGAGCCACGGGCCGACCCAGTAGCCGAGCAGGAACAGGAAGGATTCGAAGTTGTCGTAGTAGTCACCGCGTCCGGCGATCCAGCCGGCCACCGTGCCGATCGCGCCGACCATCAGGACCGACTGCCAGCGCCGCATCGGAATGTCCAGCAGCAGTGCGGCCATCGCGCCGGAGTAGCAGTCGATGCAGGCCGTGGCCGTGTTGGACAGCCACAGCGCGATCAGCGCGACGGTGCCGAGACCGCCGGGCAGCACCTTGTCGACCAGGTCGGCGGGGGTGCCCACCATGGTCTGGGTGCCGATCGCCGCGCCCAGGCCGCCGATCCACAGGGAGGCCAGCAGGGCTCCGCCGCCGGCGGCCACGCCGATCGCCCGGCGGGAGGTGTGCCGCGGGAGGTAGCGGCTGTAGTCGGAGGCGTACGAGGAGAAGCTGATGGTGCGGGCGGCCTGCACGGCGGTGGTGACGATGAACGCGCCGGAGGTACCCAGTGCGCCGGCTTTGTGGGCGTCGAAACCGGCGGTGAGGTGTCCGTCGGTGAGGGCATACCAGGAGACGGCCAGGAAGACGACGGTCAGGAGCACCGCCATCGCCCGCTGGAAGCGGTGAATCAGCTGATATCCGATGAGCGCCAAGAGGATCTGCGCGATCACGGTGATCGCGAAGGCCGGGGCGAAACCGATGCCGGCGAGGGTCTGGACGGTGAACGCGCCCAGGACCGATTCCACCGAGAACCAGGCGCACGCCTTGAAGAACACGAGGAACGCGGGCAGCACGTTCCCGTAGTAGCCGAACGGGCCGCGGGACTGGACCAGCTGCGCGACCCCGAACCGCGGGCCGTACCCGGACAGCACCCCGATGGCGGCCGAGCCGATCAGGCTGCCCAGCGCGACGGCGAGGATCGCCTGTCCGAAGCCGAGGCCGAATACCGCGGTGCCGAGGATGCCGCTGGTGAGGGTCGCGAACTGGACGTTCGAGCTGAACCACAGGGTGAACAGGGACCGGGCGCGGCCGTGCCGGTCAGTGTCGGCGACGGGCTCGACGCCCGTGCGCTCGACGACGAACAGGTCGCGTGGCACGAAACGCGTCAGCACCGACAGGGCGGGTGAGGTACCGGACAAGGCTTCTCCTACGAGCTTGGCCGCGGGCGGGCGTGGCAGCGGCGACCGCCGGCCCGGGCCGGGAAAAAGAACGTGACGGACGCGAGAGGCGCCGTGTGACAAGCGAAACTAGGCGACGCCGGAAATCCGCGTCAATGCCTTCGCACCCGTTCCCACCTGCGTCCCGGTAGTTTTGTCGGCCGCTACAATCGCCGACGGCGACGGGCGCGCGGCTTTGGAGCCGCTGTCCTCGCGCGGGGGTGCGCCGGGTTGTTACCGTCGGTGTCCTGCCCGTCTTCCACCGTGCTCGTCAGCCACTGCCGAAAGGAGCCTCCGTGCCCGCGCTCGCCGGATCCTCGCCGTCCACCGCCCGTGATCTGGAGCATCTGCGTCACGCGATCGACCTGTCCGGCCGGGCGGTCGCCCGCGGTGACCATCCCTTCGGCGCGGTGCTCGCCGGGCCCGACGGCACACTGCTGCTGGCCGCGGAGAACACCGTGGTGACCGATCGCGACTGCACCGGTCACGCCGAGACGAATCTGGTGCGGCTGGCCTGCCGGGCGCACACACCGGAATTCCTGCGCGGCACAACCCTGTACACCAGCGCCGAACCGTGCGCGATGTGCGCCGGGGCGATCTACTGGAGTGGGATCGGCCGGGTCGTGTTCGGTCTGCCGGAGGCGGATCTGTTGCGGCTCACCGGATCTCATCCCGATAATCCCACGATGGCGTTGCCGTGCCGGGAGGTGTTCGCGCGCGGGCAGCGGCCGGTCGAGGTGGTCGGGCCGCTGCTCGCGGAGGAGGCCGCCGGGCCACACGCCGGGTTCTGGACCGAACAGTGATCTCGCCGGTCGAAACACGATCGTAACGGCGGCGACAACTGCGGCTGCCGGACGCATCGCATGATGGGTCCATGCGGCTCTCGGACGTGTCGACGGCGCCGGGGTTGACGGAGCTCCGCTTGCTCACCGGAACGCGCCATCTGGACCGGCATATCCGCTGGGTGTACACCACCGATCTGCTCGCGCCGCGACGGTATCTGTCCGGGGGTGAGGTCGTGTTGACCAGCACCACGTGGCGGCGCCGACCGGAGGATTCGGATTACTTCGTCCGGATGCTGGCCGACGGCGGCGCGGTCGCGCTGATGGCCGGTACCGCGATGCTGGGCGCGATGCCGCACGACCTGGTCCGGGCGTGCGCGCAGTACGAGATACCGCTGTTCCAGGTGCCGGACGAGCTGTCCTTCGGTGCGATCGCCGAGACGGTGATCGAGCGGCTGCACGAGGAGCGCGCGGGTGAGCTGGAGCGGATGGTGGGCCGGCATCGGCGGCTGCTGCACGGTTTCACCCGCGGTGACGGACTCAGCGCGGGCACCGAACTGCTGCGGACCGAGCTGGGCGTGGCGAGCTGGACCATGTCGCTGACCGGGCGCGTGCTCTCCGGGGACTGCCCGTGTTCCACCGAGGTGCGGCTGGCGGCGGCTCGGCACGTGGCGGCCGCGACCCGGCTGCCCATCTGCCGGGATACCGCGGAGGGCCCGATCACGTTGCTGGCCTTGGCAACCGGCGACGGCCCGCAGGCCGCGGGCCGATTGCTGGCCTGCGCGGCCGATCTGCGCGACTGGTCCGCTGCCGAACGCGAAACCGTCGAGGAGGCAGCGGAATTCCTCGCCGCCGGGCTCGCCCGGCGCGACGAGGGCGCGCGGCAGCGCCGGGATCAGCTCGCCCGGCTGGCCGCGCTGCTGGATCGCGACGACACTGACCCGGCGCAGGTGGCCGCCGCCGCGCCCGGTGCGGGCCTGGATCTGGATCGTCCGTATCTGGTGTTGCGGGCGGCGGCGCCCGGTGAGCTGGCGCGGCAGATTCTCGAGGAGATGGGGGCGCATCTGGAGCTCGACGGCATCACCGCCGCACTGGACATCGGGGCGGTGGCGGTGCTGTCGGTGCCCGACCACGGCGCACCGACCCCGGACGATCTGCGCCGGATGCTGGACTCGTTCGGATCGATGGTGTGCGACAGCGATATTCGGGTCGGGGCCGGGGTGGCGGCGGCAGGTCCGCGGGGGCTGCGCCGGTCCTGGGATCAGGCCGCGCAGGCGCTGCTGGTCGCGCGGGGGCGGCCGGCTGCCGGGCCGGCGCTGGTCGGGATCGAGGAGGTGGACACGTTCGGCATGCTGCTGGCCGGTACTCCGGACAGTCTGCGCCGCTCCTACTGCCATCGGGTGCTGGGTCCGCTCGTGGATTACGACACCCGTTGCCGCACAGATCTTCTCGACACGCTCGCAGCGTATCTGGCGGCTTCGGGGTCGTGGCAGACGGTGGCCGCCGAGCGGCACGTGCACGTCAACACCCTGCGTTACCGGATCCGCCGAGTCGAGGAACTCACCGGACGTGATCTGTCCCAGTGGCGGGATCGGCTCGATTTCCAGTTGGCGCTGGATCTGCGCAGGGGTGCGGCGGGCACGGACGGGTGACGGCTCAGCCGATATCGACGATCCGCGCGCAGACACGATCGCCCTGACATCACCAAGATCCGCCACCTGCTCGTCGCGCTCGACCTCACCACCGCTCACAGCACCGAGCACATCTGGGCCGGAACCAGATCATGGAAACTGTGTGGGGACTCGGTGAATACCGCCGCAGCCGGGTCGTGGAGATGTTCATCAGCCGGCTGCGTCAGAAGATCGACGCCCAGGGCTCGCCGCTGATTCACACGGCCCGCGGTGTCGGCTATATCCTGTGCTGAGCCCAGCACCAGATCGCGGCCCTGGTGGGCCAATTCACGTGCGATGAGCAGACCGAGCCCGACGAAGCGCCGGTGATCAGGATCCTGTCGGTCATATGCACGCCGTCCTGGAAGCCCCGAGTGTCCTACTCGCCCACTCGATCAGGCGCCGGACGTCACCGCGGCGCTGCGGACATCACACTTATACGCGGGCGACCGCCGCGTACAACGACGCCTGGGCGTCCACGCTCGCGGGCAGTTCGACGCCGTCGGGCTTCCAGCGGTGGGCCGGCACGATACCGGGGTCGAGCAGTTCGCGGCCCTGGAACAATTGATGGAACTCTTCGCGGCTGCGGGCCTGTAGCGGCACGCCCTGTTCGTTGTAGATGCGCGTGAGTTCGCGGATCGCGGGTGGGTCGAAATCGCTGCTCACATGCGAGAGCACCAGGTAGGACCCTGGCGCCAACGCGTCGAGCAGGGTGGCGATGATCTGGTGCGGGTCTTGGTCATCGGTGATGAAGTGCAGCAACGCGATCAGGCTCAATGCGACGGGCTGGGACAGATCGAGGATTTGCGCCAGCCGGGGGGAGTCGAGGATCGACTGTGGCGACCTGGCGTCGGCCTGGATGTAGTCGGTGCGTCCCTGTGGCGTGCTGACCAGCAGCGCTCTGGCGTGGGTCAGCACGATCGGGTCGTTGTCGACGTAGACCACCCGGGCGGTGGGGTCGACCTGCTGCGCGATCTCGTGCAGATTCGGCTGCGTCGGGATACCGGTCCCGATATCCAGAAACTGCCGGACCCCCCGCTGTGCGAGGAACCGCGTCACGCGATGCATGAACTCGCGGTTGACCCGCGTGGCGACCACCACGGTAGGCCACTTCTGTTTGACCGACTCGGCAGCTTCCCTGTCGGCCTCGTAGTTGTCTTTCCCGCCGAGGAAGTAGTCGTACATGCGCGCGCTGTGCGGAAGATCCGTCCGCAGGTGTAGCGGGGGGCTGTCGGTCACAGAACCAGTGATACCGTACCGGGCGCGCGCGTGTCGAGTCGGCCGCCCGCGAAATACCTTGATGCCGAGAGGGTCTTGCATCCTCCCCGCCGGGTGGACTGTGAATCTCCGGCGGGCTCGGCCGATCAGCCGCGGGCGGGCATGTCGAGGTGTCAGCCGGTGATGCCCACGATGTAGCCGTCGCCTAGCTCCGCTCGCAATTGCTCGAGTTCCCTGTTGCCCCCAGTCAGTGTGAGTATTGAATACGCCATTCTACAAACCGACGCTACTGGCCCGAGGCGTCGCACTGGACCAGTTCAGCTGCGGCAGAATGGAACTCGGGCTGGGCGCGGGATATCTGAACGAAGAATTCAACGCAGCCGGAACACCGATGCCCGGTTCACGGCCGTTGTACTGCCCTCGCGACCTGAACACGGCGCGCCCGTTCTGGTTGAATCGCCCGTATGGCAACCAGCGTGTGCATCCCCGGCCTGGTGCTCACCGAGCACGAGTTCTCCGTCCCCCTCGATCATTCCCGCCTTGACGGCCCGAAGATCACCGTCTTCGCTCGGGAGATCGCCGATCCGGACGGGCTCGACCGCCCGTTTCTCGTCTACCTCCAAGGCGGGCCCGGGCAGGAGGCGCCGCGGCCGTCGCGCGGGGCGCCGAGTTGGCTGCCGCGGGCGTTGCAGGAGTACCGGGTGCTGATGCTCGACCAGCGCGGCACCGGACGTTCCACGCCGGTCGGCACGTTGTCCGGCACTCCGGCCGAGCAGGCCGAATACCTCACCCACTTCCGCGCCGACGCGATCGTCCGCGACGCGGAGTTCGTGCGGCGGCAGCTGGGCGTCGAGAAGTGGAGCGTGCTCGGGCAGTCGTTCGGCGGGTTTTGCACGCTGGCGTACCTTTCCCACGCTCCCGAAGGCTTGGCCGAGGCCTTCTTCACCGGCGGGCTGCCGCCGATCGCGCGGCATCCCGACGAGGTCTACACCGCCACGTTCGCCAACCTGATCGAGCGCAACCGCCAGTACTACCTGCGCTATCCGGGTGATCGCGGCCGGGTCGAGGCGCTGCTGCCGATGCTCGACGACGGGGCCGTCGTCCTGCCCGACGGCAGTACGCTCACCGCGCGGCTGTTCCAGCAGCTCGGAAACGTCCTCGGTGCCGGCGGCGGCGAGGAGACGCTGCACTACCTGCTCGAACGCGACCCGAAATCGCCCGCCTTCGCGCACGACGTCGCCGGCTCGCTGCCGTTCACCGCGCGCAATCCGCTGTACTCGGTGATCCACGAGTCGTCCTACTCCGACGGATTCGCCACCCGCTGGTCGGCCGAGCGCGTGCTGCCGGACGAGTTCCGCACCGACCGGACGCTGTTCACCGGAGAGCACGTGTTCCCCTGGCTCTTCGACGACTTCCACGGTCTGCGGCCGATGAAGCAGACCGCCGAGCTGCTCGCCGCACACGAGTGGCCGCGGCTGTATGACGCCGACGTGCTGCGTGAGTGCGCGGTCCCGGCGGCGGCCGCGATCTACGCCAACGACATGTACGTCGAGCGGACGTTTTCCGAGGAGACCGCGCGGTTGATCCCGACGTTGCGGCCGTGGATCACCAACGAGTACGAGCACAACGGCCTGCGCGCGTCGGGCGATCACGTGCTCGGGCGGTTGATCGACCTCGTCCGCGGCCGGGTCTGACAGGTCGTGAGGGGAACCCTGAGACTCTGATTCCCACAAGGTTCCCCTCCCGGACGGGCGAGGATCACGGTGCGGGCGGCCAGGTGCAGGGTCGGATGCTCGTCGTGGCTGGGGCAGGTCGACGTGCAGTGGCTCGATCCGACTGGTCCGTGCGGCGACCGCATCTCGCGCCTCCCGCAGCCAGGCAATCCAAGCCGCATAGTGGGACGCGGTCAATCCTCTTGAAACAGCGCGTATTTCGCCGCTCGATCACCCTGCAGTCCTGGACGCCCTACGCGGTGGTCTCGGGTCGGTGGCGGCATCGGTCCGATCGGCGGGTTGCGTGCAGAGATTATTCGGCTTCGGAATGTGAGCCGAGTCCCGAGCAGTGTGCGGCGTGCAGCGATGGGACGCGAGTGGGTCGAATTCCGTTTCAACACAAAGCTTTTCAGCTCAACCGATCGAGCGCACCCGGCACCTCGGGCGGGGCTCGGTTGTTCCGCGGCGGGGTTAGCCCGTCGGCGTCGGTGTGGGTTCGCCGGTCGTCGGTGTGGGTTGTGCTGGGTCGTCGCCAGGTAGGGCGGTAGGGCCGTAGAAGGTGGGGAGCATGCCCTTGACCAGGACGAGGGCGGAGCCTTCGCCGGAGGGGACGGTGGCCAGGTTGGTGGCTACCACGATAGTGAGGCCGGAGTCGGGATCGGAGGCCATGAAGGTCATGTAGCCGGGGATTTGGCCGTCGTGGCCGAGTAGGTGGCTGCCGAAGCGGACGATGCCGAGGCCGTAGCCCGCGGTCGCGGGGGTGGCGGGGTCGACCGGCTGGATGCTGTCGATACGGGTTTGCTGCATCCGGTGGTCGAGCAGGCCGCCGTCGGCCAGGGCTTTCGCGTAGGTGGCCATGTCGTCCACCGTGGAGATCGCCGCGCCGGCGGTCCAGGTCCAGGATGGGCTGGCCGCGGTTTGATCGGTCGGCTTCAGGGTGCCGGCGAGGGCGGCGGACTGCTGGTCCGGGGGTAGGGCGAAGGTCTGGATGGTGGAGACCATGGTGCCGAAGGCGTAGCCCTGCGGGTGCGGATCGGGGATCGAGGAATCCGAGGCCGCCGGGAACGAGGTGTGGCGCAATCCGAGCGGTTCGAAGATGCGCTGCCGGAAGAGGTCGGCCACCGGCCGGTTGGTGACGTGCTCGATGACGTTCCCGAGCAGAATCGTGTTGGTGTTCGAGTATTCGAACTTCGCCCCCGGCGCGAAATCGACCGGATGCGCGAAGGCGATATCGAGCAGCTGCCGCGGAGTCCACACACGCTGCGGGTCCCGGTCGACCTCGGCGCTGAACTGTTCGTCGTTCGAATAGCTGTAGAGGCCGCTGCGCATTTCGGCGAGCTGGGCCAGGGTGATCCGGTCCCCATTGGGCACACCCGGCCAATATCTGGCGATCGGATCGTCGAGGGCGAGTTTGCCTTCCTGCGCCAGCTGCATGAGCACCGTGACGGTCATGGTCTTGGTGTTGCTGCCGATCCGGAAGTGGTCGTTCACGGTCATGGGAACGTCCTGGCCGAGGGTCGCGGTCCCGAACGTGGCGGTCCAATTCCCCTCCTTGGGTGATCTGACCTCCACCACCGCGCCAGGAATGACGTTGTCTTTCATAAGTTTTTCGATGATGGGCCGCAATGTCGCGGCATACGCAGGTTCTTTCGCCCCACCGGCATCAGGCGACGATCCGCACCCCACCACAACCATCAACCCCATGGTTGCGACAACTACCCCTAACCCCCGTCGGTATCCCATGGCACTCCGTCCGAGGCCGCTAGATTCTGGTTACTGTCTATTTGCCAGCGTAAACCCGTACCGAGCGGTCTCGAAGCGAAATGACCGTGCCGTTCGCGGCTGGACGAAGCCGGTTCGCCTGCCGCGCATCGGCAAAGTGGCACGGTTGAGGTGCCATGTGCCCGAGGCCATATAGGCGGCGAGGATGTAGTCCGGGTGCCGGTCGAGGTTCGTGCGGGCTCGGTCGTAGCGCGTGGTGGTGTGCGGGTCGGCATGGTGGGCCGCGATCTGCATGTCCCGCAGCCTGACTCCGGCATCGAGCATGGTGGTCACGAACGTATGCCTTTGTGTCCGCAGAGGCTGTGTGCGGTCGGGTTCGTGTGGCAATTCTCGTAGCCGTTGGTCGTCGGTAACCTTCGCGACCGATGTGACGGCCGGTGTGGCTTTTCTCGACCTGGTGCGCGACGGACATCATGGTCTCGTCTGGGTGATGTTGGATTCGATTTTCGGGCGATCGGCCCTGCGATGGCGGTTCGGTGTTGGTTGTTGGGGACGGGTCAGACGATCCGGAACTGGGTGAAGGAGTTCCAGGACCAGCGCGCCGAGGCTGATGCGGAGTTGACGCTGAACTGCCTTGTACGACACCAGATTCTCCCCGGGCCGGCGAGGAGGCCGACCGCGTCCGAATCGTTGCCCCGGGTAACATGTTCCGCGAACGTGATGGCGTCCTTGCGGCTGAGGCGACAACGGACAGTGAGCAATTGGCGATCCACTGAGGAACAGGAGACCCCGTGTCTGCGCCTGGCTTCGCACCGGACGCTCTTGATGAGTTCGGATGCCCTACATGGATCAGCGAACTCGCCATCGACGATCCGAACCATCTTCTTCATGTGGTCCGCGACCTCGGACCGGCGGACGCACTGGAACTGTTGGGGGCCGAGCGGCGGTCGATCACCTCGTGTGAACTGCCCGCGGAGCGACCCGACAGGTGGACATCGCTGCCCAGAGCCGCCATCGCACCACTGAACCCGACTGCCGTGCTGTTGGCCGGGCGGATCGGTGAGTGGACCTTCGTCTACGACGATCTCGGCTTGACTCTTGGCCTGCCGCAGCCCGAAGGACAATCTCTGGAAGCTGCGCAGCTGCTATCGGACAAAGGCAAGGTAGCGGCAACGGGCTTTGTCACCATGGATGGGCCGGCGGGTTTCATCTACGCGGTCGACGGGGACCTGCTGACCAGTCAGGAATTGTCTGCCTTGGAAGAACTCGCCGACGACACACCGGCGGAAGTGCGAGGCGCCTTCGAGACAGCAGGGGCTTATGATATCGAGCTCGACGATTACATCAACATGCGTGCGGCCTGCATTCTGGCAGGGCTGCCATCCACTATGAGGGGCCTGCGGCATATCCCGCTCCTGGTCGCACCACTCTACTGACGACTCCGCCCAGCTATCAGGGATCCGACTCGGCGACCTTGTTCTGTTGGGCGGCATTTCGAGTGATCACGACCGGGTAGCCCCTTCCGGTGGTGACCGCGGCGACTGGACCGGCCAGGAGGAATGCTATTCACCACTCTGATCGCGGAATTATGGTGCGTTGTCAATCGGCCTGTCGGACTGGGGACGTACTGCCACGCGGGCTTCTACACCGTTGGTGGATCGAGTTCGCGTGTCATCCAAATCGAATCGCCGCGTTCGGGATCCAGGTCCACTCGCCCGCTGCGGTCGAAGCCGAGTTTCTCCAGCACCCGGAACGAAGCGGTGTTCCATTCCCGTACCGTCGCCCACAACCGTCGCCGTCCCGTACTTGCCGCGGCCTCGACAACGGCGCGGCCTGCCTCGGTTGCATACCCGCGTCCGTGGGCTCGCTGAGCAAGCTCGAATGCGATCTCTGGTTCGTCATACGATGCCTGGCCGACGACCAGCCCGCAGTAACCGATGAACTCGCCGATATCTCGAAGCTCGATGGGAAGCAACCCGAGCCCGGGCTCGGCCCCAAGCGGGTTGGCCACCAACCTCTCACGCATTTCCTCGACAGTCGGCCGCCCGTTCGCACCGATCCTCCGCAGGGCCCGCACGTCGCGCTCGGCCCATAACGACCGATGCGCCTCCGCATCCGAAGGTCGCCATCGCCGCATCCGGAGTCGCTCGGTCGACAGACTCGCCGGGAAGTCGAAGTAGGCCGCCACGATCCGAATCTACGTGACAACCCGCCTGCTGATCAGCGCGTTCGACCGACCGAAACGATCTCGGCTCGTCGATCTTCAGCCCGCCTACTCGCCGCATTGAACCGCCCGACTCTCGGCATGTGCGAGCGTTGCCTACGGCTGTACGACGCTCTGCCCGTTGATCTTGCGAAGGTCCGCTGGTGGTCGGTCAGCGCTAGAGGCGGCAATCGAGTGCGTGCGGTCGATGCCCGGAACGCGGCATTATCGTGCGTTCGTGGAGCGTGTCTCCGATCTTCAAGCTAGGAGGCACCGACGATGAGCATGTCCATCCACTGGCAGCTGGAAGATTGGGCGAATGTTCGCGTGTCCGACGAGAACATCGAGGCAACAGCAGTCGCCTCCCAATACCTTCTGCGAGCAGTCACCGACATCGTGCGTGGCCTTCCCGGCCGTGCAGGAACATCGACGACGAAAGTAGACTCTTTATCTGCGATTCGGCGGGCGGTCGGGCCGTTCGAGGCCCACACCGCCCACTACGACGACGGTCCCTACACCCTGCATCAATTGTGGCACTCCCGGTTGACCCACGCGGCCGAGAAAGGCGCGTCCACGCCGGTGCTGATGAAGCTGCCCGGACATACGTGGGTGCGCAGCCTGGCGAAGTACGCGCCGGTGTCCGACGAAGGGCTGCTGCACTTCCAGGCCGACACCGATCCGGCCGCGAGGCGGACCGGACTGAGGTGAATTTGTCCTACCTCGTCTGTACCTCTCCTTCCGATCTCGGTGCCGGGCGTGGCACGGTGAGTGAGTAGTCGGCGACGTTTGGCCTCTTCGACCAGGGCGTCAGATGAGGGTGCAGCGGCCGGCCATCACAGTTCCGCCGAGGTCGATGGAGAACTCGTCACCCGGCCGAGGGGTCGTCATGAAATGAACCGATGGATGGCCTCGTTGGCGTGGTCCTGAAACGTGGGGTTGGCCAAATCGGGCAAGAAGTCCGCTTGGTTGAACAACGGACCCGTAAGCGTGTTGGCCGCGCTGGCGTAGAACACGCCGCTGGACAGGGTCGGGTCGGTGACGCCGTCGACGAGCCGCTTCGCTCCCACGTCGAGTTTGTGGGCGAGACCTAGGGCGGGCATGACGTATTTGGCTGCTAGCCGCATCGGTAGGGGAAGGTCGCTGGCGGCTTGTGTGCCGGTGGTGTTCCCGGGGCTCATGGTGATGAATCGGCGGTCGGGGTGTTGGCGGCCCAGGTAGGCCATCCAGAGGGCCCCGATGTACTTGGCCTGGCCGAACGCGAGGTTGAAGTCAGCTTTTCTGTCGGCGAAGTAGCTGCCGTCGATGACGGCGGCGAGTTCATCGGCCGAGGTTGAGACGAAGGATGGCCCTTTCATCCGCAACTTCGGAACTCCGCGGACTGCTTCGCTTCCGGCGAGGACCGCAACTTCGCCGAGCCGCCCCTGCGCCAGGAGCCCTTCGAGGAGGACTGCGTGGCCGAGGACGTTCGTCGCGAACCCGGTGGTGACCCCGTCAGCGGTCAATCCCATCGCCCGCGGGCCAATGACACCAGCGTTCATGACCAATGCGTCGACGGATCCGTCGATGGCCGCCAGGCCGGCTCGGACCGAACCCAGATCGGCGACATCCACGACAACGATGTCAAAGATGCGTCGGCCGGTAGCGGCTTCGAGTTCGGCCTTTGCCGTTGTCGCCCGATCTTCGTTCCGGCAGGCCAGGTAGATGCGCGCCATCTCGGGACGTAATGCCAGTTGCCGGGCCACGTCCTTGCCGATCCCGGCATTGGCGCCCGTAACCAGACCGGTCTTGCTTTTCAGATCAGTCATTCGTGCGCGTCCCTTCTAAAAATGGGTTACACAACTCACTATGACGACAGCAGACTGGGTTGTCAAACCCAAAATCTGCTAATCTGGGCTCATGCTCGACGAGACGACAGACCGGCCGAGGCTCACACCCAAGGGCGCGCGTACCCGGGCGCGAATAGTCGAGGCCGCCGCCGCTCTGATCCATGAGCGCGGAGTGGCGGGCACCACCTTGGAAGACGTCAAGGTGGCAGCAGACGTCAGCGGCTCGCAGCTGTACCACTACTTCCCCGACAAGAACGCGCTTGTTCAGGCGGTGATCGACTACCAAGCCGACACCATCGTCGAACGCAACACGCACGTGCTCGGCAGCGCGAACGGCGTCGAAGCCTGGCGGAACATGGTGATTGCTGCGGCGAGGCGCACCCAAGCAATAGGCGGCTGCCAACTTGGTTCGCTTGGTGGTCAACTCGCCGAGAGCGACCCCGAGGCCCGAGCACTAATCGCGGCAGGGTTCGATCGGTGGGCAGCCGCTATCAGCGATGGACTCGGAACCCTTCATGCCGACGGGAAACTCCCGCCCGACATCGACCCGGACGACCTCGCCACTACGCTGCTCGCGACGCTCCAAGGAGGGCTTCTACTCGCCCAGGTACAACGGGACATCCGTCCGTTCGAAACCGCGGTCAATACCGTCCTCGATCTCGTGATCGGCAGATGAGCCAAGCCGGGTTCGTTCACAGCCATGGTCGGCTCACGGCACCTGGATGTGCACGCGCAGCTGCACAGGCTGCACATGGACCGCAGCTGTAAGTCGCTATTTTTGGCGGTGCCCTCCGCAGGGCGTGGCAGTTGTGATGGGTATGCCAACCAAGCCGGAGTTGCTGACCGCCAAGGGCCAGGACATAGCGCGCTGATCAAGACCCTGAAATCGGCATGTGCGAGCGTTGTCTACTGCTGTACGACGCTCTGCCCGTTGATCTTCCGAAGGTCCGCTGGTGGTCGGTCAGCGCGAGAAGCGGCCATCGAGTGCGTGCGGTCGACGCCCGGAACGCGGCAGTATCGAGTGCTTTATGGGGACTACCCGTGGCTGGTACCCCCAGGGGTGCAGCCAAGGTACGGCGGAAACCTGCAAGGGGGCCTCGGCCTCTTGCGCGTCAGTCCGGCAGCCAGTGCTGCTCGTGCGCCAGGGTTTTGGCGACGGCACGGATGCGGCGGTGTAGCGGTGACTGCTCGCGTGGGAGGACCAGGTGGATCGTCAGGCGGGGCGTGCCTCGCAGCGGCCGCCAGGTGAGACCGGCCGGTGTTGTCGTGACCGCGGCTTCTCCGGCCGGGGCGAGGGTGACCCCGTCGCGTAGGTCGCGCTGAGACATGTCGAAAGAGACTGCGGGCGTGTGGAATCGGGGGTGTGGCCGGATGTCTCGGAACAGTGCGGACAGCTGATCGTGGACCACTGGGTTGGCCGCACGGTCCGGGAGTCGCAGCGGATACGCGGCTGCGTCGGCGATCTCGATCTCCGGGTGTTCGGCCAGTGGATGGTGTTGTGCCAGCTGGACTCCGATGCGCTCGCGCCGCAGCAGGAACCGGTGCACGCCACGGCCCGGCTGTTCACCGCGGGTGATCCCGGCATCGATGCGGCCGTCGGCGACCGCGGGGGAGATCTCCGGTGTCGCCATCGGGACCGCGCCGACCTCGAGTCCCGGGCTGCTGCGAATGAGCCTGTCCACCAGGGCCGGTGCCGTCTCGGCCCCCGTGCTGAGGCTGTATCCGATGCGCAGCGTGCCCAGTTCACCGGCCCCCGCGCTCCGGGCGGTGTCCCATGCCCGGTCCAGCGCCGCCAGCGCGGGCGGCGCGGACTCCGCCAAAGCCGCACCGGCCGTGGTCAATACGACGCTACGCGTGTTACGGACCAGCAGAGCCGTACCGAGTTCCGCCTCCAATCGGCGCATCCGGGCACTGAGTGCGGGCTGCGCGATACCGATCCGTGCGGCCGCGCGAGTGAAGTTCAACTCCTGCGCCAGCACCAGGAAGTACCGCAGGCTCACCGTATCCGGCGCCACATGCCCTCCCTGTCGATTGATAACGATCCGTTCTGAGTCTATCCCGTACCGGTCTTTCCCTCGACCACACATCAAGCCCTAACCTGCGCATATGACGATTCAACCAACCGCGGTACCGGACATCGCACTCACACACACCGCCGACCCTGATCTGGATGGAGGTCGTCATGCATAAGTTGGTGGTCCTATATCCCAAGCCCGCCGATCCTGACCACTTCCGCGACTACTACGTGACCAAACACCTTCCGCTGGTCAGGAATTGGCCCGGCCTGCTTGCGTGGCGCTACAGCTTCGACGTGGCGGCGACCAGGGGAGAAACGCCGTATTTCGCGGTCTTCGAAGCCGACTTCGCCGACGCCGCCGCCATGGCCGCGTCGCAGGCGTCGCCGTACGGCCAGCGGGCGGCCGCTGATGTCGTCAACTACGCCACCGGCGGTGTGGTCGTCATCCACTATTCGGTGCAGGACGGCATCGGCTGAGGCAGGATGGCACGCTCGGGGACGCGTTCGGCCGTTGCAGCCAGGTCCGGCTATCGGCGGGACGCCGTTCGCGGTTGCCGGTTCGTTGAGAGTCGAAGGTGGGCCGATGTCCTGGCCAAAGGTCACGGTGGTTGATGCGTGCGTGCGGCGCGACGGCCGGGGCGGCAGCCCCACGGCCGTCACCGACGACGACCCGGCGGCGACGGACGCGGACCGGCGTGGGGTCGCCGCTGCGGCCGGCACCTCGCACGCGGCGTTCCTTCCTGCCGAACCCGGGTATCGGGGGAAGGTATCTACCGTAAACATCGACCGTGGGCTCATTGCCCGAGCGCGGAATTATGCTGGTGGCCAGCCGATTCCAGGAGACCCGGATCGACTTCCGGACCATGGGCCTGCGGTATGAGCGGACGTTCATCCCGAGGTTGTCGAGTGCACGGAGAAGGTCTAGCCCGGTGATGTCGTGCCGCGCAGTAGCGACGGCACGATCAGGTCGCACGAATTCGCCAGTCTTGTCGGCGTACAGGTTGGTGTGTACCAGGGAAACGTGCCGTTCACCGCCCTGTAGACCGCAACGCCGAACAGGCAACCCACGGCGAGGATCGCGGTCAGGCTCGGGAGGGCGCAGAGTCGGATTGACTGTCGACCAACGGGTGCCGCCGTCACTGCGGGAAGGTGAACCGCGTCTGCGTATACGGGTCCTTCCCAAAGGCGAGGATCTTCATCGGTGCGATCCCGAAGACCAAGCCGGTGCGATTCGCCAGGTCGTGGAACGTGCCGTCGCCGACGGTGAAGTCCCAGTCAAGCTTCGACTTCCACAGGCGCGCAAGCTGGTCCAACCGTTCGGTGTCGGTGACTCGAATGGCTGTGCCCTCCACCACCACGTCCAGGCCGGTGCGCAGCGTGTTGCATCCTGTCGTCAGCACACAGCGGGGATCGCCGATCAGGTTGTGCGCCTTCTGTTCCCGGTCGCCGGTACAGACGTGCAGCATACCGGCGTCCCAGATCGCGGGGAGTGGAGTGACATGCGGCCGTCCGTCTCCGCGCAGGCTCGATAGCCAGAACATTTCAGCCGCCTCCAGTGCGTGCTCGACGACCGACCATTTCGGCGGGGTCGCTCCAGGCTCGCTGAACCGGTCGTCGAAGCGCACGGCGGGTGTACGGATGGGCATGGCAAACCTCCTGGAGAAGTCACTATCTCTGTAAGGACGGTCTGCGGCTCGGAAAATCATCGGCCGGACGGCTGGGGGCTAGCGCCGTTTATCGCTGAACCTCTGGTATTCGGCAATGCCGGACGTTGGAAAACATTTGTCAGCCAATCGATCTGGACGCTCGATCGATGCCCGGAACGCGGCAAGAGCGGATGTTTCAATGGGGGAGTGTTCGTTACCCAGGCAATTATGTATCGGGCAGTTGGTGCCAGCATTGACAGTTTGCCACGCAGCAGTGGCCTGTAGGGCGTCCAGCCCCCAAACATCTCCTTCGATTTCCACAGTATGTGCTCGGAAATCGGAGGAGCATCGCACGAAGGAGATCGCGACGCGCCCTCGAGTTCGCGTACGGTTTGACCGCCTCGCCTCTTGCTTGCGCAGAGGTGAACTGGACCGCCTGTGGGCGACGTACCGGTTCAGCGATCAGAACTCCGCTCGGATGCCGGGGTCGGCCGCAAAGCATGCGGATCGCGCCTTGTGGGCCGACCGGAGGTCAAGGGGTGACGGTCAGCGGTTCTCCCGGGCTGATGACCTTGACCGGGACGTCGGGGACGAGGCGGTTGACGGCCTCGACGAACAGGCCGGGGTTCTTGTCGCTTTTGAGGAAGAGCATGTCGCCCACCGTGCCGCCGGTGAAGGCGTAGTGCTGTGGGATCGCGAGCTTCGGGCGCAGGGTGGCGGTGAGCTCGGCGGCCTCTTCGGCGTTCATGACGACCTGCTTGTTTCGCGCCATCCGGATGTGCAAGCCGTTGACGGGAAGCAATGCCACATCCAGCGGGCCGTAGCGGTCGGTCAGGGTGTGCAGTTCCGGGATGAGCAGCGTGTCGCCGGCGAAGTAGACGCTGCGTCCGCCGCCGCTGATCACGTACGTGACCTCGTACACGCCGTGTTTGCCGGGGGCGGCGGAGATGGTCAGGTCACCGACCCGTGCGGACTGCCACGGCTCGAGCGCGCGGACGTCGCTGAATCCGGCCTTGCGGGCCTTCTCGACGACCGGCCCGGCGACCAGCAGGGGCACGTCCTTGCGGGGGTAGCGTCGGAAGGCGTCCAGGTCGCAGTGGTCGTAGTGCTCATGGCTGATCACGACCGCGTCGAGATGCGGCAGCGCTTCGGGCTGCAGGGCGATCGGCTCGCCCGGGTGGTAGAAGGTGCGCTGGCTGAACCAGGGGTCGGTCAGCACGGTCAGGCCGCCGATCTGGATCAGGTGGCAGCTATGGGTGATCCGGGTGATGATGAGAGATTCACTCATGAGCGGTGCCTGCCTCGTCGGCGAGGTGGGCACCGTTCATCGGGGTGCGCTGCGGTCGGATGACCCGGTGGCTGATGCGCCAGCCGTCCTCGTGGCGACGCAGGGTGTCCAGGTGCGTGACGCTTCCCATCGTCCCGTCCGCCATGATCATCAAGCCCTTGGACTGCACGGTGACCACGTCGTCGGCCGCGCCGGTGATCACGACGTTCGTGACGTGATGAGCGATCGGGCCGCCCGCGCCGAGCTGCAGTGCGCCCTTCCTGGCCGCCTCGATCCCTTCGAACGTTCCCACCCCCACGGCGCTGAGGTCGTAGACGACCTCGGGAGTGAAGATCTCCTCGAGCCGATCCAGGTGGCCTCCGTCGACTATGTGCCCGTGCAGGGACAGAGTCTCGGCGATCGCCCAGCGGTCCGTGTCGTCCAGCTTGTACGTCATTTGGTTCTCCATTCGCTTTGGTACTGCGTACCAGACGATACTAGATACCTTCAGGGACCGCAATCGGGCAACGGTATGCTCGCCGTCATGACCCAGCCCCTGCCCCTGGTGGAACGCAAACGGCGCCAAGCGCGCCAACGCATCATCCAGGCCGCGCGGGAACTGTTTCTCGAGCGCGGATTCGACCACGTCTCGGTCGGGGACATCGCCGAACGCGCCGAAGTCGGCCGCACCACGTTCTTCCGCCATTTCGGCGACAAACAAGAAGTCGTCTTCGCCAGGGAACAAGACCTGCTCGATACGATCGCCGCCGCCGGGCAGGCACACCCCTCTCCCGCCCCGCGAACCGCGGCCGAGGCCATCGAACAACTCCGCCCGATCGTCCTGGACTTCTGCGCCCAGGCAGCCGCCGACCCGCAGGCCTACATCGACCACTTCCAGCTCATCGAGCAGCACCCGGAACTACGCGCCCGCGACGCCATCAAGATGCAGCAGCTCGCCGGCAACCTGAGCGACGTCCTCGTGCATCGCGGATCCGACGAGACCACCGCCGTCCTGGCCGCACAAGTAGCCATCGCCTGCTGCCAGGTCGCCAAGCACCTCGCCAACAACCCGCACACCCTGGTAGACGAGACCCGGGCCGCCTTCAGTCAGGTGCTCGCGCTCGGAACCGGTGCCACTCAGTAGGCCAACAATCCATGGTCCGTGTGCAGCACCTGTGTCGGCTACCTCGCACCGTTACCCATGCGGCCCGACAAGAGCCTGGCATGCCGCCCGTCACGCCCCGCCCGCGCTTATTTTGGTTCCAGTTCTCGCGCCGAGCGAGCAGAGATGGTCGGCCTGGATCGGAGGCTCCATCGTCGCGGGTGTGCCGGAGTTCGAAAACAGCCGGATCACCCGCGCCGAGTATGACGACAACGGGGCAAGCGCCGCTCATCGCACGACCTACTGGCGGCAATGGCGGCGGCGTACGGATGCCTTGTGCGATAGGCCCATCCGTACGCCCTCAATTCGGCATGTGCGAGCAGTTGCCTACTGCTGTACGACGCTCTGCCCGTTGATCTTCCGAAGGTCCGCTGGTGGTCGGTCAGCGCGAGAAGCGGCATTACCATGTGTTGTGCCGTGCGGCCGTGTGTTGTCGTCGCGGCTTGAACTGGGCTGTTTGGCTCGGCGTCGGCGCTGTGCGCGTGGTGGTCGCCGCGAGCCGGATCAGGGTGCTCGGGTGTCGCCATCGCAGCGAAGCTTGCTTTCGTGCCTGGTACCTTCACTCGGTGTCATCGGTTGAGGATCGTGTGCGCGCTGTGATGACTGCTCCGTTGAGGGAAGTCCGCATTGCGGAGCAGCCGGTGAGGCCGCGGGAGGGTTTGATCGAGCGGTGGAACCTTCCCGAATCCGATAGGCAAGCACTGCTGCGGTGGGGACTGCCATACGACAAGCAGATGCGGCCGTTTTTTCAGACAGGGGCCGATCCGGAGCTGGTGGCCAACTTGGCTGGGGGACAGGAACTGTCGGCGGCATCGCCCGGCGAAAGCCTCTACACGCTGGTCCACTGGGGCCGGGAGGATCTCCAGTTGCGGATCGGTGCTGTCGCGGGCACGGGCCGCGTGCTGAAGATCCAGCCGAAGCCGACCACAGCTGGCGACCTTCCGCCAGTGCTGCGGGAGACTTACGCGGACCTCTATCACGCATCCGTCGAGTTTTTCAGCTCGTCCGTGGCCCAGTTCGTCGAGACGTCTTGGCGCTGTCACTTGGCGCGACGGATCGCCTGCGAACTGTGGCAGGACGAGCCCGGGCACGACAGGCCATGGAGGGAGTATGAGGTATGGCTGAGCCGCCTGCAGGACTGCGAGCGGATCATCCTCGAGCACATCGAACGTATCGACGGTCAAGTCCGCGCGGATGACGCTGGCACTCTCTGGACGACGGTCGTTACGGAACTCACCCATCCGGGCAATTAACAATCGCCGTGGCGAATTCTGTACTTCCGTGCACTCGTCTGAACCATCGCTCATCGGCTACTACCGGGCGTTCCGGGCTGGTGATGGATGCGGCGGGGTTAGGCCACTGCCGTCGGCATTCGTGAACATCTGCGGAGGGTGCAGGCGGTGCCACGCCACCAGGATTCGTGAACGATCGGCCCGCAGGAATTATCCCGACCGCGGGCAGCCCAGTCTCGGTGACCTCGACCACTGCTGGGCCGCTGTCGCCTACGAATCCGTCCGCAGCTACGTCGCTGATCGCCGCGGACCAAGCCGCCTGCCCGAACCCCGATACCCTCGATCCTATGATCGTCTGGTTGAACGGAACCTTCGGCGCCGGGAAGACCACCACCGCAGCAGAATTGGTCGCACTTCTGCCCGGGGCGCGGGTCGTCGACACCGAGGAAGTCGGGTCATGCTCCGCCACGTCCTGGCCTCCGAACCCGTCCGGGACTTCCAGGACTGGCAGCCGTGGCGCGGGCTGGTCGTGGCCGGCGCGACACAAATCCTCGACCACGTGGGCGGCATCTTGGTCGTTCCCCAGTCCGTCCTCGTTCACCAATACTGGCGGGAGATCCGCTCCGGACTCGGAATCGCGAACGTCCCACTGCATCACTTCGTTCTCCACGCCGAACGTGACGAACTGCTTCGCCGCATAGAAACCGACCCCACGATGCCGAACTCGACATGGCGCCTGGAACACCTCGACGACTACGACGCCGCCCGCTCCTGGCACAGGCAGGAAGCCCACGTCATCGACACCACCGGGCTGCAACCACAGGAAGTCGCGGCCCAAATCGCCACCGCCGCAGGCCTATCCGTCTGACCGTTGCCGGACTACACGCGGGAGACGAACCGCGCGACACCGTCACCGGCAGCGATATGAAGGTGAAAGATGCCGATTGTGCTGTTCGTCGCCGAGCGTGGTCAGAACCTGACAGCCCCCATGCTCAACACGCTGCGCCACGTCCTGCACAACCGCGAGGAGATGCGTCCCGAGCTTCGAGTCCAGCTCGAGCAGCGACCGGACATGACGCTTGGGGACAACGATCACATGATCGGTTCCGAAGCCGGGAATCGGCGGTCGGAAAGCAAGCACACGCTCCGTCTCGGCCACAACGTCGATCTCGATCACCCGGGGAATGACCTCATCGCAATACCAATCCGGCTCTGCCGCAACAGGCAACGCTACGGGCAGCTCGACCACGCCCCACTCGACGAATATTCCGGCGACTGACGGCTCAGCTTCGATGGCAAACCGCCACCCCTTCGACTGCCGAAACTGAGCCACGCTGATCGTGTCAGCCGGGTCAGCTCGATCTCATCGGCAACGGACAGTTCGCTGTACGGCTCGGTGTAACCACGTAGGGATCAACGGCACGATCGGCCCGCACCTCCGCAAGGGAAGCACGGGCGTTACGTGTCACGTTGGCGCACAACGAGTACGGCGACACTCATGCGAGCAGGGCGTACAGGGACCAGTCGAGAACCGGCGCGACCGAACCATCGCCTCGCGTGGCATCGACGAGCACGCGCAGCTGCGCGATGCCGCCTCCCTCGGGCAGTTCCCAGCCCCGCTGCACGGTGATCGTCGAACGCAGGGTGTCGCCCTCGTGAACCGGGCCCACGTGATCGCAACCGTCCCAGGCGAGGACTGTGACCAGCGCTGGAATCGCCCGGCACACCTGATGGAAGGCGAGGCCGATGGTGTGCCCGCCGTAGACGAGCCGATCCCCGCCCGCGGCGACCGCATCATGATGGACGGTCGCGAGATTGCCCGTGAGCCGGGCCAGTTCGGGGGCCGACGTGACAACGTCGGCACCCTCGATCCGCCAGGCGCGGTCCAACTGCCCGAAGTGCGGTCCGGGCACCCGGTCGCGGAAGGCCGTCAGATCCCAGCCCTGTACGGCCTCGGTCAGCTCGCCGTCGGCGATCGCGCTGCCCAGCGCCGACAGATCGTCGGCATGGCCGGTGGGCTCGCTGCCGGGGGACAGCGGCAGCATCGCGCACCGCCAGAAGTCCAGCACGATGCGATCGTGCTGGTCGGTGGTGGTGATGTGCAGGGCGGCCAGGCCGGTGAGCGCGCGGCCGGGTTTGGCCGAGTTCTGCTTGAGGCCCTCGACTCGGGTCATCGTCGAGAGGGTGTCGCCGATCGCTGGGAGCCGATGGAAGCGCAGGCCCCGATAGAACAGATTGGCCCGAACGCGTTGGGTGACAACGGTCGACTGCCCGATCGCGGTATCCCACACCAGCGCGGGCGAGGCGATCGGAGACCGAGCGCCTGTCACGGCCTCGGACAGCACGGCGTCGCGCGAGATTCGCAGCCGGTTGCCGACGATCGCGCCGTGCGTGGCCTGCATCCCGTCGGTGAGGGTCACCGACGGGGCGTCGAATGTCGCGCCGACCTCGAGTTCATCGAAGTAGACGCCGCGAACCTGCACGGTATCCGCTGGCGAGCCGGCCGTCGTATCCATGGTCCTCCTGCCGCAAGTCTATTTGTACGGCCAATATGCCGCCCGCGCGGGCCGTACGTCAATGGGAGATAGGCCACGAAAACGCCATAATCCACAGCGGCGACCCGGAGGCGGCTTGCCTCGGGGTAGAAATGGCCGTACATTTCCTATCGAAGAGAGGAGGGCCCGTATGCAGCCACTCGACGGTATGACGGTGATCAGCCTGGAACAGGCCGTCGCGGCGCCGTTCGCCACCCGCCAGCTCGCGGATCTCGGCGCACGGGTGATCAAGGTCGAGCGCCCGGGCGCGGGCGACTTCGCACGGCGATACGACGAAACCGTGTACGGCCAGTCGAGCTACTTCGTGTGGCTCAACCGTTCCAAGGAATCGCTGACCCTCGACCTCAAGAGCCCCGAGGGCGGGCAGATCCTGCGCGAGTTGATCGACACGGCCGATGTCTTCGTGAACAACCTCGGCCCGGGGGCGATCGACCGGCTCGGACTCGACGCGCCGACGCTGACCGCCGTGCACCCACGGCTGGTGCACTGCACCGTTTCCGGCTACGGCACCACGGGCGCCTGGTCTCATCGCAAGGCCTACGACCTGCTGGTCCAGGCCGAGACGGGCCTGGTGTCGGTCACCGGAACCCCGGAGGCCGGCGCCCGCGCGGGGATCTCGGTCGCCGATATCGCCGCAGGCATGTACGCGTACTCGGGAATCCTCACCGCGCTGCTGCAACGGGCCACCACCGGGAAGGGCTCCACGCTGGAGGTCTCCCTGTTCGACGCGCTGGCCGAGTGGATGGGCAACCCCGCGTATTACACGATGTACGGCGGAACCCCACCGCCGCGCGCCGGTGCCGAACACGCGACGATCGCGCCCTACGGCCCCTACGCCTGCGCCACCGGCGACATCGTCATGCTCGCGATCCAGAATCAGCGAGAATGGCTTGCCTTCTGCACCAACGTGATCGAGCAGCCGGAACTTGCCGACGATCCCCGCTTCGTCACCAATCCGGCCCGCTGCGCGCACCGCACGGAACTCAACGCGATCATCACGGCACGATTCGCGCGGCTGAGCACCGACGACGCGATCGGCAGGCTCGACGCCGCGGCGATCGCCAATGCCCGCGTCAATACGATGACGCAGTTCGCCGATCATCCGGCTCTGGTGTCGCGTGACCGCTGGGTCGAGGTCGACACCCCCGGTGGAGCGATCAAGGCGCTCAAACCGCCAGCGGTCTTCAGCGGCGGCGAACCGCGCATGGCCGCCGTGCCCGCGATCGGCGAGCACACCGACGCGATACTGACCGAGCTGGGGCGCAGCGCCGCCGACATCGACCGACTGCGGTCCCAAGGGACCCTCTGACCTCCCCGAAGAAGGCACAAGCATGAGTGAACTGAACCAGGAAGAGCGCGCGATCGTCGCGACCGTGGCCGAGTGGGTCGACCGCGAAGTACGGCCCGTGGTAAGGGAATTGGAGCATTCCAACACCTACCCCGAAGCCTTGATCGAGCAGATGAAGCAGCTGGGGATCTACGGCCTGGCCGTGCCCGAGCCGTGGGGCGAGGTCAAGGTGTCGATGCCGTGCTACGTGGCGGTGACCACCGAACTCGCCCGCGGCTGGATGAGCCTGGCCGGCGCGATGGGCGGGCATACCGTCGTGGCCAAACTGCTCTCCGAGTTCGGAACCCAGGAGCAGAAGGATCACTATCTGCCCCGCATGGCGACCGGCGAGTTGCGGGCCACCATGGCCCTCACCGAGCCGGGCGGCGGCTCGGACCTGCAAGCCCTGACCACCACGGCGCGGCGGGACGGGGACGAGTTCGTCGTCAGCGGCGCGAAGACCTGGATTTCGAATGCCCGTCGCTCGGGCCTGATCGCCCTGCTGTGCAAGACCGATCCGGCGGCCACGCCCCGGCATCGCGGCATCTCGATCCTGCTCGTCGAGCACGGGCCGGGCCTGACGGTCTCCCGGGATCTGCCCAAGCTCGGATACAAGGGCGTCGAATCCTGCGAGCTGTCCTTCGACGGATACCGCACGCCGGTGTCCTCGGTGCTCGGCGGCGTCGAGGGACACGGTTTCGCCCAGATGATGAAGGGGCTGGAGACCGGTCGTATCCAGGTCGCCTCGCGCGCGCTCGGGGTCGCGCAGGCCGCCTTCGACGATGCCCTGGCATACGCCCAGCAGCGGGAGAGCTTCGGCAAGCCGATCTGGAAGCATCAGGCGATCGGTCACTACCTGGCGAATATGGCCACCAAACTGTCCGCGGCACGGCAGCTGACCCTGCACGCGGCCGAACGTTTCGACGCCGGCGCCCGCGTCGATATGGAGGCGGGGATGGCCAAGCTCTACGCGTCCGAGGTGGCCGCGGAGATCACCCTGGACGCCATTCGGATTCACGGCGGGTACGGCTACTCGACCGAATACGACGTCGAACGCTACTTCCGCGACGCCCCGCTGATGATCGTCGGGGAGGGGACCAACGAGATCCAGCGCAACGTCATCGCCGGCCAGCTGGTCGCGCGGGGTGGTCTGACGTTCTGACACCGCGCCTGGTCGCTTATGGTGTCGTGGTCCGACCGAACAGGAGCCAGGGAACGCGATGACAGAGCGCGGCGAGCAGCGACCGGCGTACCTGGTGGTCGCCGACGACCTGCGGGCTGCCATCGAACGTGACGAATACTCGGCGCAGCGTCGTCTGCCGACCGAATCCGAGCTGGCGAATCGGTATCAGCTCAGTCGTCAGACGATACGTCGCGCGTATCTGGAGCTGGTGGGCGCGGGACTGGTGGACCGGATTCCCGGGCGCGGCACCTTCGTCGCCGACCACCAGGCCAAATACGCCCGCCAGTTCGGTTCGTTCGAGGACCTGCTCGGGCTCGCGGAGGACACCAGTATCGAGCTGGTGCGGCCGCTCGGCCGCCAGGTGGACATCGCGGCGGCGGCACGGCTCGGGCTGGACGACGATATCGTCTATTCGCTGGGCTACGTCCGGTCCCACCACGACATCGCGTTCGGCTGGACGACGGTATCCATGCCCCCCAGGGTGGCGGAGATCGTCAGTGACACAACAGAATTTACAACGCTCGGCACAACGTCCGCCGCCACGGTGATCGGCCTGCTGGAGGGGCGGCTGCCCGATCCGATCGATCAGGCTCAGCAGTCGATCGCCGCGGTGGCGGCCGACGACGTGGTCGCCGGATTCCTCGGCTGCGCTCCCGGCTCGCCGATCTTGCGTATCGACCGGCTGTTCGTGAGCTCCCGGGCCGAACCGGTCGAACTGTCGGTGGGCTACTTCCTACCCGACCAGTACACCTACCGCACCAATCTGCTGCGGCAGCGCACCGACTGAGCGTGATCGTGCAGTAAGTCCCGCACAATCTCTCCGCAGCCCGCAGCCCGCAGCCCGCAGCCCGCAGCCCGCAGCCCGCAGCCCGCAGCCTGGCCCCGGACACAGGCTGTCGTGCGGTAGTCCCGCACAATCTCCTTGCGGCCTTGCGGCCTTGCGGCCTTGCGGCCTTGCGGCCTTGCGGCCTTGCGGCCTTGCGGCCTTGCGGCCTTGCGGCCTTGCGGCCTTGCGGCCTTGCGGCCTTGCGGCCGAATCGCTGGACCGCCGGTTCGTTGGGCGGCTGGGTCGCCGGGTCACCTGTACCGCCGGGTCGCTGGAGCGCTGGACTGCTGGAGCGCCGCTTCGCTGGGCGGCTGGGTCGCTGGAGCGCTGGACCGCCGGTTCGTTGGGTCGCTGGGTCGCTGGACCGCTGGGTCGTCGGGTCGCTGGACCGTCGGACCGCCGGCAGGCGAAGTACGCGAGCAGGTCGTCCGACCCTCGCAATCTTGTTAACGATGTCGCCGTCGAGGCACGGCTCAACCTGAACCGCAGGCACAAACTCGCACAAGTAGCAATTTACTGTGTTGTTGACTCCATCACAACATAATTGCACAATGCTTACATCACGACAGTGATACAGCCCACTCATGAAGCGTCCCTAGGGCTCGCCGATCCGACGACGAAAGAACACCGATGAACACTGACCTGCAGAACCCGGAAAACTTCCGCACCGGTGCCCCCTACGAGATCTACAAGTATCTGCGCGAGAACGACCCGGTCCACTGGCAGGAGGAGCCGGACGGCCCGGGATATTGGGCGCTCACGCGGCACGAGGACATCAAGCAGGTCGAACTCGACAGCGAGACCTTCTCCAACGAGCCGACGGTGACGATCTCGGACAAGAACCAGATCGGCGACGAGACGCACAAGCACCTGATCTTCTCCGACGCGCCGCACCACACCGCGCACCGCGAGATGCTCGCGCCGGAAATCGGTCTGACCCGTGTCCGGCCGGCCCGCGAGGGTATGGAGACGCTTGTCGACTCGATCATCGACCTGGTGATCGAGAAGGGCGAGGCCGACCTGGTCGAGGATCTGTCCGGCAAGATGGCCAGTTTCGCCATCGCCGACCTGATGGGGCTCGATCGTGACCACTCACTGGCGATGTTCCACGCCGCCGAGGTCCTGACCCGGTCCATCAGCACCTCCGAGGGCATCGGCCTGGAGGCCATGATGACCCTGTTCCAGCACGCGACCACCGCGTATCAGGAGCGCAAGGACGTCCCGCGCGAGGACACCCTCAGCCGGATCGCGCACGGCGAGATCATGGGCATTCCGGTCGACGAGTTCCAATTCCAGGTCGATTTCCAGCTCCTGGTCAGCGCGGGCAGCGATACCTCGCGCAACGTGCTCTCGACCGGCATGCTGACCCTGTTCGAACATCCGGAGGCCCGGCAGGCCCTGGTCGATGATCCGCGGCTGCTGCCCAAGGCGCTCGAGGAGATCCTGCGCTTCACTCCGCCGATCATGGCCATGCGCCGCACGGCCACTCGCGATACCGAACTGGGCGGCACGCAGATTCGCGCGGGGCAAAAGGTCGTCATGTACTACGGCGCCGCGAACCGCGACCCCGCGGTCTTCGAGAACCCGGACACCTTCGATATCACCCGAAAGCTCAACCCGCACCTGACATTCGGTGGTGGACGCCATCACTGTCTCGGCGCCCACCTCGCGCGCTTGGAGCTGACCACGATGTTCGGCGCGATGATCCGCCGGATGCCCGATATGGAGCTGGCCGGTCCGGTCGACTGGCCCGAACTCGGCGAGGCTCCGATGGTCGGGGGACCTGCCGGTATCCCGGTGCGGTTCACCCCCGGATCGAAGGTCGTCGACAACGCGGTCGCGCCGATCTTCGGCTGAGCCGCGAATTCGAAAGGACAAGTATGAAATTCGCCGTCGACCTCCACGTCTGCCAGAACATGGGCCAGTGCAGCTTCAGCGCACCGGAGGTGTTCGCGCTCGACGACGACGGGAAGCTGTCGTTCCGTAACGAGGCCTCCGACGAGTACGTCTCGCCCGAATTGGCCGATGACGCTGCCGATTCGGCGCAGACCGCCGCGGCCCTGTGCCCGATGGGGGCCATTCGGATCGACTGATCATGACGCAGCGGCGGCACGGGCGCGAACAGGATCCGAACTCGCCCGTGCCGCCGGCTTTTTCAGGTCGACTCGGATCCTGCCGGAGTAGACGGACTGGCCGGAGTAGACCGGGCCGGACGAACCGTTGCCTCGAATACACGTGTGCCGAGCCGCGGTTGCGGCTCGGCACACGATGCGTCCGTACTGCGGGATCTCAGGGAGTGGGCGAATCGACGTTGAACAGAATCATGTTGCCGCCGTCGACGACGAGCGTCTCGCCGGTGATCTGCCGGGACAGCGGCGAGACCAGGAACAGCAGCGCCGTGGCGATATCCGCCGGGTAGGAGAGCCTCCCGGTCGGCGTCTTGGCGACGTTCGAGTCCAGCAGTTCCTGGGTCCACTTCGGATTGGCCTGCGCACGCGGCGTCCGAACCGTCCCGGGCGCAACGGCATTGACCCGGATGCCCGCGGGGCCCAGCTCGACCGCCGAGGTGCGCACCAACGACATCAGCGCGGCCTTCATCGCCCCGTAGGCCGCGAGCTTGGGCGAACTCTGCAGGCCCGCAACGGATGCCACCACCGCGATCGCGCCGCTGGTACCGGTCCGCTGCCAGAATCGTGCGGCGTACTCGATCGCCAGATAGGCATGCTTCAGCACGATGTCCAGATGCCACTGCCAGTCGTCGTCGGTCAGGTCGACCAGCGCCTTGTAGCGGGCGAGGCCGACGATGTCGACCACACCGTCCAGGCGGCCCAATTCCTTTTCCACGAAATCGAAGATCGCGGCGACCGACTCCCGCGAGGTCAGCTCCCCGACATAGGGAACCCCGCCGACCTCGGCGGCCACGGCCTTGGCACGCTCGTCCTCGCGGTCGACGCACACGACGGTCGCCCCGTAGGCAGCCAGGGCGTGCGCGCTCTGATAACCGATCCCCTGTCCGGCGCCGAGAACGACATGGACCTGGCCGTCCAGGCGCATGAATGAGGCGTAATCAGGGACGACATTGGCGTCCGGCTCGATCGGCATCGGTAGATCTCTCCTGTTGTGTCAGTGGGCGGGCGGGGTCGTCTCGATCGGCGGACGCTTATCGGTTGCGCCAGTCGACGGCGCCATCCTCGACATGCGCGTGCGCGACCTTGTCGTCGTGAATCTCCGCCCAATGGGCGTGGTTGATCTGGTGAATGCTGAAGGCCGCCTGCATCGCGTTGGTGAAACCCTGAATGTCCTGGGTTTGGTTGACTGCCTCTTTGATCAGCAATGCAGCCACCGTGGGCCGCGCGGCGACCGTCCGGGCGAAATCGAGTGTGCGTTCGGCCAATTCATCGGCAGGGAATATCCGGCTCACCATTCCGATGCGGTGCGCCTCGTCGATGCCGATCGAGTCACCGGTGAGCAGCAGTTCCTTGGCCCGCCGGATTCCGAATTCCCACGGGTGCGCGAAATATTCCATACCGCACATGCCCAGCCGCACGCCGACGGGATCGGCGAAGGTCGTGCCCTCGGCGCCGACGATGAGGTCGCAGGACCAGGCCAGCGTCAAACCCGCGGCCAAGACGTCGCCCTGAACCTGGGCGATCGTGATCTTGCGCAGATTCCGCCACCGCACCGAGTTCTGGTAGTAGTAATGCCATTCCTGGATCATGCGTTTCTCCGCACCCTTGCGGGTGGCGCCGTTCAACGCGAACGTCGGATGCTGATCCGGTCCCGGGGCGCGTTCTTTCTCACGATCCGCCGTCCCCATGTCGTGCCCCGACGAGAACGACTGTCCCTCGCCGGCCATGATCACCACTCGCACGTCGTCGTCGGCTTCGGCGCGCAGCATCGCGTCGTCGAGTTCCACGAGCAGGGTGCGATTCTGCGCATTTCGATACCGCGCCCGGTCGAGCGTGATCCTGGCGATTTTCCCCTCGTCCAGGGATTCGTAACGGATAAAACGATATTCGGACATCGGCAACCTCACCTGATAGCGATCGGATTCAAGGGCGCACCCACGGCGCCGGTGACGGACAGGGGCGGGGCGCAGAGCATGAAGTCGTAACGGCCGTCCGACGCGCACGCGGCGGCGAGCGCGTCCAGATCCCAGATCTCGCCGATCAGCACGCCGGCGTTGACCAGCAGCACGACGTGCATGCCGAACTTGACCTCGGGCAGCGATTCACACGGGACGACCTCCAGACCCCATGTGTCCGAAGCGATTCCGGCGACCTTGCGCGGCAGCAGGTAATCGCACGCGCTCAGGCCCAGGCCCGGCGCCGGACCGGCCGCGTAGTCACCCCAGAACTCCTCCTGCCTGCGGCGAGCCATATGACCGGTCCGCACGAGCACGAAATCGCCCTCGCCGATCTCCACGCCCTGCGCCTGCGCGCACGCGGCCAGGTCGACATCCTGGATCGCCTGCTCCGGCTCCAGCCACGGCACCTCGAAGTACCGCGCGACATCGAGCAGAACGCCACGGCCGGTTGTGGTTTCGACCACCTCGGTGATCGCGTTGCGGCTCGCGCCCTGGCCGGTGACGGTCTGCGGCCCCTGACCGTTATAGGTCTGGCCGTCGAAGAAGACGTGGCAGAAGGCGTCCCACTGGGTGCCCGCCTGCAACGGCATGTAGATGCCGTCATCGGTGGACTGCATGCCGTGGCCGGCGTTGTCCCAGTCCGCGAGCAGGTCCCCGCCGTGCTTGTACATCACATGTTGCGGATTGACCCGCGCACTGCCGGGCCGGCCGCGATTGGGCCCCGTCCGGTCGAGCGGGATGCTCAGCGAGAAGACCTCTCCGGTCCGTACCAGAGCGGCCGCGGCCCGTACCGTCTCCGCCGTGACGTAGTTGGTGCTGCCGCGCCCGTCGTCGTCTCCCCATCGGCCCCAGGTGCGATAGCGCGAGGCCATCTCACGCACGTCGGCCTCGCTGTAGGACCGGCGAGCGGAGATCACCGGCCGCGTCGCGCTCGGCTTCTTGGCTTCACTGATGGGGAGCTCCTCGGGGATGCGGCAAACCATGGAGAGAGGCGGGCACCGTTGCGCGCCTCCCTTGCAGTATTAAATGCTACTGTTGTGTATGTCAACAATAACGCAGGTTGGCGCACTGCTTTAGTTATGTTAGAACATGATATGTACTTCGTGGCGGGCACTCCCGTAGTCCGCCCATCGACTCCCCAGGAAGGGCGCGTATGACAGCCCCGTCGACCGTTCCCGACGCCGCGACGATCGAATCGCTGGCCCGGAAGGTGGTGAGCGAGCACCCGCCCCGGGAGACGCCGCTGACCGAACTCATGGGCGCCTGGTACGACGCCGGGCTGACCTGGGTGCACTTCCCCGTCGGCCTCGGCGGCCTGGAGGCGGCGCGGGCGCTGCAACCGCTGGCGAACAGCATCATGCGCGAGGCCGGCGGCCCCGAGCCGCGCACGGTGAACACGATCGGATACGGGATCGTCGCCGGTACGATCCGCCGCTACGCGACCACCGAGCAGGCCGCGGCCCTGCTGCGCCCGCTGGCCACCGGGGAGGAAAAATGGTGCCAGCTCTTCAGTGAGCCCGGCGCCGGTTCCGATCTCGCCGGTCTGGCGACTCGCGCGGTCCGCGACGGGGACGGCTGGCGGATCACGGGCCAGAAGGTGTGGAACAGCCTCGCTCACACCGCTCGCTGGGGTGTGCTGCTGGCACGCACCGATCCCGACGTGCCCAAGCACAAGGGGCTGACGTACTTCATCATCGACATGCACTCACCCGGTGTCGACGTGCGGCCACTGCGCCAGCTGACCGGCCGCGCGCAGTTCAACGAGGTATTCCTCGACGGCGCGTACATCCCGGACACCCAGCGCTTCGGTGAGGTCGGCGCGGGCTGGATCGTCGCGAACAGCACGCTCGGCGACGAGCGCACATCGCTGGGCGACCGGGTTCCGGCCCGCGGCAGCGGCGCCATCGCGGACGCGCTGGAGCTGTGGGAGCGCTACCCCCACAGGCGCACGCCGGTGTTGCGAGAGCGCTTGGCCCGCCTGTGGATTCGCGCCGAGACCCATCGGCTCACCACCGACAGGGCGCGGGTGTCGGCCGCGACCCGCGGCGTCATGGGCCCGGAGAGCGCCATCACCAAGCTGGTGGGATCGGAACTGACACAGCACATCTACGAGTTCTGCATCGAACTGCTCGGTCCCGAGGGCACGTTGGTCGACACGTATTCTCCCGACGCCCTCGACGACGAGAGCGGTCCCACCGGCATTCAGCGCAAGTATCTGCGTTCGCGCGCGACCACGATCGAGGGCGGCACGTCCGAGATCCTGCGCAACGTAGTGGGCGAGCGGGTGCTGAAACTCCCGCAGGAAACCCGCAACGACAAGCGCATCCCCTGGCGCGAAGTGCCCCGATGACTTATTCCGACCGACCTCGAGGAAGTGCGATGCCCCAGGAGTTCGAATTCACCGACGATCTGCTCGAGCTGCGATCGATGATGCGCGATTTCTGCGCCACCACCTCGCCCGAGCCGGTCGTGCGCGAAACGATGCTCTCCGACAGCGGTTTCGATCCGGCCCTGTGGCGCCGGCTGGGCAGTGAGCTCGACGTGCTGGGCTTGGCGGTGCCGGAGGAGTACGGCGGCGCCGGCGCGGGTCTGGTCTATCAGGCGATCGTGCTGGAGGAACTGGGCGCATCCCTGCTCTGCGGTCCGGTGCTCGGCTGCCTGTGCCTCGCCGTGCCCGCGCTCGCCGCGTTGTCCGACAAAGAGGTCAAGGCGCGCTATCTGCCGGAAATACTTGCGGGCGAACGGATCGCGACCCTGGCCGCGCCGATCCGGGACGGCAGCCTCGGCATCGATGGGATCACCGTCGCGGCACGGCAGGATCGGGACGAGTGGATCCTCGACGGCACCGCGTCGTTCGTACCCGACGGCGCGAGCGCGGATCTCATCCTGGTCGCGGCGACCGTCGCGAACCAGGTGGCGCTGTTCGCCGTCGACGCCGACGCCGCGGGGCTGACCCGCACGGCGCTCTCGACGATGGATCTCACCCGCCGCCAGGCCGATCTCGCACTACGCAACACTCCCGCCCGGCAGATCGCCGGACCGGACGAAGCCACCGAGGTGATCGAGCGCGCGGCCCTGGTCGGCGCCGCACTGCTGGCCGCCGAGCAGGTGGGGGTCGCGCGGCAGATGCTGGACGCGACGGTCGCGCACGTCAGCGGCCGTCTCCAGTTCGGTCAGCCCATCGGCGCGTTCCAGGCGGTGAAACATCGCTGCGCGAACATGCTCGTCGCGCTGGAGCAGGCGCGCTCGGCCGCGTACCACGCCGCCTGGGCACTCGAGGATGCCAGCGATAACCCGCGCCTGGCAGTGAGCATGGCCCGTGGCGTCGCCTCGGAATCGTCGACCTGGATCAGCACCAGCGCCATCCAGATGCACGGCGGCCTCGGATTCACCTGGGAGGGAACGCCGCAGCTGTACTTCAAGCGCGCCACCACCGATGCGCTGGTGCTCGGCACGCCCGAACAGCACATCGACAACGTCGCGCACGCGGTCCTGGATTCCATCGCCGGAGCGGCCTGACACCGCAACGGTCCTCCCGCTGTTCGGCGAGTTTTTCGCCCGGAATCCAGCGCCTCACATGGTCCGCACCAGGAGCTTTCCGTACTCCTCCTCGATCATGAACCGATTGAGCAGTACGTGCCGGGCGCCGACGGACGCGTCCCGCCAGAACCGCTGGACGGGATGCGCGGCGGCCATCCCTTTGGTGCCGTGGAGATCGAGCATTCGTTCCAGCGCCGCGAGAGCGTCTTTCGCGGCGGACGCGAGTGCGTCACGTCCCTGTGCGATTTTCCGCGCCGTGTCCATCTCGCCGTTGTCGAGGGCGGCGTTACATGCGAGGGCTCGGTCGACGGCACCGTCGAGCAGTTCGGTCGCCTCGGCGAGCCGTGACCGCAGAGGAACACCCCGACGGTCGGTGGCTGATCAGCGATTCGATCCACCGGTGGTCCGAGACCCGCTCGCGGCCACCGGTCAGCCGAGGTTGGTGTATCGAAACGGCGCGATCGTGGATCGGCTACGGCGACTCGAGGGCGGGGCGGGGCAGTACGGCCTTGACGCGGGACACCAGGTCGGGCTGGTCGGATCGGGACAGCAGGACGCCTCGGGTCGCGGCGGCGATCTCGGCCGCCACCTCGACGGCGATATTCCTGCCCTCTTCGGCCGCGCCGTCCGCCGCGCGTTCCAGGCGCCGGACGAGTGTCGCGGGGATGCAGTCCGGCGCGAGTTCGCCTCGTAGCAGGTCCGCCTCGGCGGCCGAGCCCAGGGCGTGCAGGGTCGCGACCACGGGGACGTCGCCGTTGATGACGTCGAGCAGCGGTTCGAGCGCTTCCGGGCGATAGACCGGGCTGGTGACGATGAAGTGCGCGCCGGCGTCGATCTTGCGCCGGATGCGGATCCGGTCGGCGGCGGTGAGCCGGGGGACCGCGCGGATGCGGACCCCGATGTCGAAGTGGGTCGGGGTTTCCAGGCGCAGGCCGTGCCGGTCGATGCCCTCGTTGAGGTTGCCGAGCAGTTCGATGAGCTCGACCACGTCGACGGCCCACCGGCCCTCGCCCCACGACGCCTCGTCGCTGGGCGCGCTGCCGTTGCCGCACACCAGCCGGGTGACACCGCGCGCGTGGCCGCCCAGCAGGTGCGCCTGCAAGGCCATGACCGTGCGGCTCCAGGTGGTGACGGTGGCGACGGTGGGCACACCGGCGCGGCCGCGGCAGGCGGCGGCCAGGTCGATCGCCTGGTTGGTGCTGGTATAGCGCGATCGTTCGGGCCCGGACGTCGCCGTGACGACGAGGTCGGCCCCGGCGTCGCGGACCGCGGCCGCCGCGCGTGCCGCCTGTTCCCGGTCGCCCTCGCGGGGGACCACGTAGGCTCCCAGCACCGGCGCTCCCCGGGCGTTCAGGATGAGGTCGCGCACAGGTCACCGCCTAGGCCGTTCAGGATCTCGAGAGCCAGCTGCACCGCTAGGCGGTCAGTATACGAACCCAGGTCCACCCCGGCGATCTCCTCGGCCCGGCGCAGCCGGTAGGCGACCGTGTTCGGGTGGGTGTGCAGCAGGGCCGCCGCGCGTTGCGGACTTCCGTTCTCCCGGAAGTACACCGCGAGCGTCTCGCTGAAGCCGGTGCCGTTGGCCCGGTCGTAGTCGAGCAGTTCGCCCAGCACGTGCCGCGTGAACCGCCCGAGTTCCGCGACGTCGCTCACCTGCGCCAGCAACCGGTGCACGCCCAGCTCGGCGAATACGGTGACGCCGGACAGCCCCGGGAAGGTTCGCCCGATGTCCACGGCGCGTCTGGCCTCCTCGTAGGAGGTGCTGATGCGGGCGGCGCCGGTGTGCGGATCGCTCAGGCCCGCGACGATCCGGATCCCGGGGAATCGCGCGGTGACCGTTTCCCGGCACAGCTCGGCCAGGCCGCCGAGTCTGCGTGCCAGGCCCGCGTCGTCATCGCCCGGCACCAGCGCGACGACCTCGGTGCCGCGGTTGACGACCGTCGCGTCGGGACAGCGCGCGGCGATCAAATGCTCGACGAGATCGGTGACGGCGGGCGCCGGCGTGCCCTGCGCGGAGTCCACCGCGGTCAGGAGCACTCGCTGTCGGTGACCCGGTTCGATGCCGAGATGCCGTGCCCAGCCCTCGATATCGGCCGCGGTGCGGTTTCCGACGAGGACCAGCCCGTCGAACAGTTCACGGCGTGCACGCCCCGCCGCGATGGCGACGACGCGACGGCGGCCCAGGATTACGGCGCTGACCATGGCCGCGTGCTCGGTCACCAGGATGCGGGTGTCCTCACCGGTCTCGTCCGCGTCGTGACCGGCGGTGAGCAGGTAGGCCACGGCGTCGTCGCCCACGAGGATGGGCGCGACGACGAGTGAGACGGCCCGGGCGCCGAACGCCGGGAGGGACAGTGCGCGGCGCATCTGCGCGGCCGCGCAGATCAGCTGCGAGACCGCTTCCTTGTCGCTGTCCAACGCGCTGGCCAGCAGGTCGGGGGCAGGGCCATCGCTGAGCGCCAGCACCGACAGCGAATCGTCCACCACCGCGGCCCACACCCCGGCACGACGGGCGACCAGTGCGACGATCCGATCCAGATCGCCGTCGGCCGTCGCGACACCGGACAGTTCGCTGCACAACGCCACGACCTGATGCAGGTCCATGACTGTGCTGTCTGGGCTCATCGGGCGGCGCTCCTGGACATGAGTTGGTCCTGACTTTGATACCACCGAACGAAGCCGCAGGCCACTGTCCAGTCCTTTTGTGTTCGAGCACAATCCGCAGGCCGCTCGCCTTGGCCCCTGGGACCGTGCGCCGGGGACGCGCGTTTTGCGAACCTGAGCCGGGCGCCGCAGACATCGTCCGGCGGGTCCGTCGACGGAAGGAAACAACGTGGGTGAGGCAGTGAGTGGAGCGCAGCGGAGCGAACCATCAGGCACAGCGCGCCTCGCGCATGACGGAGCCGAGCGCCGGCGAGGTGGAGTCGTGAGCGAAAGCCTGCAGGCGGCGATCGATCGGGTGGGCAACCCGGTCGAACTCATGCGTGACCAGGCGCGCCGCGCATTCTCACACGGTTTCGGCTTCGTCCCCGCCGAGTTCACCAACTGGCGGGAGGAGGCGCTGGCGTGGCACACCTCGTGTGCGCTGATGGATCAGTCGCATCACATGGTCGACCTGTTCGTCCAGGGCCCGGACACCGTGCGGCTGCTCGAGTACCTGGGCGTCAACAGCTTCACCGGGTTCGGAAACGACAAGGCCAAGCAGTTCGTGGCCGTCAACAACGACGGGTACTACATCGGCGACTGTGTTCTGGTGGGGCTGGGCGACCGGTCGGTCGATCTGGTCGGCCGCCGGACGGCGCTGGACTGGGTCGAGTACAACGCGCTGACCGGCGACTGGGACGTGACGGTCGAGCGTGATCCGCAGTCCGTCGAGCGCGGCGGCCTGCCGCCCAAGCAGTACCGCTACGAGATCCAAGGGCCTGTGACCGCGGCCCTCGTGGAGAAACTGACCGGGGAACCGATGCCCGAGGTCAGGTTCTTCGGCATGACCGCCTTCACCATCGCCGGCAAGCGGGTGCGGGCCATCCGCCACGGCATGGCCGGCCAGGTGGGGTTCGAATTGTTCGGTCCGTGGGCGGACGGGCCCGCGGTGCGTGAGGCGATCCTGCGCGCGGGTGCGGAATTCGGGATGAAGCAGGTCGGGTCGGTGGCCTACTCGACGGCGAATCTGGAGTCGGGTTGGATCCCGGGTCCCATGCCTGCCATTCATACCGGCGAGTCGCTGGCCGGCTATCGCGAGTGGCTCCCCGCGAACAGCGCCGGGTCGCTGGCGGGCAGCCTGTTCTCCCGGAACGTGGCCGACTACTACGTCACGCCCTACGACCTGGGCTACGGACGGCACGTCAAGTTCGACCACGAGTTCGTGGGCATGGACGGTCTGCGCGACCGGGCCCGGGAACCGCAGCGGCACAAGGTGACCCTGGTGTGGCATCCCGAGGATGCCGCGCGCCTGTTCTCCTCGCTGTGGACTCCGGGCCCGACCTACAAGTATTTCTCCCTGCCCAAGGCGCGGTACGGACAGTTCCAGATGGACGAGGTGCTGGTCGGCGACGAGCGGGTCGGCATCTCGATGGACTGCGGGTACGTCGTGCGTGACCAGGCCGTGGTGTCGCTCGCGGTCCTCGACGAGGAATTCGCGCGGCCGGGCACGCAGGTGCGCGTCGTCTGGGGCGAGAATCCGGTGTCGGACAAGCCGTCCGTGGAGCCGCACGAGCAGGTCGAGATCCGCGCCACCGTCGAGGCCGCCCCGCTGGACAGCTTCGCCCGCACCCGCTACCGCGGCGTCTCGCAGTCATGAGCCCGCGCGAGGCGTCGTTGCTGTCGGATTTCTCCCTGGAGATCACGGGAAAGGACATCGACCGGCTGACCGCGGCCGCGCCGAACCTCCCGCTGGGTACGCGGGTGCACCTGACCTACCTGGACAGCGAGGATCTGGAGATCCGGGTCAAGGCGGCCGGCGTCTGCGGCGACCTGGGGCTGGTCCCGGTGCCGCACGTGGCGGCGCGGCGGCTGCGGTCGTCCGGGGAACTCGAGGAGTTCCTGACCTGCCTCGCCGATATCTCCGCCGCCGCCCGGCTGTTCGTGGTCGGTGGTGATCCGGCCGTCCCGCTCGGGCCGTATCCGGACGCGCTGTCGGTTCTGAGAAGCGCCATGCCGCGACGATTCGGGCTGGTCGAGGCCGGGATTGCCGGATATCCGGAGGGGCATCCCGATATCGCGACCGACGTGCTGTGGCGTGCGCTGGAGGACAAGGCCGCGCTGCTGAGCGAAACCGGGCTGGCGGGTTCGGTGGTCACCCAGTTCGGTTTCGACTCGGACGCGGTGCTGGACTGGATCGAGGAGGTCCGCTCGCGCGGGATCGCCCTGCCGGTACGGGTGGGCGTGCCCGGCCCGGCGGGCATCCGGCGCCTGGTGCGGTACGCGACCCGGTTCGGGGTGGGCACGAGTGCCGGGATCGTGCGCAAGTACGGGTTCTCGATCACCAACCTCGTGGGCGCCGCGGGGCCCGACCGGTTCCTGCGGGATCTGGCTCGGCGGTGGGAGCCGCGGCGGCACGGCGACGTGCGGATCCACTTCTACAGTTTTGGCGGGGTGGAGGCCACAGTGGAGTGGATAACGGAGTTCATCGCACGCCGCGGAGGCGAGGACGCCCGGTAGGCACGATATGTCAACAGATTGATCTTTGTAATACAAAGAGTCCGTAGATATTTGAGTCAGGAGTTTTCTTATGCCCCTCTAAGGGGATTTATTGCCTAGGTACGTGTGCGCTGCTATCGTCTCTCCTTGAGATTGTAAGACAATCTAGGGCGGTAGCCTGGTTGTCTTCCTCCTCGAAAGGTCAAAGGAGACTTGGATGACCACACAGGAGCCCGGGCCACCGGGCGACGCGCTCCGGCTGGACGGCGTCACGCTGGAGTTCGCCGGAAGTCATCGACCCGCCATCAGGGATGTGTCGCTGCGCGTCGCGCGACGAAAGCTCGTCGCGATCATCGGCCCGAGCGGCTGCGGGAAGAGCACGATCCTCAATCTCGCGGCCGGACTTCTCGCGCCGACCGAGGGGACGGTCTACTTCGACGACGAACCGGTCACCGCGCTCAACCCGGCGGCCGCGTACGTCACGCAGCAGGCGAACCTGCTGCCCTGGCTCAGTGTCCGGGCGAATATCGGGCTGGCACTGAAGTTCCGCCACGTGCCCAAGGGCGAGCGCGACGACCGGATCAACCACTGGATCAAGGTGGTCGGGCTGACCGGCTTCGAAAACCATTATCCGCGTGAGCTTTCCGGAGGGATGCAGAAGCGGGCGTCCATCGCGCGGGCGCTGATCTACGACCCGTCGATCGTGCTGATGGACGAGCCCTTCGGCCCGCTGGACGCGATCACCCGGCTGCGGCTGCAGCAGGATCTGCTGGATCTGTGGCAGGAGCAGCGCGGCACGCTGATATTCGTCACCCACGACCTCAACGAAGCCATCTACCTGGCCGACGAGGTCGTGGTGATGTCCCGGGGGCCGGGCACGGTCCGGGAAGTCCTGCAGGTGCCCTTTTCCCGCCCGCGTGATATCGGCTCGCTCGTCGAATCGCGGGAATTCGCCGATCTGTACAACGAGTTGTGGGGTCTGTTCAAGGCGGAACTCGACCACAACGAGGCCGCGTGACCATGATCATCGACTCTCACGGTCGTTTCACGACGGCTCCGCGGGCGCTCGGCAAGTGGCGTGAACGCCAGATCAGGGCCTTCGAGTCCTCCCGGTTCCGGGTGCTGCCCAATGAGTTCATCGTGGACGACGACGAGGAGATCGTTGCCGCGATCGAGCGGGGCGGACACGGGCGCGGTATCGATCTGACGCTGCTGTCGCTCGGTCCAGATACGTTCGGCCATAGCGGTGACGAGATCACGAACCTGCAGTGGGCGGAAGTGAGCAATGAGCTCATTTCCCGTGTGTGCGGCCTGTTTCCGGGCCGGTTCGCTGGCGTGTGCCGACTTCCGCAGACATCCGGTGACGCGCTCGAGTCATCGATCCGCCGCTCGGCAGAAGAGTTGGAGCGGTGTGTGACGGAGCTGGAATTCGTTGGCTGCCTGCTGGAGCCAGATCTTTCGGACGGCTCTCGGCAGGCGCCGCCGCCGACCGACGAGGTCTACTACCCGCTCTACGAGAAGATGGTCGAACTCGACGTGCCCGCAACGGTTCTCGGCGATGACGCAGCGGCTTTGGCGCAGCTGCGCGGGTCCACGCTGTTCGCGGATTTCCCGGCGCTGCGGCTGATCCTGCCGCACGGCGGCGGAATGCCGTCTCAGGGCCGTCCGCTCGGGGAAGCGTTGCCACGCAACGTCTTCTTCGGAACCGGCGTTCAGGACAAGCGCGAAATGGAACTGCTCATCGACATCGTTCCCGCCGAGAATGTGCTGCTCGTCTCGGACATGGCCGACACCGGGGGCGCGGACCGCCGGGTTGACGACGCGAAGGCGATCCTCGACTCCATCGACTCGATCTCCGACCACGACCGCTCGGCGATCTACGGCGCTAACGCGTTGCGGGTATTCCCGCGCCTGGATCGACTGCCGCGCAACGGGATAGACGAGCTCGCACGCACCGCGCACGGACAGGACCTCTGACATGGGACTACGTAAGAGAGGGAGCCCGCCGACCCGACGGCCCGCGCTGTGGACTCCGGATCTGCTGGCGAAGATCGAATGGCGTGTGCAGAGCGCGGCCATCCCGTTCCGCGGTCTGTCCACCAAGGGCGGTCTGCGCCGCGGTCTGTATCCGCTGACGAGTACGGGCGTCGACATCACCGGCATCCGTCGCGCCGCGGTGGACTATCTCGCGGCCCTGAAGCCCGAACAGCTTGCCGAAGCACGGTTTCCGATGCACGACGTGTCGTGGCGGCACTGGGGCAACGGCGCTCGGTACTTCCTGCGGCACGGAATCTGCCTGGAGGACCTCGGTGAGCACCAGCGTGAGCTGGCGCTGGATGTGCTGCGCCGCAGTCTGAGTGACGCCGGATATCAGCAGATGATCGATCTGATGCGGCTCAATCTGACCATCGGGGAGTTGCGCGGCGAGACCGACGAGCTCAACGAATGGCTGTACTGGTTCAGCGTGTACGGCGAACCGGGGCAGGGGCGGCCGTGGGGCTGGCAGCTCGACGGGCATCACGTGTGCGTCAACTGCGTCTTCGTCGGCGACCAGATGGTGCTCACACCGAGCTTTCTCGGTGCCGAGCCGGTGGTCGCGGAGGGTGGGAAATTCGCGGGCACCACGGCGTTCCGTGCCGAGGAAGCGTTGGGGCAACGGCTGTTCGCCGGCCTCGACCCGGCCAGACAGCGCAAGGCGACCATCGCCGAGGGGCTGCCGGAGGACCTGTTCGTCGGCGCGTTCCGGGACAACTTCGAGCTGAACTACGCGGGCATCCCGTTCGGCGAGCTCACCGAGGACCAGCACGCGATGGCGGTCGACCTGCTCGACCTGTACGTGGGCCGCGCCAATCCCGGCCACGCGAAGGTACGCCGGGACGAGGTGCTCGCGCACGCCGACGAGACCCACTTCGGGTGGGTCGGCGACGCCGACGGCGTTTTCTATTACCGCGTGCACAGCCCGGTGATCCTCATCGAGTTCGAGCATCAGGCCGGCGTCATGTACGACAACGACGTGCCCACGCGCCGGCACATCCACACGATCGTGCGGACGCCCAACGGAAACGACTACGGCGCGGATCTGCTGCGCCAGCACCACGAGCGCCATCATCACCACCACGGACACGGTGAACCGAGGAGCGGACGATGAGGGTCGTACTGAAGCGGGACGATCTCGCCGCCGTGGCGGGGACCGCGATCATCAGGGTGGGCACGGAGTTCGAACGACTCGAGATCACGCCCGTGGACAAGGCCGCCCGCGACTTCGTCGCCGGCGAGCCCATCGATGTGTGCGAGATTCCCGTGGTGACGTTGCTGCGGGCGATCGCGGCGGGCGAGCCGGTGGCGCTGCTGCCGGTCACGGCGCTCGGCCGGATCGCCGCCGAGATTCCCGAATCACCGGATGCGGCAGAGGAATTCGGGCCGATAAACCATGTCGTCGGCGTGCGCGTGACGGCCGCTGCGGAGCATCCGGAGACGGTCCTGGCACTCTACGACGCGCTGAGCGAGGCCGCCGCGGCTACCGGCCCGGCCCCGGCCCCGGTCGAGGTGAACCCGGTCGGGTTCGCTGCGCTACGCGGGCCGGTGACGGATGCGGCACGCCAGGCATATGAGCACGATCTACTCTCGCGCCCTATCGAATTCGACGAACTGATCGAGCGCACGTGCGGGGCGCTCGGCGTTCGGGCGTCGCGGCTCGGCGGCTGAAACACAACGAAAGGCCGGCCTCATGGCCATCATCGATATGACGAGGCGACGACGTCCGAGATCCAGGATCGTCCGCCTGGGCACCGTGTTTCCCGTGGTGCTCGCACTGTGCTCGGGTCTGCTCGCGGCCTGCGGTTCCGGCGACGCCGACGGTCTCACGACGGTGACCGTCGGCGTCGCCAACACGATCTTCGACGCGCCGGTGCGAGTGGCCGACGCGAAGGGGTACTTCCGCGCGGCGGGATTGAAGGTCAAGTTCGTCGACCTGCCCTCGTCGCTCGGCGCCGCCGCGCTGGAATCGGACTCCGTGCAGTTCCTCAACTCCAGTCCGACGGCGTTCATCAACGCCGTCAACCGGAAAATCCCGCAGCTCGCCGTGCACATGGACGGCGCCGGCTCACCGCTGGGCCTGATCGTCAGCACGAAATTCGCACAGGCGCACCACCTCACCGCAGACACCCCGCCCGCGGATGTGGCCAAGGCGTTGCGCGGATCGGTGGGCGGCGCGAGTTCGGCCACCACGAAGGGGCAGGCGGGAATCTTCCTGCGAGAGTATGGCGTTTCGCCGAACACCATCCGGTACGCGTCGCTGCCGAGCCCGGCGGCCGACAAGGCGGCGCTGAGCAACAACCAGATCGACTGGTTCGTCACCTCCGAACCCACTCCACTGGCGGTGCAGGCCGACGGTGACGGGATCGTCGTGGCCGGGCCGGACACGGTGCCCGGGTGGTCGGTGGCCAATACCGGGTACGGCCAGATCGTCGCGGTGCGGCAGGACTACGCCGGCAAGAACGCCGGGATGGTGCGCCGGTTCGTGCAGGCGGTCCAGCAGGGCACCGCGTACATCCGCGGGCACGAGGCCGATGTGGTGGGCATCGTGAAGCAGACGTTCTCCGGCCTGGACGATTCGGTCCTGCTGGCGAGCCTGCGGCAGGTGGACTGGCCCGCGGACGGCGGGATGAGCGCCGACGGGTGGAACACCAGCCTGAAGTTCATCCATTCGACGAACGCCGTCCCCAAGAGCGCCGCGATCCCGCGAAGCAACTGGACCAACGAGTACCTGCCGCGGTGACGCCGCTACGGATCAAAGGAGAAACGTGATGGTGACAGCGACCGGAAATTCGGTCAGCGTGGCGGCAGGCGCCGAACCACGACGCCGGATCAGGAAAGGCTGGAGCAACGGGCGGATCGTGGCCGCGCGACTCGGCGTGATCGTGGTCTCGCTCGCCGTCTGGCAACTGGTCAGCGGGACGCTGATACCCACCTACGCCATCAGCGAACCGACCCAGGTGGCGGTGGCGCTGTGGAAGGTACTGGCGAGTTCGTCGGGGTGGCTGGACATCTGGACCACCACGATCGAGGTCGCCGTCGGATTCGGCCTCGGCGTCGCGCTCGGCACGGTGCTGGGGCTGGTGCTCGGCACATTCCCGGTCGCGGGCCGGATTCTGGAACCGTTGATCGCCGCGATCAACGGCATTCCCAAGATCGCGCTCGCCCCGCTGTTCCTGTTGTTCTTCGGCATCGGTGTGTGGTCGAAGATCACGATCGCCGCGATCGGCGTCGCGTTCGTCGTGTTCTACAACCTCTATCTCGGACTGCGCCAACGGGAACAGCAACTCGTGGAGATCGTGGAGCTGATGGGCGGCCGCGGATTCCACACGCTGATATACGTGACCATCCCGACGCTCGTGTCACCGTTCTTCGCCGCGCTGAAGGCGGGCGGGCCGCTGGCGATCCTCGGCGTCATCGGCGGCGAATTCATCGCCTCCACCCAGGGCGTAGGCCACGAACTGTTCAACGCCGCCATGGCACTGGACGCGCCGAGCGAGTTCGCGGGCCTGATCGTACTGGTCGTGATGACCCTGCTGCTCAACGGATTACTGACCCAGCTGGACAAGTTCGCACTCGCCCGGCTGGGTCTCACACCGCGGAAGAAGAAGGTCCGCTCCCGTTCGTGACCCACGACGACCAGCCTGTGTGGTGAACACGGCCGACACGTCCACGGCTGCGCCGGATGGAGGGTGCGCATCTGCTGCTCGTCGGCGTAGGGGAGCGCGATCGTGTTGTGGATTTGCCACGCCGACCACGGCCCGGGCGGGCGCAATTAGGACGGCGGGTTATCTGAGCATGCGCATGATCAGGGCGAGGTGGAGGCGGAAGCGGTTGTGGGGGGTGTCCAGGGGGAAGCCCAGGATGGATTCGGCCTGTTCCAGGCGGTAGGCGACCGTGCTGTGGTGGCGGTGGACGAGGGTGGCGGCCTTGCGGATCGAGTCGGTGGTGCATACGGCGTACAGGATGGTCAGGAGGTCCGGGCCGCCGGGTTCTGCGGCTATGCGGTCCAGGGCCGCGACGTCGGGGGAGCCGGCGATGTCCTGGGGGCGTAGGCGTTCGGCGAGGATCAGGAGGCCGCCCAGGTCGTCGGCGCGGACCAGGGGGTGTTCGGGGGTGGTCAGGCGCAGGGCGGTGCGTGCGTCTCGCCAGGAGTCGGTGGCCTGGATGGCCGGGAGGGCGGGGCCGAGGCCGAATCGCTGGCCGTCGAGGGGAATCGGTGGGGCGTCCGCCGGGAGCAGGGTCACCACGTGGTCGCCGATCGGGGCCGAGAGAGCGGGGGTGGACAGGGGACGGGTGGAGACGGCCACTCGGAGTAGAGAGGTGGGGCCCACGCCGAGCAGATGCAGGGCGCGCGAGCGCTCGGCGATACCGGCCGAGCCGGAGACGACCAGCTCGACGAGGGCCGAATCTCCCAGGGAAGGAAGGGTATTCACGGTTCTGTCGAGCAGGATCGAGCCGGACAGCGCCAGCCGTTCGAGCACCATCTCGTCGAAGGCCACCGTGCCGGCGGGGCGGGCCAGCCAGAACGAGGCATCGCCGGAGACCCGGATCTGCGCGCGGGGCGGCGGCTCGTGCACATCGATCGTGCCCGACGGGTCGGCCCGCAGGATCAGCCCACGCCCGGCCGCCTGGATGCCGACCGGGCATTCGGCCAGCGCCGCGGTATTGCGCAGCAGTGCGTTCAGGTCGGCCTTACTGCTCATGAGCGCGTCGAAGAATCCGATCACCCGCACGGCGCTCTCGGCGTCCGAGTCCAAGCCGGACAGCCGCAACAACAGGCCCTTCATGAATCGAGGCTACCGGTGTGTTCCCGCCGCGCGGCGGAATTCGCGCCACGGATCCCCGCCATCCGGCGGCTGCCCGGCGCCGGTGCGCTCGTGCATGCTGGAACGGTTCCACGAATGGAGAGGCCGCCGATATGACCGATAACGAATACGCGATCGACCCGGAGCTGTTGCCCTGGTTGTCGATGCTCCCGAAGATCGACCTGGCCGATATGAGCGCGGTCCGGGCGGGGATCGGCGAGCTGTCCAACGTGCTTCCGCCCGTGCAGGTCCCGGACGGCCTGGAGATTCGCGAGGTACGCATTCCCGGCCACGACGGGACCGAGGTGTATGCCCGCGTCTACGCGATGACAAAGGCGGGCAACGGACTTCGCAGCGGATACGTGCACATCCACGGCGGCGGATTCGTCCTGGGCGACCTCGACACCTTCGAGCAGTCGGCGGTCGACACTGCGGCGGCCTGCGACACCATCGTCGTCGCCCCCGACTATCGCCTCGCGCCGGAACATCCGTTCCCAGCCGGACTGGAGGACTGCTACGCCACCCTGAAGTGGCTCGCCGCCAACGCCGAGGACCTGGGCGTCGACCCAGCGCGGATCGCCGTCGGCGGCGAAAGCGCCGGCGGAGGACTGGCTGCCGCTGTCGCACTTCTCGCCCGAGATCGGCAAGGCCCGGCACTGTGTTTCCAGCAGCTCGAGATCCCCGAACTCGACGATCGCCTCGACACCCCGTCGATGCAGCGCTTCGTCGACACCCCGCTGTGGAATCGCCCTGCGGCCGAATGGAGTTGGAAATACTACCTCTCCGGCACCCCGGACGAACTGGGCCTGCAATACGCCGCCCCCGCCCGAGCGCACGACCTCACCGGCCTCCCTCCCGCCTTCGTCTCGACCTGTGAATTCGACCCGCTACGCGACGAGGGCCTCACCTACGCCCAACGCCTCCTGGCGGCCGGAGTAAGCACCGAACTCCACCACTACCGAGGCACCTTCCACGGCTCGGAAATGGTCAGAGACGCCGCCATCAGCCGCCGAATGTCCGCCGACCGCATGAACGCCCTCCGCCGCGCCCTCGGCCCGGCCCCGAGCGACCGGCCCGCTGCCGAACGAGCCTGAGTACAGGCAGGCGACGATTCGGCACGGCGGCCTGGAGACGCACGAACAGGCATGCGGGACAATGGAATTCGTGCCGGGAAGCCGGTGCGGCGCTGGTCAGCTCCATAGGGTGACGTGAATCTTCGGGCGGAAGCGGGTTATTCCGACGCCGGAGCCGCGGATCATGGCTTGGGTGCAGCGGGGGGTGGTGATGAATCGGAGCAGTTCGGAGACGGCTGGTGGGCGTTGGTCGGTGGCGAGAGTCAGTGCGCACCATTCGTTTCCGGATTGCAGGCCGGGGGCGGTGAGGTGGATGAGCTGTTTGGTTGCCAGGTCGGTGGCTACGGCGAAACCGATGGTCAGGGTGACGCCGCCGTGGTGTCGGAGTTCTTCCAGTGCGGCGGCGTCGCTCTGGAAGATGCGCTGGCGGGATTCGGGGACGTGCAGGGTGCGCAGCATGGTGGCGATGGTGCCGTCCGCGCTGCCCGCGGCGGGGCCGAGCATCCAGTCGGCATCGCGGAGCTGCGCGGGGGTCGGGACGGTGCCTGCCAGAGGGCTGTCGGGGCGGGTGACGGCGATGATCTGGTATTTCAGGAAGGGCAGGGTCGCCAGTTCCGGGTCGGCGCTGTCACCGCGGGGGCCCAGGGCGATATCGACCGCGCGGGATTTGATCAGGGTGCGGAAGGCCGAGGTCGGGTGGACGCTGAGCTCGACCGACAGGTCCTTGGCACGGCCGGCGAACAGGTCGATGAGGCCGGGGGCCGCGTGTTCGGCGAAGGTGCCGGAGGCGGCGATGCGCAGCAGTCGTCGCCCGCGCGATGCCTCGCCGACCTCGATGGCGGTCTGGCGCTGCAATCCGAGTATTTCGATCGCGCGGCTGGCCAAGCGCAGTCCGCCCGGGGTGAAGGCGAGGCCGGAGGCGGTGCGGGTGAACAGCTGGTCGTCGAGCTCCCTACGCAACTGGGCGACATGCGTGGAGACACCGGCATCGGTCATGCCCAGCTGCTGTGCGGCGCCGTGGACCGAGCCGTGCAGCACCACGGCCGAATAGGCCCGGAGCTGAGCGGGAGTCACCTTTGAAGACTACTTTGGCAACGCGGGGGTGATACTTGAATTTCGACGGGGTGGTGCCGGTGTGTGGAGGCGCGAAATGCACGAGGATGCGCTCGTCGATCTGATGCGGATCTGGTCGGCCGGTGAGACCGCGGGTCTGGCGACGGTGGTTCGGACGTTCCGCTCGGCGCCGCGCCCGCCCGGAGCCTCGATGGTGGTGGCTCCCGACGGTACGGTCAGCGGTTCGGTATCCGGCGGCTGCGTCGAGGCCGCGGTGTACGAACTGGCCGGCGAGGCGGCCCGCACCGGACGGCCGGCGTTGCAGCGCTACGGCGTATCGGATGACGACGCGTTCGCTGTGGGTCTCACCTGCGGGGGCATCATCGACATTTTCGCAGAGCCGGTCTCGCGGCAAGGCTTTCCGGAGCTGGCCGCGATCGCCGACGATATCGGCGCGGGGCGCCCGGTCGCGATCGCGACGGTGGTCGCCCATCCGGACGCCCGATGGGTCGGCAGGCGCCTGATAGTCCGGCCGGACCGTGTCACGGGAACGCTCGGCTCCGCGCGTGCCGACGACGCGGTGGCCGACGACACGCGCGGATTGCTGGCCGCCGGACGCAGCGCGCCGACGACCTACGGTCCCGACGGTCAGCGCCGCGGTGAGGGAATGACGGTATTCGTGTCCGGACACGCACCCCGCCCACGTCTCCTGGTATTCGGCGCCATCGACTTCGCCGCGGCACTCGCGCGGCAGGGCTCGTTCCTGGGCTACCGGGTGACGGTGTGCGACGCGCGCCCGGTATTCGCCACCGCCGCCCGGTTCCCGACCGCCGACGAGGTGGTCGTGCAATGGCCGCATCAGTATCTGACGCAGGAGATCGCCTCCGGTGCAATAGATTCCAGGACAGTCGTCTGCGTGCTGACCCACGATCCGAAGTTCGATGTTCCCGTACTGGAGGTCGCGCTGCGCGCGCCCGAGATCGGCTACGTCGGCGCCATGGGGTCGCGGCGCACCCACGACGACAGGCTGGCCAGGCTGCGTGCGGCCGGTCTGACCGAGACCCAGCTGGCCCGGCTGGCGAGTCCGATCGGCCTCGACCTGGGCGGCCGCACACCGGAGGAGACCGCGGTATCGATCGCGGCCGAGATCATCGCCCGGCGCTGGGGTGGCGCGGGCCGCCCGCTCGCCGAGACCGGTGGCCGGATCCACCACGCGGCGGAGCGGTTAAGTGAACGCTTAACCCCTTCTTGACCAGCTAAAGGAGCAGGCTGACACTGAAATCCGGTCGGTTTTGTGAGGTGTCACATGCAAGTTCCCGGACCATTCGACTATGAACGCGCTACGGGTGTGGAACACGCTGTGGGCCTGCTGGAGCGGCTGGGGGAAGGCGCCCGTGTCGTCGCCGGCGGACACAGCCTGCTGCCGATGATGAAGCTGCGCTTGGCCAACCCGGAATACCTGGTCGACATCAACGATCTGGCCGGTGAGCTGGGCTACCTGGAGGTCGAACCGACCCGGGTGCGCCTCGGCGCGCTGGTGCGGCACCGGCAGGCGCTGGAATCGGAGGAACTCGCCGCGGTGTGCCCGATCTTTCGGGATGCCGAGCGGGTGATCGCCGATCCGGTCGTGCGCAATCGCGGCACGGTCGGTGGCTCGCTGTGTCAGGCCGACCCGGCGGAGGACCTCACCACGGTCTGCACGGTGCTCGATGCCACCTGTGTAATCCGCGGGCCGGAAGGTACCCGTCGTATCGCGATGCGCGATTTCCTGGTGGGTCCCTACGAAACCGCGCTGGCGTACAACGAATTGCTGCTCGGGATCGAGATTCCGCGGCGCGCGCGGACTTCCAGTGCCTACGCGAAAGTCGAACGCCGGGTCGGGGATTGGGCGATCGTCGCGGCAGGCGCGCGGGTGACACTCGCTCGCGGCGGAACCGTCGAAGACGCCGGAATCGGGCTGACCGCGGCGAATCCGGACACCGCGGCGTTGCTCGCGGCGAGCCGGGAATTGGTTGGCGAGGAACCGACCGAGACCACGATCGCCGAGGTGGGCCGCCGGGCGGGCGCCGCGTGCAGTCCGGTCTCGGATATGCGCGGAAGTGCGGAATACAAGCGGCATCTGGCCACGGAGCTGACGATGCGCGCGGTCCGCAGCGCCGTCGCGCGGGCCCGCGCCGCCGGTGAACGAGAAGGACAGTAATCATGCAGGTCAACATGACCGTCAACGGTGAGCCGGTATCGGCGGACGTGGAGCCGCGGATACTGCTGGTGCACTTTCTGCGAGACCACTTGCGGCTCACAGGAACTCATTGGGGTTGCGACACCAGCAACTGCGGGACCTGTGTGGTGAGCCTCGACGGCGAGCCGGTGAAATCGTGCACCGTACTGGCCGTCATGGCCTCCGGGCACGAGGTGCGCACGGTGGAGGGGCTGGCGTCGAACGGGCAACTGGATCCGATACAGGAAGGTTTCATGCAGTGCCACGGCCTGCAGTGCGGATTCTGCACCCCCGGCATGATGATCACCGCGCGGGCGCTGCTGGATCGCGATCCGAACCCCGATGAGCAGACCATCCGGGAGGCCATCTCCGGCCAGATCTGCCGGTGCACCGGGTACACCACGATCGTCCGGTCGATCCAGTGGGCCGCCGCGAGAGAGCGCGGTGAATCCGGCGCGGCGGCCCCCGAAACGGTCGGGAGCGCGTCATGACCGCCGTGGCGCCCCGTCCGGAGGATGTGGTCGACAACGACCACAAGCCGTGCGGTCACGGCCGGATGTTGCGCAAAGAGGATCCGCGCTTCATCCGCGGTCGCGGCAATTACGTCGACGACGTGCAGTTGCCCGGCATGCTGCACCTGGCGATCCTGCGCTCACCGTTCGCGCACGCTCGCGTCGTGAGCGTCGATGTGACTGCGGCCCAGGCGCATCCGAAGGTGAAGGCGGTTGTCACCGGTGCCGATCTCGCCGCGAAGGGCCTCGCCTGGATGCCCACGCTGTCCAACGATGTGCAGGCCGTGCTGGCTACCGACAAGGTGCGCTTCCAGGGCCAGGAGGTGGCGTTCGTCGTCGCCGAGGACCGGTATTCGGCGCGGGACGCCCTGGAGTTGATCGACGTCGAATACGAGCCGCTGCCGCCGGTGGTCGACGCGCGCACCGCGCTGGCCCCCGATGCCGCGCTCATCCGCGACGACCTCGAGGGCAAGACCGACAATCACTGCTTCGACTGGGAGACCGGTGACGCCGCCGCGACCGAGGCCGTCTTCGCCCGCGCCGACGTGGTGGTCCGGCAGGAAATCGTCTATCCCCGAGTGCATCCCGCGCCGATGGAGACCTGCGGCGCGGTCGCCGACCTGGATCCGGTCACCGGCAAGCTGACGCTGTGGTCGACCAGCCAGGCGCCGCACGCGCATCGCACGCTCTACGCGCTGGTCGCGGGACTGCCCGAACACAAGATCCGGGTCATCTCGCCCGATATCGGCGGCGGATTCGGCAACAAGGTACCGATCTATCCCGGCTACGTCTGCGCGATCGTGGGCTCGCTGCTGCTGGGCAGGCCGGTGAAATGGATGGAGGACCGCAGCGAGAATCTCACCAGCACCGGCTTCGCGCGCGACTACATCATGCTCGGCGAGATCGCCGCGACTGCCGACGGCCGGATCCTGGCCATCCGGACCAACGTGCTGGCCGATCACGGCGCGTTCAACGGCACCGCGGCCCCGGTGAAATACCCCGCCGGATTCTTCGGCGTCTTCACCGGCAGCTACGACATCGAGGCGGCCTACTGCAAGATGACGGCGGTCTACACCAACAAGGCGCCCGGTGGCGTCGCTTACGCGTGTTCCTTCCGGATCACCGAGGCGGTGTACTTCGTCGAACGGCTCGTCGACTGCCTGGCCCACGAGCTGGCGATGGACCCGGCCGACCTGCGATTGCGAAATCTCCTGCGGCCCGAGCAATTTCCATATCAGAGCAAGACCGGCTGGGTCTACGACTCCGGCGACTACGCCACCACCATGCGCTTGGCGATGGACATGATCGGCTACGAGGATCTGCGAAAAGAACAGCGCGACAAGCGCGAACGCGGCGAGCTGATGGGCATCGGCATGTCGTTCTTCACCGAGGCCGTCGGCGCCGGCCCGCGCAAGGATATGGACATCCTGGGCCTCGGCATGGCCGACGGGTGCGAACTGCGGGTGCATCCGACCGGCAAGGCCGTGGTGCGACTGTCCGTGCAGACCCAGGGCCAGGGACACGAGACGACCTTCGCGCAGATCGTCGCGGAGGAACTCGGCATACCGCCGGACGACATCGATGTGGTGCACGGCGACACCGATCAGACGCCGTTCGGGCTGGGCACCTACGGCAGCCGATCGACCCCGGTATCGGGCGCGGCGGCCGCGCTGGTGGCCCGCAAGGTGCGGGACAAGGCCCGCATCATCGCCTCGGGCATGCTCGAGGTCTCGGTGGCGGATCTGGAGTGGGAGAAGGGATCCTTCCACGTCAAGGGCGACCCGTCGGCCGCGGTCACGATCCAGGACATCGCGATGCGCGCGCACGGCGCCGGTGATCTGCCGGAGGGGATCGAGGGCGGGCTGGACGCCGAAATCTGTTACAACCCCACCAATCTCACCTATCCCTACGGCGCCTACTTCTGTGTGGTGGACATCGATCCAGGCACCGCGGTGGTGAAGGTGCGCCGCTTCCTGGCCGTCGACGATTGCGGGACCCGGATCAACCCCATGATCATCGAGGGGCAGGTGCACGGCGGCATCACCGACGGGATCGGCATGGCGCTGATGGAGTTCATCGGTTTCGACGAGGACGGCAACTGCCTGGGCGGATCGCTGATGGACTATCTGATCCCGACCGCGCTGGAGGTGCCGCACTTCGAGACCGGATACACCGTGACGCCGTCACCGCATCATCCGATCGGGGCCAAGGGAATCGGCGAGTCGGCGACGGTCGGATCGCCCGCGGCGGTGGTCAACGCGGTGGTGGACGCGCTTGCGCCCTTCGGGGTTCGGCACGCCGATATGCCGTTGACGCCGTCGCGGGTGTGGGAGGCGATGCAGGGGCGTCCGACTCCCCCCATCTGAGAGGCAGCGATGAAGGTCAGTGAGCGCGCACAGCAATTGGTCAGGGCGCGAACGCCGTTCGTACACGCCACGGTGGTGCGCGCCCAGCAGCCGACCTCCGCACACGCTGGCGACGAGGCGATTCTGCTGGCGGACGGGACGATCGAGGGATTCGTCGGCGGCCAGTGCGCGCAGACCTCCGTGCGCAAGGCGGCGCTGGGCGCGCTGCAGTCCAACGAGAGCGTGCTGTTGCGCGTATTGCCCGACGGGGATCTGCATTTCCCGGAGGCGCCCGGTGCGGCGGTGGTGGTGAATCCCTGCCTGTCGGGAGGTGCGCTCGAGATCTTCCTGGAACCGAATCTTCCGGCGCCCCAGATTGATATCTGGGGCGCCGCGCCGATCGCGGGCGCGCTGGCCGAGCTCTGCGAGTTCCTGGGTTTCGGGGTGCGGCGGGCCGATCCCGGCGCTTTCCGCCCTGGGGCGTCGGGTTCGCATGAGGCGCCGGAGGATTCGCCGCCCACGGCGGTGGTGATCGCGAGCCACGGCGGGCCGGAGGCCGAGATCATTCGGGCCTCGCTCGATGCCGGGGTGGGCTATATCGGGTTGGTGGCCAGCCGGATTCGGGGTGCGTCGGTGCTCGATCAGCTGGCGCTCGGCGATGCCGAGCGCGCCCGGGTGCATACGCCGGTCGGGCTGCCGATCGGGGCGAAGACCTCCGCGGAGATCGCGGTGTCCATTGCCGCCGAACTGGTGCACGGCATTCGTAAGGGGGCGGTTCCGGCTACGGTGCCCGCGCCCGAGGGGGCGGTCGATCCGGTCTGCGGTATGACTGTCGTCATCGGGCCGCAGACCATCCACGCCGAGGTCGACGGTATCGACCACTGGTTCTGCGGGCCGGGCTGTCGTACGTCGTTCCTTGTGGCGAGTGCCAACTCATGACGGCGGTGACGGCGGTCGTGCTCGCGGCCGGTTCCTCCCGCCGCCTGGGAAGCCCGAAACAGCTACTGCCGTATAGGAATACGACGTTGCTGGGTGCCACGCTCGCGGCCGTGCGACGGTGCGGACTGCCGCAGAACATCGTGACTCTCGGCGGCGCGGCTCGGTCGGTGCGAGAGAGCGTGGATCTTACCGGGTTCGAGGTGGTGCAGGTCGAGGAGTTCGGCGCCGGATGCGCGGCGTCGTTGCGCGCGGCGTTGCCGGCGGTTCGCCCCGATGCGGCGGGAATTGTTCTGGCGCTGGGCGATCAGCCGGAGCTGCCGGTTCGTACCGTGCGGGCACTGCTCGACGTGCGTGACCGTGCGCCGATCGTGGTGTGCCACTACCGTGACGGTGACGGGCATCCATTCTGGCTGAGGCGCAGCGTCTTCGCGGATCTGGCGGCGCTGCACGGCGACAAGGCGGTGTGGAAGCTGGTCGAATCGGGCCGGGTCGAGGTGGGCAGGCTCGAAATCGACGCCCGCGTTCCTCTCGACGTCGACACCTGGGAAGACTACCGGCGCCTGCTGGCAGCGGAGTCGGCATGAAGGGGCCGTTCCAGCACGCCGAGGATGTGATCGCCCGCTTCGACGCCGAGAACTATCTGCTCGACACCGGTACCGCGGCGGCGTTGTTCCTGGCGACCTCGCTCGGACGTCCGCTACTACTGGAGGGCGAGCCCGGGGTGGGGAAGACGACCGCCGCGAAAAGCCTTGCCGCCGTGCTGGATACCCCGTTGGTCCGGCTGCAGTGCTACGAGGGACTGACAGCAGCCGAGGCGCTCTACGACTGGAACTATCAGCGTCAGCTGTTGAGCATCCGCCTGGCCGAGGCTCGCGGGGATACCCTCACCGAGTCGGACCTGTTCACCGTGGAGAACCTGGTGGAACGTCCCATCCTGCGGTGCGTGCGGCATACCGGCCCGATGCCGCCGGTGCTGCTGATCGACGAAATCGACCGTGCCGACGACGAATTCGAGGCCCTGCTGCTCGAATTTCTCGGGGAGGCAGCGGTCACGGTGCCCGAACTGGGCACCTTCGCCGCCGCGTGCCCGCCGATCACCGTACTGACCTCGAACCGCAGCCGGGACCTGCACGATGCGCTGCGCCGGCGCTGTCTGTACCACTGGATCGACTACCCCGATCCGGTGCGGGCGGCCGCGATAGTGCGCCGCACGGTGCCCGGGGCCGGTGATGCCTTGATCGAACATGCCACCGGATTCGTCGGCCGGGTCCGGGGTCTGGACCTGGACAAGCCGCCCGGAGTGGCCGAATCCATCGACTGGATCGCGGCACTGGTCATGCTCGGAGTCTCCGCCCTGGTCGATCCACGGGCGGCGGCCGGGCTCAGCGCGCTGGCCAAGACACCCGACGATCGCGTCGCGGTCCAGTCGGCGTTCGCCGAGTACACGCCGGACACCGGCACCGCATGAGAGGAGACCGCGATGAAGATCGCGAACGAATTCACGGTGAGCGCACCGCTCGACCGCGCCTGGGCGGCGCTCACTGATCTGGAACAGGTGGTCCCACTGATGCCCGGCGCCCAGATGACAGGCTGGGACGGCGACCGATTCCTCGGCCGGATCAAGGTCAAAGTCGGGCCGGTCACCAGCGAATTCAACGGCGAAGCCCACTTCGTCGACCGCGACGAATTGCAGCATCGTGTGGTCATCGATGGCCGCGGCCGGGAATCCCGCGGTTCCGGAAACGCCTCCGCGACCATCACCACCCAGCTGTACCCCGAGGGCGACAAAACCCGGGTACAAGTCGACACCGACCTCAAAATCGTCGGCAAGCTAGCCCAGTTCGGCAGCGGCATGCTGCAACAGGTCTCGGAGAAACTCCTCGGGCAGTTCGTCACCTCCCTCGAGGCTGAACTCGCCGCGGACAACCGCCCGGCCGATTCGACGGAAACCATTGCCCCGCAAACAGAAACCGTCGCTCCACGACCGGACCCCGGCGCGACGATTCGATCCATTGCCCCGGCCGAACCCGAGGCGCTGGATCTGGTCGGCTTGGCTGGCCCGGCAGTGCTGCGGAAGATGGCTCCAGCCCTCGGCGTCGCGCTCGTTGTGCTGCTGGTGCTAGTCATCGTGCGTCGTCGGCGATGAGTCGGCCCGTGTTGTCGCACGGGATGAATCTGGTGCGGTGGTTGTCGTGTTGGTGGCGCGACTGCGCGCTGAGGCGACAGCCGTGGCACCCAGTGGAGAACGGCACTGCTCGCTGGGGCGCTGCACCTGGTCGGCCTGACGGGCTGGGTGATGCTGTGGAGGTTGGTGCTCGCTCTTGGCGTCGTGTTAATGGTCGTCCTCGCGCGACGTCGGCGATGAGCCGGGTCGTGCCGGCTCGCGGTACGGGTCCGGCTGCGGTGGTTGTCGCGCTGCTGGCATGGTTGCGCGGTGGCAGGGACGCTGTGGCGCTGGATCTGGTCGGTCTGGCGGGTCTGGCGCTGGGCCCTGTTCTCGGGGCCGTTTTCGAGTGGGGGCGGCGATGAGCCGGGCCGTGTTGTTGCGTGGTGTGGATCTGGCCGCGGTGGCTGTCGCACTGGTGGCGCGGTTGCGTGGGGGTGGGGTGGCCGTGGCGCCCAGCGGGCCGGCGCTGTTCGTCGAGGCGTTGCATCACATGCCGCCGGTTACTCGCGGTGACCTCTACTGGGCCGCCCGGCTGACTCTCGTGGACCGGATGGAGGATCTCGCCGCGTTCGACGCCGTCTTCGCCGCGATCTTCACCGATGCGGTGCTCGGCCTGGATCCGGCGGGTCGTCGTTCCGGGCAGCTGCCACAACGACCGGCGTCGCACTCGTCCGGGCGGCGGCCCGCGCCGTCCGGTCCGGCGGCTGCGGGCGAGCTGCCGTGGGCGACACCGCGTCCGGTGCCGCAGGAGAACGCCGCCGACCTGCGGAGCATCTATCCCGACGTGCTGCCGAGCCGGTTGGCGGCACGGTCGAACGACCCCTTCGATCGGCTCGACCCGGACGAACTGCGGGCGTTGGGGAGCTGGCTCGAACGGACGGCCGTGCGATGGCCGCGGCGAACGACAGGACGCCGGGAGAACAATAGGCACGGGAGCCGCATAGACCTGCGGGCGACGATGCGTGGCGCCGGCCGGACCGGCGGCGAGCTGCTGGCACCGGTGCGCTCGCGTCCCCGGCGGCACCCTCGGCGAATGGTGTTGATCTGCGACGTGAGCCGTTCCATGCGACCGTACTCGACGATCTACCTACACCTGATGCGCGCGGTCGCCCAGCGCCGAACCCGCTATCGCCCAGAGGTATTCGCCTTCTCCACCGAACTCACCAGGCTGACCGCGGTCCTGTCCCACCGCTCACCCGAACTCGCCATCGCCCACGCCGAGGTCCGCGTCCACGACCGCTACGGCGGCACCCACATCGGCCGCAGCCTGGCCCGGCTCCTGTCGGATCCGGTAGGCAACGCACTGCGCGGCGCCATCGTCGTCATCGCCTCCGACGGCTGGGACAGCGACTCCCCAGAAATCCTGTCCCGCGCGATGGCCCGCATCCACCGCCGCGCCTGGCGGGTGCTGTGGATCAACCCGCGCGCCGCGGAACCCGGCTTCCGCCCCGCCACCGCGGCGATGGCCGCCGCCCTGCCCTACTGCGACGCACTGCTCCCCGCGCACAATCTAGCCGCGATCCAGTCATTGCTGTCGGCGCCTCCGTGGCACACCGGACCGGGGATTGATCGGCAGCCGATCGTGTCGTGAGCGATGATCGGCCCGGACCGCATTGTTCCGGTCGCCGGGAGTACAGAACGTCACGGCGCGAGGCGCCACAGCGCATCGATGGGAACCGCTCGAAGTTTCGGACCGAAAGGCAAGGTCTGCTTACCGGTGTACAGGACATAACCGGCCACGAACTTGTCACCTAGATGCTCTGCGAGATTGCGTAGTCCCGCAAGGTCCTCGGTTCGCACGGTCGCACCGGCCTTGACCTCCACTCCGATGACGCGACCATCGGGAGTCTCGATGACCGCGTCGACTTCGAGCTTGTCTTTGGTTCGGTAGTGGAACAGGCGAGCGCGTTGTTCCGACCAGGTGAGTTGTCGAGCCAGTTCCATCACGACGAAATTCTCCAGCACGGGGCCTGCCGCACCCCCGGGTTCGTCGAGCCGCAGGGGGTCTTGTCCGAGAAGATGGCAGGCGATCCCTGTGTCGACGAATGCCAGTTTCGGAGTGCCGATCGCCCTGAAAGTCGGCCCTGGCGACCATGCCGGGATCGTCTTGATCAAGAACACCGACTGCAACAGTTCGAGGTATCGAACGAGCGTGGTTCGTGGGATGCCGGACTGACCGGCCACCGTAGCCGCGACCAGCAGACCGCTGAGGCGAGTGGCCAGCAGGGCCAACAGCTTCAGCAGCTCGCCATGCCGCTCGATACTGGCCAGTTGCAACACATCTCGTTCAACAAGGGTCTGTAGATACGAATCGAAGAACGCCGCGCGACGACGAGGATTGCGTCGAACGGCTTCCGGGAATCCGCCGATGACCGCTCGCTCCAGATAGTCCCGACGTCGCCAGGTCGAATCATGATTGATATCAGGCCCATGCTGGAATGCGGCGTCGATGAATCGATCAGGCTGTCCGTGAATCTCGCCCTGCGAGAACGGCCATAGCTCGATGACTTCCATCCGGCCAGGGAGGGCGTCTGGCAAGGTGCGTAGCGCAAGCACTCGCGATGAGCCGGTAAGAAGGAACCTGCCTGGAGTGGGGTCGAGATCGACGATCATCTTTATGGGGCGCAGCAGTTCGGCTGCGAGCTGGATCTCATCGATGATCATCAATCCGGGGTGATCGACGAAACCCGTGGGATCGTCCCGTGCGGCCTGCAGCGTCGCCGGGTCGTCGAGAAGTCGAAGTACCGTGTCGGGCCGCCGCGCGCCGGCAAGCCGCGTAAGGGTGCTCTTACCCGCTTGACGCGCCCCGTTGACCAGCACGACGCGGGTGTCGGACAGTGCGTCGGCCACCAATTCTTCGGCTCGCCGAGGGACCAGATCGGACTCACTCACCAGGATATTCTTGCATAAGACTGCCGATTAGTGGTCATTTGGACGCCGTGCCGGTGGTCATCTGGCGACATTCGTGTGGTCATCTGGACGGTATTCTGGCGGTCATCCAGACGGGCAATCCATGGTCATCTGGCCGCCGACACTCCGCGTTGTCGATTCGATACCATCGCTGACTTCGCCCTGTTTATGGCCCGTCATAAAGGAGGCACGCAAAGAGAGAACCGACCGTCCCTCCCTGGAGCGGGAGTGAACGATCGGCTATATGGCGCTGATAGTACATTGCTCCAGTCTGGCAGTTAGCGGACAGCGGTGTCCCGTGTCGCGACCGGTGTGATGGCTGCCGTACTGCTATGCGCTGATGCCCGCGCACAGCTCAACGTTGTCAGTCCGGGGTGGGTGGTCGAGACGTTGGGGCGCGATGAGGCGGGCGGAACGCCGGTGCGTGACGTCGCCGCGGTGTACGTCGCGGGGTTCGGGGCTCGCCGAACGGAAAGATCTTGCGCCCCTGAAACCTCGCGCGCGGCTTGGTCTGTGGCGTGACGGATGCCTTACCGGGTGTGTAACTGCGGGTAGTATGTGGTGACACGATTCTGGAGGGGGACATCATGTCGTCGGACAGTCACCGCGGGCAGGTTGATGATCCACGCGCCCGATGGCGCCGCTTGCCCGCCGAACCTGACCACTACGTCGAGGAAACCCACACGGACGGTAGTTCGTCGAACTACACGGTGCCCGCTGTCGATCCGACCCAGGACTTCATCCGCCTCTACGGCGGTTAGTGACCTGTGCCAGGCACTTTGGGTCGAATTCACCGCGGATGATTCATCGGTGATGTGCATGCGGCACCCTCGGAGCAGCGACCTGTTCGAAGAGTAGCCCTCGTGGCCCTATGAGTCGTGGGACGGCTCGGTGTGTTCTCCCAGTAGGGAATTGGTGTGTTCGCCCAGTTGTGGGGCGGGGCGGGCGGCGACGTGTTCACCGTTTACCGACATGGGTAGGCCGGGGGCCGGGTACTCGCCGATGCCTGGTTGCTTCAGTGGGGTGAATAGGGGGTTGTCGGTGACGCGGGGGTCGGTCGCGACTTCGTGGAAGGTGCGGTAGCGCTCCCAGAGGACCGAGGTGGCGGCCAGGGCGGTGGAGATCTGTTCGGCCGTGTGGTCGCGGAACCAGGGGGTGTAGAGCGCTGTCAGTAGGTCGCGGTGCTGGTAGCGGGTGCCTTCGTCTGTGAAGTCCGCGTTCAGGGCTTCGGCCAGGGCGGTTATCGTCGCGGTGTGGCCGGTTAGTTCGGTGAGGTCGCGGAAGTGTCTGGGGGTCAAGGTGACCACCATGAAGGCGATGCCGTCGGCGCTGGTGAAGTGCTGGCCGTATTGGCCGTAGAGGCCGTTGCCCAGGCGGGGGCGCTCGCGTCCGCAGATCAGTGCTTCGGTGAGGAAACCCAGGTTGCCGGCTGTGGCCAGCGCGACATCCTCCAGGGGGAGGGTGATTCGGCTGCCTTCGCCGGTCGCGTCGCGGTGGCGCAGTGCTGCGGTGATCGCCAGTGCGGCGTAGACGCCGCAGAGTACGTCCCATGCGGGCAGTACGTGGTTGACCGGGCCGTCGTGGTCGGCGGGGCCGGTGACGAGAGGAAAGCCGGCTGCGGCGTTGACTGTGTAGTCGACGGCCGCCGAACCGTCCGCGCGCCCGAGTATCTCCAGCCGGATCAGGTCGGGCCTGCGCGCCGCGAGCCTGTCGTAGTCGAGCCAGTCGCGGCCGGCGGTATTGGTGAGCAGGATGCCGCGCTCGACGATGAGATCGGTGACGCGCTGCTGTCCGGCGGGTGTGCGCAGGTCGGCGGTGACCGAGTGCTTACCCTTGTTCAACCCGGTCCAGTAGATGCTCTCGCCCTCGTCGGTCAGCGGCCAGCGATGACAGTCGGCAGCGCCGCCGATCGGATCGACCCGCACGACGTCCGCGCCGAGCTGCGCCAACGTCATCCCTGCCAGCGGCGAGGCCACGAAACTGGAGATTTCCACGATGCGTGCGTCGCTCAGCGGCTGTGTTGCTTCTCGTATCGTCACAATGGTGTCATATCACTGATGAGCCAGTGCCCGTCATCCTGTTCGGCGGTGACGGTGACCCGGCTGGACGTCGTGGTCGGTGTCGGCACGGCGGTACTGATGGTCACCTGGTCGATGAACATCAGTAGCGTCGCGCGGCCGGCCGAGGCCGACAGGACCGCGGTGGACACGACCCGCGCTCTGGTGCTCACGCCTTTCTCCTTGGCCACCGGGACGATCGTCTTGTCCACCAAGGCGTGGTACTGATCCTGGAACGAGCCGGTGAGTCCCCGCACGGCATCGAGATCCTTGTCGACCGTGGTGGAGCTGTAACTGAGCATCGCCGTGACGGTGTCCGTGGCCGCCGGTGGCGCATCGCGGCGCGCGGCCGCTACGGCGGACTCGCGCTGGTTCTCCCGCACGAGTAGCACGGCGACCACCGTGACCGCGACGATGATGGCGGTTGTCAATGGAATTATGGTCAGCCGCAAGATCTTTCGGATACGGCGAAGAAGCTGTGATTGCTCGGTCATGGCACGAACTCCACATCGGATACCTTCAGTGCGCCGCCGATTACTTTTACTCTCACGCTGAATCGGTAGGCGCGCGGTTGCTGCTGCTGGTTCTGCGCGTTGGTCACCTTCGCGTCCGCGGCGACGATGACGGTGATCGAGCCGTCGTTCGGCGCCGCGGCGCCAGAGTCCGTGACGATGCCGGCGGCGAGGACTTGGCCGGTCGACAGGACGTCCGAGTCCTGCACGGTTTTCACGAAATCGATGGTCTGGTTGTGTATTTCGTCCGTGAAGGGTGGTGCCGCGAGGGCGCTGAGGCGGGAGAAGTCCGCGGCGGCTGTGCGTTTGTCGATATTGATCAGATCGGTGACCGCGCGCCGGGCCGTGTCGATGACGGCGGCCTGATGCTGTGCTGCGGAGTGGGTTCGCCCGTGATCGCGTTGTGCCAGAACGGCCACGATGCAGGCGGCGGCCAGTGCGACGACGGCGATCGCGACCGCCATGATGCGAAAGATGGTGCGTCTCAGACCGAGCCGGGCGAAATTCGGTCGCGGCAGGTGTATCGGCTCACGCTGCGGGAGAGTCGACTCTGCGGATTCCTCGGTAGCGGTGGACTTTGCGGAATCGGATCGCGTTGTGCGAATGCGCTTTTCGACGCTCGACTGATCGGTGGACCCCGCCGGTGGCCCGGTCGGTCGAGTAGCGCGCCTTCGTAGTGACGAAGGTGTACTCGGGATGGCCGCCGGGGGATCGGCCGTCAGGGGAGCGGGGCGGTCAACAGTGATGTCCATGCCGGATCCTGGTTGGCTGGTTGGTTCGCTGACGGGTGAATATCGATGTGGCGGTATGCGTTTGCATCGGGGGCGAGGTATACGTTGCTCCCGGGAAGATAGCGGGCGACCCCAGCGGGTGCCGGGCTGTTCACCGGCGCGGGATAGGTGGCTGTGGGGCCGCTCGCTAGGGGATAGGTGGCTGCGGGGCTGTTCGCTGGCACGGGACCGGCGGCTGTGGGACCGTTCGCTGGTGAGGGACCAGTGGCTGCGTGGCCGTTCGCCGGTGAGGGATCGGCCGCTGCGGGGCTATTCGTCGGCGCGGGATAGGTGGCTGTGGGGCCGTTCACTGGCGGGTTACCGGTGGCTGCGGGGCCGTCTGCTGGCGGGGAACCGGCGGCTGCGGGGCCGTCTGCTGGCGGGGGACCGGCGGCCGTCGGTGCGGGGCCCACGTCAGCGGGACCGTTGTCACCGCTGGGTGGCAGCTCACCGTTGAGGCACTGATCGGGGCTGGCCGCGCGCACGCCAGGATTGTTGAGACACGGGATGTTTCGCATGCCGCGCACGGCGAACGGAGAGTTGTGCGGCACATTGCAATACAGATTGGAAGGGGTGTCCGGACTGTCGTCGGCGGTGGGCGGGCGCCGCTGACTCGCGGGCAGATATCCGGCGGTACAGGCCGGTGGATCCTGGACCTCCATGGCGAATATGACCCGGGCGCCGCCGTCGGCCGCGCCGCGCAGCCCGGTTGTGTTCTGCGCCGCGATCATCGGCGGCAGCAGCACGAGGATCTCCTCGATGGCGGGGTTGTAGGTCAGCGCGACCTGGCCGGTGGTGGTCAGATTCGCCAGCAGCAGCGGCAGTGTGGGGGACAGCTGCTGGAACAGCTGGTCGGCGGTGTCGGCCGCGGCGGGACCGCGTTGCAGGATGCCGCGCAGGGCGGGGTCGACGGTGTGCAGCTGTGCGGTGAGGTCGGCGATATTCGCTGCCCAGGAACGGATGTCGTCGCTCGAGACCAGTTGGGTATTCAGCAGCGGGGTCAGTTGCCGCACCAGCGTGGTGAGGGCGTCCCCGTTGGCTGCCAGCGCATCGACGAACGCGGTGGTGGAGTCGAGCAGGGTCGCCAGATCCCCTCCGGCGCCGGCTAATCCGCGTGATGCCTGATCGAGCACCGTGTGCAGGGTGTCCGGCGGGAGCGAGGCCAGAATCCTGCGGGTCTGGTCCAGAATGGGACCGATCTGGTCGGCGACCCGCACGCGATCGACCGGGATGGTGGACCCGTCGCGCAGGAACGGCCCATGTCCGACCCTCGGTTGCAGATCGACGTACTGCTCGCCGATGGCCGACACGCTGCGCACCCGGGCCGTCAGATCGGCGGGCACCCGCACCGAATCGACCAGCGACAATGTGGCGGTGACCCCGCCCGGCGTCAGATCGACGGAGTCGATGCGCCCGATCGTGTACCCGTCGTAGGTGACGTTGGCGTCGTGATATAGGCCGCCGGCCCTGGGCAGGTCGACCACCACGCGATAGTGGCCGATGCCGAGCGCGGCCGGGATCCGCAGATAGTAGACGCCGGTGAACGCGGTGGACACGACCGCGATGATCACGAAGATGATCAACTGGATGCGGACCAGGCGAGAGGTGATCATCGGCCGGCTCCGCGTGCGGGCGGTGCGGCGAACGGGGTACCGAACAGCAGGCCCTGCTGCAGGCTCGGCAGGGTGAGATCGGCCTCGGCCCACAGGTTCATATAGTCGCCGCGAATGCCGTTGCAGACCAGGATCGGCGGGAAGGGAAAGGTGGCGAGCTGATTGAGATTGGCGATCAGATCGTCACCGGTCTCGGAGACCTTCCGCAGAACCGGCACGAGATCGGCCAGGGTCTCGCGCAGATCGCCCTGGGTCCGGTCGATCAGCGTGGTCCCGGCGTCACCGAAGCGGGTCAGCGCGGCGAAGGCGTCGGTCAGGTCCTGGCGCTGCTGGGCGAGCACTCCGAGCGCCGGGCCTATGGCGGCGACGGCCTTACCCAGAGTGCCGTTCTGATCGGAAAGCTGCGCGGCGAAGCGGTTCAGATTGTCCAGCGTGGCGGTGATGGCTGCCCGCTGTGAATCCAGTTGGCCCAGTAGCGTATTCAACTGGTCGATCACGGTGTTCACCGAACCCTGATGTCCGCCGATGGCCTTGTCCGTCTCGGTGATGATGGTTTGCAGGTTTCCCAGTCCGCCACCGTCGAGCACCACGGCCAATGCCGCGAGAGTCTGCTCGGTGGTGGGGTAGTCGCCGGCCCGTCGCAACGGGATGACACTGCCGTCGCCGAGCCTGCCCTGCGGGTCGGGCGGTGAGTCGAGTTCGATGTGGGTGGCGCCCAGGAGGCTGGTCTGCCCGATCTGGGCGGTGGCGTTGGCGGGCAGGACAGTACCGCGATCAAGCGTCACGGTGACCCGGGCGTGCCAGTCCTCGGTGGTGATCGACGTGATGGAACCGACCTCCACATCGTGCACGAGCACAGGAGAATTCGGTGTGATGGTGGTGGCGTCCGGCATCTGGATGATCACCCGGTAACTGCCGGGTCCGTGCCCCTTCGTCCCGGGCAGCGGCAGTGAGTTCAACCCGCTCCACTGACAGCCGGATGCCATGGCACACAGCATGATTCCACACAGCAGGGCCGGAAGGCGATAGCGGCGTGCGGCATTCACCGTGGTTGTCCCGGTAGCAGGAGTTGCTGGAGCTGCGGTGGACTGTAGATGACCTGACCGGGCCCCGCGCCGGTGCCGATGGTCGGGTTGACGGTGATCGGCGGGTAGTTCATCCGCAGCGTATTCAGCAGGGGTCCGAGGTATTGCTGGCACAGTCCGGCTCCTTGCTCGGAAGTGGCGTTCGACAGCCCGGCGATGGCGCCGCAGACGAAGTCGATCGGATTGCCGAAGTTCGAGAATCCCGGCACACCCGTGATCGCGCCCTGACCTGGGTTGTAGGTGTTGTAGTAGTTCGACAGCGCGGTCGGCGCGCGGTGCAGAACTGTCGCCAGGGCATCACGCCGGCTGGCGAGCACTCCGGTGGCATCGGCCAATTGCTGTACCTGCGTGGTGATTTCGTCGCGGTGCGTGGTGACGAACTGCTGGACGTCGCCGATCGCGGTGTTCAGGTCGCTCAGCGCCGTCGCCAACTCGTCGTGACTGTCGGCCAGCACGTCCGTCACCGAAGCCAGCCTGCCCTGGAAGACCACGATCTGCTGCTGGCTCGCGGCGAGCGCGGTGGTGAACGCCTGCAAGTTGCGGATGGTGGAGAACAGGTCCGTGCTGCCCGCCGACAGCGTCGCCATGGTGGCCGACAACTGGTGCAGGCTCTGCCGGAGCAGATCACCGTTGCCGTCGAGCGCCGCGGCGGCGGAGCCGAGCAGGCGCGCGCCGGGGCCCGTGGGATCCTCCGGTCGCGGCGCCAGAGCGTCGGTGAGCCGGGACAGCTGCGCCTCGACCTGATCCCACTCGACCGGGACGGCGGTGTGATCGATCGGAATGTCGATATCGTGATCCGTGCCGGGGCCGCCGGTCCACGCCGGTGTCAGCTGGACGAACCGGGCGGCGACCAGGCTCTGCGCCATCACCACGGCCTGCACACCGAGCGGCAGGCGCAGCGATCGGGGTATCCGCATCCGGACGGTGAGCGCGGTGCCGTCGGTGCGAATGGATTCGACGGTCCCCACCTTCACCCCGACCACACGGACCTCGTCACCCTGATACAGACCGTTGGTCGCGGTGAAATGCGCTGTGACGGTGTAATACCGCGACTGCTGGACGATGTGGTATCCGGTGGCGACCACGGCGATCACCACCACTGCGGCAGTGAGCAGAACCAGCCACCGGCGTATACCGCTGCCCGCCTGAGCGAACCGTCGAGACAGCGCATATCGGAGCACAGCCGAGGACTGGGCGAATACGCGGGCGATCATTTGACACTCGGAATCGGCAGCGGCGCCGGCGGAAGCCCGAACAGCGTGTTGAGCAGCGGCTGAGTGTAGTTGCCCGGCACCAGATTTTGCAGATAGGCGTAGAAGTACGGTCCGCTGGCGACCGCGTCACCGAGGGTGCCGATATAGGTCGACAGGCCCTGAATGGCCTTCCCCACGTTGTCGCGATCCTTGATCACCACGGCCAGCACCTGCCCGAGCTTGTCCAGCGCCGGACCCAGCGCGGCGTCGTTGTCGTGCACCACCCCGGACAGTTGCCGTGACACCTGGTCGATCCCAATGATGAGACCGCCCAGCGCCCGGCCGCGGGCCTGTAGCTCACCCAGCAGCGAATTGCCGTCCAGCAGCAGGGTATTCACCTGTGGCGCACGGTTCGCCAGTGCCGTGGTGACCTGTTCGGCCCCGGAGAGCAGGCTTCGCAGTGCCGCGTCACGCTGGTTGACCGTGTCGGACAGGCGTTTCATCCCGTCCAGGGCCGGACGAATCTGGGGCGCGGCCGCCGAGAGTACGTCGGAGGTGCTGTCCAGCGCCCGGGTCAACTGGTCGAGGTCGATGCCCTGCAGGGTGTCGGTCGCCTCGTTGAGGATGGTCGGCAGGGTGTATCCGGAGCGGGTGCGCGCGAGCGGGATGGTGGCGCGAGGATGCAGTCGGCCCGCACCCGCAGGGGAAATCTGCACCGACCGCCTGCCCAGCAGCGAGGTGGTCTTGATGGCGGCTGTGGTCGCGTCGCCGAGCGCGATATCGGGATCGGCGGTGAAGGTGACGCGGGCGTGACCGGCGTCCACGGTGATGGCCGTGATCGTGCCGACCTTGACACCCGCGGCCATGACATCGTCGCCGGCCAGCAGCCCGCTCGCGTCGTCGAACAGGGCCGAATACCGTTCGGTGGGCGCGGCCAGCAGCGGGATCTTGTCGAACTGCAGTGAGATCAGGCAGATCGCGACGGTCATCACGATGCCGATCAGGCCCGTCCGGAATGCCTGGTGTGGAGTGAGTCGCTTCATTTCTTCCAGCCGCACCTTCCGGATTTCTGATCGGTCAGCGTGGCGACCACGGGTTTGCCGTCCGGACCGGTCATTTTCAGCGAGATGCCGCACATGTAGAAGTTGAAGAAGGACCCGTAGGCACCGGTGCGAATCAGCGACTGGTACTGATCGGGCAGTTGGTTCAGGGTGGAATCCAGCGTGCCGATCTGGTTCACCGTCGGCGTCAGCGCAGTATTCATTCCGGCGATCGTCGCGGACAGGTCCGGCCGCACCTCGGTGAGCAGGCCGGAGAAGGTGTCGGCCGTGGTGTCCAGGGTGGTGACCGCCTGGCCGATCACCTCGCGATCCTGCGCCAGTCCCGACACCAGCTGTTGCAGATGATCCAGCGTACTGCTGAATTGGTCACCGCGCGAAGCGATCTCGGTGAGCACCGTATTCAGGTTGGTGATCACCCGGCCGATCAGCTGATCGTGATCGGCCAGCATGGAGGTTACCGCGCCGACCCGTTGCAGCACCTCGGCGATGGTCCCCGCGCGGCCCTGGAAGATCTGCAGTAGTCCCATCGACAGCTCGTTGACCTGTGCCGGATTCAGCGCCTGCAACAGCGGATGGAAGCCGCCGAGCAGGGCATCGAGGTCGAGCGCGGGTGCGGTCTCGGGCGGCGCGATGGTCCCGCCCGCGGGCAGCGGGGTGCTGTCCGGGCCGCGCTGCAGTTCGAGGTACCGGTTGCCGACGAGGTCCTCGTACCGGATCACCGCCCGGGTCGAGGTGGTCGGCCGATCGCCGGTGTCGATCGAGAAGTCCACGTGTGCAAGGTGATCGCTGCCGTAGCCGACCGCGTGCACCTGCCCGACCGGTACGCCCGCGATGCGGACCTTCGAGCCGGGACGCATGCCGGACGCGTCGGTGAACACCGCGTGATACGTGTGCGAGCCGCCGGCGTCGACCTGGGTGAACACCAGGATCATCGCGCCGTTCACCAGCAGCATGACGAACACGAAGACACTCAGCTTCAGCACCAGCGATCGCTTCATCGCCCACCGCCGAGGCCGAACAGGTAGTCGATGACGCTGGGCGGCCGCAAGCCGACGCCCTGGCGGTCGGGCGCCAGCGGATTCACCCCGATGTCGGTGACCATGTACGGCACGTTCACCACCGGGTCGGTGCGGGGCAGGCCCATGCAGTGCGGGCCGCCGGTCGCATCGACCTTGGGCAGGTCCTGCGGGTAGCGATACGGCGTCACGCCGGGAACGAACCCGGCGAACATCTTCACGCCGGGCTGGGCGCCGTACGCGGCGGGATTGTTGCGATTGCCCTGGGCGATGCCTTCGAACACGCACGGGATGTCGGGCGCGTACAGTGCCGCCAGCGCGCTCGTCGGCGCCCACAGCCGCAGTACGTCGGTGATCCCGGAACCGTTGCGGTCCAGGAGATTCGAGCCGGTGTTCGACAGGGTTGTCGCGCCGGCAAGCAGGCTCGCCAGCTGTTGCTGGTTGTCGGTTACGGTGTTACCCGTTGTCGTCAGGGCATCGAGAGTGTGCAGCAGATCCGGCGTGATGTCCGCGTAGAGCCCGGTGACCGGAGCAGCGGTGCGCAGCAGGTCGGAGATTCCGGGATCGGCCGAATTCAGTTGCGCCAGAACGCTTGCGGTGTGGTCGAGCGCTGTGCCGAGCCGGTCGCCGCGACCTTGTAGCGCGGCGGCCAGCGCGCCGAGTGTCGCCTGAAGTTGCGCCGGATCTACGACGCTGAGCACGCCCACCAACTGTTCGAAGACCGTATTGATCTCGACGGTGACGTGCGAGGCATCGAGCACCGCGCCGGGCTCGAGCCGGGCGCCGGGCGAATCGGGCGCGGTGAGGCTGACGAACTTCGCGCCGAAAACGGTGTCGGAGGTGATCCGGGCGGTGACGTCGGCCGGAATCGAGGCCAGCGCCGAGCGGTGCAGCCGCAGGGTCAGCCGGGCCCGATCAGGTTGGTAGTCGATCGCGGTCACCTCGCCGACCTCGACGCCGGTCATCGTGACCTTCGCTCCGCGATCCATGACCAGCCCGGCGCGACCGGCGATCACGGTGACCTGGGCCCAGTCGTCGAAACTCTGCCGATAACTACCCAGCACCAGCCATCCGGCACCGAGCGTCACCGGAATCAGCGCCAGGACCGCCAGTTTCGGCATCGCCTTCGCGATGAATCTCAGAACCGCCCGATACCGCATTTCCGTTGCCCCCCTAGTCCGAAAGGTGGAAATTCCCGTTGCCGCCGTACAGCGCGAGCGACACCAGGAGCACCACGAGAACGACCATGATCAGCGACATCCGCACCGCGCGCCCGACCGCCGCCCCGACCCCCGCCGGACCGCCGTACGCGGTGAATCCGTACTGGGTGTGGATCAGCATGACCAGCACCGCGATCGCGATGGCCTGCGCGAACGACCACCCCACGTCGACGGGATTGAGGAAGGTGGAGAAGTAGTGGTCGTACAGCCCGGGCGACTGGCCGAAGATTTCCACGGTGGTGAACCGGCCGGCCAGGAACGAGGCCGCCAGCGCCAGCGAATACAGCGGAACGATCGTGATGATGCCCGCCGCGACCCGGGTGCTCACCACATAGGGGATCGGCCGGATGGCCATGGATTCGAGGGCGTCGATCTCCTCGGCGATCCGCATGGCCCCGATCTGGGCGGTCGACCCGGCGCCGAGCGTCGCCGACAGTCCGATGCCGGCGATGACCGGCGCCGCGATCCGGACGTTGATGAACGCGGACAGGAAGCCCGACAGCGCCTCGATGCCGATATCGCCCAGCGAACTGTATCCCTGAATGGCGATCGTGCTGCCGGTGGCCAGCGTCATGAATCCGACGATCGCCGCCGTGCCGCCGATCATCGCGAGAGCCCCACTGCCCATGCTGATTTCGGCCACCAGACGCAGGGTCTCGCCGGGATGTCTGGCCAGCGCGCCGGGAATCTGCACGATCGTCTTGCCGTAGAAGATGATTCGGGTGCCGACGTCGTCGATCGCGCGGTTCCACCGGTCCAGCCGGCGGCGGGTGCGGACGAATTTCCCGGTTTCCGCGATGTACATCGAAATCACTTCCCCGACAGTCGGATTCCTGCTGCCGTCACCACGGTGTTGACCACGAACAGGGCGATGAACGCGTAGACGACGGTCTCGTTCACCGCCTGCCCCACGCTCTTCGGGCCGCCGGAGACCGACAGTCCGCGATAGCACGCCACCAATCCCGCGATCATGCCGAACAGCAGCGCCTTGACCGCGGAGATGGCCAGTTCGGTGGACCCGGTCAGCAGGGTGACCCCGGCCGCGAAGGCGCCCGGATTCACGCCCTGCAGCAGCACCGAGAATACGAATCCGCCGGCGATGCCGATGGCGCACACCAGCCCGTTGAGCAGGACCGCGATCACCGCCGAGGCAACGACGCGCGGGATCACCAGCCGGTGGATCGGGTCGATGCCCAGCACCTCCATGGCCGCGATCTCCTCGCGGATGACCCGCGACCCCAGATCCGCGCACATCGCCGTGGCTCCCGCGCCCGCCACGATCAGCACGGTCACCATCGGGCCGACCTGGGTGACCGCGCCGAACGCCGCACCCGCCCCGCTCATGGTGGCCGCGCCGATCTCGCGCAGCAGGATATTGAGGGTGAAGCTGACCAGGACGGTGAACGGAACCGCCACCAGGACGGTCGGTACCAGCGACACCCGTGCCAGCATCCAGCTCTGCTCGAGGAATTCGGTGAACCGGAAACGGGCGGTCACCAGGCCGCGGCCGACATCGGCCACCATGGCGAAGAATTGGCCGACCTCTCGGACGGGTGCGTTCAGAATCCCCAGTTCCATCGATCCTCCAGCGAATGCTCGGTTGCTGCGGACGATGCCCGATGCCGAGTGGGTCGAATGCCTAACTATTGGACCTACAGTGGTACTCACTGTACATCAGTGTTCGTGGCCTGTGCCGGTTTTTCCTGAATTCTCAGGCGACGAATCCTGGCACTTCAACGGCCTATTTCGAGATCACGGCGGGTGGTTGCACGCTGTCGTGGCCCGCCTCGGTCGCGAATAACGCACGCAGACCGGAGATGTCGACCTTGCCAGTGGATCCACGGGGGATCCGGTCGTCGGAATCGAGCAGCAGCCACACCGTGGGTACCTTGAACGAGCTGAGTACCTCTCGCGCGGCCGAACGCAGGCGGTCGGCGGTTGTCGCGGTGGTATCGCACACGACCGCCGCCGCCACACGGTTCCCTTGCGGCCCGGGCACATCGGTGACGAAGGCCGTCCCGACTCCCACGAGGCCGCGCAGCGCTCGCTCCACCTCGGCGGGGTAGACGCTGGCGCCGCTCACCCTGACCATGTCGTCGGCCCGGCCGTGGTAGAACAGGAATCCGTCGTCGTCGAGATGGGCGAGATCGCCGGTGGGGTAGTAACCGTCGGCGGTGAACAGGTCCTCGCGAGCGCGACGGCACATGCCCCGCAACGTATGTGGTCCGCGGAGTTGGATGATGCCCACGGTCCCCGGCGGGACCGGTTGCCCGGTCTCGGGATCGGCGATGCGGACCTGCATTCCCGGAAACGGACGGCCGCAGCTGCCCCAGGCCGAACGCGGCATATCCGTGTCGGCGGGGTAGCCGCAGTACGGGCCGAACGACTCGGTCATACCGAACAGGTTGGCGCGCGCACCCGGCTGCGCGCGCAGGCTCTCGGGCAGCATCGCCTCCAGGCTGCCCGGTCGCAGGCTCGGGACGGTAACCCCGAGCGTTTTCGCCTGGCGAGCAAGGGATTCGGCTTGATCGGCCCAGCCGCGGAACAGCGTGACCCGCTCGCGCCGCAGCAGTTCCAGCGTTGTCGCGGGATCGGGCACGGCCTCGGTGACCAGGGCGCCGCCGGCGACCATGGCCGAGAGCATGCCGCCGAATCCACCCACCCAGAACAGCGGCATCGGCAGGTAGAGACGGGTGTCGGCATCGATGCGGCGGCTCGTGAGGCCGGATCTGACCGCACGCAGGACGTTGCCGTGGGAATGCAGAACGCCCTTGGGCAGGCCGCGACTTCCGGAGGTGAACATGACGGTGAGCGGATCGGCGGCGGTGACCGTCGCGGCCAGCGCGTCCACCGGCGCCTCGGCGGGTGTGTGGGCGGCGAGCAGGTTGTCGGCGGTCCGCACATGGCGCAGCGCGGGAAGTTCGGGGTCGAACAGGGCATCGGTATCCGTCAGCCCGAGATCGTCGAGATGGCGGCGTCCGCGAAACTCCTCGGCCGCGATGAGGAATTGCACCGAGGCCACGCGCAATTGGGCGCGCAGCTCGGGCGGCCGCAGCAGGGTGCTGAGCGGGACGAGGACCGCACCGATGCGGGTCACCGCGATCGCGATGCGCACCCAGTCGGTTCCGTTCGGCATGAGCAGGCCCACCCGGGTGCCCTTGCCGCAGTCGGCGGCGATCAGGGCGGCGGCCAGATCCCTTGTGATGATGTCGAGTTCGCCGTAGGTGATGCGGCTGTGCGGATCGATCACCATCGGTGCGTCCGGGTGGCGGGTGGCCCTCTCCCGTACCAGCCGGTCGATCGTCGCGGTCTCGTCGCTCATTCGAATACCTTCCGCAGCTGCCGCAGATCCACTTTGCCGCTGGGCAGCAGCGGGATATCCGCGGGTGTGACGCCCGCCCAGCGGGTGGGAATCTTGTAGGCCGACAGTGCCGTTCGCAGTGTGTCTCGCAGCGCGGTTTCATCGAACACCGTGGGATCGGTGACGGTGAGCACCGCGGCGACTACCTGCCCCCGGTCGGGGTGGGGGAGCCCGAAAACGTGCGCGGTGTCGCCGGTGAGTTCGGCGATCGCCTTCTCGACCTCGGCGGGCGAGACGTTGGCCCCGGCCGTTTTGATCATCGATGTGGCGCGGCCGAGGAAGTACACGTATCCGTCCGCGTCGCCGCGGACGATATCGCCGGAATGGAACCAACCGTCGGCGTCGAAGGACTCCTCCCGGCTGCGCTTGTGATACCCCTGCATGACATACGGTCCGCGGAAACAGAATTCGCCGGGCACGCCGTTGCCGACGACCTCGCCGGTGTCGGGATCGATGATCCTGGTCTCGAATCCGGGCGCGGGCTTGCCGAACGAGCCTCGGCGGTGTTCGGGCTGGTCGGATTCGTCCGCGCTGATCAGCACGACGCTTCCGGCCTCGGTCATACCCAGCATGCCGTGTCGCAGCTCCGGATCCCGTGGCCGCACGTCGGGAGCCATGATGGGATACAGGTTGCCGCGTCGCATCGAGGACAGATCGCGGTCCGGGAAACTGGGATGGTCGGCCAGATGTGCGATGCTCGCGGCGAAACCGTTTGTCATGGTCGGCTTTTCGGACTCCAGCAGGTCCAGGGTCGCGGCGGCGTCGGTGGCATCGGAGCACAGCAGGGTCGATCCCGCGACCAGGGTGGCCAGCAGCCCGAAGGCGAACCCGCCGATCCAGAAGAACGGTGAATTGCAGAACAGCACATCGTGTTCGGTCAGGCCGCGGATCTCGTTGAGATCGCGCTGATGGTTCAGTAGTGCGGCGTGAGTGTGGACCGCGCCCTTGGGTGCGCCGGTCGATCCCGAGGTGTACACGATGGACAGCGGATCGGAGCCGTCGACGTCGTTTTCCAGCGCCGTGAGCATCGCCTCGTCGACGGTACGGCCGAGTTCGCGGACGGCGTCCGGGGTGCGTAGGTGACGCGCCGGGGTGGGGTTCTCGTCGATCACGACGTGGCGCAGCTGGGGCACGGCCGCGCAGTACAGCCTGCCGTCCGGGGTGATCTGCGCGTCGGCGAGTACCTGCGTAAGACGTTGTGCGTAGTCGTGCGAACGGTAGTGTGCCGTGCCAAGCAGGATACGAACATCGCTGTGTACCAGCTGCTCTCGAAGCTCACTCGCGGTGGCGAAGGTGGAGAACGGGACGACGACGGCGCCGATGCGGGCCGCGGCGAGCGCGGCGAGGGCGAAGGCCGGTCCGTTGGGGTAGAGCAGGCCCACCGAGGTTCCCTTGCCGGCGCCCAGCGCGATCAGGCCACGAGCCAGCTCCGCCGAGCGGCGATCGGCCTGGCCGTAGTCGAGGCGATCGGCATCGCGGATCAGGAGGGGATGGTCCGGCCTGGTCCGCGCATTGCGGCGTAAAACCATTGCTACGGTCGGGGATTCGACCTCGCGAGTCGGTTGCGGAGCGCTGGGGTTGGTCATCAGCGGATTCTCGGTTCGGGCTTGGCATGTCGGTCGCCATCGCCGGACGCGGCCGCCAATTCGGCCTTGCCCAGCGAATTTCCGAGCCGTGTATAGATCAGTCCCTGGTCCAGCGCCGCCCGGTAGGGCTTGTCCAGCGACTCCCAGATCGCCTTCACGGTCCCCTGGGTGGCGCTCGGAGGTTTGGCGGCGATGGTGGCGGCGATGGCGTGCGCGCGGGCCCACAGCAGGCCGGGGGAGACGACCTCGGATACCAGCCCGATGCGCAGCGCGGTCTCCGCGCAGACCCGTTCGTCGTTGCCCATCAACGCGATTCGCAACGTCTCGCCCAGGCCGACGCGCCGGCGCAGGCCGATCGGCTCCAGCGCCGAGACCAGGCCCGTGGACACGTGCGAGTCGAAGAATGTCGCGTCCGACGAGCAGATCACCACATCGGCCTCGTTGACGAAGTAGAACCCGCCCGCGGTACACATCCCCTGAACCGCGCAGACCACCGGCTTCCACATCTTCTGCCATTTCGGGCTCAGCGCCTCGCCCGGATCCTCGTGGTGCCAGACGCTGTCCGGCTGACCGTAGGGCTTCGTGATATCGAGTCCGGCACTGAAGGCCCGCTCGCCCGCCGCCCGCAGCACGACGGCGTTGACCGAGTCGTCCAGTTTGATCAGGCGCCACGCCCGGGTGAGTTCGTCGCACATGGTCCGATCGAAGGCATTGAGGCGCTCGGGTCGGTTCAGCGTGATGGTGGCCACGTGGTCGGTGCTGTCCACCTCGAACAGGATGGTCTCGAATGCGAATGTCTCGTAGCTCAATGGGTCCTGCCTGAATCTCGCGACACGATGGGTGCTGGGCGGGCCGTCAGCGACCGCGGAAATCCGGCGCTCGGCGTTCCCGGAATGCGGTCAGGCCCTCCTTGAAATCACTTGTTCTGCACGATAATTCGACATCGAAGAGTTCATGCTCGAGGGCTTGGGCGAGCGTGGCGTGCTGGCCGTAGGACAGTGCCCGTTTGGCCAGACCGAGTGCGACGGTCGGCCCGGAGGCCAGGCGGGTGAGCAGATCGTCGGCAGCGGCGGCCAGGTCGGGTGCGGGCACGCAGCGGTCGATCAGCCCCCAGTCGGCGGCCTGGGTCGCGCTCACCTTCTCGCCGAGCAGCAGCATCCGGCGCGCCCGCGCCAGCCCGATCAGCCTGGGGAGAAACCAGGTCGAGCCGGAGTCCGGGGTGAACCCCCGGTCCAGGAACGGCTCCCAGAAGACCGCGTCGTCCGCGGCGACGGTGAAGTCGGCGGCCAGCGCGAGATTACAGCCCATTCCCACCGCCCAGCCGCGCACGCTGCACACCACCGGGAGATGGATGCCGCAGAGCAGTTCCACCACGCGGTTGGCGGTGTGCGGGAGGCGGCGGACCAGATCTCCGGTGCGTGGGCGGGGTGCGTCGTTGCTCGCCACCCAGTCCACGCCGGAACAGAAGTGCTCGCCCGCACCGCACAGGTGGATCGCGCGCAGTGAATCGTCCGTCGACGCGTCCGTGAGTGCCGCGACGAGTGTCTCGACCATCGGCGCGCTGAGTGAATTCCTGCGCGCCTTGCGATCGATGACCAGGTGCAGGACCGCACCCTCGCGGTGGACCGCCACCGACCCGTCGGCGGCGGGTTCCGAGTCTGGGCTCACTGTCTGCCCTATCCGCCCGTGTGAGCTTACTGTTTTGTATACGGTATGCTATACCGTTGTGTGCTGAACAAGATTAGCAGGCAACTGTCGCCGAAGAAAAGAGGACGCATGCCGAGCCCTCTCGCGCCGGATGCTGGACGTCCGGCAGGCGACTCTCCGAATCCGGCCGGGCCGGAAGGTGATTCCGGATTCGGCGCCCGACCCCTCGAACAGACCAGGGCCGCCGCGGCCGCGATGCGACGGCTCACCGGACTGCTGCTGGCGCTGGAACACCCCCACGCGGCGGTGGACGACATGCTGGCCCGGTTCGTCGAATGGGAGCGCGAACTGACCGCCGCCGGCCCGTCCGACAGTTCACCGCGGATCGGCGCCGACGTCTCGAATGCTCAGCGGATCTACCTGGACCACGCTTTCGACATCGGTTCGTACAATCCGTGTGTCCCGGAATACCGATTCGACCGGCTCGACGCGGAGCGGGCGGACGGCCGCATCAATTTTCCCTTGTCGTACGAGGGCCCGCCGGGGCTGGTACACGGGGGTTTTCTGGCACTGTTCTTCGATTGCGTTGTCCAGCACCAGAGTTGTGCGGTGGGCTTGGCGGGAAAGACGCGCTCGCTGGAGCTGACCTATCGGCGGCCGACGCCGTTGCTCACCGAGCTGCGATTCGACATCGAACGGGTGGTCGGTGATCGCGTCATCGAATCGACCGCGCGGCTGACGCTCGATGAGACGGTGCTGTGTTCCTGTGTCGTGAGCGCGGTCGGGTCACCGCCGAACGCGCTGGCCGGTTCCCAGCATGCTCGGCGGCGGACCAACTAGACGGCTATTTCGTACCGGCGGCCTTGGTGCGGCGACCCGTGGTCGACGTGGATGCCTTCGTGGCTGGAGCCTTCTTCGCCGGAGCGGCCTTCGCGCTCGCCTTCTTCGCGGGCGCGGGTGCCCTCTTCGCCGACGCCTTCTTGGGCGCTGTCGCGGCGGCGGATTCGATCATCCGGTCGGCGTGCTCGAGGATGCAGTCGAGGCCGAACTCGAAGTTCCTGTCGTCGGGCGCTCCGCTGTGCAGGCCCATCGAATTCGCCTTCGCGAGCAGCGGAGTGGTTTCCGAGGAGATCGTGAGATTCTCGTAGTACGCGGTGGCCCCGGACTCGGATTCCTTGTTCTTGTCGTAAAGGCGTTGCAGGACAACGCATCCACGGACATGGAGCTGGATCGCCGAGTAGGTGTCGATGGCGTCGGACAGTGGGAGTCCGGCCTGCACGAGGTTGGCGATGACCTGTTCGGTCTGTCGCGCGCCGAGGTGCGCGGCCTGCGGGCTCAGCGCCGATCTGATCAGTATCAGGTCGCAGAGGATGGGATTGCCCAGGAATGTTCTGCGCATGTTGCGGGCGTGGTTGCGCAGCGATTCGCGCCAATCGCCGGGGTCGACGAAAGGGGTGACGAACGAGGCGTACTGGCTCAGCGCCCGGTCGGTCATGGCGCCCAGCAGGTCGTCCTTCTTGCGGAAGTACCAGTAGATGCTCGTCACGCCGACGTCGAGATGTTTGCCCAGCATGGGCATGCTCAGGTTGTCCAGCGACACCTGCTGCGCGAGTTCGAACGCGGCGTCGAGAATATCGGTGGGGTTGAGCGAACCACGCTCGCGCCGCGGCCGTTTCTCCGCGGTTGCCCGCCCTGCCATCCTGCCACCACCTCCGTGACGTCGTTACCGTGCAGTCGATTCCACTGCGGCCGGAACGGACTGTAACACTGATTGTACCTGTAACCGTAAATACTACCGCGAGGCCCTCGGGAGAGTGTCGGGTGGTTACGGCTGCCGGTATTGCCTGGCGTGAGCATTTCCGGGGCTATACTGACATGGCTACAGTATGGCTGTCGGTGGTTGCCGCGGCCCCGAGGCGGGCGTGTGCACCTCGAAATCGTAACAATACGGGCGGTAGTGCAATGGATTTGGGACTCGGGGATGCGGCCGCGGTGGTCGTGGGCGGTAGCCGGGGGATGGGTCTGGCCACCGCTCGCTGCCTGGCTGACGACGGGGCTCGGGTCGCGGTGATCGGACGGTCGCGAGAGGACCTGGATCGCGCGGTCGAGGATCTGGCCCGCCGGGGTAGTCCGGACGCCGTCGGGCTGGTCGCGGACGTCCGCGCCAGCGGGCAGGTCGAGGGGGCGTTCGCCGAACTGGGGGAGCGCTGGGACGGGCAGATCAACGTCCTGATCAACGCCGTCGGCCCGAATGTGCAGGGTGGCTTCGACATCCTCACCGATGACCAGTGGCACGAGGCCGTCGATGAGGGCGTGCTGTCCATGGTGCGGTGCGTACGCGCGGCCCTGCCGCTGCTACGCGCGGCAGAGTGGGCGCGCATCGTCAACTTCTCGGCGCATTCCACACAGCGCCAGAGTATTTCGCTGGTCGCCTACACCGCCGCGAAGGCGATGATGACCAGTGCGTCGAAGAACCTGTCGCTGCTGCTGGCCCCGGAGGAGATCCTGGTCAATGTCGTCTCGCCCGGCACGTTCGTGACTCCGTCGCTGGTGTCGTGGGCCCGGTCGGCCGGTGTGCGGGGCGAGGATCCCTACGAGCTGATGGCCGCGATCGGCGAGCATTTCGGCCACCCCGCCCAGGTGCCCCGGGCGGGCCGGCCCGAGGAGATCGGGCCGGTAGTGGCCTTTCTGGCCTCGCGCCGGAACTCGTATATGACGGGCGCGAACGTCAATGTCGACGGTGGTTCCGATTTCACCTGACGCTCAGGCGACCATGTCGTCCGGCTCGAAGGGATCGAAGATCTCGTTCGTGCCGTGGGGAGTCAGCGCGTCGCTCAGTGCGACGAAGTCGTAGGGCAACTCGGGCTTGCGGGATGCCCGGCCGAGTGCGAGAAGAGGCTCGTGGTCGCGGTCGGGAAGTAGCGTCCGATGCGCACGGATCAGGTCGGCGTCCAGCGAGCCGCCCGCCCGCTCGGCGTGCTCGATCATCAGATGCAGGCACAGCTGCTGTGCGGGTGTGCGCGGACGTGGATCGTGTCCGGGCGACAGGTTGTCGCGCAGGATGTCGAACGTCTGTGCGATGTAGTAGAGGAATACCGGCCGCGGGCTGTGTGTCATCGTCGCCCGGACGCGTTCGGCCAGGGTATCGGCCGCCTCGGCCAGCAACGCGGTGGTTCGTGACGTGAGACTCGGGACTTCGCTGTCACTCATGACCACTCCTAGCGCGACGCTCTCGATCGAGCGGTGGCCGTTTCCACCGCAACTAACTTATCAACGTTAAGATATTTGGTACCGCCGTCGCAAGAGGTCGTTCGCATCCGGGTGGCAGCCGTGCGGAACTTCGCTGGCAATGACCCGCTCGGCGATTCACCTGGCACCAGGTGAAGCCGAGGTCGTCCGGGAACTGGGCGGTGGTGATGTAACGCGTGTTGGCTGCCCGGGCGGCGACCGGGGAGGTTTGAACGCGGCAGCCCGTCGCGGCGGCGCGAACGGATGCTGCTGCTGGGTGAGTTGCGCGCCGATCTGCTCGAGGTGGTGCGGCGGTGTCGCAGGTTCAGCTTCGACCATGTCGCCTTCGCCGACGGCATCTCCGCCGGATTATGCGTTGCCACCGATAATTGGTGGACGGTGCTCGACCGGCCGGACAGTCTCGGCCGAGTTCCCAAGGTTTGCAGAGTCGTAAGGCTCCTGAAGGAGGGGCGGGTCCGTCGCGTCCACGGCGAGAATGTCGGCGTTCTCGGTGGTCATGCGAACGGCGTGGGTGCGACCCTGTCCGTGTGCCGTGTGCCGTGTGCCGTGTGCCGTGTGCGGTGTGCGGTGTGCGGTGTGCGGTGTGCGGTGTGCGGTGTGCGGTGTGCGGTGTGCGG
>NZ_JAGPOX010000230.1 GCF_019038435.1 Nocardia alni
GTCCTGGGATGACGCCGACGACATCCCGTCCGACGCCGACGCGGGCATCTGGGCGGCGGCCCAGGAGATCTCCGCCCGCCGTCTGTCCAAACTCCCGGTCGAACAGCTGGCCGAAATCCTCACCCTCGCCGACGAATCCTGGACCCCCGCCGCCATCGGCGCCTCCGTCGGCCTGCCCGGCTCGCGAATCCTGAGCATCCTCGAGGCCGCTCGCCGCCTCAGCCTCCCCTACGCCATCAGCGGCTGAGGAAAACCAGACAGACTACGCGATTCGTACATCCCGCGACCGCGAAACGAGCGTGGCGCATTTCACTTGATGACAACCCTTGACCGAATCTGCCGCTCTCGCAACACTTCGCACCGTGAAGCGCGCTTCGAGAGCCGGCGTCTGGGCCGCGGTCGCCGGTGTGGTGGTCACCGGCCTACCCGCTGTCGTCTACGCGCACGCGGATTCGACGAATCCCGATACGCTGCCCCAGACCAGCCGGCCCCTCCTCGCCGTCGTCGGCGCCTCGATCAGCGCCGGCAGCGGCGCCAAGAGTCCCGATCAGGCATATCCCGCACTGCTGGCCACGCAGTTGGGCTGGCAATCGGAGGTGAGCGCGGAGCCGGGCGCCGGATACATCGCGCGCGGCAAGCACAGACTGGGACCGATGCTGCACCTGCTCGCCAAGCTGCAGTTGACCCTCCACCAGCCCAGGATGGTGATCGTGCAGGCCGGTTACAACGACATCGGCGAGCCGCCCAGCCAATTGGCCGATAGTGTGCGCGCGGTGATCGGAGAGATCCAGGCCCAGGCTCCCGACGCCGCGATCGGCGTGCTCACCATCTTTCCGAAGGGCCGGGCCTCACCGGCCGCCTGGGCCACCGACACCCTCATCGTCGACGCGGCGCGCGACGCCGATCGACATGTCTACGTCTTCGATCCCCTGGCATCGCGCTGGACGTTCCCCACACAGTCGGACCGCGAGCACCCTACCGCCGGGGGCCAGCGGTGGATCGCCGAGCGCCTCGCCTCCGAGTTCCGGAAAGATGGACTGATCCCCGCGGCGCACGGTTAGGCCCACCACAACAATTCAAATCGTCACCGAGTATTTCGTTGTGCGGGACCGCAACCGATGGTCTCATTGAAAGCAATTGGGTCCGTGCGATCGGAGGGTTCGGATGGACGGCGTCGTTGTGCTGAAGCGGGCATGGGACCGGGCTGCCGCGGCGGTTCGACGCGCCCCGCGACATCCCTCGTCCACAGGCCCGGATCATCGTGGACGCAGTGGCGCACATGTGCCGACCATCATGCGTGAGCGCGGCCCGGAAGTGAGGGGGGACACGATGATTCGGCCGCGAGCTGCGACGAGACGCACCTCACCGCCTGTCCTCGATCGGCGTACCGGGCGGAGTGGTCATCCTAGGGGGGATTGGTGGGAGCGTCAGCTTGACCGATTGCATCGAACTGGTAACACTTGGCGCGTGAAGCATGCTTCTAGAGTCGGCGTCTGTGCCGCCGTGGTCGTCGGTGCGGCCTTGTCCGGTCTTATGGGTGTGGAACACGGGCATGCCGAAGCGAAGGGCCCGGATATCGCCCCCCAGGCCGAGGTCAGTCGTCCTGTCCTCGCCGTGGTGGGCGCCTCGATCAGTGACGGCGTCGGCGCCGGAAATCCCGATCGTGCCTATCCCGCCCTCCTGGCCGCGCAACTCGGCTGGCAGTCGATGGTCAGCGCGGACCCGGGCGCCGGATACGTGGCGCTGGGCAGCCGCAAACTGGGCCCCATGCTCCGCCTGCTGGCCAAGCTTCAACTGACCGATCACAAACCCACGATGGTGATCGTGCAGGCCGGTTACAACGACATCGGTAAATCGCCCAAGGTGCTGGCCTCGAGCGTGAGCAAGGTCATCGGGGAGATCCGCACCCAGGCCCCCGACGCGGCGGTCGGCGTGCTCACGGTCTTCCCGAAGGGCCAGCCCTCACCGGCCGCCTGGGCCACCGACACCATCATCGTCGACGCGGCGCGCAACGCCGATCCACATGTTTATATCTTCGATCCCCTGACGTCACACTGGGTATTCCCTACACTGGCAGACCGCCTACATCCCACTGCGGTGGGGCACCGCTGGATCGCCGACCGCCTGGCGGCCGACTTCCGGCACGATGGTCTGACAGGTCTGACCCACCACTGACCTCATCTGCCCCGCCGATGCCGTAAGCTCCGTCGGCTCATCGTCCCCTAAGCGCCGCGCCACACCAACCGGTCTGACACACTGTTATCCGGCGCCCGCCCCCTGACGGATTAGCTGTCATGTGGCACAGGGAATTCGGAGGAACCGAACAGTGGACACACACGGTCGGTGGGAATGCTGGGCGGGTGACGGCCGACCGAGGGAAGCAGATGACGCAGAGCAAGGACCGGGAAACCGAGACGTCTGTCGCGGCACTGATCGGCGTACATGCCGCTCAGCGGGCCGCGCGCCCATTTCTGGAGGATGCCCGCAGTGAGCGGGCGATCCGTTATGGGGACTTGGCCGAGCTGGCCGGCCGTTGGGCCGCCTATCTCGACGCCAGAGTCCCCCCAGATGCGACCATCGTCTTGGACATCACCGATCCGCTGACCTTCGCTATCGTCTATTTATCGGTGATCGCGACGGGCCGCTGCGCCGTGCCGGTGGATCCGCGCGCCCCGTTCGCCGAGCGGCGCCGCACCCTGGGCAGCCTCACCCCCGACGCGGTCGTCTCCGAGAATCAGAGCCTGGCCGGCCTCCTGGGCGTGCCGGCACTGCCCACTGTCCCCGGCCCCGAGACCAGCACCCGGCGGGCCAGCGGGTCGGTGCTGCTGGCGACCTCCGGCTCCACCGGCGCACCCAAGGCCATGCGCCTGTCCGAGCGCCAGCTGCTGCACGTCGCGACGGGTGTGGCGGCGCACAACCAGATCAGCGAGCACGATCGCGGCTACAACAGCCTGCCGCTGTTCCACATCAACGCCGAGGTGGTCGCGCTGCTGGCCACCCTGACCGCGGGCGCCTGCCTGGTCCTGGACCAGCGCTTCCACGCGACCGGATTCTGGCCGCTGCTGCACACCAAGCGGATCACCTGGCTCAACGCCGTCCCGGCGATCTTGGCCGTGCTGACCGCCGAGGGCGCGGCCACCCCGGTCCTGCCCTCGGGGCTGCGCTTCATCCGTTCGGCCTCGGCGCCGCTGCCCACCCCTGTGCGCGCACGCATCACCGCCGCGACCGGCGTGCGGATCGTGGAGAGCTACGGCATGACCGAGGCGGCCAGCCAGATCACCGCGACCGGTCTCGACGAGATCGCGCCCGCGGGTTCATGCGGCCGGCCGGTCGGAATCGAGCTTCAAGTACGAGACCAGGAGAACCGAGCGGTCCGTAGCGATATCGTGGGACGGGTGCATATTCGTGGCGCCGGGGTGATCGATGGGTACCTCGGGGGCCGCGCGGCCGAACGGTTCGACGCCCAGGGCTGGCTGGACACCGGCGATCTGGGTCGTATCGATGAGAACGGGTATGTCTATCTGGTGGGCCGCAGCGACGATGTCATCAACCGTGGTGGCGAGCTGCTGTACCCGCGGGAGATCGAGGAGGTCCTGCAGGCCGATCCGGGCGTGCGGGACGTAGTGGTTGTCGGGCGCGACGACGAGATCCTGGGCAGTGTCCCGATCGCGTACGTCATCGCGGCCGACGCCGGGGAGTTTGGTGAAGCCATGGTCGGTGAGGTCGATTCGGACGACGAATACGCGCAGCTGCGGGACACGTTGAGCCTGCGCTGCGCGGAGCAGCTGTCGCGGGCCAAACGGCCCGTCGAGATCGTGTTCGTGGAGGACTTCCCCCGCGCACCGACCGGAAAGGTGCAGCGTCATCGTCTTCGCGATGCCATGCAAGTAGCGGTTGTGTGATATGAGTGTCACCGCCGAGGCACCAGCCACCATCCGATCCGAGTCCAGGCCCGCGGCCAAGCGCCCACATCTGCATCAGATCGACCTGTTCCGGATCGTCACCTTCGCCTGCGTCATCGGCGCCCATGTGGTCGGCAATTCGCTCGACCGGGACAACGTCGCAGGCAACGGCGTGGTGGTGCTGCTGCACTTCACTCGGCAGGCATTCTTCGCACTGACCGCGTTCGTGCTGATCTACCAGTACTCGCGCAAACCGTTCGACACTCGCAACTTCTGGCGAAGACGCTTCCCCCTCGTCGGCATCCCGTATCTGGCGTGGTCGGTGATCTACTGGGCCTATTCGATCGTGGCCGGGCTGCATCCCGGCGAGGGCGTTCGATCGGCGGTGTGGCGCCTGGTGTTCGAGACCCTCACCGGCGGCGCGTGGTATCAGCTGTACTTCCTGCTGGTGACGATGCAGGTATACCTGCTGTTCCCGCTGATCATGCGCCTGCTGCGCGCCACCGAGGGGCATCACCGATGGGTCCTCGCGGTCAGCGCGCTGCTACAGGCGGGCGCCCAGTGGATCCTGGTCCATCCGCCGGCACTGACCGGGCGACCGGCCGGGGTGTGGGGGGATCTGTACGTCACGATCTTCCCGTATCAGTTCTACGTTCTGCTGGGCGCGGTGGCGGCCTGGCATATCGAGAAGGTGACCGAGTCGGTCCGCCGATACGGTCCGCTGCTGGTCGTCGGTTCGATCGCGGCTACCGCACTATCGGAGTTGCAGTACTACCGGCAGGTCCATTGGATGTTTCCCTGGCAGGCCAGCAATGTGTTCATGCCGCATCTGCTGGTCGCCTTCACCCTGATCATCTTCGCCCAGTACACCGTGAGCAGTTGGTGGGCCGGGCACCGGCGAGAGGGCGGCTGGGCCGCCCGGGCGGTGAAGTGGGGCTCGGATCGCTCGTTCGGCGTATTCCTCGTCCATCCGATATGCCTGCAGGTGCTCTCGCCCGTCATCCCGGACTTCCAGAGCGCGCTGGGCCTGCTGTGGGGCACGGTGATGCTGTATCTCTGTGTGCTGATGATGGCGATCGCCATTACCGAGGTGCTGCGACGCATCCCCGGTAGTCTCTGGCTCACCGGGCGTCCCATGCTGCACACCGATCTATTCGCTATCATTCGCCGTTCGCGTACAAACCAGTCCCGTACTTCCGTGCAGGAGATGCATTGCTCACCGACACGTTGACATTTCCCCACACACTGCCGCTGCCGGGCCGGGACGCCAAGCCCCGGCAACGCGGACAGACCATGGTCATCGATCCCGGCCTACCGACCCGCTACTTCACCGACGTGATCGACAGCTTCGCGGATCTGATCGACGTCGTGAAATTCGGGTGGGCCACCTCCCTGGTCACTCCGAAGATCAGCGAGAAGATCCGCGCGGTGCGCGCCAACGGGGTCGAGTTCTACTTCGGCGGCACCATGTTCGAGAAGTTCGTGCTGAACGACCGGGTGGAGGAGTGGCGGCGCATCTGCCACGAGGCCCAGGCGAACACCGTGGAGATCTCCAACGGGGCGATCGCGTTGTCCAATGACGACAAGGCCGAGTACATTCGCCGGTTCGCCGGCGAGTTCACCGTGATTTCCGAGGTCGGGTTCAAGGATCCGGTGCGCTCCGAACGGCTGCCTCCGAATCGGTGGATCGAGTTCATCCGGCAGGATCTCGACGCGGGCGCCAAGCTGGTCATCGCCGAGGCGCGAGAGAGCGGCAGCAGCGGTATCTGTCGTCCCAACGGTGATCTGCGGGTCGGCCTGATCGAGGAGATCGCCGATTCCGGGATCGACATGAACCAGGTCATGTTCGAGGCGCCGAACAAGGAGTTGCAGATTCATCTGCTGCAGCGCCTGGGGCCCCACGTCAATCTGGGCAACGTCCACGCCGAGGCTGTGGTCGGGTTGGAGACCCTGCGGCTGGGCCTGCGCGCGGATACGCTCACCGATTTCTCCGGTACCGAACTGCCCGAGCCCACTTCGACCACCGATCAGGAGTTCCAGACCCATGCGTGAACAGCGCGACGCCTTCCACCTGGCCATTCCGGTCGCGGATCTGGATGAGGCGCAGGACTTCTACGTCGGCGGCCTCGGTGTGAAGCTGGCCCGCCGCTACGCCGACCGAATCACCCTGGACTTCTTCGGCGATCAGGTGGTGTGCCACCTGTCGGAGCAGATCGACACCGATCCGAAGCTGTACCCACGCCATTTCGGCGTCACGTTCCGCGAACGCGAGGACTTCGACCGCCTGCTGCGGCTCGCGCAGCTGCGCAAGCTCCCCTTCTTCGCACCGGTGTCCACCCGGTTCGAAGGCACGGTGGAGGAGCACCTCACGATGGTGCTGCAGGACCCGTCGAACAACCTACTGGAGTTCAAGCACTACGTGGATCCCCGGATGATGTACTGAGCTGCGCCTCGTGGTCGGATTCGGCTGCGCTGAGCGCGGATTCGACCTCGGCGGCGAAGTCGTCGGACTCCGGGGTGGTGGTCTCGGCCGGGCCGGCTGTCGTCGGCTCGGCATCCGTCGGCTCGACGGGCTGCGACTCGACGACTTCCGCCGCATCCGCGGCTTCCTGAGCGCCCTCGGCCGGAACCTCCTGCGATAGCAAACCTTCCGCGAGTTCCGCGGCTGCGGCCATGCGCAAACGTTCGGCGACCTCGTTGAAGATATAGAAGTTCGGTATGGATTCGACGGGAGCCATCGATATCCATCGACCGGCGAACTTGATCCGGACCAGCCCACCCCGGGCGTCGATCATCTGAACCCGTTCCCACGGATAACGCATTCCGCCGAAGACGATTTCGAGCAGGTTCACCGCGACATCACCGAACCGGACGGTCTCTTCCGCGTCGATCGCGGCCACCGCGCGCGGCAATTGCGTTGCGGTGACCGCCGTTTGGATCGCCGGACCCCATTCGTTCGCATCGGCGAACTGATGCTCGTCGAACTTCTCGTGCGCCCCGCCGGGCCCGCTCAGCGTGAACGCGTAGTCAGCCGTCGGCGACGAGGAATTGTGGAACCGGACGACCTCCTGCCGCACTTCGACAGTGTCCCAGCGGAATGCGGCGATCTGCTGACCCGACCGGTACACCGTGATGCCGTAGTCGAACAGATCCAGCCGCGCGCCGCGGTGCGGTCCGGCCAGGCGGCTGCGCAGCCCGGCGGCCACCACCGGCACCAGCGCCAGAATCGCGAAAGTCACACAGCCGATCCACCATCCGGCGGTCACGCAGATCGCCGCGACCACCGCCAGGCCTCCCGCGACCATGCAGCAGCCACGCACGAACGCGTCGGTGCTCATCGACGCCGGTAGAAATGTCTGTCGATGATCACCGAGCTTCTGATATTCGGCCATCAAATGAGCCAGCTGCGTCAGGGGCACCGTTCGCCGGTCTCCGGTTCCCCCGGTGCCCCGCTGGGGCGTACTCGGGGTGGTCACTCATCCCTCCATAAAGACGGTTTTTCTGCCGCGGGAAGCGTATTCGACAAAAGCGAACTCTGCTACCAGAAGGCGCAATTAGGTCCCCCACGATCGGTAAATCGGGGAAACCGTGCAGTTCGGAGCTTATTCGACTGAACGAACTCGGCAGGCCCGCAACACTACCATCATTGCAACCGACGCTCCGATCAGCGCCGAGCCGAGCCCACCGTGCGGCCGCGATGGCGCGTCGGGCCGGTAGGCGGATCCGGCCGATCGTCCTGCGAGTTCATGAATTCCGCCGAACGGATTCTCGCCGCAAAGCTCAACCGAGACAGAGAAATTACGTACCCGCGCAGGGCCCGAACACCCCGGGCGCCGCCGACCCGCTCACCGGATTTTCTGCACCGCACCGTAATTCGGTTTCGGTACTAATCCCCGTGCGCCACGCGAAATTACGTGCGGCGGATACGGCCCCGGCGCAACCGCGCTCATGATGCACCGAGGCGGTCGAACAACCAAGGCATCGCCGTCACGAACGCGCCCGCGGCCGCCTGCCACGTGTGATTACCGCGGCTCACATACAGCGCGGACGCTATATCGACCTTGTGCGCCGAGACGTACAGTGCCTGCGCCGCGCCGATATGGACTGCCACGCTGGCCTTCCCCCTGTGTGGGTCCGGATCCGCCGCCACCGCGTCGGGCATCCGGTCCCCGGTCCACATACCGGTCGGCCCGACGGGGGTGAAGGCATAGAACAGGCCGGCCACCCCGGAGTACGGGCCGTGCGCGGCCATGACCGTGCGCGGATCGAACGCCGCCCACTGCCGGGTGTCGCCGCCGTAGAGACGCTGGATCGTCTGCTGCTTGTTCCCGGCGTTCGGGCCGATATCGCCCGCGATATCGACGAAGGTTCCGAACAGCGCCGGATGCAGCACGGAGAGGTCGATGGCGCAGGTGCCGCCCATCGAGAATCCCGCGATCGCCCACCCGGCGTCGGTGGTGCCGAAGGTCTTCTCGATGTAGGGCGGCACATCCTGGACCACATGGGCGGCGGCGTTGTCGCGCGGGCCGTTCACGCATTCGGTGTCGTTGGTGAAGGTGCCGTTGGTGTCGACGAACACCAGCACCGGCGCCCATCCGCCGTGCTGGGCCGCGAAGGCGTCGACCTCGGGCAGGATGTGCCCGACGCGCACCCAATCGCCCGGTGTGGCGAACGCGCCGTCGATCATCACGACGACGGGCAGTTTCGGCGGCGTCGCGCCGGTGAACCAGATCGGCGGCAGATACACGTATTCGGTGCGGTGCCACATACCGCTGGCACTATCCGGTGTCGTGATCGGGACGACGCGCCCCTGGGCCGGTTCGTGGCCCCGCATCCCCGGCAGCGCGCTCAGTGCGGTCTGCTCCGGCAGTGGCGCCGCGTCCACGGTCTGGATCAGGGTCTTGACCTCCGGGAAATAGCCGACCCAGATGTTGACCGCGATGCCCGCGCTGAGGGCGGCCAGCACGACACTGAACACCGACAGTCCGCGCCGCCACCACCGAGCACTGGGCCAGCCCGCCACGACGACAACGAGCGCCGTCCCGATGCATCCCGCCGAAATCCACAGCGCGATCGGGGCGTGATCGGGACCGGTCGCCCAGCCTTGGGAGTACACGACATAGTGCGTCGCGAACGCGCTGACGATCCCGACCGCGATCGCCACCGGCAACCACACCAGGCGCCACCGGCGTGTGCGCCAGCCGATCGAGACGATCAACGCCGCCACGGCCAGGATTTCGATCGTCACCGGGAACCAGCCGTCCAGCAATGACGTCGCCGTCCAACCGGTGTCCCGCCAGTAACCGCGGCCGCCGACCAGGCTGGCTGGCGGAAGGGGTGGAAACGGCACGCTCGCACGCATTCCGGGCACGAAGGACATCACGTCCGGATTGTGTCGTCGGACGGTGCGAAAACGCTGTCAAGTCACTGAGGGTACCCGGAGAACTTGCTCCCGCACAGCACGTGCGGCCGTATCGTCAGCCGAAGGTCGTGACCAGCAACGGAATCCGGCGCAGATCATCGAGAGTGAAGCGAATATCCGCCAACGCGCAGACCGCGCGCATACAGATGGAGTAATCGGCTTCCCCCGGGTCGAGATAGTCGTGCTCGAAAGTCCCCGCCGCCTCGAACGCCGCCCGCAACTCCTGCGGCATCCCCGGCAGATCCGTCTCCATAACAAGATCATCCACATTGATCCAGGCGAGTTCGTCCCCATCGACGAAGTACCTCAGACTCGCATCGGCATTGATCGAAGAGTAACTCATAGCCGCAACCCGCCCACCGCCCGACAATGCCACCGGGTCGTCGGTCGCCCCGAAGTCGTCATAAACGAACGTCCACTCCCCCACGGTCCCCGCCAGCAACGCCGCAGACCCCACATGCCCCTCCCCGAGC
>NZ_JAGPOX010000231.1 GCF_019038435.1 Nocardia alni
AGACAGGCCCACTGCGTAGACCGTCTCATAGGCCGTCACCTGCACCAACAGTCTCTCTACCAGCATCAACACGCGTGAGAGATGTCACGTCATCCACTGAATCCGTGACCAGCGAGCGAAATCATGGCAAACTAGCTGTTCGCAGGTGACAGTGGATTGAAGTTACAAGATTACCCAGCTCCGCCAACGAGATCACGTCACTTGGCTTCAAGGAAGGCGCGAAGTGACGAAGTGGCTGAACCCCATCGAACAGCGAGCGTGGCGAACCCTTGTCGCGCTCACGACGCGGTTACCCGCGGCCATGGACACCCAGCTGCAGCGCGAAGCAGGCGTGACCCACTTCGAGTACTGCGTCCTCGAGCTACTGGCCGCCGAACCCGAACGTCGACTTCAGCTCAGCGAGCTAGCCCTTCGAGCAAACGCATCGCTATCTCGGTTGTCCCACGTGGTAACCAAATTGGAGCGACTCGGCTGGGCGCAGCGAGAGATGCTGGCCGGTCGCCGGGGCGCCGACGCGGTGCTGACCGAAGCCGGTTATCGGAAGGTGCAGCAGGCTACTCCCGGCTACCTCGAAGCGGTGCACGGCCTGGTTCTGGATGGTCTGGACGACAAACAGACCGAACAGCTGATCGAACTGGGCGAGGCAATGGTGGCGCAACTCGAGGCCGGTCTGACTCGCGGCATCGGCCGCGTCGGCGGGCAGCGCAACTCGAACGACGACAATTCCCCGGCTGATCGCTGATACCACCCACGGCGCCGACCCACGATCGTGAGCGGTTCAGTCGCGGTCGGCCAGCAGAATATCCCCGTCCCAGCAGGTGTGGGTGCCGGTGTGGCAGGCCGCGCCTTCCTGGTCGACGATCAACAGGACGGTGTCACCATCGCAGTCCAAGCGCACCTCGTGCACATACTGGGTGTGCCCCGAAGTCTCGCCCTTGACCCAGTACTGCCGGCGCGAGCGGGAATAGTAGGTCGCCTTGCGGGTGGCGAGGGTGCGGGCCAGGGCCTCGTCGTCCATCCACGCCATCATCAGCACATTGCCACTGTCGCGCTCCTGTGCGACCGCTGCGACCAGCCCGGCCTCGTTGCGTTTGAGGCGGGCGGCGATGGTGGGGTCGAGACTGCTCACCTGATCACGATACCTTCGCCGCGCATGGCATCCTTGACCTGGCCGATCGTGAGATCGCCGAAGTGGAAGACACTTGCCGCCAGAACCGCGTCGGCCCCGGCGTGGACCGCGGGGGCGAAGTCCTCGACCCTGCCCGCGCCACCGCTGGCGATGACCGGGACAGTGACCGCCGCACGCACCGCACGCAGCATCGGCAGATCGAATCCGGCCTTGGTGCCGTCGGCGTCCATCGAATTCAGCAGGATCTCCCCGACGCCGAGTTCCTGGCCGCGCACCGCCCACTCGATCGCGTCGATGCCGGTGCCGCGCTTACCGCCGTGTGTGGTGACCTCCCAGCCGGACGGGGTGGGTGCGACGCCGTCGGGCACGGTTCGCGCGTCGACGGACAGCACGATGCACTGCGAGCCGAAACGCTCCGACATCGCTCGCAGCACGTCCGGATTCGCGATGGCGGCGGTGTTCACCGACACCTTGTCGGCGCCCGCGCGCAGCAACCGGTCCACGTCGTCCACGGTGCGCACGCCGCCGCCGACGGTGAGCGGGATGAAGATCTGCTCCGCGGTGCGGGTCACCACATCGATCATCGTGCCGCGGTCGCCGCTCGAGGCGGTGACGTCCAGGAAAGTCAGCTCATCCGCGCCCTGGGCGTCGTAGGCCGCGGCCAACTCCACCGGATCGCCTGCGTCGCGCAGGTTTTCGAAGTTCACGCCCTTGACCACGCGCCCGGCGTCGACGTCCAGGCACGGGATCACGCGCACGGCCAGTGTCATCGGTTCAGCTCCGTTATCGGTGATGCCGTCATGGGTTCGGTGGCGCCGCCGGGCACACCGCGGGCGGTGTCGATCATTTCCAGCAGTTCCTCGTGCACTCCGGGCGCGGCGGCCAGAACCGAGCCGGAGGTGAGGGTCCACGGTTCACCCCGCAGATCGGTCACGACGCCCCCGGCCGCGCGCACCAGCGCGACCCCGGCGGCGTTGTCCCAGGGGAAGTGGCCGAACACGATCGCCCCGCCCAGCACCCCGGATGCGGTGAACGCCAGATCGATTCCGGTCGAACCGTGCATACGTACCCGGCCGGACAGGCGGCTCAGCGCGCCGAGCAGATCGAAGCGGAAGCGGCCCGGAATGCGGCCGTGCGCATCGAGGTTGAACGCGCCGAAGCCGATCATCGACTCGGCGAGTTTCCCGGACTGCAAGGGCGGCAACGGGTCTCCGTCCACCAGCAGCGGCCCGTCGACCGTCGCGGCGTAGCGGCGGCCGAGCAGCGGCAGCCAGGTCAGGCCCAGCACCGGCACGCCTTCTTCGACCAGCGACAGCAGAATTCCCGAGAGTGGATGCCCCGCAGAGTAATTGAAGGTGCCATCGATGGGATCCAGGACCCAGGAGATACCCGAGCCGAGGTCGGGTCCGCCGAATTCCTCGCCGTGCACCGAGATTCCGGTGCGCTCGACCAGGGCCGCGGACAGGGTGCGTTCGAGTTCGAGATCCAGTTCGGTGGCGAAATCGCCCCGCCCTTTCACCACCGCGCTCGGCGCGCCGACGCCCTGGGTGAAACGTGGTGCGGCCGAATCCAATATCTCGCCGGCGATGGCCAACAGCGCGGTGCGGTCCCGAGTAACGGTCATTGTCCGGCGACCGCGGCCAGCGCCTCGGGCAGCGTGAATCGCCCGGCGTACAGGGCCTTTCCGACGATCGCGCCCTCCACCCCGCCGGCCGCCGGCCCGGCCAGGGCGCGCAGGTCGTCGAGCGCGGAGATGCCGCCGGAGGCCACGACCGGCGCGTCGGTGGCCTCGCACACCTCGCGCAGCAGGTCCAGATTCGGTCCGGTGAGTGTGCCGTCCTTGGTGACGTCGGTGACGACGTAGCGCGAGCAGCCGTCTCGTTCGAGCCGCTCGAGCACCTCCCACAGATCGCCGCCGTCGCTGACCCAGCCGCGCCCGCGCAGCCGGTACTGACCGTCGGTCAGGCGCACGTCCAGGCCGACCGCGATCCGGTCGCCGTACTCGCCGATCGCGCGCGCGGCCCACTCCGGATTCTCCAGGGCAGCGGTGCCCAGATTGACCCGGGCGCAGCCGGTGGCCAGCGCGGCCTTCAGCGAGTCGTCGTCGCGAATGCCACCGGACAGTTCCACGTTCACATCGAGTTCGCCGACCACCTCGGCGATCATGTCGCGGTTGGAGCCGCGGCCGAACGCCGCGTCCAGGTCGACCATGTGCACCCAGTGCGCCCCCGCCTGCTGCCATGTCAGCGCGGCCTCGCGCGGCGAACCGTAGCCGGTCTCGCTCCCCGCCTCCCCCTGGACGAGGCGCACGGCCTCACCATCGGCGATATCGACAGCGGGAAGCAGCACAAAAGTCACGGCAGTAGCCTACTGGGCTACCCACCGGCCCCGGCCTCGGGGTTTGGACCGACCAACCGGTTCGGCGCCGGTCGCTCGGGTAATTATCACAACTCGGTCACAACCGGATCACGAAAAAGGGTTTAAACCGGGCAGGCATCGGCTATTCAGATAACACGCGTGTCATTGCGTGCCGGTGTGCACGGCGGGGCGGGACACGAGTTTCGCCGATCGTCGAAAAACGAATGAGGTGCCGTCGTGTCCCGCAAAACGCTATCACCGCGATTGATCGCGGGTATCGGCCTGACTGCGCTCGTCGGCACGGGCATGAGCACGGGAGCCGCGATGGCCACCCCGACCGATCCCATCCAGCTGGCGGGCTGCGATTTCGGGCGGCAGCTGAGCACCTACAACTTCGCCGACTACGACGCCTACACCCAGCGCGTCCTGGACCGCTCCACCGGCGGGTTCCGTGATCAGTTCCAGCGGTCCAGCATCGTGCGCCGCAACCAGGCCGAGGCGACGCACAGCAGTTCGGAGGCGCTGTCGGTGGAATGCAGCACCGATACCTCCGACGCCGCGCATGCCCAGGTCATCGTGTCGGTGGACGATACGACGCGCAGCGACGCCACATTCGGCCTGCCGACATCCGAACACCGCGTCATGCGGGTGTACCTGGACAACGTCGGCGGCCAATGGCTGACCGAGCGAGTGGACCCGATGTCGAACTGAACGTCTACCTCGACGATCCGGACGCCGCCGAGCCTGCGGCCGATCCGCTCAGCAGCGGTATGTCCACCGATCCGGTATTGATGTATCCGAGCCACATCGGGAGATTGAACGCCGTGCCCAGCAGTGCTGTATTCATATCCGCACCCGTCCCATTCGTCGCAGGGTCCCGACCGGTTCGACCCTAACCGGACGAGGCGCCGGAACCCGGCAACTATGCGACTGATCGGTTCGTGCCTTCGCTCACACGGGTCTATCGGACGGCTCGGAGCGGGAGGCTCCGTGCGCTCACAGCGATCGAATCCAGTTGCGCAGTAGGTGCGCGCCCGCGTCGCCGGACTTCTCCGGGTGAAACTGGGTGGCGGACAGGGGGCCGTTCTCGATCGCGGCAAGGAAGGGGGCGCCGTGCTCGGCCCAGGTGAGCTTGGCCGGGGGCAGGGGGCTCTCGTCTGTCCAGTTCCAGTGCTGGGCGGCGTAGGAGTGCACGAAATAGAAGCGGGTGTCGGCGTCCATACCGTCGAACAGCACGCTGTCCTGCGGGGTTCGCACGGTGTTCCAGCCCATATGCGGCAGGATCGGCGCGTCCAGACGTTCGACGGTGCCCGGCCATTCGGCGCAGCCGTCGGTCTGCACGCCGAATTCCACGCCGCGCTCGAACAGGATCTGCATGCCGACGCAGATGCCCAGCACCGGACGGCCACCGGCCAGGCGCTTGCCGATGATGCGTTCGCCACGTACCTCGCGCAATCCGGCCATGCAGGCGGCGAACGCGCCTACGCCGGGTACCACCAGACCGTCGGCGTGCAGGGCGATCTCGGGATCGGCGGTGACGGTGACATCGGCGCCGGCGCGGATCAGCGCGCGGTTGGCCGAGTGCAGGTTGCCGGAGCCGTAGTCCAGCAGCGCAACGGATTTCACAGCGTCCCCTTGGTCGATGGCACACCGCTCACCCGCGAATCGAATTCGACCGCCGCGCGCAGGGCCCGGGCCACGGCCTTGAATTCGGCCTCGGTGACGTGGTGCTGGTCGCGGCCGTACAGCACGCGCACGTGCAGGGCGATCCGGGCGTTCAGCGCGATCGACTCGAACACGTGCCGGTTGAGCACGGTGGAGTACGGCGCGCCGGGGCGCACGGAACTCGGGCCCGAGACGGGCGAGCCGGGAATGACCGTGTGCAGCAGGTGTTCCGGTTCTCCGGTGTGCACGCAGTAGGGACGGCCCGACACGTCCACGGCCGCATGCGCGAGGGTCTCGTCCATCGGGATGTAGGCGTCGCCGAAGCGGCGGATGCCCTGCTTGTCGCCGAGGGCCTGGCCCAGGGCCTGCCCGAACACGATCGCGGTGTCCTCGACGGTGTGGTGCGCCTCGATCTCGATATCGCCCTCCGAGCGCACGCTGAGGTCGAAGCTGGCGTGTGCGCCCAGGGCGGTCAGCATATGGTCGTAGAAGGGGACGCCGGTCGAGATGTCCGTCTTGCCCGTGCCGTCGAGGTCGAGTTCGACGACGATGCTGGACTCCTTGGTGGTGCGTTCCACCCGCGCGGTTCGGTTCATACTCGCCTTCGGTTCGGTCGTCACGCCTGCACCCGCTCACTCGCCGCGAGAAGTTCACTGACGCGCAGGAATTCGTCGTTCTCGGCGGCCAGGCCGATGGTCACCCGCAGGTTCGCGGGAATGCCGACGTCGCGGATCAGCACACCCTCGTCGAGATAGCGCTGCCACGCGCGCGGAGCGTCGGCGAAGGGGCCGAACAGCAGGAAGTTGGCATCGCTCGGCGACACGTGGAATCCCAAGTCCCACAGCGCCTTCGCCACCCGGTCACGCTGCGCGGCCAATTCCGCGACGCTGGCCAGGGTTTCGTCGGCGTGCCGCAGGGCCGCGCGCGCGGCGGCCTGGGTGACCACCGACAGGTGGTACGGCAGGCGCACCAGCAGCATCGCGTCGATCACCGCGGGCGCGGCGGCCAGATAGCCCAGGCGTCCGCCGGCGAATGCGAATGCCTTCGACATCGTCCGGCTGACAACGAGTTTCGTCGGGAACCGGTCGATCAGTTCGATCGCACTGGGCGCGCCGGAGAACTCGCCGTACGCCTCGTCGACGATCACGATGCCCGCGGCAGCCTCCAGGATGCGGGCCAGATCGGCCCGGGCGATGCTGTGCCCGGTCGGATTGTTCGGGCTGGTCACGAACACCACGTCGGGGCGGCGCTCGGCGATATGCGCCAGCGCGTAGTCGATGTCCAGGGAGAAGTCCGCGTCGCGCTTGGCCGCCACCCATTCGGTGTCGATGCCCTCGGAGATGATCGGGTGCATCGAATACGAGGGCACGAAACCCATGGCGGTGCGGCCCGGGCCGCCGAACGCCTGCAACAGCTGCTGCAGGATCTCGTTGGATCCGTTGGCGGCCCAGACATTCGACACGTCGAGTGCGACACCGGTCTGCCTGGTCAGATACGCGGCCAGGTCACCGCGCAGCCCGACCGCGTCGCGATCCGGATAGCGATGCAGGTCCGCCGCGGCGGCCCGCACCGATTCGGCCACGTCGTCGATGAGCGCCCTGCTGGGCGGATGCGGGTTCTCGTTGGTGTTCAGCTGCACCGGCACCGTCAACTGCGGTGCGCCGTAGGGGGATTTACCGCGCAGGTTCTCCCGCAGCGGTAGATCATCCAGGGACACAGTCGATCCCGGGATACTCGTCACATCCAAACCGGTCACGCCCACACCTCACTACGCACACACGCCGCTGCCCCGGGACGGCCGACGGCAATCGGGGCGGCCATATCGCCGTCCACAACCCATATCTCGTTCAGGCCGCGACGTGCCCGCTGCCACGCGCGCGACCCCGTGTCACTGACGCTCGTCTCCGCCGAGGCGCATTGTGCCGACGGTTCGCTCGCGGGTTCGGCTGTGTTCATCGGCCACTCGCCGCGCTCGCTCACCGCAGTGCCTCGAAACGGACCTGTACGGCCTGACCGTGCGCGGGCAGATCCTCGGCGTGAGAGAGCGCGACGACGTGCCCCGCAACGTCTTTCAGCGCAGCCTCGCTGTATTCCACGACATGGATGCCGCGCAGGAAGGTCTGCACGCTCAAACCCGAAGAGTGCCGGGCACATCCGGCGGTCGGCAGCACGTGATTGGATCCGGCGCAGTAGTCGCCGAGGCTCACCGGCGACCACGCGCCTACGAAAACCGCTCCGGCACTGCGCACCCGGGCCGCCACCGCGGGCGCGTCGGCGGTCTGGATCTCCAGGTGCTCGGCCGCGTAGGCGTTCACCACGCGCAGGCCCTGATCGATATCGTCGACCAGCACGATGCCGGACTGCTTGCCGGCCAACGCCTCCGACACCCGGTGCCGGTGCTTGACGACCTCCAGCTGCGCGTTCACCGCGGCGTCGACCGCGTCGGCCAGCGCAGCGCTGTCTGTCACCAGGACGCTGGCGGCCAGCACATCGTGTTCGGCCTGGCTGATCAGGTCGGCGGCGACGTGCACCGGATCGGCGGTGGCGTCGGCCAGGATCGCGATCTCGGTCGGGCCGGCCTCGGCGTCGATGCCCACCAGGCCGCGGCACAGGCGCTTGGCCGCGGTGACGTAGATGTTGCCCGGCCCGGTGATCATGTCGACCGGGGCCAGCTGCTCGCCGGTGGTGTCGGTGCCGCCGTAGGTGAGCAGAGCCACCGCCTGTGCGCCGCCGACGGCCCACACCTCACTCACGCCGAGCAGTTTCGCCGCGGCCAGGATCGTCGGGTGCGGCAGGCCGCCGAACTGCGCCTGCGGCGGCGAGGCCACCACCAGCGAATCGACGCCCGCGGCCTGGGCGGGCACGACGTTCATCACGACGCTGGACGGGTACACGGCGTTGCCGCCGGGCACGTACAGCCCGACCCGTTCGACCGGAACCCAGCGCTCGGTGACGGCGCCGCCGGGCACGACCTGGGTGGTCTTATCGGTGCGGCGCTGGTCGGCGTGCACCAGGCGGGTGCGCTCGATCGCGACCTCCAGCGCGGTGCGTACCGCGGGGTCCAAGCGGTCGAGGGCGGCGTCGAGTTCGGCGGCCGGTACCCGCACCGCGGCGGGTGCGACACCATCGAACCGCACGCTGAACTCCTGGGCCGCCTCCACACCGCGGTCGCGGATCGCCTCCACGACCGGCCGCACATGATGCAGCACCGAGTCGACGTCGACTCCCCCGCGCGGCAGCGCGGAACGCAGCTCGGCGGCGGTGGGAGTGCGACCGCGCAGATCGACGCGGGCGAGCTCGATGCGGGATGTCATGGCGGTGGGAAACCTCTTCCGTGCTGGTCATCACGCCCGAGATCGGCTACTCGGGCCGCTACCAGACTATCTGGACCGGCAAAACGAATATGTCTCAGGCATAAGCCAGGGCCGGATGCGGTTTGATCACCTACGTACCGACAACACCAAGCATGGAGGCATCGCCCATGGTCGAGATCCCCGACAAGGCCCGTGACCTGCTGGAACGCCCGATCTTCGCGAGCCTGGGCACCACCCGCCCCGACGGCGCACCCCAGGTGAACCCGATGTGGTTCGTCTGGGACGGCGAATTCATCTGGTTCACCCACACGAACTTCCGCCAGAAGTTCAAGAACCTGGAAGCCGAGCCCCGCGTCTCGATCTCGATCTTCGACCCCGACAAGCCCTACCGCTACATCGAGGTCCGCGGAGTACTGGACCACATCACCCCCGACCCGGAAGGCTCGCTCTACGCGAGCCTGTCACAGCGCTACGGCGGCAACCCGATCGTCCCACCCGACGCCAAGGACCGCGTGAAGATCGCAATCCGCCCGACGGGCGTCTCGGGGTACGCGGTCAGCCGCTGAGCATCACCGCCTGCCGGGCGCGCTCGAGGAGCGCACCGGGCAGGCGTAGCTCGTCGCTACGCGTTTCCGTTGAGCTTGGTGTTGCTATCGATGAGCGGAGTGCCGCTGTCGCCGGTGATCATGCGCAGATTCACCGACCGGGACGTGCCGCCCGAGGTGACACTGCCGACCAGGATATCCACCGATCCGTCGGCATTGGCGGTCGTGCTCCCGCCGTGCGCGCCGCCGAGGGTCTTCCACTTGGTCACCATGTTCTGTTTCCAGTAGGACGCGAAGGCATCCTCGGAACCGTAGACCTGCTGGGCGGCCGGAGTCAGCAGGTTCCAGGCGCTGGAGAGGTTGGAGGCACCGGACAGATCGTCGTAGAAGCTCACTCCGGCACTGATGGCCGTTTGTAGGTCCGTGGTGCCATTACTCTTGGTCTGCCCGACCGACGCACTCGCCGAGGTGGTGCTCTGGGCGGCGGCGCTGGTGGAGGCGGAAGTGCCCTGGGAGGCGGACGATGTCGGCGGGCTGCCGCCGAACAGGGTGTACAGCGCGGCGCCGACGATCGCCAGGGCCACCACGATGC
>NZ_JAGPOX010000232.1 GCF_019038435.1 Nocardia alni
CCCCAGACCCGCGCCCATTTGGACACGGTCACCCCGGGCACGTAGCCGACCCGCAGCACATCGGGAGCAGTCGTGTTCATCCGCCCAGCGTATGGGACCGTCACACACGAGCCGCGGCCCGTGCCCCGAACGTCCGGCGACTCACAGTCCGTGACGGCTCTCCCCGCCTACCAGCTCGGCGACCTCGGATTCGGCCAGGGCGGAGAAGGATTCCCGGGTTGCGACGGCCGTGCGGACCTCCTCGGCGACCAGATCGGCGTTGATCTGAGCGCCCGCCATGGCGCCCGCGGCCGCCGACGCGCCGACCTGGGCGAAGGGTTCGGTGACGTTGCCCGCCAACCAGATTCCGGGTACCTCGGAGCGGCCGAAGGGGTCGGCGGGGATATGTTCGCCCGCGCCGCTGAAGTGCTGGGCCAGGGGCAAGCCGAGGTCGGTGAGGAACTCGCCGCGGGCAACGGCGTACGGGCCCACAGCCAGGGACGCTCGGGGAACCAGCGTGCCGTCGGACAGGCGTACGCCGGTGATGTGGTCGTCGGCGGTCTCGATGGCCGTCACCGTGCCCTCGACCACCCGAATGCCGCGGGCGGCCAGCTCGGCGGCCTGATCCGCGGGCAGATCGGTGGTGTGGGTGAAATAGACGATGTCGTCGCTGAGCTGGCGGAACAGCTGTGCGCTGTGCGCGCTCATCGGGCCGGTGGCCAGGATGCCGATGGCCTGGTCGCGAATCTCCCAGCCATGGCAGTACGGGCAGTGCACGACGCCGCGGCCCCACTGCTCGCGCAGGCCCGGGACATCGGGCAACCGATCGACCACGCCGGTGGTGATCAGCAGGCGGCGCGCGTGCATCGTGCCACCGTCGGCGAGCGTCACGACGAAACCGGTGTCGTCGCGGGACGCGGCGACGACCTCACCGTCGAAGATCGCGCCACCGTACCGGCGGACCTCGGCGCGGCCGAGTTCGAGCAGTTCGGCCGGTGGCATGCCCTCACGCCCCAGTAGCCCGTGCACCCCCTCGGCGGGGGCATTGCGCGGGGCTCCCGCATCGATCACCGCGACCGATCGCCGGGACCGGCCCAGCATCAGGGCGCCGTTCAGCCCGGCCGCACCGCCACCCACCACGATCACGTCGTACTTTTGTCCGTCTCGCATCTGCTCGGTCGTCATGACAACCAGAGTGCGACCATCTGGCGATTCCGGCAAGTGACTTTGCTGAAATGGCAAAAGTAGCCTTCGGCGCGTGGCTCACCGGCTCCCTGACGGGCACGCATCGCGACGATATGCGACCGTTGGTGCTCCGATCCGCGTACAGGCGGCAGCGATATTCCGGGAGGCGACGTGATTCGACACAGCCGATGGGCGGGGATCCTCGTCGCCTTCGCGACGGCGGCGTGCCTGCTTCCGGTCTCGCCCGCCGCGGCCGAACCGGAACTCTCCGGTCCCCCGATGGGCTGGAATTCCTGGAACTCCGGAATCGCGTTGAACGAGAAGAATATCGAGCAGACGATCGACGCCATGGTCGCCTCCGGCATGCGCGACGCCGGATATCGGTATGTGAATCTGGATGCCGGATGGGCGGCGGCGACCCGCGACGCGAACGGCGACCTTCGGGCCGATCCCACCGAATTCCCGCACGGCATCGCCGCATTGGCCCGCTACGCGCACGAGCGGGGCATGCTGCTGGGCCTGTACTCCAGCCCGTACAACGAAACCTGCGGGCAGACACTGCAGAACGCGAGCGCGGGCCACGAGGCCCAGGACGCGCGCACCTTCGCCGCCTGGGGTGTGGACTACCTCAAATACGACTGGTGCCGGGACACCGCCAACCTGAGCGATCAAGTGCGGAAGTTCACCGCCATGCGAGACGCGTTGCGCGCCACCGGACGTCACATCGTCTACAGCATCAATCCGAACAGCGCGAGCACCGATACCGCGGGCGCCTACGACTGGTCGCGAATCTCGGACGTGACCCGCAATGCGCACGATCTGTTCCCGTTGTGGCACAACACCCTACCGACCGTGCTGATCAACGACCTCAACACGCGGCAGTACCTGGGCGTGACCGACCAGGTGGCCGCCGCCGCACCGCTCGCCGCGCGCAGCCGTCCCGGCCACTGGAACGATCCCGACATGCTGGTCGTGGGCGAGCAATTGAACGAATTCCTCGGGGCGCATCTGGGCACCCTGCCGGGCGCAGTGCTCAAGACCCTGCCGCTGTCGTTACAGCAGCAGATCGCCGACCGCAGCGTGCTGAAGAAGCTCACCGCGCCGTTCACGCTCAGCCCGCAGCAGCTCACCGCGCTGCGCAGCCAGCAGGTCAGCCTGACCCCCGACGAGCAGCGGACGCACTTCTCGCTGTGGGCGATGCTGAGCGCGCCCCTCATCGCGGGTAACGACATCCGCACCATGTCCGCGCAGATCCGCGACCTCCTGGCCAACCGCGAAGTCATTGCGGTGGACCAGGATCCGGCAGCGGTGCAGGGCGCGTTCCTGCCCACCGACGACCGGGTCATGACCAAACGGCTGTCCGACGGTTCGATCGCGGTCGCGCTGCTCAACCGCGGGGCCGCCCCCGCGGACATCTCCACCACGGCCTCGGCCCTCGGCCTGCCCGCCGCATCCTGCTACACCGTGCGGAACCTGTGGACGCACACCACCTCGGCCACGACCGGGCTGATCGACGCCACGGGCGTCGCCTCGCATGCCGCGACCATGCTGCGCCTCACCCCGCGGTGCGGCTGATTCTCCGGGTGGCAGACTTGGACGGGTCCCGACCCCGTCCCCCGGAGGTGGTTGACCGATGAAAAGTACCCGCATCGTCCTGGCCTCGCGCCCGACCGGTACGCCCGAGCCCGAGAATTTCCGGACCGAGACCGTGGAACTCCCCGCGCCCGGCGAGGGCGAGGCCCTGCTCGAGACGCTGTATCTGTCACTGGACCCGTATATGCGCGGGCGGATGAGCGATGCGCCGTCGTATTCGCCACCGGTGGCGATCGGCGGGACCATGGTCGGCGCGACGGTCTCGCGAGTGCTCGAATCACGCGACGCCGCAGTGCGATCCGGTGACATCGTGCTGGGTTACGGTGGGTGGCAGACACATTCGGTCGAGCCGATCCGCCAGCTGCGCCGCCTGGACCCGGCGGCCGCGCCGGTGACCACGGCCCTCGGCGTGCTGGGTATGCCCGGTTTCACCGCGTATTCGGGCCTGCTGACCATCGGCCGCCCGAAATCCGGTGAGACCGTGGTGGTCGCGGCGGCGACCGGGCCGGTCGGCTCCGCGGTCGGACAGATCGCCAAGATCCAGGGCGCCCGGGCGGTCGGCATCGCGGGCGGTCCGCAGAAGGTGGCACTGCTGCGCGAGCGGTTCGGATTCGACGCGGCAATCGACCACCGGGCACCGGATTTCGCCGATCAACTGGCCGCCGCGACCCCGGACGGCATCGATGTGTACTTCGAGAACGTCGGCGGCGCGGTATTGGACGCGGTGCTACCCCGGCTGAACGAGTACGCGCGAATCCCGGTGTGCGGGTTGATCGCCGGCTACAACGCCACTGCCCTGCCCGAGGGCCCGGACCGGCTCGGGCTGCTCATGGGCATGATCCTGCGCAAGAGTCTCACGGTGCGCGGATTCATCCAGCGCGAATTCGCCGCCGAGCAGTTCCCGGCATTCGTCGAGCAGATGCCGCAGTGGCTCGCCGACGGGCGGGTGCGGTATCTCGAGGACGTCGTCGAGGGCTTCGATCACACCGTGGAGGCGTTCCAGGGGCTGCTCGTCGGCAAGAACGTCGGGAAACTCGTTGTGCACGTTGCCGATTGATCTTGGCCCGAATTCGTCAGGTGAAACGTTCGGCCGATCGGCGCGATATCAGCAATCGTGAGCACCATTGCACTTCCCCTGACACCGGCCGATCGGCGGGCGGCGGTCCGGCGGCTGGTCACGATCTTCGGCTCGATGAACGATCTGATCGACCTTCTCGACTCGGACCCCCGGGACCCCGCCCTCGCCCGCGCCCGCAGCACCCGGGACATGATCGCCAATCTGATCGTCGACCTGGCCGGAACCGCCGCCGGCACGTCCGCCTGAGATTTTCTGCCCAGCGACCACACGGCTCGGCCCCGGCGGGATTCACCGCGCTCGCGCGCGCCCCGATTTCAGAGTTCTCCGCTATCGGCCTCCCCCTTCATATATTCGTTTCCGCCGTGTTCCAGGGCTTGCACCAACACCGAAGCATCATCGGGCAATGATTCAGCAAATACGCCGAGCAGATCTCGGTCGCGAGCGCAAGCCGAAGGATTTCGAAACTTAGGCTCGCCTAGGGTTGGATCTTCCTATAGGTATGCCTTACCTTGGCAGAGTGAATTGGGCTGAGGCGGTACCGAACCTTCTGATCTGTCTGCGGGAGGGTCTCGAGGCGGGTCTCGTTGTCACCATCCTGCTGGCAGCCGTGCGGAAGGCCGCGACACCCGAACGTCCCGTCTCGACGACACCGATCTGGCTCGGCCTGCTCGGCGCGGTCTCGGTGGCGGGCAGTTTCGCGGCGGTGCTCACTTATTCGACCAGCGTGCTGTCCAGTAGCGCGCAGGAAGCGGTCGGCGGCATCCTGAGCGTGCTGGCCGTGATCATGGTCACCGCGATGATCTTCTGGATGCGCCGCACCGCCGCCTCGCTGTCCAAACAGCTGCGCGGGGAGGTGGCGCGGGCGGTCACGCTCGGCGCCGGCGCGCTGGTGCTCACCGCCTTCCTGGCCGTGGGCCGCGAGGGGCTGGAGACCACGCTGTTCGTGTGGACCGCGGTGAAGGCGTCCGGCACCACGGTCGCCCCGCTGATCGGCGCGGCGCTGGGTCTGATCGCCGCGATCGCGCTGTGCTTGCTGCTGTATCGGCAGAGTGTGCGGTTCAACCTCGGTGTGTTCTTCAATCGCACGGCGGTGTTCCTGATCGTCATCGCCGCGGGTGTGCTCGCCTACGGACTCGGCGATCTGCAGGACGCGGGCCTGCTGCCGGGCCGCCAATGGGTGGCGTTCGACCTGACCGCGCATATCGATCCGAACGCTTGGTGGGTCTCGATCATCACCGGTGTCACCGAGCTTGCGCCGAAGATGACGGTGCTCCAGGTCGTCGCGTGGGTCGTGTACCTCGCGGTGGTGATTCCGCTGTTCGTGCGGGCGGGACGTCCGGCGGCAGCAGCTGTTGCCGCCAACACCGCCCCGGCGGCCGACTCCACAGCTGTCGCCCCCGTGACCACCGGTGCGCCCGCGGCATCTGTCGCTCCCGCGAACGCCGACGGATCGGCGACTGCCGACGGATCGGCGGCTACACCCGCGACACCAACCGGCAACGAATCCGTCGGCGCCGCAACCGCTGCCGCGAGTTCCGCACACACCCCCGACTGGTGGGAGCGCGTCGCGGGCCCGCGCCTGCCGATCGTCGCCACCGCGCTGGTACTGGTTCCGGTGCTCGCCGCGGCGGTCGCGATCGCGCTGCTGCCCTCCTCCGAAAGCGGTACGGTCCAGGCGGTCTCGATCACCGAGACCTCCTGTGCGCACGAATGGAAGTCCGGCAGGTCCGGCGCCCAGACCTTCGCGGTGCAGAACAAGACCGGTAAGGCCGGCGAGATCAACCTGCTGAACGCGGGCGGCGCGATCGTCGGCGAGATCGAGACCATCGGCCCGGCCACCACCGCCGATATGACCGCGACACTGGGCAACGGCAGCTACACCATCGCCTGCCTGATGTCCGGCCTGCCCAAGACCACCTCACCGACCGTGCAGATCAGCGGGGCGGCCGCGGGCGCACCCATGGCCGTCGAACCGGTCACCGCCGACGATCTCACCCCCGCGAACAACGCCTATCAGACCGTCGCGGCCCAGGCGCTCACCGATGTCTCGAACGCCCTGGGCACGCTACGGGGCGATATCCAGGCCGGCAACATCGCGGCCGCACAGGCCGATTGGCTCAACGCGCAGATGGCGTGGGAGCGGGTCGGCGCCTCCTACGACAGCTTCGGCGACGCCGGAACGGCCGTGGACGGGCTGCCCGACGGTTTGCCGAACGGGGCCGCCGACGACGGCTTCACCGGCTTGCATCGCGTGGAGTACGGCCTGTGGCACGGTCAGGGCCCCGACCAGCTGCTGCCGGTGCTGGACAAGCTGAACAGCGACATCGCCGGGGTCCAAAAGAATTTGGGCAGCGACGATCTGGCCGGCGACCCGACGAATCTGCCGATCCGCGCGCACGAAATCCTGGAGGACGCGCTGCGTGACCACCTGTCGGGCATCGACGATCAGGGTTCCGGGTCGGCATATCCGTTGACACAGGCCGATATCGACATCACCCGCACGGTGCTGGACGAACTGGCCCCGCTGCTGGACGTGCGCGCCCCGGGGCTGCACACCACGCTCACCACCCGGCTGGACGCCCTACAGGCCGCGCTGACGGCCACCCAGGACAACGGCCACTGGCGCGCACCCGCGCAGACTCCCCAGCCCCAGCGCCAGGCCGTGCTGGCCGCGACGGGCGCGGCCCTGGAGCAGCTCGCCCGGGTGCCGAACCTGCTCGAAGTGCGCATCCAGCACTGAAATTCGCCCCACAGACCACGAAACACCTCAGTTAGGACCCACGATGGATGTCAGTCGCCGCCGATTCTTCTCCGGCGCCGTCGCCGGTGCGGCCGGAACCGCCCTGACCGCAGGGGTTCTCGCAGAGGGCGCACACAAGGACGCGACCGCGGCCACCGTCGGCCAGCCCGTGCAGGCCGACTCGTACCCCTTCCACGGCACGCATCAGGCGGGCATCCTGACCCCGGGTCCGGCGAACAAACAGAATGCCTCGTGCTTCGCCGCCTTCGACGTCACCACCGCCGACCGCGCCGAACTCGTGGATCTGTTCAAGACCCTGACCGGTCGCGCCCGCTTCCTGACCGCGGGCGGCACCGCGCCGGACCTCGGTGTGGGACAACCACCTTCGGACAGCGCGGTGCTGGGAACGGATATCCCGGCCGATGGGCTCACCGTGACCACGGGAGTCGGCGCGAGCCTGTTCGACGACCGGTTCGGCCTGGCGAAACTCAAGCCCGCCAAGCTGACCCCGATGCGGACGTTCCCCAACGACTCCCCCGATCCGGCGTGGATGCACGGCGACCTGCTGGTACAGCTGTGTGCGAACCATCCCGACACCATCCACCACACGATCCGCGACATCACCCGCCAGACCCGCGGGGCGATGCAAATGCGCTGGAAGATCGAGGGTTACAACTCCCCGCCCCGCCCGTCCGGAACCGGGCGAAACCTGCTGGGCTTCAAGGACGGCACCGGCAACCCCACCGGCTCCGAGGCCGAATCGCTGATCTGGACCGACGATCCGGCCGAACCCGCGTGGACGCGCGGCGGCACCTACCATGTGGTCCGCCTGATCCGCATGCTGGTGGAATTCTGGGATCGAGTCTCGATCAACGAGCAGGAGAACATGTTCGGCCGCCGCCGCGATTCCGGCGCTCCCCTGGACGGCAACCAGGAATTCGACACCCCGAACTTCGCCGCCGACCCCAAGGGTTCGGTCATCCCCCTGGACGCACACATCCGCCTGGCCAACCCCCGCACCCCCGACACCGCCCGCCAGCAGCTGATCCGCCGCTCCTACAACTACGACCTGGGCCTGGACCCCAACGGCAACCTCTCGGCCGGCCACATCTTCAGCTGCTACCAGCAGGACGTCCAGCGCCAATTCGAGACCATCCAAACCCGCCTGATCGGCGAGCCCCTGATCGACTACGTCCAGCCCTTCGGCGGCGGATACTTCTTCAGCCTCCCCGGCGTGGCCGACACCAAGGATTGGTACGGCCGCGCACTGCTGAGCTGAGCGCGCAACCCATCAGCCTGTTGGACCATAGTCCCGAGAACTGTGGTCCCAAGCCCCATTCGTAGTCCCTATCGAACATGTCCGACGGCTTCTCCACAGCACCTCCAGTCCTCGAATCGATGGGAGTACAGTCCCGGGAACTGCACTCCCATCAACTCGAGGCCTGGAGCGCCGTCAACCCGAAGAGTGCATGCGCGACTGCCCTGGCCTTGGACTACGAATACGAGCCGACCGCTGGTTCGCTCTGCGGGCGCAGGTGCGGGCCCGGGACGAAGTCCGGGTCGACCTGGTCGGCCAATTCCGCACCGGCCCAGGCATTGGCGTTGCGGATGTGGAATTCGACGGCGTGGCGCTGGTAGGTGTGCCAGTCGCGGTCCGTGGCGTCGAGGATGTCGCGAAGGGTGGCCAGGGCGGCGAGGTTGTCGGGTTCGAGGTCGGCGATCGGGTGGATGGCGCCGCGTTCGGCGGCGCGTACGTGGGCCGAGCGGTCGATCCAGCACAGCAGGTTCTCGCCGACCTGTTCGCGCAGGAACGTCAGATCGTCGGCGTCGCAGACCTTGTTACCGACGACCGCGATGCGGATGCCGAAATCCTTTGCGTAACTCGCGTATTGGCGATAGACGCCGACGCTTCGCAGGGTCGGTTCGCAGACCAGGGCGGTCAGGTCGAAGCGGGTGAAAAGGCCCGAGGCGAACGAATCCGCACCCGCGGTCATATCCACCACGACGTATTCTCCCGGACCGTCGACCATGTGGTTGAGCAGCATTTCGGCCGCGCCGACCTTGGAGTGGTAGCAGGACACGCCCAGATCCTCCTCGGCGAACGGACCCGTCACCGCCAAGCGCGCACCGCCGACCTCGCGGACACAGGCGTCGTAGATCGGATTGCGCTCCACCACGCCCAGCAGCCGCGAGCCCGCGCCCGGCGGCGTGGTCTTGATCATGGCCTCGGCGTTGGCAATTCGCGGATTGTCGCCGCGCAGGTATTCCTTGATCAGCGGCAGGTGCGCGCTGAGCGTGGGCAGCGTCATCGCGGTCTCGTCGCCGGCGCCCAGCGCGGTGGCCAGATGCTGGTTGATATCGGCGTCGATGGCCAGGGTCGGCAGACCCCGATCGACGAGGTAGCGCACGAACAACGAGGACAGCGTGGTCTTACCGCTGCCGCCCTTGCCGACGAACGCGATCTTCACGAAAACCCCTTTCGAAAATGATTACCATATTCAGATGCGCGACACAGTACCCCATCGGCCACCGGCGACCGCGCAGACGGACCACTGTCGGCGCGGATACACAACCGACGTCGCTGCGGGAACAGAACATTCACCCCCGAATCCGAAGAATTGCCCTCGACCCCAACGCCCCGCTTCGGAGGACACCGTGTCGAGACTCAGCACGGCCGCCACCTTGGGTGATCGGCTCGGCCAGGGCTCGGGCGGCACCCGGTTCGCCGTCGGGCCGACCGGGGGTAGGCGCCGACGAAGTAGCCGGCCTGCGACTCACCCGCCCGCGCGCGGTTCCTCCGGCGTACCGGACGGGGCGCGCATAGGGTGGTGATCATGGCGGAGACCGACGATCTCGATCATGTTGCGGCTCTCGACGGATTGCTGTCGGATGTGGGCCTGTCGAGCGACGATGTCGGGGGGCGGGTGAGCTTCGCGGGGCGTGATCCGATCGTGGCGGCGCGACATCGGCTGGGGGCGTGCATCGGGATCCCGATCATGGGCGCGGCGGTCGGGGCGGTCG
>NZ_JAGPOX010000233.1 GCF_019038435.1 Nocardia alni
GGGGTGCGGTGGTGGCGTTTCGGTGCGGGGGTGTTGATCGGGTTGGCGATGGGGGTGAAGTGGAACGGCCTGTATTACGTGGTGGCGTTCGGGTTGTTGTCGGTGTTCTTCGATGTGGCCGCGCGGCGGGCGTACGGGGTGGCGCGGCCGTGGGTCGGCACGGTCGTGCGCGATGTGGGTCCGGCCCTCTATGCGCTGGTCGGAATCCCGTTGGCGGTGTATCTGATGTCGTGGGGGATGTGGTTCGCCAGCGAGGACGGGTACGACCGGTATTCGGTCGGCAATGCCATCGGCGCCGGAGGGACGTGGTCGTGGATACCCGATGCGCTGCGATCGTTATGGCACAACCAGGGCGAATCGCTCAAATTCGATGTGGGACTGACCAATTCGGCAGGCAACCACCATCCCTGGGAATCGAAGCCCTGGTCGTGGCCGATGGGCCTGCGGCCGATGCTCTACTACTACGCCGACAGCGGCGTCACCGGCTGCGGCCAGGCGGCGTGCGTCAAGGCAGTCATGCTGATCGGTACGCCCGCGATGTGGTGGTTGGCGTTGCCGATGTTGGGGTGGGGGATCTGGCGTACGGTGACGCGGTTCGATTGGCGGTATGCCGCGATGCTGGTGGGGTATATGGCGGGTCTGCTGCCGTGGTTCCTGGATTTGGATCGGCAGATGTACTACTTCTACGCGGTGCCGATGGCCCCGTTCATGGTGATCGGGTTCGCCCTGGTCCTGGGCGACATCCTCGGACCCGCACCCCTGGCACGCGCCGGCAACTACCTCCTGCCGACCAGCGAACGCCAGAGCCTGGGGCTACTGCTGGTAACCCTCTACATAGGCCTGGTCGTCGCGAACTTCATCTGGCTGTGGCCGATCATGACCGGGCTACCCATCTCGGTCGACAGCTGGCACAACCACCTCTGGCTGCCCAGTTGGCGGTGAGGCCTGGGACTCGGCCAGCGCGGCGCGGATGTAGTGCAGGGCGGCCTCGTCGTCGAGGCCGAGCCGCCGCACGATCGCGACGTAGTCGGTGGCCGCCCGGCCCGCCGCGTCCTGGGTCGGATCCCCGGAAGAGGCGATGAACGAGCCGAGCCGGCCTCGAGTCTCGAGCACGCCGTCCTGCTCCAGCTCCCGATAGGCGCGCGCGACGGTATTGGGCGCCAAGCCCAGTTGCACCGCCAGCGCCCGCACGGTGGGAATCTTGGTTCCGGCGGTCAGCTCGCCCGAGCGCACCCGGGCGATGATCCCCTGGCGCAGTTGCTCGTACGGGGGGACCGCCGAATGGTGGTCGACGGGGATGTCCATCGGACCCTCACATCTCGTCCCGGGCCAGGGGACACGACAGGCAGCGCGGACCGCCACGGCCCGAACCGAGTTCGGATCCGGGAATGGTCAGAACCTCGACACCGGCGTCGGCCAAGCGCGCGTTCGTGTTCTCGTTGCGTTCGTAGGCCACGACCACCCCCGGTGCGAGCGCCAATGTGTTATTACCATCGTCCCACTGTTCGCGCTCGGCGGTAATACCGTCCAGTCCCGTGTCGATGACCCGCAGTTTGCCGATGCCCATCGCATCGGCCGCGGCCGGCAGGAACGGCTCGGGCCCGCTCATATCCACCGAACCGTCGTCGCGGCGCGCGATCGTGAAGGCGCACAATGAATCCCGCACCGCCTCGTACATCACCACGGCATCGGCGTCGACCATCGTGCAGACCGTGTCCAGATGCATGGTGGCCCGGTTCTGCGCGATCGGCACCACCAGCACAGTATGCGCCAGATCGTCCTCGAACAGGCTGCGCGCCAACGCTTCCGCGCCCGCCGGGCTCGTGCGCTCGCCGACACCGATCGCCACCACACCCGGCGCGAGCAGCAGCACATCGCCGCCCTCCATCGGAGCGATATGCGATTCGTAGGCTCGGCGCACGCCAAGGAAACGCGGGTGGAAAGCGTAGATGAGGTCGGTGAGGGACGTCTCCCGCGCTCGCGCCGGCAATGCCAGCGAGGTGATGGCCACCTTGCGGCCCACCCAGAACGAGGAATCGCGGGTGAACAGCAGATTCGGCAGCGGGTCGATGACGAAGTCGGTGCCATGGTGCATGCGCCGCACCAGCGATGTGGCGTCGGGGGCGATGGGGAGCTCGTCGAAGGTCATGCCCGCCATGAGGATGCGGGCCAGGTCGGGCGCGGGCACGCCGCGCAGATGCGATTTGAGCTCCTCGGCCAGGGTATAGCCGATGCGCCGCGCGTCCACGGCGGCGGTGATGCCCATGCTGCGCCCGGCGCCGCTGACCGCGAGGGTCTCGGTGAGCAAGTCCGACAGCAACAGCACCTCGACCCCGCGCCCGCGTAGCACCTCCACGAAGGTGTCGTGCTCCTGCTGGGCCCGCTCCACCCACGGAATCGCGTCGAACAGCAGCTGGTCGTTATTGCGCGGGGTCAACCGGCGCAGCTCGTCTCCGGGCCGGTGCAGCAGGACGGTGCGCAGGGCGCCGACCTCGGACGTCACGCAGAACGGCGCCGGGCTCGTACGCGCCTGTGATTCCATAGTCCTGACGGTAATAGTCCGGGGCGGCATTGGCACGAAATTCGCTGGGCGCGGGCCGCCGCCTCACACCGTCCCGGCCGCGAATTCCCGCCGTGACCGCACAACGTCAGCACCGCGAATAAAACCTATAGAACCCCGCCAAACTGCCTTACGCGCCCATGCACCTGAAGTATTGTTGAGGTATGCAGCAGACCAACTGGCATGCGAAAGAACTCACCCCCGGGCAACTGTCCGAACGCAGTGGGGTCGCGGTGTCGGCGCTGCACTTCTACGAACGCGAAGGCTTGATAGCCAGCAGACGCACCAGCGGCAATCAGCGCCGATATACGCGCGAGACCCTGCGGCGAGTCGCGTTCATCCGCATCTCGCAACGAGTCGGCATACCGCTCAGCGAAATTCGCGCCGCACTCGATACCCTACCCGAGGGACGTACCCCGAACCGTAAGGATTGGGAACGACTGTCGACCACCTGGCGTCAGGACTTGGACCAGCGCATCGAACAGCTGATCCGCCTGCGCGACAGCGTGAGCAGTTGCATCGGCTGCGGCTGCCTGTCCCTGGGCAGCTGCCGCATCGTCAACTTCCACGACCGCCTCGGCGACGAGGGTCCGGGGGCTCGGGTGCTGGACGTTAATCTCAACGGGGACAACGGATCCGAGGACTGCGGACCGGACTGTGCGTACCCGGCCGACACCGAAGGTTGAACAACTCCGTCGATACCGAAGGTTGAACAACTCCGTCATTCCAGCACAACAACACGACAGCTCCGTCATCACCCTGCACGGCAACTACGTCATACCTGCGCGCTGATCCGAAATCAACGCGATCGGGCGCACGTCAGCACCAGGCGGAGCCGGGCGCGTCGGCGAGCGACCACACCGATTTTCGGTCTTCGACAAGCTCCCGCGTCAGCGGGGACCAAGGCTTTGGCGGGAATCCACCTGACACACGCGACGAGTCACAGCGGATCCCGGCCAAAAGCCTGTGTCCCGCTGCGCGAGAGCCTGTTGACGGCTGGAAATGTCTCACCCGCACCACCTGTCCCAGTGGCACCTATTTCCGGATCAGCATGCCGGGATGACGATGCGGGCAAGCTGGGGCGACGACGAGGACATGCCGGGCGACGACAGGGACTGCCGGGGCGACGACAGAGGGGCGGGTACGAGGACGGTTTACGACTCCGGCCTGACGCGCTGGTAGAGGGCGTTGAACCCATCATTGGCCCGCCGCATCGCGAACTCGTACGGCCACGCGAACTTTCGCGCCCACCAGTAGCCGAAGCGGACATCGAACGAGGTGTGCACCAGGAAGCGGTTGCGCTCGATGGCGCGCAGGATGGTCTGGGCAACCTTCTCCGGTGCGACGGCGTGCCGCTGAAACTGCTTGAAATAGCGCTGGATTCGAGGATCGTCGCGATCCACCCCGGCGATCTCCACGGTCCGCACCAACTGCGTGTCCACCGCACCCGGCACGACCAGGTGCACGGAGATCCCGTGTCGCTCCAGATCGAAGCGCAGCACCTCCGACAGCCCGCGCAGGCCGAACTTGGAGGCGCTGTAGGCCGCATGCCAGGGAAAGGCCAGCAGACCCGCCGCCGATGAGACGTTCACCAGCGCGCCGCCGCGCCCCGCCGCGACCATCGGGGGCAGGAAATTCTCGATGATGTGGATCGGGCCCATCAGGTTGACATCGACCATGGAGCGCCAGTGCCGGTGCTCGAGATTCTCCACCGTGCCCCAGACCGACACCCCGGCCACGTTCATCACCACGTCGAGGCTGCCGTGCCGGTCGTGCACGTCCTCGGCGAAAGCGGTGACCGCGTCGTAGTCGCTGACGTCCAGGGCCTGCGAGGCCAGGACCTTGCCGCCGGCCGCGCCGATGGCAAGTACGGTCTCCGCGAGCCCCTCGGCGTTGACATCGGTCAGCACGACTTCCGCGCCCGCACGCGCCGCAGCCAGGGCCATGGCCCGGCCCATTCCGCTGGCCGCGCCGGTGATCAGGACTTTTTTGCCGCTGACGGACTTCAGGCGATCGGGCACACCATTCCTCGCATGCTCGGTGGCTGTAATGCTTGTGCTGATCTGGAGCATACGTCGTGCGCGGAATTTCGAGGGGAACCGGACGGTCAGTGCTGACGGCCCAATACGCTCAGCATCCCCGAAACCGCCGCGGACCAGGTGAACTGCTCGGCACGAGTGCGCGCCGCGCGGCGGCGATCCGCGGTGGGCCGGACCAGCACGTCGGTCACCGCCCGCGCGAAGTCCGCCGGATCGTTCGCCGCGACGGCACCGCAGTCGGCGGTCACGATATCGGCCAGCGCCGAGGACCGGCTGGCCACCACCGGAGTGCCGGAGGCCAAAGCCTCGAGCGCGGCCAGCCCGAAGGTCTCGTGCGGCCCGGGGGCGAGCGAGACGTCCGCGCTGGCCAGCAGCGTCGCCAGGTGCGTGCGATCGGTGATGAACCCGGTGAAGTGCACGGCCGGACGGCCGTCCGAGAGCAGGGGAAGCCCGCGAGCGCGTCGTTCGAGTGACTCACGGCGCGGCCCGTCCCCGGCCACGACCAGCCGCGCGTCCACGCCGTCGCGGCGCAGCGCGCCCAATGCCGCGATACTGCGATCCACCCGCTTTTCCACCGACAACCGCCCACAGTGCACCAGCAGTGGACTCTCACCCGCGCCGTACTGCGCCCGCAGCACGCCGTCGCGCCGATGCGGCGTGAACGTCTCGAGATCCACGCCCAGCGGCACCAACTGCACATTCGGCGCTTCGATCCGGGCGAATTCCGCACGCGCGAATTCCGTCGTGCACACCACCATGTCGAAATCCGCGGCGGTGCGCCGATTGGCCGCGTCGGCGGCGCGACGGGCCATCGGTCCGGGCAGGATCTGGCCGAGCAGCCGGTCCAAGCGCTCATGCGAGATCATCACGCTGGCCACATCGCGCTTTCGAGCCCAGCGACCGAAGCCGCGCAAGGTCAGCCGATCCGACACCTCCAGCACATCGGGCCGAAGGCCGGCAAGCACGTCGGCCACCCGCCGCGGGTCCGCCGCCCGATAGCCGCCGGTCCAGGGAATCGCCAACGCGGGCAGCGTGATTCGCAATACTCCCCCGGGCAGCACCTGCTCCGACCGTCGCCGCCCCGGCACGATCAGCACGACCTCGTTCCCGGCAGACGCGTACCCCGCGCCCAGGTGATGCAGCGCGGTACGAAGTCCTCCCGATCGCGGCCCGTAGAAATTGGCGAGCTGAACGATGCGCACGAGCCTGATGGTGCATTCAATGCAAGCCCGGCTCGGCAACGCCGCATGAACGGCGAGGGAAGCCTGGTCATCGGGACAGTGCGGGGCGGTGACGTCCACCGTGGGCGATAGCGTGTCTCCCGGCCTGACGCTACATTTTCCGCCCCCGATCGTCCGGTTTCGGACGCTCGAGGCCGAAGAATGTAGCTGGAGACCGGTTCTCTCGCCCAGCAAACCACGCTCTCGGGCATAGCTGCCCGCACACACCCGGCTCTGTGCGGGCCGAGCGTTTCGATCAGCACCCACCCGTTCTCTGCCACGGCGACTACCGCTTGGAAGCCCTGGACACCCTGGGCAATTCGAGATCCAGCGCGATCCGGCCGGCGGCCAGATGCACCTCGACCTCCTCTGCCGGGATCGGGCGGGCGATCAGGAAGCCCTGCGCCCGATAACATCCCAGGCCGACCAGGGTGCGCGCGGCCACCGCCGTCTCCACACCCTCGCCGACGACGCCCAAGCCGAACGACCCGGCGAGCCCGACAATGGATTTCACGATGGCCAGATCGTCGGTGCTCACACCGAGCCGCTGCACGAAACCACGGTCGATCTTGACCGCGTCCACCGGCAGCGCCTTCAGATGCGACAGCGAACTGTATCCGGTGCCGAAATCGTCGATGGCGATCTGCACGCCCATCCGCTTGAGCCCGCGCAGGGTCAGCTGTGTGCGGGCCAGGTCCTGCACGACGACGTGTTCGGTGATCTCCAGGCAGACCGAACTGCCGTCGATGCCGTTGCTGCGCAGGGTCTCCTCGATGGATTCGACGAAATCCAGACTGACCAGTTGCACCGGCGAAACGTTGATCCTGATCACCACGTTGTTGGCCAGGCCTTGCCGCCGCCACTGCGCGAATTGCGCACAGGCCGTGCGGATCACCCAGCGCCCGAGTTCCCCCGCCAGGTTCGTCGCCTCGGCGACGCCGACGAACGCGCCCGGCGGCAGCAGTCCGCGCGTGGGATGCTGCCAGCGCACCAAGGCCTCCAGGGCCACGATCCGGCCGGTGCGCAGATCTACCTCGGGCTGATAGTGCAGCAGCAGCGAGCCGTCGGACACCGCGCCGCGCAGGTTCAGCTCGACGTCGTCCTGCAACTCGAACTGGGCGCGCATCGCGTCGGTGAACACCGCGACACCGTTGCCGCCGCCGGACTTCGCCGATAGTAGGGCGTGATCGGCCCGCCGCAGCACGTCGGCGACGGTCATTTCGCCCGGAATGCCCACCGCGACACCGACGCTCGCGGCCCGGCTGACCGACTCCTCACCCACGGTGATGCGACGGGCGATCAGCTGCTGTAGTCGAGCGCCCTCGAGTTCGGCCTCCACCGCGTCCATCGGCTTGGCCGGGACGATCACGAATTCGTCCCCGCCGAGGCGGGCGATCATATCGGCCGGATCCAGGTGGTCGCGCAGCCGCGAGGACAGCGTCTGGATGAAATTGTCCCCGGCGGTATGCCCGAGGAAGTCGTTGAGCGCCTTGAGCCGATCCAGATCCACGAAGAACGCCGCCACCGGACCGGGATTACCGGGTTCCAGGCGCTGTTCCATATAGTCGAGCAGCGCTCGGCGGTTGGCCAGCCCGGTCAGGTCGTCGTGCATGGCGATGTAGCGCAGCCGCTCCTCGGCCTCGATCCGCGCCTGCAACTGCGCGAACAGGGAGGCGATGGCCTTGAGCACGTTGAGTTCCCTGGTGCTCCACTCGCGGTCGCCGTGTTTGACGAAGCCCAGCAGGCCGATCGGCTTACCGCGCGAGAGCAGCGGTACCGCGGCGGAGGTCACCTCGTCGGTGCCGGTCTCGCGGCGCACGAACTCGCGGTAATCCGCGAACGACTGGCCCGGCCGGATGATCAGCGGCTCGACGGCGTGTTCGACGATCTTGAACGCGGAGTCGGCGTGCTCGAAGTAGATGGTGCCGAGCGGGTCCGGATCGGCGATCTCGAGCCGGCGCGGCCATTCGGCGACCAGGATGCTGGCGCGTTCGTCCCGATCGGTGCGCCGCAGATAGCAGAAATCGACGTCGAAGTGCTCGACCAGGCTCGCCAGCACGCGTTCGGTCGCCGCCACCACCGTCGTGGCGTCGATGCCCATCAACTCGGAGGCGACCTGTGTCACCAGTGAGTCGAGTGTCCGCCGAGGCACCTTATCTCCGATCGCGTCAGCTGCGCCGAACCTATAACCAGCACCGTGCGCACCAACGCCATGGTCTCATGCACAGGCACCTCCTGTAGGTCCAGGAACCTGCCCCGAAGTGACGCTAGTGTATCGGCGAACTTCGGGACAATCGCTCCGCGCCTGCATGTCGGCCCTCACCACCGGGTTGGTCGCGCTCGCTTCGACAGTCATCAGGTTCCTACTCCGTTGCTGCGCGGCCATGCGCGCCTACTGTCAGGCCCGCCCCGTGCCCGCCGCATCGTGGTCGAGTTCGGGGTTGGTCGCTAAGGCAGTATCCGTCATCCGGCAGGAATTGACCAGATGTCCGGCAAATCTTCCGAAACCTGAGCGGATGGTCCGAAATTCGCCCTGGTCAAGACGGTGACTTCGACAACGAACCGGAATGGAAAGACTGGTTGGTTCGAGAATGGTTATCCAGCAGCTATCGCGCAGGGCACCCTGGAGGGTCCTACCAGGGCCGTTACACGAGGATTGCGATGTACAACTCGAGCTCGGCCGGACCGCGCCAGATCTCGATCTCCTCGCGGTAGGCGCGGGTGATCTCGGCCGACACCGTCGCGTCGTCGACCTGGGCCCAGACGTCCTCGACCGGGTCGTGGTAGTCGCCGTTGGGCTCGAACCGGGCGTACACGCCCTTGGGCACCTGAATCAGCACGTCACCGAGCGGGACCGAGTCCGCGGCCCGATAGTCGTAGCTGACCAGCACGTTGTAATTGCCGGCCGGATCAGGCACGTACACCGTGTAGAGCGGACGGCCCGGCTCCGGGTCGCGGTCACGCAGCCGGTCACGCAGGAATTCGATCAGCTCGCTGTTGCTGACCTTGAAGCTCGGCCGCACCCGCGGTACCACCAGGCCGCCGTAGATCGCCTGTTCACGCACAACGATCGAATAACTCATCGCAGCTCGACCGCCAGATACAGGTCGATCTTGTACGCGTGCGGATAGCACTCGAAATCCCCGGTATGGGTGCGTTTGATCTGATTATGTTCCTCGGCGTAGGCGATCTGGGTCCACAGATCCGTCATGATCTGCGGGAAGTTGCCGACCGAGGAGAACCGCGCATACGGCCCCCTGGGCAGCCGCGCCACGATATGACCGCGGGTCACCTGATCGAACGAACTGCACTCATAGCCCACGATCTGCGTGTTGAACGTGCCCAGATCCGCCGCGTAGTCGGTGTACGCGCAGGCCAGCGACCCGCCGAGCTCCTGATGCAGGACAGTGCCCCACGCGGATTCCAGATCGCGATCCCGCAGTTCTCCGAGCGCGCGCTTCGGGCTACGCACGGGCAGCCCGGCGACCCACGTCTCGTCCCGCTCGACGATCTCAAACTGCATCGACCAAACTCTCTCGAAGTGTCCATACCGCCCCCTGCCAGGACCGTCATGTTATCAACCCCCACCGTGAGACATGCACGACACGACCCCCCACCC
>NZ_JAGPOX010000234.1 GCF_019038435.1 Nocardia alni
GCCGCCGACCGAGCCCTACTCGGCAACGGCACGCCTTGCGTAAGCGCGCCCGATCCGCCTTCCCGCGTCATCGGCGCATCGTGCGCCGCAGCAGCCGATCGGGCCCTGCGCGGCAGCGGCACGCTCCGGGGCGCTGCCTTCGGCACAGCGTCGCCCAGCAGTGGCGAGTCTCGTTTCACCACATCTGCCGTCGAATCACCCTGGGGCGGCCTGTCTGCGTCACCAGCCGCGGTCGACCGCACCTGCGTGGATTCGCCGGTAGCACCCTCGATTATCGATCCGATGTACTCGAAGTTGCCGCTCCCGCTCTTGCGCACCAGATCCCCGGTCCGGAACAGCCGTGAGTCGCCGGCGAGCGACCCGTCCGCGAACGGATTCGCCACGAACCACCCCGCGGTCCGCGCCGGCCGCCGCCGGTATCCACGCGCCACCTGCGCACCGGTGATGTAAAGCTCGCCGACCTCGCCGTCGGCGACCGGCGAGAGCCGCCGATCGAGCACGTATTCCGTGATCCCGTGCACCGCGGTCCCGATCGTGCGCACCGAACTCACCCGCCCCGCCGGCTCCTCGGGCTTATCGTCGCCGGTGCCCGCGCCGATATGAGTCAGGATCGTGGTCTCGGTGGCGCCGTACCCCAGCAGAACCTGACGCTGGGCCGAGGCGAAGGGCCCCGCACTGATCGGGGCCGTCCACCGCGCGATCGATTCCGGCCGGGGCTGCTCATCGCACACCACCACGCGAAGCTCGTCCAACTCGGCCGGATCCACCGTCTCGAGCACATCGACACCCAGGTACGCGTGTGTCACGTCCTCGCGTAACAGCAGTGCGGTCAGATCGGCGCCGCCGCGGACCGTCGGCGCGGCCATGATCATCGTCGCCGTCCCGCCCACGGCCAGCAGCAGTTCCAGTACGGCTACCGGGTCCGAGGGCGGCGCGAAGGCCAGCGTCCGCGCGTCACCGTCGATCCGGTAGCGGGTTCTCTGCGCGTCGCACAGTCCGGACAACCCCGCCTGGGTGATGACGATGCCGTACGGCGCGCCGATCGTGTCGACGGTATAGATCACGAAGGCCGGATGCTCGGCCCGCAGGGGGCGGAGGCGATCGGCGTAGGTGACCGGATCGGCCGCGAATCCCTCGAGTTCCACAGCGAACTCGCCGGTGTCGACGGCCAGCCAGTCCACCGCGGAAGGCAGCCCCTCGCGCACGGCGGCGACGGTCAGCCCCAGCGACACCCCGCCATCGATGACGATATGGGCGATCCGCGCGGACGGATCGCCCGGATTCACCGGCACGAATCCCGCACCGCACTTGGCGACCGCCCACAGCGCGATCACCGCTTCCAGCGACCGCGGAGCCGCGACCGCCACCAAGTCTTCCGGTCCGATGCCGCGGGCGATCAGCAGCCGCGCCAGCCGGGTCGAGCGCTCGTCCAGTTCGGCGTAGGTCAGCTCCGCGAGTGTCGCCGTCGCATCCGCCACTGCGACCGCGACGGCGTCCGGATCGGCCTCGACCGCAGTGGACAGCAGTTGCGGCAGGGTGATCACCCGGGTGCGCCGGCCCCGGGAACGTTGGCGGGCCGGGCGGGTCATCGGGTAACCACTCGTCGAGTTACGTTGCGCCGTCCGACCACCCGATGCACGTTGCCTCACCCTGCCTGTTGTTGCTCATGCGCTGGTTGCAGCGCTACCCACGATCAATCCACCGGTCGCACCTCCGTGCGGAATCCCGCGGCGGTGGGTAGCCGCCCGCGGAACCAGACCATTGTCCGGTACGAAACACCGAAGGTCACCCGGTGGGCCGGAATTTACCTAATAACCTCGTCCAGCACCATGAACACATTCGCTAAACCAAATCCCAAGGTTGGTTCCAAGCCGTGAATCAGGGCCACGGCCTGCAGGTTTTCCAGCGGTTCCAGATCCCGATGATCCACGCCGATGCGGTCGTTGAACAGGGGGGTCGTCCACTTTTGTGCCAACGCAGTGGCGGTATCGAGCTCGGGGAACACTCATCGGGCCCGGTCACTCGGACGGCCAAGATCTTCAGCAGTGCCGCGGGTCCTTCGAGTCTTTGATGGAAAGTGCGCGGTTCGAAGGTGCGGCGTCCGACCGCAGCCGATCCACGGCGGCGAGTCCGTTGTAGGCCGATCCGGCGTGCGCGGTATCGAACGCCGGATCGGTTCCGTGGCACTGACCAAGTAGGGCGTCATCATCGTCAACGCCGCGAGTTGATCGACGAGGCCACGCTGGCCGGTGCCATCAAGTCCGGTCAGTGCGCGGCGGCATCGTCGTTGGCATAGGTCACCGAGCCCAACCGATCCGGTCGCATCCGGACCGCCGAGCATCAGTCGCTCGACCGCCCCTCCAGCTTGCCGCCCACGTCCGGACCGCTGTGTCGCGATGGGAATGTGGAGCACGCAGCGCGCCGCGATCCAGTTCACCGTTCGCACTCGGCGGACCTCGTCGAGCAGCTTGATCGACACCGGAATCCTATACGCAGGCAACGACTTCGACAGGAAGTCCGCGAGTCCCGGTGTCGACCACATCGTCGGGGCCGACACCGCGCTCGGTCGGCTCACGCACGAGCCGACAAGACACCTCGCGGAACTCCCGACCGGTCACCTGGCGCGCATCGGCCGGATCGCCGGATGGAGCTCCTCACAGCCATCCACGCCGAATAGCCTGCACACCGGCCTGAAAGCGAGTGCTCGCGCCGAGCCGCTCCAGCAGACTCGCCGTGCGCCGCACGACGGTCCGCCGGGACATGCCCAGCCGACGGGCGATGGTGTCGTCGGTCGCGCCCAGCCCCATCAGGGTCAGGATCGCGCGATCGCGTTCGTCCAACGGCTCGCTCGGATTCACCGAGATCGGCGCGGCCAGCGACCAGAGCACATCGAAGGTGCGGGTCATCAGGTCCATCGTCGGGCAGGCCCCGATCCGCAGGCCCATCGGATCGCCGCGCCGCTCGTCGTTGTGCAGCATGAGGGTGGCCCGCTCGCCGTCGGCGACGATCATCTTCAGCGGCGGATCGGGCAGGGTGCGCGCCTGCGCACCGCCGGCGGTGATCGCCAGCGCGTGCCGCAGCCGGTCCGGATCCTGATAGATGGTGTCCTGGTACAGCACCTGGTAACGCACACCGGAGGCGATCCGCGAGGACTTGAGTTCGAACAGGCGCTCGGCCGGTTCGCTGGCGCACACGTACGGGCCGCGTTCGATCATTCGCACGCTCTTGCGCGCGCTGCGCTGCAGATCCTCGAATTCCGCGATGAGCTCACGGGTTTCGTACATCGGGGTGATGACGCCGTCGCCGCGCACCGAACGGCGCACCGAACGGAACGTCTCCCCGAGGCGCGCGGCCGCGGCATGCATATTGGCCGTGTCCTGCTGGCGGCGGCGGGCCTCGGCCTCGGACAACGCCTCCGGGGCGTGCGCGTCCCAGACGGTGACGCCGGAGACGTCGAAGCGAACCGCGGCCTGCATCTCACCCAGCCGATCGAGCGCGACCTGCACCATCTCGGCCGGACATTCCAGATAACTCGCCAGCTCGGTCAGGCTCGACCGGGGATGTTGCACCAGCACCGCATAGGTGCGCCCGGGCAGGGATCCGGCGTCGAACAGTTCATGGACATCGGGCACGGCACTGCCGCCGACGACCGCCAGGCGTGGTCGGGTGCGCAGAGGTGCAGCCATCGTTATTTCTCCGCTCCCCATGAGGTGGTCTGCAGGACAGGTGCTCCCGGTAGGACGGCTCCCCCGCCCGTCGAGTCGGCGCCCGCATTCGCCGGGTCGGCCTGCTGACCCGGCGTGACCAGCTGCAACACCTTGATCACGTGTTCTGCCTGAGCCAACGGCCCGGCTACCTCCGGGGGCAGATTCTTCAGGCCGAACGGGGCCGGATCCTGCTGCGCCGATCGGGCCGCATCCGGCTGGCGCAACAGGGCCGGAGTGGTAGCCGAGGCGACCACCGCGGCTTGCGGCGGAGCCGACGCGACCTCGGGGACGATCGGCAGGTGAGCCTTGGCGGACTGGTCGACCGCCGGGGTGGGTACGGCGGCGGATTTCAGCGTTATGTCGTCCGCGCTGTCGGCGGTGTGCTCATCGCTCGGCAGCACGGTGGCGTGCGCGAGCTGGGCGCCGGTGCCAACCAATCCGGCGGCCATGGCGGCGGTGGCGGCAAGCTTGACTCGATCGGAGGTGCGCAGCTCAGCCCTGCGGCGGGTCGATCGAGCGGCGGTGCATTTTCCGAGCAGTTCGCTGACCGAAACGGAACTGGCGGTCTCCCGGTGCTGCGGCAAGGTTCGTCCTAGCGTCGATCAACGTCTGTGTGTCGATACCGCCCGAAACCGAAATCCGATCAAACCTTCATTTCGGTAACGATTCAGCATCGTTGTGACAAAAACTGTACTCCATCGTGATCTTTTCGCAACCTTCGGGGCCTGCAATTTAAATGAGACCGAGATCACAGTATCAGGGCGGCTCGCACGATAAGACTGACAAAGTGATCATCGACGAGCTACGGACCCCGATCGTGCTTGCCCCGATGGCGGGCGGGCCCTCCACTCCCGAGCTTGCGGCGGCGGTATCCGGAGCCGGCGGGCTGGGTTTTCTCGCCGCCGGATATCTCACGGCGGGCGTCGTCCGGGAGCGCATTGCGGCAATCCGCCAGCTTTTCGCCGGGACGTCGACCACCGGCTCTCCGGCAAAATCGCCCGGGCGATCCGCCGACGGTGTCCCCTTCGGTGTGAACCTGTTCGTCCCCGGCGCACCGACACCCGGCCCACGGTTCGCCCACTACCTGGCCGAACTGGGCCGCGAGTTCCCACTCGGGGACGCGAAATTCGATACCGACGACTGGGACGCCAAGCTGGACGACCTGATCGCGGATCCGGTGCCGGTGGTGTCGTTCACTTTCGGCTGCCCGTCGTCGGCCGAGGTCGCGCGGCTGCACGCGGTGGGTTCCGAGGTCTGGGTGACCGTCACCTCGGTGGCCGAGGCGCACACGTCCCTGGACGCGGGAGCCGATGTCCTGATCGCGCAGGGCGCCGAGGCGGGCGGGCATCGGGGCGCCTTCGCGGACAGCCCCGAGGACGACGCCACCGATCCACTCACCACCCTGGCCCTGCTACAGCTGCTGACCGCGGCCGTGGACCGTCCGGTGGTGGCCGCGGGCGGGATCGCCACGGGTGCGGGCGTGGCGGGCGTGCTGGCGGCCGGTGCGGCCGCCGCACAGCTGGGCACCGCCTTCCTGCGCTGTCCGGAGGCCGGTACCGCGCCGATGCACCGCCAGGCCGTGACCGAGGCGACGCCGACCATGCTGACCCGCGCCTTCAGCGGCCGCCGCGCCCGCGGCCTGCGCAACAAGTTCATCCTCGACCATCCCGACGCGCCGTCCGCCTACCCCGAAATCCACTACGCCACCGGCCCGTTGCGCGCGGCGGCGCGGTCCGCGGGCAACCCGGACGAGGTCAACCTCTGGGCAGGTCAGACCCACTCCCTCGCGACCGCGATCCCCGCCGCGGAACTGGTCGACCGACTTTCACAGGAGGCGAAAGCCACTATCGAGAAAGCACTTTCGCACCGAATCCATAGTTATTGACAATGCTTGTCGTTTAGACTCGTAGGACATCATCCGCATCCCACAAGGAGAGCGTCATGTCACTCGACGTCCCACAGGCATTGCTCGAACGCGCAGAACTCGGAGAGGTCAGCGACGAGGAATTCGTCGAATGCGTCCGCAACTCGCTGCCCTACGCCTACGAGGTGGTCAGCCGTGTTGCCGCCGACCTGCGCTCCGGCACAGCGGAATTCGCCGACAACCGGGTCCCCCCGCCGGACGAGACGGCCCGCGGCCAACTGCTGCGCGCCATGGCCTCGGACTCCATCCGCGGCGGCCTCGAACGGCACTTCGGCATCAAACTGGCCTTCCAGAACTGCCACCGCGTCGCAGCATTCCCCATCTCGGGCGTAGGCAGCGACACCTACACCACCTTCATCTCCACCCGCGCCCAGTTGCTGAACCAGAGCCCCGAACTCCGCAACTGCTGACATAAATGCCCGAAAGCCGGTGCGGAAGTGAGAATTTCGTCCGCACCGGCTCGGGTGTGCCTACAGCGTCACTACTTTCAGATCCCCGTCCGCGTAGCGAGCACGCAGGCGCTTCTTGTCGAACTTGCCGACGCTGGTCTTGGGGACCTCATCGATGAATGTCCAGTGTTCGGGCAGTTGCCATTTGGCGAACTTGTCGGACAGGAACTCCCGCAGTTCGGACGCTTCGGCGGTGGCGCCCTCCTTGAGCACGATCGCCACCAGCGGGCGCTCGTCCCACTTCTCGTCGGGCACGCCGATCACCGAGGCCTCCGCGACCGCGGGATGGCCCATCACCGCGTTCTCCAGGTCCACCGAGGAGATCCACTCGCCGCCGGACTTGATCACATCCTTGGAGCGGTCCACCAGGGTCAGGAAGCCATTGGGGCTGATCTTGCCGACGTCGCCGGTGCGCAGCCAGCCGTCGTCGAACTTCTCGGGGTCGACCATCGGGCCCTCGGGCGAATAGTAGGAGGCGGTGATCCAGGGACCGCGCACCTCGACCTCGCCCCACGCCTCGCCGTCGTTGGGCAGCACCGCGCCGTCGTCGCCGACGATCCGCGCCTGCACGCCCGCCGGGAACCGGCCCTGGGTGAAGCGGTATTCCCACTCCTGTTCACCGGTGGCGCCCCTCGGCGGATGGCCGACGCTGCCGAGCGGGGAGGTCTCGGTCATCCCCCAGGCGTGCAGCAACGTGACGCCGTGCTTCTCCTCGAAGGCCCGCATCATCGCCGGAGGCACCGCGGACCCGCCGACCACACACCGGGTCAGGTACGAGATGTCCTGCGGATGGGCGTCGAGCGCGGCCAGCACCCCGCCCCAGATGGTCGGCACGGCGGCGGCGAAGGTGGGCCGCACGGCGTCCATCATCTGGAGCAGCGGAGCGGGCTGCAGGAATCGGTCGGGCATCAGCAGGCTCGCACCGGACATCATGGCCGCGTACGGCAGCCCCCAGGCGTTCGCGTGGAACAGCGGCACGATCGCCAGCACGGTGTCGTGATCGCTGAACCGCATGCCGCTGGGCGAGAGCACCTGCATGGCGTGCAGCCAGTTGGAGCGGTGCGAGTAGACCACGCCCTTGGGGTCGCCGGTGGTGCCCGAGGTGTAGCACATGCCGGCCGGGGAGTGCTCCTCCAAGACCGGATAGTCATACGTATCTGGTTGTGCGGCAATCAATTCGGTGTACGAATGCAGCTGTACACCCTCGGGCACGGTGAGCGTGGCCGGATCGCCGTTGACCACTACGACGTGGCGGACCGTCCGCATCTTGGGCAAGTACTCCTGGAACATGGGCACCAGCGAGCCGTCGACGATGACCACCTGGTCCTCGGCGTGGTTGGTCACGTAGATCGCCTGCTCGGGGAACAGGCGGATGTTGATCGCGTGCAGTACCGCGCCCATGGCCGGGACGGCCGCGTAGACCGTCATATGCTCGGTGTTGTTCCACATGAAGGTGCCGACTCGGTCGCCGACACCGACTCCCAACTCGCGCAACGCATTCGACAGTTTTGCGGCGTCGCGCCCCATATCGCGATAGGTGCTCGTGCGGACGCCGTCCCCGGTCCACGTCGAGATCGTGGCATCGCCATGAAAACTCGCCGCGTAGCGCAGCAGCGTCGCCAGCGAGAGCTGCTCGTCCTGCATCGTGCTAAACATCTGAACCGCCAATCCTTCACCGTGAACGACGTCACAACTGGTCGCGAGGATAGCTGAAAACGGACGCTCTCGTCATTGAGTCGACTAAAGCCAGCGTCTCCCCCCACATACCTTCCGATCAGCAGGTACATCCGCGTACCGCCCGTCCGCTATCGAGCCGCCACCCCCGACCAGCCGAATGTCGCGTTGCTTCGCCCGAGCCGAACGAACACCACATTCGGTCGCTCACAAATTGGCCGAAAATATCGATTCCATGACCGCCGATCCCCTCGCGAACCAGCACCGACCGCCTAGTCTCAAGGTATGACTCGTACGCCGTCCATCATCATCATCGGGGCCGGATTCGCGGGACTCGGCATGGCGCTCGAGCTGCGACGTACCGGGCTGGACGACTTCACCATCCTGGAGCAGGCCGACGACCTCGGCGGGGTGTGGCGCGCGAACACCTATCCGAACGCCGCCTGCGACGTGCCCTCACCGCTGTACTCGTGGTCATTCGAGCCGAAATCCGATTGGCCGCGCCGCTTTTCGCGCCAGGCCGATATCCACGCGTATATGCGCACCGTCGCGCACAAGTACGATCTGCCCGCCCGGATCCGCTTCGGCACCACCGTCACCGAGGCGGAATTCGATGAGGCGCAAGGCATCTGGCGAGTCCAGACAGCCGACGGCCAGACCTTGACCGCAGATATCCTGATCCCCGCGGTCGGTCAGCTCTCCCGTCCGGCCATGCCCGCGATCCCCGGCATCGAAACCTTCGGCGGGGCCTGGTTCCACTCCGCCGAATGGGATCACGGCGTCGATCTCACGGACAAGCGGGTGGCGTGCATCGGCACGGGAGCCAGTGCGATCCAATACATTCCGGCGATCCAGCCGACGGTCGAGCAGCTGACGCTGTTCCAGCGCTCGGCCGCGTGGGTGCTGCCCAAGTTCGACACCGAGTACACCCCGACGCATCACGCACTGTTCGAACACTTCCCGCCGAGCCGCTGGGCCGAACGCTTCGCCATCTGGCTGTTCTTCGAGGTGATGGCGCTGGCACTGACCGATATCCCAGCCCTCAAGCCACCGGCGATCGTCATCGCGGATCGCCATCGCGCACACCATGTTCCCGATCCCGAACTGCGCCGCAAGCTGACCCCCGACTATGAGCCGGGCTGCAAGCGCGCCCTGTTCTCCAACGACTACTTCCCCGCCCTCACCCAGCCCAACGTCGCGGTGGAGACCACCACCATCGAGGCCATCACCCCCTCCGGCATCCGCACCGCCGACGGCGTGGAGCACCCGGCGGACGTGATCATCTACGGCACCGGCTTCAAGGGCACCGAATTCCTCGCCCCCATGAACATCTACGGCCGCGGCGGCCGCAAACTCACCGACGTCTGGTCCCCCGAGGGCGCCCGAGCCTACCTGGGCATGTCGGTCCCCGACTTCCCGAACCTGTTCCTGATGTACGGCCCGAACACCAACGTCGGCTCCGGCTCCATCATCTACATGCTCGAATCCCAGGCCCGCTACATCCGCCAAATCGTCCAGTACCTCTCCCACCGCCCCGGCCGCACCCTGTCCGCC
>NZ_JAGPOX010000235.1 GCF_019038435.1 Nocardia alni
GTGACGGACAGGGTGGGGGTCATGTTGTCGGCCTGGGTGGCGCTGTCGGGGACTACCTTGCCCTGTACCGAGACCCAGGAGTCATCGGGGAGTGCGGGCATCGGGCCGGCGAGGTGGATGCGCAGGGTCTGGGCGTCGGCGACGCAGCAGGTGATGACGACGCGTGCCAGATCGAGCCCGTCGTGGCTGCCGTCGGGGCGGGGGCTGCCGTCCTCGTCGGTGCGGATCACGAAGCCCTGCACTGTGATCGAACGCCGGTCCAATTCGCCGCTGGAATCGTAGGAGGCCCGGTCGATCAGGTCGTACATGCGGATGAGCGGAGCATCGCCGGGAGGCAGCGCCGCGAACGGGAACTTGCCGTTGTCGCTGGCGGCGGCCTGGGCGGGTTCGGCGATGCTGGCCTGAGCGGTCGCGCCGGATTCCACCGAGGTGGCCCCCAACGCGGGCGGGACGATGATCAGCAGCGCGGTGATCGGCGCGAGCAGCAGCCACTGCGGCCGCCCGGGATGGTGGTGATCATCCTCGTGCGACTTCTCGCTCCGGATATCGCCGACGATCGCGACGACCGCCAACAGCAGCAGCGCGGACCCGCTGACGATCAGATACGGCTGTAATCCGGGCTTGACGTATCGCAGGAAGGTGCCGTCGAGCGAGATCTTCAGCACCGCCGCCCCGATCAGCAGTAGGACGAAATTCTGGGCCGCCCGGCTCATCGGGCCCCCAGGAACAGATATCCGGCCGCGGCCCCGCAGACCGTGGCCACCAGGAACGTCATGGGGGCGAAACGGATCGCGAACCGCCGCCCGAACGTGCCCGCCTGCATCGCGAACAGCTTCACGTCCACCGCGGGGCCTACCACCAGGAACACCAGCCGCGGCAGCAGCGGCAGACTCGACATGCTCGACGCCACGAACGCGTCGGCCTCCGAGCACAGTGCCAGCACCACCGCCAGCACCGCCATCACGCCGATCGAGACGATCATCTGCCCGGAGAGATCCCGATACCACGACGCCGGGACCAGCACGTGCAGCGCCGCCGCGGCCAGCGCGCCGACCACCAGGAACGCGGCCGCCTGGAGGAAGTCGTGCCGTGCGGCCTCGGTGAAAACCTGCCATCGCGAGCGTCCGGGCGCCCAGTGGTCGTGCCCGTGCGGCTGGATCCGGAACCATTCGGGTCGCCCGAACTTCGCCCACAGATAGCCCATGACGAACGCGGTGGCCAGCGACCCGGTGAACCGCGCGCCCACCATGCCGGGCTGCCCGGGAAAGGCGACCGCCGTCGCGACCAGCACCACCGGGTTCACCGCGGGCGCGGACAGCAGGAATGCGAACGCCGCCGCGCCGGGCGCGCCCTGATCCATCAGCCGCCGCGACACCGGGACCACGCCGCATTCGCAACCCGGCAGCGCGATCCCGGCCAGGCCCGCCACACCGATGGCGGCGGTCTCGTTGCGCGGCAAAATTTTTCGCAGCAGTTCGGGTGACACCAACGCCGCGATCGCACCGCTGATCATGACGCCGAGCACCAGGAACGGCACCGCCTGGACGAAGACGCCGGTGAAAACCGTTGTGGCGGTTTGCAATCTGGGGCTGGCGGTAACCCAGTGGGTGAGCTGCCCCTGGAATATCAGCCCGAGTGCGAGTAGCGCCGCCAGCACGTAGGTGGACGCCGTGCGCAGCGACCGCCGAGGCGCGGGCGGAACAAGCTCGGCGGGATCGCTGATCTGTTCGGTCTGCGGTATGGACAAGTCATCTACCCCCAATTGCTGGCGACCCGAGTTGCTGGGGACACTGTGTACTGGCGACATCGTTGCCGTAGAACATCGTGTAGCTGGTGACACCGGAACCGTATACAACCGACCGCGCACACCCCGTATGCCCGCGGTAGCTCGATATCCGCTGGCGCAGTGCGTGTATGAGAATGATGGCACAGACCACCGACAGCTGGGAATCGGTACAATTCGCCTCGCGCGTGTTGCGGACCGGTCGTCATGCTTTCGACCCGGCATGTGTCCGGATCCGGCCCCGCGACGAGCGGTTCCCGACACGCCGAAGCCGCCGCGCCGGAAAGTCCGACCCCACCGAAAGCCCCGGGCTCACCCCCTACATTCCATTGTCGCCTAGGCTCAACTCATGCAGCGCATCATCGGAATCGAGGTGGAGTACGGGATCTCCACACCCACCGAGCCCTCGGCCAACCCGATTCTCACCTCCACCCAGGCGGTCCTGGCCTATGCGGCGGCCGAGGGCGTGCCGCGCGCCAAGCGCACCCGATGGGACTACGAGGTCGAGTCCCCGCTGCGCGACGCGCGCGGTTTCGACCTGGGCAGGCTCAACGGGCCGGCCCCGGTAATCGACGCCGACGAGGTCGGCGCGGCCAATATGATCCTCACCAACGGCGCCCGGCTCTACGTCGACCACGCGCACCCCGAGTATTCCGCCCCCGAGGTCACCGACCCGCTGGACGCGGTGATCTGGGACAAGGCGGGTGAGCGGGTGATGGAGGCCGCCGCGCGCTACGCCTCCAGCGTGCCCGGCGCGGCCCGGATGCAGTTGTACAAGAACAACGTCGACGGCAAGGGCGCCTCCTACGGCACTCACGAGAACTACCTGATGAGCCGCGATACGCCGTTCAATCAGATCATCGTCGGCCTGACCCCGTTCTTCGCCTCCCGCCAGGTGGTGTCCGGATCCGGGCGTGTCGGCATCGGCCAGTCCGGGGACACGGCCGGATTCCAGCTGTCCCAGCGCGCGGACTACATCGAGGTCGAGGTGGGCCTGGAGACCACGCTCAAGCGGGGCATCATCAACACCCGCGACGAACCGCACGCCGACGCCGACAAGTATCGCCGCCTGCACGTCATCATCGGCGACGCGAACCTGTCCGAATGGTCCACCTACCTCAAGGTCGGCACCACGGCGCTGGTGCTGGACCTGATCGAGGCCGGTGAGGATCTGTCCGATCTGCAGCTGGCCCGCCCGGTGACCGCTGTGCACACCATCAGCCACGATCCGACCCTGCGCGCGACCGTCGCCCTGTCCGACGGCCGCGAGCTGACCGGCCTTGCGCTGCAACGGATCTACCTGGACCGGGTAGGCAAGTACCACAGCCGCCAGGGCACCGACGACGAACGCATCTCCGACGTGCTGGAGAAGTGGGCGCACGTGCTGGACCTGCTGGAACGCGATCCGATGGAGTGCGCCGACCTGCTCGACTGGCCGGCCAAGCTGCGCCTGCTCGAGGGCATCCGCAACCGCGAGGGCCTGGGCTGGGCCGCACCGAAACTGCATCTGGTCGACCTGCAGTACTCCGACGTGCGGCTGGACAAAGGCCTGTACAACCGCCTGGTCGCGCGCGGGTCGATGCAGCGGTTGGTGTCCGAGCAGCAGATTCTGGACGCGATGACCGCCCCGCCGACCGATACCCGCGCGTACTTCCGCGGCGAATGTCTGCGCCGGTTCGGCGCGGACATCGCGGCCGCCAGCTGGGATTCGGTGATCTTCGATCTCGGTGGCGACTCGTTGGTCCGCATACCCACCCTCGAGCCCCGGCGCGGCACAAAATCGCACGTGGGCAAACTGCTGGACGGCGTGGACACCGCCGCTCAGCTGGTCGAACAGCTGACGACGTAGCGGTCCGGCCCGCGCGGGCGCGCATAGCTCCCGCAGGGGTCGTACACGCGGCGAGGACGCTGTGATGGTCGCTGGCGGGGCCACAGTGCGGTGTAATCCGGCATGTTGTCGGCGTCCCTGGGTAGTGTTGAGGAACGAGCATCGGATAACTCCCGGCGCTCGCCGAGGATGAGACAGAGGAGGTCGGCTGCTATGGCACAAGAGCAGACCAAGCGCGCCGGTGGCGGCGACGAGGAGGACGACGCCGTCGGCGTCGATGCCGCGGGGCAGGAGCGCCGCGAGAAACTGGCGGAGGATACCGACGACCTGCTCGACGAGATCGACGACGTCCTCGAGGAGAACGCGGAGGACTTTGTTCGCGCATACGTTCAGAAGGGCGGCCAGTGACATCAGGTGACCCCATGCGGCTCCACTCGGGGTACGCCTTGTCATCTTTCTCCGAACATCTGCGGATTCACGCGCCGGAACTGTTGCCCAGCAACGGTTTCGGCCGTGCCGCCGATCCCGCTGTCACCGGTGGCGCGCACGATATCGCCCCGCACGGCACCACCATCGTCGCGATCAGTTACCGCGGCGGCGTGCTGATCGCGGGCGACCGGCGGGCTACCCAGGGCAATCTGCTGGCCAGCCGGGATATGGAGAAGGTGTACATCACCGACACCTACTCCGCGGCGGGCATCGCCGGGACCGCGGGCGTAGCGGTGGAGATGATCAGGCTGTTCGCCGTGGAGCTCGAGTACTACGAGAAGATCGAGGGTGTGTCGCTGACCTTCGACGGCAAGTCCAACAAACTCTCGAAAATGGTGCGCGACAATCTGCCCGCGGCCCTGCAGGGCCTGGCGGTGGTGCCGATCCTGGTCGGCTACGACGATCATGCGACGGATCAGGACAAGGTCGGGCGCATCGTCTCGTACGACGTGGTCGGTGGCCGCAGCGAGGAGCGTTTCGGCTACACCGCGACCGGGTCGGGTTCGATGTTCGCCAAGTCGTCGCTGAAGAAGACCTACAGCCGTGGTCTCGACCAGGACCGCGCCCTGCGCATCGCGGTCGAATCGCTGCTGGACGCCTCCGACGACGACACCGCCACCGGCGGGCCGGATCTGATGCGCAACATCTATCCGACGGCGATCACCATCGGCGCCGAGGGTGCGGACGAGGTGTCCGACGAGCGGCTGGCGGAGATCGCCCGGTCGATCGTCGACGCACGGGCACAGGAGGAAGGGGGTGTGTCCGCGTGACACTGCCGTACTATGCGTCGGCCGAGCAGATCATGCGCGACAAGACCGAGCTCGCGCGCAAGGGCATCGCGCGCGGCCGCAGTGTCGTGGCGTTGGTGTACGACAAGGGTGTGCTGTTCGTCGCCGAGAACCCCTCGGCGACACTGCACAAGGTCAGTGAGCTCTACGACCGCGTGGGCTTCGCCGCCGTCGGCAAGTACAACGAGTTCGAGAATCTGCGCAAACACGGCATCCTGAACGCCGATCTGCGCGGCTATCAGTACGACAGGCGGGATGTCACGGGCCGCGGCCTGGCGAACATGTACTCCTCCCTGCTGGGCACGATCTTCACCGACCAGCTCAAGCCCTACGAGGTGGAGCTGTGCATCGGTGAGGTCGGGTATCCGGAGCAGTCACCGGATGCGGTGCTGTACCGGATCAACTTCGACGGCTCCATCGTCGACGAGCGTGAATACGTGGTGATGGGTGGTAACACCGATCCGATCGTGAGCGAGCTCAAGGAGTCCTACCGGTCCGGGCTGGACCTGGGCGCCGCGGTGCGCACCGCGGTCGACGCCCTGCAGAAGGGCACCCCCGAGGGCACCGACAAGGAGAAGCGAGCGCTCGGCGTGAACCTGCTCGAGGTGGCCACCCTCGAACAGTCGCGTCCGCGCCGCTCCTTCCGCCGGATCGCGAGCTCGGCCCTCGAGGATCTGCTGGCGACGGACAAGGGCGCCAAGGGCAAGTCCCGCGCCAAGAAATCCGAGGAGTCGGACGAGCCGGAGACACCGTCGGCGGGAGATCCATCGAACGCATAACGCCACGTCATTCCCGTGGAACCCTTTCCGGCGCGTTTTCCGACCGGAATCCCTCATGAGATTCCGGTTGAAAGCGTCCCGGGTTCCCTGGGTGTCTACACGGCATGACGAGGTGCTCTATGTCGGCATGACACGTGTTGCAGTGCAGGCCCCTTCGTTCGCACGATGCGAGCGTGGGGCCTGCGGTGTTTGTAGAGTCTTTTCCGAGGTGAGAGCGGGTTTTGCTATCCGCCCCGGGCGAAATCGTTGTGAAGACGTATGCAACGGCTTGCTCGCACAGCCACTTTCGGGCACGCCATGGTTGTAATGTCGATGGTGTGCAGCGACGAATTATGGGGATCGAAACCGAATTCGGTGTGACGTGTACGTTCCACGGCCACCGTCGGTTGAGCCCTGACGAGGTGGCCCGGTATCTGTTTCGCCGGGTGGTTTCCTGGGGCCGTAGCTCGAACGTATTCCTCCGCAACGGTGCCCGGCTCTACCTCGATGTCGGTTCCCACCCGGAGTATGCGACGGCCGAATGCGACAGTCTGGTGCAGCTGGTCACCCACGACCGCGCGGGTGAGCGCGTACTGGAGGAACTGCTGATCGACGCCGAGCAGCGGCTGGCGGAGGAGGGTATCGGCGGCGATATCTACCTGTTCAAGAACAACACCGACTCGGCCGGCAACTCCTACGGCTGTCACGAGAACTTCCTGGTCGTGCGGGCCGGTGAATTCTCCCGGATCTCCGACGTGCTGCTGCCGTTCCTGGTTACTCGCCAGCTGATCTGCGGCGCGGGCAAGATCCTGCAGACCCCGAAGGCGGCCACGTTCTGCCTCTCGCAGCGTGCCGAGCACATCTGGGAGGGTGTGTCGTCGGCCACCACCCGGTCGCGCCCGATCATCAACACCCGCGACGAGCCGCACGCCGATGCCGAGAAGTACCGGCGCCTGCACGTGATCGTCGGCGATTCGAATATGGCCGAGACCACCACCATGCTCAAGGTGGGTACCGCCTCGCTGGTCCTGGAGATGATCGAGGCCGGCGTCTCGTTCCGGGACTTCGCCCTGGACAACCCGATTCGCGCGATTCGCGAGGTCTCCCACGACCTGACCGGCCGCCGTCAGGTGCGCCTGGCAGGCGGGCGGCAGGCCAGCGCCCTGGACATCCAGCGCGAGTACTACGCCCGCGCCGTCGAGCACCTGCGCAACCGCGACCGCGATCCGCAGGTCGACGCGGTGGTGGATCTGTGGGGCCGCACCCTGGACGCGGTCGAGGCGCAGGACTTCGCGAAGGTCGACACCGAGATCGACTGGGTCATCAAGCGCAAGCTGTTCCAGCGCTACCAGGACCGCTACAACATGGAGCTGTCCGACCCCAAGATCGCCCAGCTCGACCTGGCCTACCACGACATCAAGCGTGGTCGCGGTGTCTTCGACCTGCTCCAGCGCAAGGGTCTGGCCAAGCGCATCACCGAGGACGAGGCGGTCGACGCGGCGGTCACCACCCCGCCCCAGACCACCCGGGCCAAGCTCCGCGGCGACTTCATCACCGCCGCGCAGGAGGCGGGCCGCGACTTCACCGTCGACTGGGTTCACTTGAAGCTCAACGACCAGGCGCAGCGCACGGTCCTGTGCAAGGATCCGTTCCGTTCGGTCGATGAACGAGTGGATCGGTTGATCGCGTCGATGTGACGGTTGGCGCAGCGAATCCGCCCACCACTGCGGACGGATTCACTGCTGCGCATTATTCTTGTCCGGGTGGCGATATCCAAGGTCGAACGGCTGATGAATCTGGTCATCGCGCTGTTGTCGACCAGGCAGTTCTTGAGCGCGGAGCGGATTCGGGACAGCGTCGCGGGGTACGAGGAGTCGGCCAGCGACGAGGCTTTCAGCCGGATGTTCGAGCGTGACAAGAACGAGCTGCGCGATCTGGGGATTCCGCTGGAGATCGGCCAGGTCAGCCGGCTGTCGGGGCAGGAGGGGTACCGGATCAACCGGGACGCCTACGAGTTGCCCGATATCGATCTGACCAGCGAGGAGGCCGCCGCCGTCGCGGTGGCGGTGCAGCTGTGGGAATCCCCGGAACTGGCGGCGGCGGCCGACAGCGCCCTGCTGAAGCTGCGAGCCGCGGGCATCCATGTCGAACCCGATGCGGCGCAGGCCGTGGTGCCCGCCGTCCCGGCGCGGACCCGGGGGTCGGAGGCGGCGCTGGGCAAACTGCTGGCGGCGGTCGACGCGGGCCGCGCGGTCCGATTCGAGCACCGCAACTCACACAGTGCGCCGTATCTGATGCGCGATGTGGAGCCCTGGGGTGTGGTCACCCATCGCGGCCGCTGGTATCTGGTCGGGCACGATCGCGGTCGCGATGCCGTGCGCACCTTCCGGCTGTCGCGGATCGGGGCCGACGTCACCGCGTACGGGCCGGAGAACGCGGTCCGCAAGCCCGAGGGCGTCGACCTGCGGCGGATCGTCTCGGACGTCACGGGCGCGGCGCCGGTGACCGGAACGGCGACGGTCTGGGTGGCCGACGGCCGCGGCCAGGAGATCCGGCGGCTGGGTCCGGCCGTCGAGGATCGCGAGATCGCCGGACGGATGGGCGCGGTCGTCGAGGTTCCGGTGCGCTCGCGCGACTGGCTGGCCCGCCTGATCACGGGCCTGGGGGCCGATGCCCTGGTGCTGGCGCCCGCCGAGCTGCGCGACGATGTCGTCGCCCGCCTGCACTCGGTGCTGGACCATACCGAGGTCCCGGCGTGAGCACCATCTGCCGAGGCGTGGAGAAGTACGGAGGGGGACAGGCATGAGTAGCAGGCTGTCGACGCGGCTGTCGCGGCTGTTGAATATGGTTCCCTATTTTCTGGCGCATCCGGGGATCAGCCCGGCGGAGGCGGCCGGAGACCTCGGCGTGACGACCAAACAGCTGATGAACGACCTCAACCAGCTGTGGATGTGCGGCCTGCCGGGATACGGGCCGGGCGATCTGATCGACCTGTCGTTCTCCGAGGAGAGTGTCGAAGTCACCTTCTCCGCCGGCATCGACCGCCCGCTGCGGCTGACCTCGACCGAGGCGACCGCGCTGCTGGTGGCGCTGCGTTCGATCGCCGACCTGCCCGGCATGGTGGATCCGACGGCGGCGCACGCGGCGACGGCCAAGATCGAGGCGGCCATCAGCGGCGCCGCTGGCACCGTCGCCGAGCCGCACGCCATCGCGCCGCTGGAGGCGCCGGCGGTGACAGCGGTGCGTTCGGCGCTGGCGGCTGGTCGGGCGCTGCGGTTGGTCTACTATTCGGCCAGTCGCGACGTGGTTTCCGAGCGCGTGGTGGATCCGATCCGAATCGTGCTGGTGGACAACAACTCCTACCTCCAGGCGTGGTGCCGCCGGGCTGAGGGGGTGCGGTTGTTCCGATTCGACCGCATCGA
>NZ_JAGPOX010000236.1 GCF_019038435.1 Nocardia alni
GGACGGGCGCGAGCTTCGCCGGCGTCGGCTTGACGGGCGCGGGCTTGGCCGGCGTCGGCTTGACGGGGGTCTCCGGAGTGGACGGGGACTGCTTGGGGCTCAGCCTGTCCTGTGCGGGGGCGATCCGATACTGCGCGTCATCCACCCGGCTCTGGGCCGGGACCTGGTAATCCGCCGGCACGACCCGAGTCCCGTCCTGCGGGATCGTGTACGAAGCCGGGGCCTTCTTGGTCGGAGCGAGCGGCTTGTGCGCGGCCGGAGCCTGCTGCGACGGCGCGGGCGCCGGGGCCTGGCCGCCCGGTGGGGTCGCGCCTGTCGGTGGGGTCAGCCCGCCCGGCAAGCCGGGGGTGAGGCCGCCGCCGCCCGGCAGTCCGCCGAGGCCGCCGTCCTGACCGCCGCCCGCCTGCTGGCCGCTCTGCAGCACCGGGCGGATGTAGAGCTTGGCGGTGGTGGCCAGCGACTTGGCCTGCTCGCCGTTCTGGCCCGGGACCGTGATCACCAGGTTCTGGCCGTCGATGACCACCTGGGACCCGGACACACCGAGCCCGTTCACCCGGGACTCGATGATCTGCTGGGCCTGTTTGAGGCTGTCCTGACTCGGCTTGCTGCCGTCCGGTGTGCGCGCGGTCAGCGTCACCTGCGTGCCGCCCTGCAGATCGATGCCGAGTTTGGCCGCGGCGCTCTTCGTGCCGGTGAAGAACACCAGGCCGTAGATCACGATCAGCAGCAGCGCGTAGACGCCGAGCAGCCGCAGCGGATGCCCCGTTCCCTTGGAAGGTGAGGGTGGCACAGTTCTTGTCTCCTGAACGGTGTCGATCTGGGCGGTATGGACGGGCGGTGACGTGCCGGGCTCGCGTGCCGGCCGGTAACGCTTGTGTGCCGGGACAGTATCGCTTACGTATCCGACAAAACCTGGCGGGTGCCGGGCGAGGGCGAGGGCGCGCTGTAGCGGGCGTCAGGTGTCCCGGGTGTCAGGCCACGCCCGGACACCGAGATCTCGCCGACCTGCCCGAGGCACACCACAGCGCCATCACACATCGCGCGCGGCGGTTATCGGGCGCGGCGGTGTGCGACGGCGCGGACGCCTCAGTCCTTACTCAGCCGGGCGTTGGTGTCCTCGACGGACTCCTCGGCGGAGGCGCCGTTGACGGTCTTCGCGCCGTTGACGCCGTTGGTCGAGGCCTCGACGTCGTGCGACTCGGCATTCGGGGCGTCGGACTCCGGCGCGTCGTGCGCCTCGGCGTCGGTCTCCGGAGCCACTTCGTGCGATTCGGCGGCGGCATCGTCGGTGCGGACCTCACGGACCGCGGCGCGCAGCCAGGTGGTCACGACGTCCTCGGCGATCTCGATGTCGACCGTGGTCTCGTCGAGATCCACCACGGTGCCGAGCATGCCCGAAGTGGTGGTGACCCGGTCGCCGACCTTGATGTTCTGCTGCAAGGAAGCGGTGTTGTTGGCCTCACGCTTCTGCCGGCGCACGCCGAGGAACATGGGCACCAACAGGGCTACCAAAAGCAGGGGAAACAGCAGTTGCGACATTTTTGTAGTCGGTCCCTCGGTCTGTCGATGGGGTAGGTGGAAGCCGTCCGGCGGGACGCCGATCAGCCAGGGTAATACCTCAGTCTGCCATTACCCGAGGATCGCCGCTTGCCCGGTGGGTCCTGCTCGCCCCTGGACCGCGATCAGTCCGGGGGTTTCCGGGGCAGTCGCAACTCGACCGTCCAGCCTCCGTCGCCCGCGGGCTCGGCCAGCAATGTGCCGCCGAGCAGCGCCGCGCGTTCGCGCATGCCGACCAGGCCAACGCCGGTCCCACCGGCGAGATCGGTGCGCGGGGCGTGGGCCGACGGGCCGTTGTGCACCCGCAGCGCGACGCGCTCGGGGGTGAAGGTCAGGTCCATGGTGCGCGGCGCGCCGGGCGCGTATTTGGTCGCGTTGGTCAGCGCCTCCTGCGCCACGCGAACGATCGTGTGCGACGCCTCGGGCCCGATCTCACCGGCCTCGCCGGTCGTGTCGAACTCGACCGTGTCGTCCTCGGCCAGGCGGCGCAGCGTGTCCGGCACGGGCAGGGTCTGCTCGCGCAGCGCGTGCACCGCGTTGCGGGCCTCGCCGATACTGCTCACGGCCAGGGCACGCGCCCGATGCACGGCCGCGATCGCCTCGTCGTTGCGGCCGCCCTCGTACATACCGTCGGCCAGATCCAATTGCAGCGCGATACCGGAGAGCGAATGCCCGAGGACGTCGTGGATCTCGCGGGCGATGCGGGCGCGTTCGAGCAGCGCGGCCTCGCGGGCCTCGGATTCGCCGGCGCGCTGGGCCTGCTCGGCGGCACGATGCGCGTTCCAGAGCGACTCGCGCCGGTCACGATGGGAGATGCCCATCAGCACCGGCAGGCCGACGGCGAGCGCCACCCACCACGGCCACTGCTGGGCCGTGGGTGCGAGCACCTCGCACACCCGGGTCGCGATCGCCGCGACGATCGCACCGCCGCCCGCGATCGCGACGGCGGCGGCACGCGAAGCGAGTTTGCCGCCCGCCGCGGCAGCCGCGGCGAACGGGAGGAATGCCGCGGTCGAGGTCGCATGCGCCAGCGGCATCATCAGCACCCCGGACAGCATGTAGAGGCTCAGAACGAGCACATGCAGCCGTGGGCGCCGAGCGATCCACGGCAGCAGGGCCAGGATCCCGCCGATCACCGCGGCGACGAACAACCACAGCGCCACGGTCGGGTACAGGATTCGGACATTGGACCACGACGTCACGGTCCCGACGATCGCGGTCAGGATGAGCAGGACCTGGAACCCGTCCTCGCGGGAGATCCCGGCATGCGGCAGCGCCCACCGGTCGGCGGGTACGTCCCGTTCCACGGTCGTCATGCGGTCTGCCCTTCGGATCGGCGGTGCTTCAAGGAAAATACGCCTCACCTGCCGTCGAGGGCATACACCGGGCGCGGTAACTATGGGTGGAGAACCGTCTCCACCCAGGGCACGGGTCTCCACCCGCGCACACGACGCTCGGCGCACACCGGGCATCCTGGGCGGCCGGATTGCGTCTTTCGCACTGCCCGAACGGATTCCACCGTAGGAAACAGACCGGTCGCCCGCGGACGCCGTTTCGGGGCAAGCCCGTTCGCCAATCCAATTATGTTGCGCTACTGTAAATCTCGCAGGGAACGATCGTCACAGGACATCCCGACGGCGCGGCCGGGGACCCTGTCACACGCAGGCACTCATCGTGTTCGAGGCTGCGCCGTGCCGTCCTGCGCATCCCTCCCGAGAAGACTCCCGAGAAGAGACGACGATGGCGCATGAGGCCGGGACCTCCGACACCCGAGATGTGGCCAGGATCGATGTCACCACCCGCTTCCGGGAGGCTACGGGAGATCTACCGGTCCTGGAGGAATCGGCGGAGCTGGGCTGCCGGGCGACCGACGAGCCGTGGTTCGAGACGTCTGTGCCCGGGGCCCGCGGATCCGGTTACCGGGAGTGGTCACTGCGCGGCGGCACCGCCCGGGTGTATCTGGCCGAGGGGCACGACGCCCCGGTGCGCCCGTTTCTGTTCGCCGACGGGTTGGGCTACGGCCCAAGCGATCTCGACCGCCTGTTCGATCGGCTCGACGCGCCCTATTCCCCCGCCGGGGAGCGGTTCCTCGAGCGCCTGCTGATCGCCGGGGTGGACGTCGTCCTCATCGGATTCGCCGGGCGCCACAACTTCATCCAGGTCAACGCGGGTGTGGTCGAGGACTGCATCGACCGGGTGATCGCCGAACGGGACGGGCACGCGCCGCTGGTCGTCGGCGGGATCGGCGTGGGCGGCATCATCACCCGATACGCCCTGGCGCGCATGGAGAACGAGGGGCGTACACACGAGACCGGGATCTACCTATCGGTCGACAGCCCGCACAACGGGGCCTGGATTCCGCTGATCCTGCAGCACATGGCCTACTTCTTCGAACGGTTCGACCGCCCCGGACAGGCCGGGCTGTTGCGCAGTCCGGCGGCCCAGCAGACGCTCTGGGCGTGGGTGCCCGACGCGCGGTATTCCGGCCCGGTGGCCACCGCCTCGTCGCTGCGCGCGGAATTCCTGCGGGAACTGCGTGCGCTGGGCGAATTTCCGCGGCGGCCGATCAAGCTGGGCGTGGCCAACGGGCGCGGCGACGGGGTAGGGTCCGCGCACATCGCCCCGGGAGGCATCGCCTTCCAGCACTACGGTCCCCGCGACGGCGCCGGCGTCCGGTTTCAATCGGACCACGGTGTGCTCACCTCGATCGGCGACCTGCGTTTCCTGCTCGAACAGCACACCTGCCGTACCAGCGGGGTGCCGCCGCTGGACGGCGCGCCGGGCGGCCGCCTGGACTTCTTCGGCCAAGCGGCCGACACGCTCGACGCCGCAATCGATCCCACGCTGCGAGACGGATGTTTCGTCCCATCGGTCAGCGCCGTCGCGCTGGACTACGACCCCGTCGTCTGGGACGTGAACCCGCACCGGAGCCTGCGCGGGCTGCCGGCCCATGAGTCCTGGCTCGACGAATTCTGTTGCAATAACGTCGATTCCGAACACGCGACAATGACGCAGACCCTTGCCGAGTGGATTCTGGCCCGCATCGCCAAATAACGGGCCCAGCGTTGCGCCGTCGGCGCGGATCCAGCCCGAGCGCGTCCGCAGGGCAGGCTGCCGCGCTGGATGCTCAGGCGGTGGCGTACGTGTAGTCCTCCAACGGGAAGCTCACCGCCTCGCGGTGGGCGTTGAGGGTGCTGGTCGGGCGCAGCAGCGCGGCCTCGCCGTGCTGGTTGAAGTAGTAGCTGTGCGCCGTCGAGCACTGGCCCTCGTAGAACACCGACGAGCCCAGCTTCTCGGTGACGCGGTCCAGGAATTCGGTATTGGCCCGCTCGGTCACCTCGAACACCTGCGCGTCGCGGCGGAACATCTCACCGAACAGCCGGCCCATATGCTTCATCTGCGCCTCGATGGTGGTGAAGTAGGACAGGCCGCTGTACGAGTAGGGGCTGTTGAGGCTCAGGAAGTTCGGGAACTTGGGCACGGTGATGCCCTCGTACGCCTGGAATCGGTTGTCCCGCCAGAACTTTCCGAGGTTCACTCCGTCGCGGCCGATGATCTCGATCGCCGGGAAGTTCACGTCCCAGAGATTGAAACCGGTTGCCAGGATCAGCGTGTCGATCTCGGTCTTGTGACCGTCGGCGGTGACGATGCCGTCGGGTTCGATCCGCTCGATGGAATTGGTCTCCAGGCGCACATTCGGGCGGTTGAACGTACGGAAGTAGGTGTTCGAGAATGTAGGGCGCTTACAGCCGAAATCGTAATGGGGCGTGAGCTTGCGGCGGGTGTCCGCGTCGCGCACCTGGGCCCGCAGATGCACCTTGGCCAGCACGCCCGCACCCCGATTGAGCGGCTTGGCCTCGCGGTAATGCAGCACACCGATGACCATCAGCGCCTCGAGCATGGTGGTGTTCACCAGCCGAGCGGCCTTCTGGGTGAGTGGCACCCGGTCGAACACCTTCTGCACGGCGGGCGGGATCGCCACATCGATCTTCGGCACCACCCAGATCGGGGTGCGCTGGAACACGGTGAGTTCGGCGGCCTTTCGCGCGACCTCGGGCACCAGCTGCACCGCCGTCGCGCCGGTGCCGATGACCGCAGCGCGGCGTCCGGTCAGGTCGTAGCCGTCGTCCCAGGCGGTGGTGTGGATGATCTTGCCCGCGAACGTGTCGATGCCCGGGAACGGCGGGGTGTACGGCTGGGACAGGAATCCGGTGGCGGTGGCCAGGTAGCGCGCGGTCAGCACCTCGCCGCCCTGGATCGTCACCACCCACCGGTGATGTTCGGCATCCCAGCGCGCCCCCTCCACCACGGTGTCGAAGCGCATCCGGCGGCGCAGATCGTATTTGTCGGCGACGTGCTCGGCGTACCGTTTGAGCTCCGCACCCGGCGCGAACAGACGCGACCAGTGTGGATTCGGCTCGAACGAATACGAGTAGGTCACCGAGGCGATATCCACCGCCAGGCCCGGGTACCGGTTCACATGCCAGGTCCCGCCCAGGTCGCTCTCGCGCTCGAGGATGACGAAATCCCGCAGGCCGAGCCGGTCGAGTTCGATCCCCGCACCCATTCCGCCGAACCCGGCTCCGACTACCACCGCATCGTAGTGAGGCGCCACACCGAACCTCCTGTTACTTTAAGTACCTGATACAGCATGACACAGTATCCTCGGTTGTAGCTATCCGCCGATGGCCCACTCGCGCCGAACCTTCATTGTGCCCCGGACAGCCCGCCCGAGCAGGTGGTAAGAAAGACGAGTGATTCCCGAGGAGTTGCGACAGGTCTGCTTTGCCCGGGCGCCCCTGGGGCGCCACGGCTACGACGCGAGCGAGGTCGACGCCTTTCGTGAGCGGATCGCCCAGGCGTTCGGCGGCCGGTCGGCGCTCAGTGCCGTCGAGATCCGCGAGCACGAATTCGCCGACGCCTCGTTCGGGCACCGCGGGTACGACCGCGATGAGGTGGACGAATTCCTCGATCGCGCCTGCGTGGAACTGGAATTCGCGCGGCGCGCCGTGCGGCGCCGTCCGCGCGAAATCCAGCTGACGCCGCACGATGTACAGCATCTGCGGTTCTCGGCCCCACCGACCGGTCACGCCGGATACGACGCCGACGAGGTCGACGTCTTCCTGGACCGGGTGGCGGGCGCCCTCGCGCACATCGGCCCGGGGGCCCTGCGCAGCCAGGACGTCCACACCGTCAACTTCGGTCTGGCCCATACCGGTACCGCGGCCTACTTCATCGACGAGGTGGACGCCTTCCTGGATGTCGTAGCGCACACGCTGGCCGCCGGGGAAGCCTCGCACACCTGATCAGTACGGAATCGCCGCATTCGCCGCAACCCATGCCTTCTCGGCGTCGGTGCCCGCCCCGGGCGGCCACCGGCCCTCGATCATCCACAGATCGCGTGGGCTCTCCTCGATCTGAAATTCCCAGTGCAGACCGCGATCTCGGGTATACGGGACGAGAACCACGTTGAGGCTCTCGGTCATTCGCTTGCGACGGTCCGGCTCGTCGATGTGGCGGGCCAGATGGGAGACGGTGATGCGCACGGTGTCTTCGGCGGGTTTGCCGCCGACGTAGAAATCGGACGCCGGAACCTCGTGGAACAGCACGACCACGTAGAACTCCGGCAGGCCGGCCTTCGCGTAGTACTTCGTGATGTCGGCGGCGAAATCCTGCTTGTCCTGTGCGGAGTAGGCGCCCACGGGGTGATGGATGTGCCACAGCGGCATGATGGATCCTCTCGTATCAGCCGAGCTTGATTTCCAGGCCCTCGACCGGGCCCGACAGTGCCGCCTTCAAACCCCTGGTGACCTCGTCCACCAGCACCTCGGTCTCCCCCTTCTCCAGCCCGTCGGCCAGGGCCTGCGCGACGACCTCCGGCCTGATCTTGTCGACGGTCAGTCGCTCGATCATCTCGGTGTCGGCGAATCCGAGATGCACGCCGACGACCTGCGTATGCTGCGCGGCGAGCTCCATTCGCAGGGAGTTCGTCAGCGACCAGAACGCCGCCTTCGACGCGCCGTAGGCCGCGAACCCGGCGCCCCATGACAGCACCGAATGGATGTCCACCAGCGCCCCGCCGCCGTTGGCCGCCAGGATCGGCGCGAATGCCTGCGCGATCCGCAGCGGGCCGAAGACATTGGTGTCGAATGTCGCTGCGACATCGGCTATTTCGGATTGCAGCAGCGGCGCCGGGTATACCACGCCCGCGTTGTTGATCACGATGGTCACATCGGTGGCCCGGGCCGCGACGGCGGCCACGGAATCCGGATCGGTGACCTCCAGGGCGAGCGGCACGATCCGAGGATCATCGCCGGCGACCGGACGACGCGCCGTCACGTACACCTTGGCCGCGCCGCGCCGCAGCAGTTCCTCGGTGAACGCCTTGCCCAAACCGCGCTGGCCACCGGTGACCAGGACGGTCGCTCCTTCGATATCAGTCATATTTAGATTATTGCCATCATCTATCTGGATGCGCAAGACTGGATGTGCCGCCCCCATAGCGCGGCAACCGAACGAGAGGACCAGACATGCCGCGAGCATCCCGAGCCCAGGCGCAGGCGCATCGTGAGGAGGTCGTCACCGCGGCGGCGGCCATGGTGCGCCGCGACGGCGTCGACGGGATGACCGTGCCGCAGGTGATGGCCGCGGCCGGACTCACCCACGGCGGCTTCTACCGGCACTTCACCTCCAAGGACGACCTGGTCGCCCAGGCGTGCGCGGCGGCCTGCGCGGAGAAGGAAATGGAACGCGAGCAGATTCTCGCGGCCGCCCCCGACGAGCACAGCGCGCGGCGGACGTTCATCGCGCGCTACCTGTCCCCCATACATCGCGATACGCCGTCCCAGGGGTGCGGCCTGGCCGCGCTGGCCGCTGACGTCGCGCGCGCCGAGCCGGACGCACCCGTTCGCGAGGTGTACCTCGACGGGTTGCGGGCCATGATCGACGACCTGAGCCGGCTGGACGGCCGCGAACCGCTCGTCGAGACCGCCCTGCTGGCGGGTGCGCTGATGTTGGCACGGGCCGCCGCGGGTGATCCGCTCTCCGATCGAATCCTGACCGCGGCCAAGGACTTTCTGCTCGACGAGTGAGTCGTGCGTCACGGGCGGTCCCATGGGGCTGCGGACGTAGGCGCGATTACGCGCACAGGCGTAGGCGCGACGGTGCGATCTCGGCCTACGCTGGGGTTCAGCGTGGTTGTCCTCCCGTGAGGTGGTTGGTATGAACGATTCGAATCCGGTGCCGTTCGGGTCGCCTGCCGTGCGCATCGGCACGGCCGAGCGCGAGCAGGCGGCCGCCGCACTCGGTGAGCACTTCGCGGCGGGCCGGCTCGAGGTCGACGAGTACGACGACCGAGTCGGGCGTGCCTACACCGCCAAGACGAACGCCGATCTGGCCGCGCTGTTCAGCGACCTGCCGCGCCCCGCGCCGCCGCCC
>NZ_JAGPOX010000237.1 GCF_019038435.1 Nocardia alni
CGCCCACCCTCATCTCTATGTAGCCAGCACCGTCACCGCTCCGCGCCCAAATTTATCTGTAACTGGCGTTCGCATTATCGCCACCGCACTAGCTATGGCAAAGCTGCTCTCTACCACGACATGTTGCCCGAACCCGTCCGGCGGATTCCCCAAGGGCACCTGTGAAGACCTGGAAACTGCGGCCGACCGTAAGCTGGCCCAGTAAACCGGACGGGATTAACGCCGAGTCCAGGATGTTCGACGTACGGTTTGTATCATCATCACGAACAATTCGCGGACGGTTAGAGCTATCCCCATATGGGATATAGTGGGACTTTACAGAATATTTGAATAACTTCAAATATTCGAGAGCCGCCGCCCATCAACCTGCACTATCATAAGTAGCCCTGGTAACTGAAACAGCAGAGCCAGAGTACAGCATCCCAGGTCCCCGTCAACGACGCAGGCTGGTGGCAGCATATCCGGCGCAGCTCAGCGGACTTCGATATCTATTGCGCCCCGTATTTGCGCGGCCGCGATCACGAAGCCAGCCATGCACGGGAGGGAGTCCGCATGAAAAAGCCGGAGGAAACTCAACACACGAGCTGTTACTTGTCGATCAAATCTGCGGCCGCACGCGCCAGCGTCAGCACGGACACGATCAGACGCATGATCGCCGATGGCGCGCTACCGGCCTACCGGTTTCGCGGTCAAGTTCGTATCGCTGCCGAAGACGTCGACAACGCGATGCGCCCAATCCAGTGAGACGACGGTCCTAGCCGACAGGAAACAGCCAACACCCAGCCTAGCTGTGATGCCAGTCACATGGGCTGGGTGTTCTTCTGACCGGACCGTAGCCAATCGGCCATAGCACCAGGAACCCGTATTGCACGTATATTGCACGAAGAACGGAGAATCATCGAAAAACCTACAATAACCTGCCATTATGTGGTGGTCCTAGCTGGTTTCGAACCAGCGACCTCTCGCGTGTGAGGCGAGCGCTCTCCCGCTGAGCTATAGGACCGCGAGACTTCGGAAGGGCAGGGCTCCTTTTCCGAACGAGATGGAACCTTAACACGCATCCCCCGGGTCACACCAAATCGCGGGTCCACCTGGGGATTCGGTGTGTCGAACAATGCGAGTGAAGGAATGGGAGCCCAAGGTCCGGGGTGCGAGCCGACGGGCGGGCCCGGGGTCGGAGAGAGAGGTGCCGGACACACGGGAACTCGAGGGCTGCGGGCTGCGGAACTACAGAGTTGTAATTCCAATTCACGTGGTTCTACCTGGGGATTTGTTGCTGGCATGGATGGTGGGCTAATGTTCTCTCTCGCAGCCGGATGGGTCGAAAGAGCCGCCGGAAGTACTCTGCACCACAAGTGCACAGTACAATGCGTGCGGATGTAGCGCAGCTGGTAGCGCATCACCTTGCCAAGGTGAGGGTCGCGGGTTCGAATCCCGTCATCCGCTCGAAGGCCAACCCGGCCTGGTTGGCGGTGTGGCCGAGTGGTGAGGCAACGGCCTGCAAAGCCGTGCACACGGGTTCGATTCCCGTCGCCGCCTCTTTTGAGGCAAACCACGCGCGATTAGCTCAGCGGGAGAGCGCTTCCCTGACACGGAAGAGGTCACTGGTTCAATCCCAGTATCGCGCACCAGAGTACCAGCAAATCAGCCCCGGTTTTCACCGGGGCTGTCTTGTTCTGTGGGCTATTCGTGGACTTTGACGAGAAGCTGAGCATCGCAATCCAGAGCAGTGCAGCACATCGAAGAGCAAGCCCGAGCGTCGCTATCGGGGTGCCGTGTGACCGGTTGGCACTGGCGCGCTACGACAAAGAGGCGCTGCTTCCAGGGCGCGGGTAGGCCGGCACCATAGGTGAGAAGCGCAGCGGTGCCCAGTCTTCGCTGAGTCCGATGTTCGCGCCGAGGGGTCTCACTTCTTATGCGGTATGTAGAGCATGACCCAGTGATCCCGCTCCGGGTCGTGCAGTAGCTCGATGTCAAAGCTTGCCATGCCGATCGTGGGGTGACGCAACTGCTTGACGGCCGATCGCCATGCGATGACCTCGCCTCGTCCCCAGTAGTCGCGAAAGATCGCACTGGTCGCGGTGAGTTCTGCCAGGATGTCGCGAAGGTAAGCGTCTGCGGGGTACCGACTGAGTGCCGTACGTAGTTCGGCGGCTGCGACGCGCAGGAATCGGTCGGCGTCGTCGCCGAGGAGGGTGGTGAGGGCGGTGGTCGTGAAGGCTTGGTACACAATGTTGCGACCGTATGGGGAGGACTCGTCCATCGGCGGCAGCAACTCGGCGGCGAGCTCGTTGCGAGCCAGCAGGTCGAGCCGGCCATCGTGCACAGTGACCGGCATCGTCTCGTCCAGTCCCTGCAGCATCCGCAGCAGCCCGGGCCGGATGACGGCGCCGGGTTCGGGGAGCTCGGGCGGTGATTCGCCGCCCAAGCGGAACAGATGATCGCGCTCGGGTCCGGTCAGGGCGAGACCTTTCGCCAACGCTGCGAGGATCTCGCGTGACGGGCGAGGTGCTTTGCCCTGCTCCATACGCGTGTAGTACTCCACCGAAATTCCGGTGAGGTCGGCCATCTCCTGCCGACGTAACCCAAGTACGCGGCGCCGCGACGTTCGTGGTCGACCGTTCAGACCCGGCGGCGTCATCGCCGCTCTGCGCTGACGCAGATAGTCCGCGAGGCCGTTGCGATTGTTGCCCGCCATCGTCCCATCCTCTCCTGAATCAACTCTGCCTCGGCCCTCTGCGTGACCCTGCCAGTACTACCTTCAGTGAAGTCTTCCTGCATTCGGCGATGCCGCGCAGGCTCGGTGGTGTGCCCCTCGAGCAAGGCTGACGGGTGGCACACCAGCACGAAGCCCGCCGCACCGACACGATGGAGAAGACATGACCAGGACAGCACCGATCTCGCCGGACGCTGGCGCTCGAACAGAGGAGGCCCGGCCAGAAGGCGCGGTCGTGAGCACTCGACGGACGAACGGCTCGACACTGGAGACGGCCAAGGAGTTCATCCGAGCCGTGGAAGCGAAGGACATCGACGCCGTGGCGCAAACCCTGAGAGACGATGCCGAGCAACTGTTCATGCACTCGAACGCCGTCACGAATACCGATGGGGTCGCAGACATCATTGCCCGTCGCCGACAGGGCTTCTGCGTTGCTGACGTCAGCGGCCGAGAGGAGATCCTCGGCTATACCAGGGCCCTGTTCGACAAGTTCGATCCTCTGGTCTGGCGTGACCACCAGTGGACCGTTACGCCGGACGGAGGCGAAGTGTTCTTCCATGCGAACGGTGACATGATCGTCGCCCGCACCGGCAAGCCCTACCGCAATACCTACCTGACGCGCTTCGACGTCATCGACGGCAAGATCGTGCGGATGGCCGAGTACGGCAACGTGATGATGTACGCCAAGCTGGGAGTTCGCCCCAACCGCGCCGAGTTCCGTGCGCTGTTGCGCGCAATCGGACGTATCTTCTCGCCAACCCGATCTTCTCGAACCGGCCGATAAGCTGTGAGCTAACCCCCCTCAGCCGTGATTCAGCAGCGAGATGCGACCGCCAATGTCGACTTCTTCCGTCACGTTGTACGCTCCAATCCCTGCCTCTACCAGCCTGTTTCACTGGAGTGAGACCCCCTGGCCGGGGCACGACCCCGCACGGGCCGAACGTCACGAGACACCGCAACTATGTGCAGGTTCGATCTGTATGTCTACCAGCTGGTTTGACTAGTTCGAGGTGCGGGTTTTCGGCCGCGAATTGGCGCAGACCCCTGCACCCCACGGCCCATCAGCCTGTCGTCGGCGGTGCGAGTGGTGCCAGCCAGTCCTTGTGCAGTCCGTAAATGCGGTAGATGCACTCGTCGCACGACCTGGTTGCGGTGGCCCGGGAGTACCCGGTGGTGTCGATGATGTGGGCTTCCTGGCTGTGCCAGGAGCGGGCGGCGTCGTAGTCGTCGAGGTGTTCGAGGCGCCATGTCGAGTTCGGCATCGTGGGGTCGGTTTCTATGCGCGCCCGTCTGCGGCGGGGTTGGAACCGGGTCGGTCGGTCACGGTCGGGTGGCCGCGCGGAACACACTCGGTGACTGCCCGGTCTGGGTGGCGAAGAAGGCCGAGAAGTTCGACGGGTCGCGGAAACCCAGGCGGCGGGCGAGTTGGGTGATCGGTTGGTCGGTGTGGGCAAGCAGGCGGCAGGCTTCGAGGACGAGGCGCCGGTTGATGGCCTGTTTCGGTGATTCGCCCGCCGCTGCTCGAGTGGCGCGGTTGAGGGTGCGGGCGGTGTAGCCGAGTTGTCGGATGTAGTGATCGACGTCATGGGCGGTGGTGAAGTCGCGTTCGAGCAAGGCGCGGAAGCGGGCGTCCAGACCAGTGCGATCGGGGGTGTGCTCCGGGGCGGCGCGTGCGAGTTCCAGAATGAGGATCGAGAGCAGATGGCGCAGCGTCTCGGCTGAGACGAGGGTCGACTGCCGGGCGCGGTCGTACTCGTGGCGGAGCGCGCGGCGGGCCGGTTCGAAGGGCGCGGTCACGGTGACCGGGCCGCAGTGGTTGTCCGCGAGCGCCGCCGCGTGGGTGCCGGGGATGAGGAAGTCTGGCTGGAACAGCACCAGGTCACCGACGGCGCGTTCACCAAAGACTTGGACCTGGCCGGGCCGCACCCATAGCGCGGAGCCGCGGGTCAGGTGGTACTCCTCGAAGTCAAGGGTGTGTGTGGTCGCGCCCCCGGTCACCAGCAGCAGCAGGTGGAAGGTCGGGCGCTGCGGTGAGGCGAGGTAACCAGGCGGGGCCATCGCCCACAGTTGTGCGATCGACATCACCTCGACGCCGAACGGCGTGGGCGCCTGAAACGGCACCCGCCGAATCGCTTGTCTTCTTTTCACCGGTGGAGGTCCCTTCTACACCTATGGTCGTCGCTAACGTGATGAAGCGTGACCGATTCTTACATCACCTCCGACGGGGTGTCACTGCACGAAACGTCCTCGAGGATCGACCGCGTGGAGCCGGTGGAGCTCATGCGCAGCCACGTCACCGACCTCATCCCCAACGCTCGTCTCGACGTCATCCCCGACGCCGGGCACCTGCTACCGCTGGAACGACCCGACGCGCTCGCCGAGCGCATCGAAACCTTTCGGAAGGACCTCCCGACATGGCACTAGTCAAGATCACTACGAACGACAGCGCCTTCCGTGGCCACGACCCCGAACGGATCGCCGCCGCACTCGGTGAACTCACCTACTCGGCCGAGGGGTTCGCGGGCAGCACCGTCGCGCCGGAGTTGACCTGGGTGCTGTTTGAGCAGCTGCCAGGGACGGCGTTCGTCAAGGCGACTGGCATCCCGTCGCAACCGCTTTACTACGTCGAAGTCACCACGCTGCACGGCGCGATGACCGAGGCGTCCAAACACGAGCTGGGCGCGTGCATCACCCGCGAACTCATGACGATCGAGGGCTGCGCTCCGATCGAGGAGAACGCCCAGCGCGTCTGGGTCCGCTTCTTTGAAATCGCCGATGGCGACCTCGTCGTCGGTGGCCGGGCCACCTCACTGGCCACGCTGCGCGCGCTCGTGGCTGGAAAGGAAATTCCGATGGACACCACGATCAGCGACCCTGCTGACTTCTCCACCGCGTTCGACCACGCGCTCAACGCCGCTGACGCCGACCGTCTCCTGGCTCTCTACGAGCCCGACGCCACCATGCGTACCTCCGACGGCTCGGTCGTCGAAGGCCACGACCTCGTCAGACAAGAGGTGAAAAACCTGATCGCCGCCCACGCGCATCTGGACAACCACACCCGGCATGTGTTCCGTCGTGGCGACATCGCGCTGATCATCGTCGACTACACCCTGTGGATCACCACCCCGGATGGACAGCGGATCGAGTCGCGGGGCACCGCCACGAACGTCTTGAAGCACACGCCCGAGCACGGCTGGCGCATGCTCATCGCGAACCCTCGAGGGATCGCGTGACGAGCACCCGGCCCGAACCCACGGCCGCGCGGTGGTCATTTAACCTGAGACGAAGCTGACGGTCTCGTCGAGTGGCGCCCGGCCTGTCCGGGGGTGAATGATCGTGGGGTCCTCGAACCCGATCGACATGCCGCAGAAGAGAATCAGCTCGCTCGGCGGCGACAGGACCTGCGCGACTGTCTTGTGAAACTTCGCCCATGCCATCTGCGTGCAACTGTGCAGCCCCTCGGCGCGCAGCAGCAGCATGACCGTCTGCAGGTACATGCCGACGTCGGACCATTGGGGTCGGCCCATGTCGCGGTCGATGTAGCAGAACAGGGCGGCGGGCGCGCCGAAACAGGCCCAGTTGTCGGCTGCGGCCCGCTGGCGCGCCTCGACGTCCTCGCGGGAAATGCCGAGCGCACCGTAGCGTTGCGTGCCGAATGCGGATCGGCGCTCCCGGTACGGCGATTTCAGCTCGGGCGGATACATCTCGTACTGCGGCTCGTCCCAGGAATCTTCCGCGGCCAGACGTTCCCCTACCCGCTTCTTCAGCTCCGCCAACGGCGCTCCGGTGACCACGTAGGTGTGCCACGGCTGCAGGTTCGATCCGGACGGTGACCAGGCCGCCGCGGACAGTACGCGCTCGAGCGCCGGCTGCGGGATCGGCTGATCGGTGAATCCGCGCACCGCCCGCCGGGTCGTGACGGCGTCATAGACGTTCATGGTGGTCATCGCGACCGTAGCCAGTCACGGTAGTGGGTGCCGGTCAGGTGGGCGTCTGCGGGCGCGAGGAGCGCGTTCCCCTTGACCGCGGCGAACAATCCAGCGGTCTCGTCGGTGACGACACGACGGTTGCCGCCGGTCGCCGCCAGCGTGATACGCCCCAACTCGTCGAGGGCGAAGACGTCGGGCCCGCCGATGTTGCGGATGCCCTGCAGCGGGGCCCCGGCCGCGACGTCGGCGACCTCGGCGGTGACGTCGGCGGAGCTGATGGGCTGGATCGGGGTGGCGGGCAGGCGCACGACATCGCCGTCGGTCGTCCAGCTCATCGTCGGCTCGACGAACTCCATGAACTGAGTGGCGCGCACGATCGAGTACGGGATCGGCCCGGCCTCGACCAGTTCCTCCTGCAGAGTCTTGGCCCGGTAGTAGGCCAGGTCGGGCACCAGGTCGACGCCGACGATCGACAGCGTCACGAGGTGCTTCACGTCCGCCGCCTGCGCGGCGGTCAGCAGGTTGGTCACCGTGGTACGGAAGAAGTCGAGGGAGTCCTCGTCGAAGGTCGGTGAGTTGCTCACGTTCACGACGACCTCGGCGCCGCGGAGGGCGTCGGCGAGCCCGGCGCCGGTGAGCAGGTCCACGCCGGTCGAGCGGGAATGCCCGGTCGCGTCGTGTCCGGCCGCCGTGAGTCGCTGGATCACCTGGGAGCCGATGAGGCCGGTGCCGATGATTGCGATATTCATGAGGCGTCCTTCCTTTCTGATACTCGGGTTGTGGCGGGTTCTACTTGTTCACTGCCGGGGCGGATGGCCCCGTAGAGCATCGTGTCGACGGTTGCCCGCAGCAGATCGGCCGCGGTCCACTCGAGTTGGCGTGGCAACGGCGAGTTCAGCAGCCGCTCCACCGCGCCGCGGATGATCTCACCCAGCAGCGCCGGCGGCGCCGAGAGCAGCCCCCGCCGGTGCCCGTCCCGGAACAGCTCGTCGAGCCGCTGGTAGACCACCGCGTCGATCCGCTGTTCCACGTGCCGGCGCAGCACTGCATCGCCCCTGCCGGCGGCGAGCTGGGCCGCGCCGATCCGCCAGAGCTCCCCGCAGGCTGCGAGCAGGAACCCCTGCATCCGCTCGCCGAACGGCCTGTCCTGCGTATCCTGCGCCGCCGCGACCAGCCTGCGCTCAATCGCCTCGAACTGCCGGTCCAGCACCGCGGTCATCAGGCTGTACTTGTCGGGGAACGAACGGTAGATCGTCTTCTTGCTCATCCCCAGCTCGCGGGCGAGATCGTCCATGCTGACCCGCCCGGAGCCGGGCGCGAGGAACAGTCGACCGGCCGCGTCGATGATCACCTCGGCACGCCGCTGCCTGGAATCTGAGGAAACTATGTTGGTTTCCATAGTTTCCAGAATGGCTCGTCGGCCCCTACGCTGTCAAGGCGTGGTTTTCTGGTATGGCAATCCGCGCCTGCAAGGAAACCCAGCGCTGCCGGCCGCTGGCCGAGTGGGTTTGCTGCCGGGAAGATCACCACGTAGCTCGCGCCGACGACCGGCTTCGCAGGACAAGTCTCGATGTCGGATACAGCGCAGGGTGAAATGAGATTGCCGCCGGCTCAGGCTGCTAGATCCAGGCCGAGGACGTTGTTCAGGGCCTTGGCGCCCGGGTCGGTGAGGCGCAGGGAGCGGCGGGAGTCGTGGCGGCGGAGCCAGCCGGCGGATTCCATGCGGGTCAGGACTGCGGCGCCGAGGGCGCCGCTGAGGTGGTGGCGTTGTTCGCTCCAGTCGACGCAGAAGCGTAGGAGGGGGCGGCGTTGGTTGCGGGTGGTGGACAGGTCTACGCCGAGGGCGGTGAACAGAGGGTCGGCGTTGGGGCCGAGGGTGTAGGGGTGGTCGCGTAGGGGGGCCGCCAGGCAGTCACCTTCGGCACGGATGGTGCCGCCTACGCCGTCGGTGCGGATCAGGGCCTCCCGTTCCAGGAGAGCCTCGGTGACCGCTACGCCGAGGCGGCCGGCGAGGTGGTCGTAGCAGCTGCGGGCGCTGCGTAGCCTGTCTCTTACACACATCT
>NZ_JAGPOX010000238.1 GCF_019038435.1 Nocardia alni
AGCCCGCCCCGCCGTCGGCCCGGGGATACCGCAGCTCCAAACGCATCGTACCGGCGCCGGAGGTGATCAGGTCGTCGAAGATCCGGGACCGCACCAGATGGTGATCGTCGGGATGCACCAGCTCCGACATCAGCTGGCCGCGCAGCCGGGCCATCGGTGTGCCCACCATCGCGGCCAGCGCCGGATTGGCGTCCACGACCCGGCCATCGGCGTCGCCGATGCCGATGGCGATCGCGGCGTTGTCGAAGACCACCCGGAAGCGCGCCTCGGCGGCGTTGCGGGCGTCGGCCATCGCCGAGTGCAGCATCTCCTGATGGCGGGCGCGGGTGGCCAGCAATTCCTCGGTGTAGCCCCGGGACAGCTCGCCCAGCGCCGGGATGAGGCGGTCCGCGTGTGAGGTCAGCAGATCCGCGAGCGGCGCCAGGGCTTCGGCGGATCGGGCCAGCACCTGTGGATCGGTCAGATTGGCGCGGACGAGTCGCGCGCCCACCTCGGCGGCGGCCTTCCGGTCGAAGAACTCGTCGCTGAGGGCAGCGATAAACTGCGCGAGCAGATCGGACAAAAGCCGTTCGAGCTCGCGCCGGGACATCGGCACGAAACCGGTATCCGCCACAGCGTCACGCCATTGGCGGGCCAGGTCCGTGATTCGGTGATTTCGAGTCAAACGCACCCCCGCTCAATCCGACGCTGCGACTTGCGGGAACGGCGTGATGCCGAACCAGAATCCCAGGTTACCCGCTCGAGGGGCAGTTTGCCGATCCTGGCAAGGTCAGGCTCGCTCGATGAGCGAACGCGAGTGAGCCCCGGCTGCCTGGCAGCCGGGGCTCACCGGTAAACGCCTCGGGTCTACGACTTGTTGGCTTTGTGATATGCGGCGACGATCTCGGAGGAAATTCGGCCGCGGGCCGACACGTTGTAGCCGTGTTTCTTCGCCCATTCCCGGATCGCGACGGTTTGCTCGCGATCGGCTGCGGACTTCGGGCGCGCCGTGCTTCCCGCCTTCAGTCGGCCCACCTTCCGGGCCTTTTCCGTCCAAGGCTCGAGCGAGCCCCGCAGCTTGCCTGCATTCAACGTGGACAGATCGATTTCGTAGGCCACACCATCGATCGAGAACTGTACGGTCTCATCCGCTTTGGACTTCCCGTCGTAATCGTCGATGAGTGTGACGGTGACCTTCTTGGCCATCACTGAGCCCTTTCGCACGGACACGGATCAACTCGGATTGCATATACCGTACCGCAGTAGCCGGGAATGCAGCGAATCCAGCGCTATTCGGCGTTTCCGATCACGGAATGCCGCGAATGGGCTTAATGAATCCACGCGCCGGAAGAATTGTCCGGAGCCGGGCCATTCGGATATCCGAATCCGGTGGTCAGACTGGTTCAGCCAGTGATCTGCTGGAAGATCTTCACACCGACCAGTGCCACCGCGATGAGCAGGTATCCGCGCAGAGCGAACATGCCCGCCATGCGCAACGAGGAGAACGACGGTCGCTCCAGGGTGTCCAGCGCCGGGGTGCGCCAGGTCTCCCGGTCCTGCCCGAGCACCTGCTTGCGCTCGGCGCGGGACAGCTTGGTGTCATCGAGTTCCTCGATCTGCTCGGGATCCAGCCCGCCCAGGTCGGCCGCGGTCCGCTCGGCGTCCCGGCGATCCGCGCGCTGCTTGGCCAGCATCACGGCGATCCCGCCGAGCACGCCGATCAGCACACCGGCGCCGAAGCCGATTTCCAGGGTGAGCATGGACAGATGCGGGAAGAACGTCGTCGCGGTGAGCGCCAGCGACAGCAGTACCAGCGACCAGACGATGACGCCCGCCAGGATGTTCTGCTTGGCGGTGTTGACCCACGGGCCCAATACCGCCCTGTCGTTGCACAGCAGCACCAGGAATACCGTCGCCGAGGGCAGCAGCACACCGGCCAGCGCCTGCACGCCCTGGGTCAGCAGGCCCAGCACGTGATCGGGGCTGAACGCCACCGCCCCGGAGATGGTCAGCAGGATCGCGTACCCGGCGTAGAACAGCGGCGCCTCGGTGATCTTCCAGTGCAGCGAGTGCCGCTTGCCCATGGTGTCGCCGAGGGCGTAGGTGGTGGCCAGGCTCACCGCGTTGGCGCCGACCAGCGAGGCGTCCAGCAGCAGGATCGCGAACAGGGCGCCGACGCCCCGGCCCATGTGGTCGTGCAGGGCCCGGGCCACCGCACCGGCGTCGGTGAAGTTGCCCAGTGCGCCGGGCGCCAGGCCGAACGACGCGGCCATCATGATCGCGATCGCGCCGATCATCACCACGACGATGCCGATCCACAGGTCCACGCGCTCGAACTTGATCCAGCGCGGGGTGATGCGCTTGTCGACGATGTTGGACTGCTGGAAGAACAGCTGCCAGGGCGCCACGGTGGTGCCGACGATGGACACGATCAGCAGCAACAGGGTGGAATTCAAGCCGCCCGGGAACGACGGGATGACGCCCCGCGCGGTGGTGGTGATGCTCGGGTGCACCATGAACGCCAGCGGGAACATCACGATGTTCAGCGCGATCAGCCCGAACAGGAACCGCTCCCAGCGCCGGAACGATCCGCCGGCGACCATCGCGAACAGCAGCACGGCCGCCAGCGGGATCGAGATGGCCCGGGGTACGCCGAAGTAGTTGAGCGCCAACGTGACACCGATGAATTCGGTGACGATAGTGAGCGCGTTGACGATGAACAGGTCGCCCACGCTGAACGCGCCCCAGAACCTGCCGAACCGGGAGAAGATCAGCCGCGCGTGGCCGACGCCGGCGACCGCGCCGAGGCGGACCACCATCTCCTGGTTGACGTAGAGCACCGGGATCAGCAGCGCGAGCGTCCAGACCAGCGCCATGCCGTAGTTCTGGCCGGCCTGCGCGTAGGTGGCCACACCGCCGGCGTCGTTGTCGCCGACCATCACGATGAGGCCGGGGCCCATGATGGCCAAGAGCATCCGGAATCGCTGCCAGCGGGTGCGACCTTCGGCGCTGTCGTGCTGGCCGACCCGGCCCAGCGCGCCGACGATGTCGCCGACGTGGGCGCTGTCCAGTACGGCGGTGCCGTTGGCGGGTGCCGCGGACGGGGTGACGGTGGTGGTGCGGCGGCTGACGCCGTTGGAGAAGAAGGCCATCGCCGTTCCCTCCCTTCCTGAATTGTGTTGCTGTGCTGCGTTTTCGGCGCGCCCTGACGTCGGCGGCAGGCGTGCTGTGGTCGTGCGGGGCAGATCGACGGCGCGGGGCCGGAGCTTCCTATTGCCGGTGTGAGCGGGCGCCGAGGGATGCGGTGACCACCGCGAGCGGGGTCTGCGAGGCGCGCAGGTTGTGGCGCTCCTCGGGAGTGAGGTGGTAGCGCGCCCGGACACGACGAGCTGACTCGCCGAGGGCGGCCATCACGGAGTTACGCCGGGTGAAGGTGTTGAAGGTCATGCTGGACTCCTTGCGGAAGACCAACTGCCACAACATGATCCGGGCATGCCTGAGCGCACGGAGACCTGCGTCGACCCGCATGCGGCGCGGGCCGACGGGATGAGCCGATGACTGGTGTCTGCTTCGGTCAGGCAGTCGTGGAGTTGCAGCGAGCTGGGGACGAAGAACGTTTTCGATCCGGACTCGGATACGGACTATCGCCGGTCATAGTGGTGTCCCCACCTCCTTGCTGCCAGGACGCACGAGCGCGTCATTACTCGGTGATCAGACCCATGCCGACAGAAGGGGAGAACCTGCTCGAATCAACAGGCAGACACCCCTCTCGTCAGAGCTTCGGCACTGCACGACGTAATCCCCGAAAGGCAGCCACTTGGGATCACCCCTTAATCCGGGAAGATCTGTCCTAACCTTGGGCGTCTCTCGACGTCGTGAGATCAGTGGCCTGTGTTCGTACAGGAGCCTCGCCTAGCGAGGTGCTGACCTGGAAATATTCGACCCTTTCGCTCGATATGTCAAGTTGGACGCGCCGACTCGCGACTGGTATCGCGAAAGATGGTGCACCGCAATTCTTTTCATGGACCCCCGAGTCGAGCTCTCCGACACGCCGGAAAACCTCGCTACCAGTGGTCTTGCACACATAGTGATGTGTGCATACTATCCGAAGGAGAGATCGAATACGCGGAAAGGGGACATGATGGCGACGGCTCACGCCGGACACGCACACGGTGGCGGGCATACGCACGCCCACGCCACGGCCGACAGCGACCGGCGCTGGCTGGGCGCGGCGCTGGCGCTGATCGCGGCGTTCATGCTCGGCGAGGTGGTCGCCGGCGTGATCGCCGGGTCGCTGGCGCTGCTGTCCGACGCCGCGCACATGCTGACCGACGCCGCCTCGATCGCGTTGGCGCTGTGGGCGATTCGCCTGGCCGCGCGTCCCGCCGCCGGGCGGATGACCTTCGGCTGGAAGCGCGTGGAGATCCTGTCCGCACAGGCCAACGGGATCACCCTGCTGCTGCTGTCCGCGTGGCTGGGCTACGAGGCGGTGCGCCGGCTGGTGCATCCGCCGGCCGTCACCGGCGCCCTGGTGCTGGTCACGGCGCTGATCGGGGTCGTGGTGAACCTCGCCGCCAGCTGGATGATCTCGCGAGCCAACCGGAGCAGCCTGAATGTCGAGGGCGCCTACCAGCACATCCTCAACGACCTGTTCGCCTTCATCGCGACCGCCGTGGCCGGTACGGTGATCCTGGTCACCGGCTTCGCCCGCGCCGACGCGATCGCCTCGCTGGTGGTCGTCGTGCTGATGGTCAGGGCCGGTATCGGTCTGGTGCGCGCGTCGAGCCGGATCTTCCTCGAGGCCGCACCGGCGGATCTGGATCCGACCGAGATCGGACAGGCCATGGCGGCCCAGGACGGCGTGGTGGAGGTGCACGATCTGCACATCTGGGAGATCACCTCGGGCTCTCCGGCGCTGTCGGCGCATGTCCTGGTCGAGACAGGGCGCGACTGCCACGCCGTGCGGGAGGCCCTGGCGGGCTGGCTGCACGACGAGCACCACATCGAGCACGCCACGCTTCAGGTCGATCACGCGCGTCCGGAACTGATCGCGTTCGGTGTGCGGGATCCGGCGCACTGTGAGGCCTCTCACGGCCCGACGCACGTCAATCCCAATTCCGCGCACCTCTGAGCGGAGTGCGGGCCGCGCCCGCCACGATGCCGGACCGGGGGGTGAAAGGTGATCGGCCGCAGGTGATTCGGCGGGAGATCCGCACCCGCCCACGCGGTTATGACGCCGATCACGCTCGTTCGCCGGAGCACCGGGACGCCTCGCCCTCGTCGGATCGCCCGTACGCGCGGGTGGATACTGGCTGCCGTGGGATGGATCGAGACACCGCTGAGCTTGCAGTCCGCATTCACGTCCTGGCGCTGGGACACCTCCACGGTCGTGGTGGTCGTGGTGCTCGCGGTCGGGTACTGGGCTGCGCGCGTGCGGTCGGCTCGCGCGGGCACGCCGATTCCGCGGCAGCGCCCGGCCATGTTCGGTCTGATGGGTTTGGGGATCTGGCTGCTCAGCGGGATCAGCTTCGTCGGCGTCTACTCGGACACGCTGATGTGGCCGCGGGCGCTGCAATCGCTGCTGCTGCTGTACGTTGTGCCGTTCGGGCTGGCCAGCGGGCAGCCTTTCACGGTGCTGCGCGGAGCGCTGGGACCGGCCGGACAGGCCCGGCTGGACCGGATCCTGCAATCGACGCTCGCGCGGGCGATGACCTTCCCACTGGGGCCCTCGCTGGCGATGCTCGCCACGCCCTGGTTGCTGTACCTCTCACCCTGGTACGGGATCGTGCTGCGGAACGGGGCGGCCGACGCGCTCACCCGGATCGTGCTGGTGCTCATCGGCTTCGTGTACTTCTATTCGCGATTGCAGGCCGATCCGGTGCCGCACCGGTACTCGCAGGGCATCTCGCTGCTGATCACGATCTTCGAATCGCTCGCCGACGGCATCCTGGGCATCGTGCTGTGGTGGGGCCCGCTGATCGCGGTCGGTTACTACACCGCGGTCGGCCGCACCTGGGGGCCGGACCTGCGCATGGACCAGACCATCTCCGCGGGGATCATCTGGGTGCTGGGCGATGTGCTCGGGCTGCCGTACCTGTTCGCGTTGATGCGGGCGTGGGCCTCGGACGAGCGTCGCAAGGCCGCCGAGGTCGATGCCGAACTCGACGCCGCCGAGGCGGCCTCGCCCGCACCCGCCCGGCGGCGCAGGTTCAGCCAGACGGCCCCGGACGCGCAGGCGACGGCGGGCGCCGTTCAGGGCGCCGGATTGTGGTGGGAGAACGACCCGATTCTGCGCGAGCGCTTCCGCCGCTGACATTCGGCCCGTCGAACGGATCGGCCCGGCACTGCGCAGTGCCGGGCCGATGTCGTCGTGTGGCGGGCGCTCAGATCTTGCGGATCACCGTGACGACCTTGCCCAGGATCTGCGCGTCGTTGCCCGGGATCGGCTCGAACAGCGGGTTGTGCGGCAGCAGCCAGACCTGTTTGCCGGTGTGCTTGAAGGTCTTGACCGTGGCCTCGCCCTCGATCATCGCCGCGACGATATCGCCGTTCTCGGCGACGTTCTGCTGCCGTACCACGACCCAGTCGCCGTCGCAGATCGCCGCGTCGATCATCGACTCGCCGACGACCCTGAGCAGGAACAGCGAACCGTCGCCGACGAGTTCGCGCGGCAGCGGGAACACGTCCTCCACCGCCTGCTCCGCCAGGATCGGGCCACCGGCCGCGATCCGGCCCAGGACCGGCACATAGGTGGGGACCGGCTGATCGGACGTGGTGGACTCGCTGGGCACCGCGTGCAGTGCGGGGACGCCCGCGACCGCGCGCATCGCCGTCTCGTCCAGGCCCCGGACGTCCACGGCGCGTGGACGATTCGGATCGCGGCGCAGAAAGCCCTTGCGCTCCAGGGCGCGCAGCTGGTGGGCGACCGAGGAGGTCGAGGTGAGGCCGACCGCGTCGCCTATCTCGCGGATGCTCGGCGGATATCCGCGCTCGCTCACCGAGCTACGGATGACCTCGAGCACCCTGCGCTGGCGGGCGGTGAGATCCGTTCCCGCAGCGGGTGATTCGATGCCGTCGTCGGCGGGGACGGAGTCGTCCGCGGTGGGGTCGTTCACGGCCGCACCCCCTCGACACTCGCCGCGGCGCGCGCGATGGGCGCGGTGCGTGTGATCGGCTCGCTGCGCTCATTCACGGTCGTGGTCCTCCCGTTCATGGATGTGCTCGGTCCTCCTGCGTACCGCGTGCCGCGGTACTCGTGCTCGTGCCGCCGTCTGTTCGAGTCACCGGGTGGGTGTGCCGGCGACCCCTCGGCGATTGTGTGATCCGAATGTAGTCCGCCCGCCCCCAGGTTTCAAACATCTGTTCGACGCATGTTGCGAAAGCAGTGACTTTGTCGGTGGCTCATGGTAAAAATCGAACACCAGTTCTTCGAACACATGATCGAACGCTGAAGATTTGCCCAGTACCCCACCCTTGGAGGTCTGTTCGATGCGCACGACGGTGAGTCACGCGATCAACCGATTCGACATGGTCGCAACCGATTACGATGACGCGGGCGGCGAGGACTACCGCGGCGCCGCACCGCGTGAGGTCCGCGCGGCGGCGTGCCGCGGCGCGAACACCCGGCGGCTGCGAGCGGTCCATGCCCCCGCAGCGGTGCGGCCGCGTGCCGCGGTGGTGCGGTACGAGAGGCCGCGGGTGCGGCTGTCGTACGCACCCCATCCGCAGGTGCGGGTCGAGCGGGCGCGTCTCGGATTGGCGACGCTGGCGGTGTCCGCCCTGGTCAGCGCCGCGGTCGTGTGCGGATTGCTCGGTCTGGCACAGCTGCGCGCCGGGGCGGGGGTCGATCCGCAGCCCACGGTGGCGCAGGTGCACGACGCGCCCGTCTCGGGGCGGTAATACCCGTGTGCCACCGCGCATCCGTGTCCGGGCAGTCTGACAGGTATCCTCGACAATGCTGTGGAGATACAGCATGGCTATGGACGATTGCAGGCATCGACGAAGGAACTCGGATGCATTGCCCGTACTGTCGGCACCCGGACTCACGGGTGGTCGACTCGCGTGAGGCAGAGGAAGGCACCGCGATCAGGCGTCGCCGTGCCTGCCCGCAATGCGGACGACGGTTCACCACCGTCGAAAACGCGATCCTGTCGGTGGTCAAACGCAGCGGTGTCACCGAACCGTTCAGCCGGGAGAAGGTGATCCGCGGGGTTCGCCGTGCGTGCCAGGGCCGCGAGGTGGACGACGACGCGCTGAACCTGCTGGCTCAGCAGGTCGAGGACGCGGTGCGCGGCACGGGATCCCCGGAGGTGCCCAGTCACGAGGTCGGTCTGGCGATCCTGGGTCCGCTGCGCGATCTCGACGAGGTCGCTTATCTGCGATTCGCGTCGGTGTACCGGTCGTTCAGCTCGGCTGAGGATTTCGAGCAGGAGATCGCGGATCTGCGGCGGCGGCGGGCGGAGAAGGTGGTTGCTGCGCGGGTGGACTGAGCGTGTCCGGGGGCGGGTTGTCCGGGATGTGGGTGCTCAGCGAATGGGGTTGCGCAGGACGGCGATCGACTGAGTGAGTAATGCGCTGGAGAGGGTGTTACGTGGGTGCGAAGGGGGACCGAGCAAAGCCGGTGGTTACTTAGTGGTCCCGCCCGCAAGTTCTTCGGGGGTTCACGCGGCTGCCGGTGATGCGGCAGTCTGGTGAGTGCGGTCGGTGGGCTGTTGGGAGTGCTCTTTCTGTTCGTGCCGCTCGATCCGGGCCAGTAGG
>NZ_JAGPOX010000239.1 GCF_019038435.1 Nocardia alni
TCCCGCTGCTACTCCGGGCGTACGGTCAGAATGCGCGGGCCATCGTCGGTTACGGCCAATCGAGCGCGGCCTCCCGCTGCTACTCCGGGCGTACGGTCAGAATGCGCGGGCCATCGTCGGTTACGGCCAATCGAGCGCGGCCTCCCGCTGCTACTCCGGGCGTACGGTCAGAATGCGCGGGCCATCGTCGGTTACGGCCAATCGAGCGCGGCCTCCCGCTGCTACTCCGGGCGTACGGTCAGAATGCGCGGGCCATCGTCGGTTACGGCTACGGTGTGCTCCCAGTGCGCCGCACGCGAACCATCCGTGGTGACAACGGTCCAATCATCGTCGAGCACCTTCGTATCGACCGTGCCCAGCGTCAGCATCGGCTCGATCGCCAGCACCGATCCGACGACGAGTTTCGGCCCGCGCCCGGGCTCACCCTCGTTCGCCAGGAACGGATCCATATGCATCTCCCGGCCGATGGCGTGCCCGCCGTAGCCGTCGACGATGCCGTAGTCCCGGCCGTGTTCACGCTGCGCGACGCGGGTGCCCAGTTCGATGGCGTGCGAGATGTCGGTGAGCCGATTGTCGGGCAGCATGGCCGCGATACCGGCCTCCATCGACAGTTTGGTCGCCTCGCTCAGCAGGCGGTCGGCCTCGATGATCTCGCCGATGCCGAATGTCCACGCCGAATCGCCGTGCCAGCCGTCCAGGATCGCGCCGCAGTCGATCGACACAAGGTCACCCTCGCCGAGGATCTCCTGGGACGACGGAATGCCGTGCACCACACGGTCGTTCACCGACGAGCAGATCGAGCCCGGAAATCCGTGATAGCCCTTGAACGAGGGTACCGCCCCGGCCTCGCGGATCACCTGCTCGGCGACCTCGTCCAGCTCGAGGGTGGAGACGCCGGGCTTGGCCGCCGCACGCACGGCGACCAGCGCCCGACCCACGATCGCCCCGGCCGCCGCCATCGCGTCGAGCTCGCCGGCGGTGCGGAACGGCACCACCTTCTTGTGCTTACGGCCGAAAACCATATCGCGTCAGTGGCCCAACGCCGCGAGCATGCGCGCGTTGACCTCGTCGACCGCACCGACGCCGTTGACCGTCACGACCAGCCCGTCGTAGTGCTCGAGCAGCGGGGCCGTCTCCGACTGGTACACGTGCATGCGGTTGCGGATGACCTCTTCGGTGTCGTCGCCGCGGCCGCGCGCGAGCATGCGCTGCACCACGACCTCCTCGTCGACATCGATGCTGATGACGGCGTCGAGTTCGTGATCGGACTCCTTGAGCATGCGCTCGAGCGCCTCGGCCTGATCGACCGTGCGCGGGTAACCGTCGAGCACGAATCCGTTCACCGCGTCCGGCTCGGCGATACGCGACTCCACCATGCGGTTGGTCACGTCGCTGGGCACCAGATTGCCCGCGTCGAGGTACTTCTGCGCCTCCCGGCCCAGCGGAGTCTGCTCGGAAATGTTCGCGCGGAACAAATTCCCCGTGGAGATGTGCGGTACGCCGAGCTTGTCCGACAGCAGTTCGGCTTGCGTGCCCTTACCGGCACCCGGAGGTCCGAGCAGTACGACTCTCACTTGAGGAACCCTTCGTAATTTCTGTTCATCAACTGGCTCTCGATCTGTTTGACCGTATCGAGGCCCACACTCACGACGATGAGTATCGAGGTACCACCGAACGGCAGCTGGCTCGCAGCTCCTCCATTACCGCCGATGTGCAAGAACAGATTCGGCAATACGGCCACAGCACCAAGATAGATAGAACCGGGGAGGGTGATTCGGCTCAGCACTCGAGTCAGATAGTCCGCGGTCGGCTTACCCGGACGATATCCGGGAATGAAGCCGCCGAACTTCTTCATCTCGTCGGCGCGCTCCTCCGGATTGAAGGTGATCGCGACGTAGAAGTAGGTGAAGAACACGATCAACGCGAAGTAGATCGCGACGTACACCGGATTACCGGGGTTCACCAGGTATTCCTGAATGATCTTCTGCCACCAGCTGGACTTGGCGCCCGCCGAGGCCTGGGTCAGCTGTGACACCAGGTTCGGTAGGTACAGCAGCGAGGAGGCGAAGATCACGGGGATGACGCCGGCCTGGTTGACCTTCAGCGGCAGATAGGTCGACGAGCCGCCGTACATCTTGCGCCCGACGACGCGCTTGGCGTACTGCACCGGGATCCGTCGCTGACCCTGTTCGACGAAGATCACGCCGACGACGACCACCAGCGCGGCGACGATGACCGCGCCGAAGATCAGCCCACCGCGGCTGTCCAGAATCGACTTGCCCTGGCTGGGCAGGCGCGCGGCGATACCCGCGAAGATCAGCAGCGACATACCGTTGCCGACGCCGCGCTCGGTGATCTGTTCGCCGAACCACATGACCAGCGCCGCACCTGCGGTCATCACCAGCACGATGATGATCATGGCGAAAATGCTCTGATCGGACAGGATGTTGTCCGGGCACCCGCGCAGCAGCTGGCCGCGCGCGGCCAGCGCCACCAGGCCGGTGGCCTGCAGCACCGCCAGCGCCACCGCCAGATAGCGGGTGTACTGCGTCATCTTGTTCTGGCCGGATTGGCCTTCTTTACGCAGCTCTTCGAAACGCGGAATCACGACGGTGAGCAGCTGAATGATGATGCTCGCCGTGATATACGGCATGATGCCGATCGCGAACACCGAAAGCTGCAGCAGCGCACCACCGGAGAACAGGTTGATCAGCTGGTAGATGCCGGCATCGTTACCACCGTTGATGATGTCGATACAGTGCCGCACCGAGTGATAGTTGACGCCGGGCGACGGCAGTGACGCCCCGACGCGATACAACAAGATCAGGCCCAGCGTGAAGAGAATCTTCCGCCGTAAATCCGGGGTGCGGAAAGCCGACACGAAGGCGGAAAGCACAGATCCTCCTGGCTAACGACATGGTGGGGTCATGCCCGGGTTCGACAAGTCTTGGCAGACAACACTTGAACTCTAACAGCGACGCCGGACGGGCTCGCGACCCGTCCGGCGACCACTGTAACTACAAGAGCCGTCAGCCCAGCTCGGTGGCGGTGCCACCGGCAGCGGCGATCTTCTCCTTGGCGGAGCCGGAGAACTTGTCGGCACTGACCTGGACGGCCACACCGATCTCACCGTTGCCGAGCACCTTCACCAGCTCGTTCTTGCGCACCGCACCGGCGGCGACCAGCTCGGCCTTGCCGACCTCGCCACCCTCCGGGAACAGCTGGGCCAGATCGCCGACATTCACGACCTGGTACTCGACGCGGAACGGGTTGGTGAAGCCCTTGAGCTTCGGCAGCCGCATGTGCAGCGGCATCTGGCCACCCTCGAAACGGGCGGGCACATTCTTGCGAGCCTTCGTACCCTTGGTACCGCGGCCCGCGGTCTTGCCCTTGGAGCCCTCACCGCGACCGACACGGGTCTTCTCGGTCTTGGAGCCCGGAGCCGGACGCAGGTGGTGGAGCTTGATCGGGGTCATGCGTTAACCTCCTCAACGTTTACGAGGTGGCGCACGGCATTGACCAGACCGCGGTTCTGCGCATTGTCCTCCCGGACCACGCTCTGCCGGATCTTGCGCAGCCCGAGGGTACGCAGCGACTCACGCTGGTTCGCCTTCGCGCCGATACTGCTCTTGATCTGAGTGATCTTCAGTGTCTTCGGTGTCTCTGATGCCATGGCTTACGCTCCCTGTCCCGCGCGCGCACGCAACATGCCCGCAGGAGCCACATCCTCGATCGGCAGACCGCGACGGGCGGCCACCTCCTCGGGGCGCTGCAGCATCTTCAGGGCCGCCACGGTGGCGTGCACGACGTTGATGGCGTTGTCGCTGCCCAGCGACTTGGCCAGAATGTCGTGGATACCCGCGCATTCCAGCACCGCACGCGCGGCGCCACCGGCGATCACACCGGTACCGGGCGCGGCCGGACGCAGCATGACAACACCGGCCGCCGCCTCACCCTGAACCGGGTGGGTGACGGTCGAGCCGATCATCGGCACGCGGAAGAAGCCCTTGCGAGCCTCTTCGACGCCCTTCTGGATCGCCGCGGGAACTTCCTTGGCCTTGCCGTAGCCGACGCCGACCAGGCCGTTGCCGTCGCCCACGATCACCAGGGCGGTGAAGCTGAAGCGCCGACCACCCTTGACGACCTTGGACACGCGGTTGATCGCGACGACCCGCTCGAGCTGGTTCTTCTCGGCGGCATTGTCGCGGCCTCCGCGATCGCCACGACGGTCACGACCGCCGCCACGTTCCTGACGGCCCCCATCAGGGGTGCTGCTGCTGTTCTGTCCGGCGGGTCCGTTGCCGCCGTCACGCCTTTGACGACCCGGCATCAGACGTTCCTTCCGTTCATGGTCTGCATCATCAGAACTTCAACCCACCTTCGCGAGCGCCATCCGCGAGGGCGGCGATGCGGCCGTGGTAGTCGTGGCCACCGCGGTCGAAGACCACGGCATCCACGCCGGCTGCCTTGGCACGAGCGGCGAGCAGTTCGCCGACCTTGCGGCCCTTGGCGGACTTGTCGCCCTCGAACGTGCGCACATCGGCCTCGATGGAGGACGCGGCGGCGAGAGTCTTGCCGACCGAGTCGTCGATCAGCTGCGCATGCAGGTGCCGCGAGGAGCGGTTCACCACCAGACGCGGACGCTCGGTGGTGCCGACGATCTTCTTGCGAAGACGGAAGTGACGACGGGCGTTCGCGAAGCGGCGACGGGTCGACGCGTCCTTGCCGAGCGGCTTGCGCGCGGACTTGGTTTCGGTTTGTGTTGTTTTGGCCATGGCTTACTTACCCGTCTTCCCGACCTTGCGGCGAACGACCTCACCGGCATAGCGGATGCCCTTGCCCTTGTACGGGTCGGGCTTGCGCAGGCCGTGGATCACCGCGGCGATCTGGCCGACCTTCTGCTTGTCGATACCCGAGACCGAGAACTTGGTGGGCGATTCCACCGCGAAGGTGATGCCCTCGGGCGCCTCGATCGGCACCGGGTGGCTGTAGCCCAGGGCGAACTCCAGGTTCGAGCCCTTGGCCTGGACGCGGTAACCGACGCCGAAGATTTCCATCTTCTTCTCGTAGCCCTTGGTGACGCCCTCGATCATGTTGGACACCAGGGTGCGGGTCAGGCCGTGCAGAGCGCGGTTGCGACGGTCGTCGTTCGGACGAACGACCTCGAGCTCGCCGCTCTCGGCCTTGCTGATGACGATCGGCTCGGCGACGACGTGCGCCAGGGTGCCCTTGGGCCCCTTGACCGCGACGTTCTGTCCGTCGAGGCTGACCTCGACACCGGCCGGGACGGTGATGGGCTTCTTACCAATACGCGACATTGTCCTGACCTCCCTTACCAGACGTAGGCGAGGACTTCGCCGCCCACGCCCTGCTGCTTGGCCTGACGATCGGTCAGCAGGCCGGTCGACGTGGAGATGATCGCCACGCCGAGGCCGCCCAGGACCTTGGGCAGGTTGGTGGACTTCGCGTACACGCGCAGGCCCGGCTTGGACACGCGGCGCACGCCCTGCAGGCTGCGCTCGCGGCTGGGGCCGTACTTGAGATCGACGATCAGGGTCTTGCCCACGGTCGCGGCCTCGGTGCGGTAATCGGAGATGTAGCCCTCACGCTTCAAGATCTCGGCGATGTTCGCCTTGAGCTTCGAATGCGGAGCTTTCACCTGGTCGTGATACGCCGAGTTGGCGTTGCGCAGACGGGTCAGGAAGTCTGCGATCGGATCTGTCATGGTCATAGGTCGACCGCTAACCTTTCTCGCCACGGTTCCCATACAGCACCCGCTCACGCGGATGGTGGGCCTATGACAATTCGGCTGGTCCGAGCGGCTTTATGCCACCCGGATGAGTGCATGTCACCGAGCCCTGCGCACGGATATGCGGACACAGAGGCGCCCCGGCAACTGGTCCAGTGTAGACAAGGCCCCTACCAGGACAAAATCGGGGATACCCCGAGTGACCGAGCCCTCATCGAGTGCTCATCCCGCGACGTCCCCGATGGGAAGCCGGACGGTGAAGGCGGTGCATCCAGGGACGCTGTCCACGCTGATCGTACCGTCGTGCTCCTTGATCACCGCGGCGACGATGGACAATCCGAGCCCGGTGCTGCCCGCATGCCTGGAACGGGAGGAGTCGCCCCGGGCGAAGCGCTCGAAGATCTCCGGCTGCACCTCCTGCGGAATGCCGGGTCCGTCGTCACAGACCCGCCACACCGCGCCGGCCCGGTCGTCGACCTCGAGCGAGACGGTGACCGTGGTTCCGGGCGGTGTATGCACCCGGGCGTTGGTCAGCAGATTGGCCAGCACCTGATGTAGTCGGGCGGCGTCGCCGCGGATCACGACCGGATCGCCGGGCAGATCCAGATCCCAGGTCTTGTCCGGATCGGCGACGTGCGCGTCGGCGATCGCGTCCACGGTCAGCCGTGACAGGTCCACCGGTTCGCGCCCGAGGGGGCGTCCGGCGTCCAGCTGCGCCAGCAGCAGCATGTCCTCGACCAGATCCGACATGCGCCGGGCCGCGGCGTCCAGCCGCACCATCGCGGTGGCGATGAACGCGGGCATCACTCCCCGATTACGTTGCGCCAGTTCGGCATAGCCGCGGACCGCGGCAAGCGGGGTGCGCAGCTCGTGACTGGCGTCGGCGAGGAACTGCCGCGCCCGGGTCTCGCTGGCGTGCCGGACGGACAGCGCGTCCGCGATGTGGTCGAGCATCCTGTTGACCGCCGAACCCAGCTGTCCCACTTCGGTATTCGACGCGGCATCGGCGGCCGGAACCCGGACCGGCAGGGCCACCTCGCCGTGGTCCAATCGCAGATCGGCCACCCGGGCGGCGGTCCCGGCGACTCGGTCGAGGGGCGCCAGCGCACGCCGAATCACCAAGACCCCCACCGCGATAGCGACGATCAGGGCGACGACGGTGATGATCACGGAGATCACCACCCCGTGCATCAGGGTCGCGTCGACCGCGGCCGTCGGCAACCCGGTCACGACCACCGTGCCCCGCCACGTCTGATCCACCATCACCCGGTACCGCCCGACACCGTCCAGCGCCACCGTGATCGGTTCACCGATGATCGGCAGGGCTGCGATCTGGCGCCGAGCCTGAGCCGACAGACCGTTCACCGTCCCGTCGCCGCCGATTCGCCCGGCGCTCAGGATCGTGCCGTGACCGATGATCGCGCCGATCGCACCGGGTTCGATACCGCCGCGGCCGAGAAACGCCGGGCCTGGTTCGGGACCCGCCGGCGGCGTATCCGGCGGCGGGGACACCTGAGCGGAGTGCGTCGAGGCCCCACCGCCGCCGCCCGGCCCGGCATGCCCCGGTGGACCACCCGGACCAGGTTGTGCCCCGCCACGCTGCCACCCGCCACGCCTGGGCGGGGAGGGACCGTCGGTCGGCCCCTGTTGCGGCTCGGGACCACCGACCAGCGCACCCGATCCGCTCGGCGGATCACCAGGACGCGGGCCGTGATCGCCAGGCATTCCCGGATCGTGCTGGCCGAGCGCGGGTGCGCTCGGTTCTGGATTCGCGCTGCTGGGCGGCGCTTGCGGTGCGGTGGACGCCGTGGGCGCCTGCGCGACCGGCGACGGCGGAGTAACGGGCGGCGGGGGTGGCGGCCCCAGTCGCGGCCCGCCGCCCAGCCCGATCAGCGTCCGATTCTGCAGATCCATCACCTGCGCGTCGAGCTGGCCGATCAGCAGTTTCTGCAGGCCGATCTCGCTGGCCACGCCGATGCCGACCACGACGGCCACCAGCAGCAATGCCTGCCCGGTCAGCAGCCGCGCACGCAGCGACCAGCGCGTTCGTGGCCGAGGCTCACGCCTGTTCGAGCACATTGCCGACGTCACGCAGAGTGTGGATCATCGGCTCGCCGCCGCGGTAGACCTCACGGGCGCCGTCAGCGCCACGCGCGGCGGGTTCGTTCGAGGAGGGAAGGCCGGCCGCGTACACGCGGGTCATTCTGTGCAGGCAACCTTTGTACGAGCTATCACGCACCTGTGAGTTCACTGTGCAAGACGCTACCTGTACCCGCTCGCGCGCACAGTGATCGATGGCGAGATCGGTTGCCTGTCGCAAATTACCGAACGTGATGCCGACGCAACACCCCGATAATCAACATGCTTAGGGCCGCAGGCGATTACGCTTCATAGCAATTTTCCGTTCTAGATGTCGACCATTTCCCTGCGGTTAACTATCGTGTGGGTGTTGTTCTGGCAGTGGAGATGTCACTGCGCCCGAGTTGATCATTTGTGGAGGACCCGTGACGCCCAACGGTTTTGGTGGCCGTGGCCGTAGTGCACCGGGTCGACTGTGCGTGCGGGTTGTTGTCGGTATGTGACCGGCATGTGATTTGTCATGAGTATTGATCTGCCGCACGGTTTGCAGTGGGTGTCGTATCTGGCGGGTGCGCAGTGGCCGCAGGGGGACGAGGACAGGATGTTCTCGCTGGCCACGGATTGGAAGAACGCGGCGAAGCAGGTG
>NZ_JAGPOX010000023.1 GCF_019038435.1 Nocardia alni
GGGTTTGGGGGCCGCGCCCCCAAAAGACACAACGAAGCGAAAAAGACTCATGCTCTCCATGAGCATGAGTCTGGGATTCGCGTAGTCCCGACGGGATTTGAACCCGCGCTACCGCCTTGAGAGGGCGGCGTCCTAGGCCGCTAGACGACGGGACCTTGAACAAGCGTGCTCCAGCGTAGCCGCCGCTAGCCCGTCGACCAAATCGGGTAATTCGGGTCACACGGCAGGTGAGACCGCGAGGGCCGAATGCAACGTTGCGGCCCACTGCGTCACGATCTGCTTGCGGCGGGCCGAATCGTCGGTGAGCACATCGGCGAGGCCGAGCCCTCGCGCCAGATCGAGAGTGGCCTGAACCAGATGGTGCGCAACGGGATTCGAATCGTCGACCCCCAGTGCCTCCACCGCCATGCGATGCGAGACCCGTCCGAAGCGCGCCTCCATCGGCACAATGCGTTCGCGCAGTACAGGATCGGCGGCGGCATGCGTCCACACCTGTAGCGCCGCCTTGAACAGCGGGCTGGTGTACGACTCGACCAGCGAGGTCACCACCGCCTCGGTGCGGCCGGCTCCCTCGGCGATTCGGCGCAGGCTCTGTACCTGCGACTTGGATTGCGCCATCCGGGAGTCGAACATGTACTCGAGTGCGGCGGTGATCAGGTCTTCGCGGGTCGGGAAGTGATGCTGGGTCGCACCGCGTGACACCCCGGCTCGTTCGGCGACCACCGAGACGGTCGCCGCCGCCCAGCCGGTCTCGGCCAGTGTGTCGATGGTCGCCTCGAGCAGCCGCTGCCGGGTGGCCCGGCTGCGGTCCTGCTTGGGTTCGTGCGGTGTAGCCATGGCAGGCTATTCTGCCCAGCTCGGCGGGCGACGTTCGAAGAAGGCCGTCATACCCTCGATGACCTCGGGTGTGCCGAAGAAGCCTGCCGAACGCTCTGCCAACTCCTGCGCACCACGATCGAACTCGGCGAGCAGGGCGGCGTTGACCAGGCGCTTGCCCTCGGCCAATCCCTGCGGCGACCCCTTGCGCAGCTCCCCGCGCAGTCGCCGCACCTCCGCGTCCGCGTCGTCGGCGGCCACGGTGATCAGGCCGATGCGCTCGGCCTCGGCGGCGTCGAAGGTTTCACCGGTCTGGTAATAGCGGGCCGCGGCGCGAGAACTCATGCGTGGCAGCAGTGTCAGCGAAATCATGAACGGCGCCAGGCCGATTCGCGCCTCGGTCAGCGCGAAACTGCTCGCCGGACCGGCCACGGCGATATCGCAGGCGGCCAGGATGCCCATACCTCCGGCGCGAACGTTACCGTCCACCTGTGCGACAACGGGTTTCGGAACAGTGATGATGTCGCGCAGCACCTGGATCATCCATCGGGTCCGGATGTCCGCGGCCGCCGCCGGGTCGGCATCGAGGGCCTCCTTGAGATCCGCACCGGCACAGAAGGTGTTGCCGGTGTGGGTGAGCACCACCCCGCGCGCCCGCTCGTCGCCGGCGGCCCGTTCGAGGCCCGCCAGCAGCTCACGAACCAGACGGGAGGACAGCGCGTTGCGGTTGTGCGGGGAATCCAGGGTGAGCACCGCGAAGCCGTCGCTGACCTCGTAGTGCACGAAAGGCGTATCCGTGCCGGACTTGTCGGCATCGTTCACGATCGCGTCACCTCCTGTCTCTGCGCTCATCGATTCGCTCAGTACGACCTCGGCAGACCCAGCGAATGCTGGGCGACGAAGTTGAGCACCATCTCCCGGCTGACCGGCGCGACGCGGCCGATGCGGGCCGCGGCGAGCATTCCGGCCAGGCTGACATCGCGGGTCAGCCCGGAGCCGCCATGCGTCTGCAACGCCTGATCCAGGGCCTTGATACTGGCTTCCGCCGCAGCGTATTTCGCCATGTTCGCGGCCTCGGCGGCGCCGAAGTCGTCCCCCGAGTCGTACAGCACCGCCGCCTTCTGCATCATCAGCTTGGCCAGCTCCACCTCGATCTTCACCTGCGCGAGCGGATGCGAAATCCCTTGGTGCGCACCGATCGGCACGCCCTTCCACACCGTGCGCTCCTTGGCGTATTCGACCGCGCGGTCGATGGCGTAGCGGCCCATGCCCGCGGCCATCGCCGCGCCCATGATGCGCTCCGGATTCAGGCCCGCGAACAGCTGCGCGATGGCCGCGTCTTCCTTGCCGACCAGCGCGTTCGCGGGCAGGCGCACATCGTCCAGGAACAGGGTGAACTGGTTGTCCGGCTCGATGATGTCCATCTCCTGCTTCGTTTTCACGAAGCCGGGCGTGTCCACCGGCACGATGAACAGGGCCGGTTGCAGGTTGCCGGTCTTGGCGTTCTCGGTGCGTGCCACGATCAGCACCGCCTCGGCCTGGTCCACGCCGGAGATGAAGACCTTGCGGCCGTTCAGGATCCAGTCCTCGCCGTCGCGGCGGGCGGTGGTGGTGATCTTGTGCGAGTTGGATCCGGCGTCGGGTTCGGTGATGCCGAAGACCATCTTGGCCGAGCCGTCCGCCAGGCGTGGCAGCCAGTTCTGCTTCTGCTCATCGGTGCCGTATTTGGTGATGATCGTGCCGCAGATGGCCGGGGACACCACCATCAGCAGCAGGCCGCAGCCCTGCGCGGCGAGCTCCTCCATGACCAGCGCCAGCTCGTAGATGCCCGCACCGCCGCCGCCGTACTCCTCGGGCAGGTTCACCCCGAGGAAGCCGAGCTTCCCCGCATCGGCCCACAACTCGTCGAGCGGCTCGTTACGGCGGGCCTTGGGTCCGGCGTAATCGCGGAAGTTGTACTTGGCGGCGAGCTGGGCCACCGCGGCCCGCAACTGCTTGCGCTCGTCGGATTCGATGAAGCTCATGCTGTTCCTTCTGTCGCGTCTGTTCCGTCCGTGTCGGCGTCCACCACGGCAAGCACCGCGCCGACGTCGACCTGTTGTCCCGCTTGCACATTCAGCTCGCTGAGTACGCCCGCGGCCGGTGCGGTGATGGTGTGCTCCATCTTCATCGCCTCCAGCCACAGGATCGGCTGGCCCTTCGCGACCCGATCGCCCGCCTGCGCCCCGAGCCGGATGACCGCGCCCGGCATCGGCGCCAGCAGCGAGCCCTGCGCCACCTGATCGGCCGGATCGGCGAATCGCGGCAGGCGCTTCAGCGCGACCGGTCCCAGCGGGGAGTCGACGGCCACCAGATCGCCGTAGCGGGCGATCTCGAAGCGGCGGCGCACCGAACGGGTGCCCGCGGGCACCAGCAGGGTCACCGAATCCGATGTGGCCTCGACCAATTCGAGCCCGGAGAATCCGTCGACCTCGAGGCCCGCGCGGGTGAGCCGATAACGCACCTCGTGCGTGCCGCTGGCGCGGGACTCGTACGACTTGGACTGCGGCTGGGACGGCAGGTTCCGCCAACCACCGGGCAGACCCGCGCCGATGCGGGCGTTCGCGCGGTTGGCGGCCGCATCGGCCAGCGCGGCCGCCACGATGGACAGTTTCTCGTCGGCCTCGGAGATCAGCGGCGCGGACAGTGTGTCCAGGCCGTGGGTGGCGAAGAAGGCGGTGTCGGTGTCACCGGCCAGGAAGGCCGGGTGGCGCAGCACGCGCACGAGCAGATCGCGGTTGGTCACCAGGCCGTGGATCTTGGCGCGCTGCAACGCCGAGGCGAGCAGGTGCGCGGCCTGATCCCGGGTCTCGCCGTAGGCGATGACCTTCGACAGCATCGGGTCGTAGTGCACGCCGACCACCGAACCGTCCACCACACCGGTGTCCAGGCGCACCCCGGGCTCACGCAGCACGGTGAATTCTCCTGCGACACCGGGGATGTCGAGCTTGTACACCGGACCGCTCTGCGGCTGCCAGTCGTGCGCGGGGTCCTCGGCGTACAACCGCACCTCGATGGCGTGGCCGTGCGGTCCGGGCTGCCGATCGGGCAGCGGATGACCGGCGGCGACCTGCAACTGCAACCGGACCAGGTCCAGACCCGTCACCTGTTCGGTGACCGGATGCTCCACCTGGAGGCGGGTATTCATCTCCAGGAAGTAGAACTCACCTGCCTCGTCCGCCAGGAATTCGACCGTGCCGGCGCCCTCGTAACCGATCGCCTCCGCAGCCAAGCGCGAAGCCTCGAACAGCCGCTCCCGCATGCTCTTTCGGCCGGGCTCGCCCTCGATCCGCTCGACCAGCGGCGACGGGGCCTCCTCGACGACCTTCTGATGCCGGCGCTGAATCGAGCACTCCCGCTCACCGACCGACCACACCGTCCCGTGCGTATCGGCCATGATCTGCACCTCGATATGGCGCCCGGTCTCCAGATAGCGCTCGCAGAAGACGGTGGGATCGCCGAACGCCGAGGCGGCCTCGCGCTGCGCGGCCTCGATCTGCGGTGTGAGATCGGCCAATTCGCGCACCACCCGCATACCGCGACCGCCCCCACCGGCCGACGCCTTGATCAGCACCGGCAGCAGGTCCGCGGTGACCGCGTCCGGGTCCAGTTGCTTCAGCACCGGCACGCCCGCGGCGTCCATCAGCTTCTTGGACTCCACCTTCGAGCCCATCTGCTCGATGGCCGCCACCGGCGGGCCGATCCACAGCAGCCCGGCCGACTGCACCGCGCGCGCGAATTCCGCGTTCTCGGAAAGGAATCCGTAGCCGGGGTGAACGGCATCGGCACCGGCCGCCAGGGCGGCCTCGATGATCAGATCACCGCGCAGATAGGTCTCGCCCGGGGTGTTGCCCGACAGCCGCACGGCCGCATCCGCCTGCGCCACATGCGGCGCGTCGGCATCGGCGTCGGAATAGATCGCGGTGGTCGCGATGCCCATGCGGCGACAGGTCGCGAAGACCCGTCGCGCGATCTCACCGCGATTGGCGACCAGGACGTTGGTGATTTCCACAGCTCGCCTCACATCCGGAAGACGCCGAAGCCCGCGGCGCCCTCGATCGGGGCATTGTGGATGGCGGACAACGCCATTCCCAATACCGTGCGGGTGTCCCGAGGGTCGATGACACCGTCGTCGTAGAGCCGCCCCGACATGAACATCGGCAGCGATTCGGCCTCGATCTGCGCCTCGATCGCCGCGCGCATCCCGGCATCGGCCTCCTCGTCGAAGGGCAGGCCCCTGGACTCGGCGGCCGCCCGGCCCACGATGGAGATCACGCCCGCCAGCTGCGCGCCGCCCATGACCGCGGATTTCGCACTGGGCCAGGCGAACACGAAGCGCGGATCGTAGGCCCGCCCGCACATGCCGTAGTGGCCCGCGCCGTAGGAGGCGCCCATGAGCAGCGAAATGTGCGGCACCTTCGAATTCGAGACCGCGTTGATCATCATCGCGCCGTGCTTGATGATGCCCTTCTGCTCGTACTCCCGGCCGACCATATAGCCGGTGGTGTTGTGCAGGAACAGCAGTGGCATATTCGACTGGTTGGCCAGCTGGATGAACTGGGTGGCCTTCTGCGACTCCTCGGAGAACAGCACGCCACGGGCGTTGGCCAGGATGCCGATCGGATAGCCGTGCAGCTGGGCCCATCCGGTGACCAGGCTGGACCCGTACAGCGGCTTGAACTCGTCGAAGTCCGATCCGTCCACCACGCGGGCGATGACCTCGCGCGGATCGAACGGGATCTTCAGATCCGTCGGCACGATGCCGAGCAGTTCCTCCTCGTCGTGCACCGGCGGGATGACCTCGCTCGGGGGCCGGGGGGTCGGCCCCTTCTTCGTCCAGTTCAGGCGCCTGACGATCGAGCGGCCGAGGCGAATGGCGTCGGGCTCGTCCACCGCCAGGTAATCGGCCAAACCCGAGACACGGGCATGCATTTCGGCGCCGCCCAGCGACTCGTCGTCGGATTCCTCGCCGGTGGCCATCTTCACCAGCGGCGGGCCGCCCAGGAATACCTTGGACCGCTCCTTGATCATGACCGTGTAGTCGGACATGCCCGGGACGTACGCGCCGCCCGCGGTGGAATTGCCGAAAACCAGTGCGATGGTGGGAATTCCGGCCGCCGACAGACGCGTCAGATCGCGGAACATGCGCCCGCCCGGGACGAAGACCTCCTTCTGCGTCGGCAGATCCGCGCCGCCCGACTCCACCAGGCCGATGACCGGAAGCCGATTCTCCATCGCGATATCGTTCATGCGCAGGTTCTTGCGCAGCGTCCACGGATTCGAGGTGCCGCCGCGCACGGTCGGATCCGGTGCGACGATCATGCATTCGACGCCCTCGACGATGCCGATGCCCGCGATCACGCTCGCGCCCACGTGGAATTCGCTGCCCCAGGCCGCCAGCGGCGCCAGCTCCAGGAACGGCGAATCCTCATCGATGAGCAGTTCGATCCGCTCGCGCGCGGTCAGCTTGCCGCGCTTGCGATGCCGCGCCAGCTTGTCCGGGCCGCCGCCCGCGATGTTCTTGGCGTATTCGACCTCGACCTCGGCCAGTTTGGCGCTCATCGCCTCGGCAGCGTTGTGATAGTCGGCTGTCTTCGAATCCAGTGTGGTACGAAGGACACTCATGACTGGAACCCCAATCGCTTGGCCGCGAGGCTGGTCAGGATCTCGGTGGTTCCACCACCGATGCCCAGGATGCGCACATCCCGGTAGTGCCGCTCGACCTCGGACTCACGCATGTAGCCCAGGCCGCCGAACAGCTGAACCGCCTGGTGCGCGACCCACTCCGCGGTGTCCACGGCGGTATTCTTGGCGAAGCACACCTCGGCGATCAGATCGGTCTCGCCGCCCGCCGCACGCTCGACCACATGACGGGTGTACACGCGGGCCACATCGATGCGCCGCGCCATCTCCGTCAGCGTGTTCTGCACGGCCTGCCTGCTGATCAGCGGACGCCCGAACGTCTCCCGGTCCCGGCACCATCGCAGGGTCAGGTCCAGGCAGCGCTGCGCGTGCCCGTACGCCTGCACGGCCAAGGCCGTTCGCTCGCTCACGAAAGCCTGTGCGATCTGGGCGAATCCGGAGTTCTCCGCACCCACCAGATTCGACACCGGCACGCGCGCATCCACATACGACAATTCCGCGGTGTCCGAGGCCAGCCAGCCCATCTTCTCCAGCTTGCGGCTCACCGTGAATCCGGGCGTGCCCTTCTCCACGACAAGCAGCGACACTCCGGCCGCGCCCGGACCACCGGTGCGCACGGCCGTCACCACATAGTCGGCGCGCACACCGGAGGTGATGAAGGTCTTCGCGCCGTTCACGACGAACTCGTCGCCGTCGCGTACCGCGCTGGTGCGCAGGTGCCCGACATCCGATCCACCACCCGGCTCGGTGATGGCCAGGGAGCCGATCTTCTCTCCCGCCAGAGTCGGGCGTACCCAGCGCTCGATCTGCTCTCGATTTCCCGACGCGACGATGTGCGGTACGGCGATGCCGCAGGTGAACAGGGAGGCGAACACACCACCCGAGCAGCCCGCGTAGTGCATCTGCTCGCAGACGAGGGCCGCGTCCATGCCGTCGCCGCCGGATCCGCCCACCGCCTCCGGGAATTGAATTCCCAGCAGGCCCAGTGCGCCGGCCTTCTTGTGCAGTTCACGCGGGAGTTCCCCCGCGCGTTCCCAGTCGTCCAGATACGGCAGAACCTCGCGCTCGACGAAACCGTCTACGGTGGCGCGCAATTCACGACGTTCGGACGTATTCCAGGGATTCGAGTAGTTCACAGCAACTCCACGGGGATATCGATATGCCGGGCACGAAGCCATTCACCCAGGCCCTTGGCCTGCGGATCGAATCTGGCCTGATACGCCACGCCCTGACCGAGCAGTCCCTCGATCACGAAGTTGACCGCGCGCAGATTCGGCAGCACGTGCCGGGTGATGGACAGCTTCGCGGCCTCGGGCAGCAGCGTGCGCACCTCGTCGACGGTGAGCGCGTGCACCAGCCAGCGCCACTGCCGCTCGGAACGCACCCACACGCCGATATTGGCGTTGCCGCCCTTGTCGCCCGAGCGGGCCATCGCGATCGTGCCCAGCGGCACGCGCCGGGTTTCGCCGGGCTCGAGAGGTAGCGGCAGTTCAGGTTCCGCGACATCGGCCAGTTCCTGGAAGTGCGAGGCGGGCGGGACGCCGATCTCGTCGCCGTCCGGCAGCACCGCCATATGCGGAACCTGCGCCGCGTCGACGTAGCCCGGCGTGAACACACCGTACGGCCCGCCGTTCCCCGGCGGTGCGGTCAGCGAGAATCCCGGATAGCTCGCCAGCGCCAATTCCACTGCGACACTGGAGAACGCGCGGCCAACCCTGTCCGGATCCGGATCGCGCACCACACAGCGCAGCAGCGCGCTCGCCTGCTCCTCGGTCTCCGCGTCGGGCCGATCCAGGCGGGACAGGGACCACTCCAGCTCCGCCGGGCGCACCGGCAGCCAGGACTCGAGCTGCCGCCGCGCCAGCGCGGCCTTCGCCTCGATATCCAAACCGGTCAGAATGAAGCTCATCTCGTTGCGGAAGCCGCCGATGGTGTTGAGCGACACCTTGATCCGCGGCGGCGCGGGCTCCCCGCGCACCTCGCTGATCAGCACCCGGTCCGGTCCCTGCGGCTCGAGCCGGATAGTGTCCAGGCGGGTGGTCACATCGGGTCCGGCGTAGCGCGCGCTCTGTATCTCGTACATCAGCTGCGCGGCAACCGTATCCACCGTGACCGCACCGCCCGTACCGGCATGTTTGGTGATCACGCTGCTGCCGTCGCGACGGACCTCCGCGATCGGGAATCCGGGACGATCCAGGTCGGCGATCTCGGTGAAGAACGCGAAGTTGCCGCCCGTGGCCTGCGTGCCGCACTCGATCACGTGCCCGGCCACCACCGCGCCGGCCAGCTGGTCGTAATCGGCTCGCCCCCAGCCGAAGTGGGCCGCGGCGGGACCCACCACCAACGAGGCGTCGGTGACCCGGCCGGTCACCACGATATCCGCGCCGGCCCGCAACGCCTCGGCGATGCCCCACCCGCCCAGGTAGGCGTTGGCCGTCAGCGGTGTGCCCAGGCCGAGCTCACTCGCGCGGGACAGCAGATCGTCGCCCGTCACGTACGCGATCCGCGGGTCGAACCCGAGCCTGTGGGCCACCTCCCCCACCCGCCGCGCCAGCCCGGCCGGGTTCAGCCCGCCCGCATTGGTGACGATCCGCACTCCCGATCCCAGGGCCAGGCCCAGGCAGTCCTCCAGCTGGCGCACGAAGGTCTTGGCATAGCCGAGATCCGGATCCTTCAGCCGGTCCCGCCCCAGGATCAGCATGGTGAGTTCGGCCAGATAATCGCCGGTCAGCACGTCGAGCCGACCGCCCTCGAGCATCTCCCGCATGGCGCCGAACCGGTCTCCGTAGAACCCCGAACAGTTGCCGATACGTATGGTCTCCGGATCCTGTGCCAGATCGCCCATCCGCGCGATGCCTCCCACTCGTGAGCCCGCCTTCGCGACGCTGTCGCCGCATCGATAACAGGGTCACATCGCGATCGGAAAAAATCAAGCCTGCGTGATTGTTTTTCTGGCGGGTATGAAGAGACCACCCTGGAGGGGGTGTGCGAACACACGGCATGATGGCCGTGTGTCCCATACCGTGATCGTGGTCGTCCTACTGGCCCTCGCCGGGTTTCTGATCGGCGGAGCCTTCACCACCTGGAAGAACGACAGCCGTGTGCTGTCGGTCGTCCTCGGCGTCTGCGCCGTGCTCGCGGTCGTCGGCGCGGCCCTGTGGTGGAAGTAGAGCTGAGCCCACCCACCCCGCCGGCTCACCGTTACTCCAACCGGAAAATCCGCACATCCTCCGGAACACCGCTGAGCGGGGCGGCGAACCGGCTCCGGCGATAGGGCTTCGCGGCGCACCCCAGCTCGGCGAGCGTATCGGGCGCCAGCGCGTCCAGCGTGGCGTTCGAGAGCATGGTGTTGCCGTTGCCACCGGCCTCCATCATGCGCGCCGCGATGGTGACGTCGACGCCGAGCCAGTCGCCGCCGATCTCGCGCGGCGTGCCGGTATGCAGGCCGACCCGCATCTGCGGCCGATAGCCGTGCAGATCCAGCTCGCCGAGCTGGCGCTTCGCGGTGATCGCGGCGCGCACGGCGCTGTCGGGGCTCAGGAATATCGCCATGACGCCGTCGCCCATGCGCTTGATCACCCGGCCGCCGCGGTCCTTGATCGGCGGCTCGATGGCGCTCGCGACCCGGCGCAGCAGCTCCAGCGTGGCCTCGTCCCCGGCGGTCAGTGACCAACTGGAGAACGCCACGAGATCGGTGAACATCACAGTTACCGGCTCGCTACCTTTTCCGCGGCCGACCCGTTCGAGCATCGCCTGCCAGACCTGCAGGGCGCCCAGGCCGATCTCCTTGGCCGCGCTGGGCGAGATGCCTACGATGCCCGCCGCCGCGCGCGCCACGGTCTGTGGCCCGCCCGGTCCGGACAGCGACAGCGGATCACCGAAAGACGGGTCACCGGGGAGATTTTCGCGCGCCTTGCGGATCGCGCCGATCAGATCGGGGCGCTGATTCGTGGCGGACATGAGCGCCGACAGCTGCCCCGAGCGCAGACGCCGACCCTGCTGCTCATCGGGTTCGCCGTCGACCGGTGTGAGCGGAATCACGACCTCGTGATCGGCCTCTGCCCGGCCACCCCGGTTCGGGAGGCCGCCGTCACCGGCGCCGGTCCGCGATTTCCCCTGCTCCCTGCGCTGCGGCGAGCCATCTGCAGCTGCCGCGTGACGTGGCTTTTTGCCGTCACCAGAGGACTTTTCGGTCACCTCGGGAGCGTATCCCAACGCTTCCCCGGTGGGTGGAGTACCAATAATCGCCACCGGCCACCTCTCTATCGGACGGAGCGAACACGGCATTGGGTCCGCCGATGGATAACGTGTTGGTTGCTGATCCGATGCTACGGAGACGCGATTGTGAATGGAAGACATTTATCAATAGTTAACGCGAATTTCCCCTTGCCCACCGGCCCGATGTGACATGGCACGCACCGGGCCGGTGGGAGTCGCAGCGGGCGGGCAGTGCCCGGTGCGACCGAGGTGCGGCGGCCCCCAGCAGGACCGCCGTCCCAACCCGGGGCCGCGAGGGTGGCGCCCGGGGAGGCCGGAGGTGTCAGGCGTCACGTTTGTTCACCACGAACAGCGCCGCACCGAAGACGATCGCGACGATGACCGCGGAGTAGAGCAGGCCACCCCACGGTCCCCAATGCCAGGGCAGATCGTCGCTACCGGCCGTGCCGAGGAACCGGCCCGCGTTCTGGAAGGGAAGAAGCACCTCGATATTCCGCCCGACCTTGCCGAACGCACCGACGATCGGCTCGATCAGCACCGGCCACACGATCAGCAGCGACAGCGCACCGGCGGACTGCCGGATCAGCGCGCCCACCCCGACGGCCAGGAACACCACCAGCGCGACGAAGATCGGCACCGCGTAGAAGATGTGCGCATCGCCGTTGGTCAGGCTCATGTCCCGGCCCGCGTCGCTGGACAGCATCCCCTTGAAGATGAAGAAGCTCAGCAGCGTCAGCACCGCGGACAACACCGCGGCGACGACCGCGACCAGTCCGGCCTTGGCCACCAGGACGCCGGTGCGGTTGGGCACGGCCAGGAAGGTGGCCCGGATGGTCCCGAACCGGTACTCGCTGGTGACCGCGAGCGCCGCCATGATCATGATCATGATGTAGCCGAACCCCGGCACGCCCTGCGAGGCGCCGGTGATGCCGAGCGCCGCGACACTGTTCGTCGGATAGGGCGCGGTCGCCAGGGTGGGGTGCCCCGAGGCCAGCTGCCGGTTGTACTCGTTGACGCTGACATTGAGCAGCAGGCTGAACAGCGCCGCCATGCCCAGCGCGAACACCACCGTCAGCACCGTGCACCACATCGGGGACCGGGTGGAGGTGAGTTTGATTCGTTCCGCCGTCAGCATGCCCATCAGAGCGCACCTCCCATGGCCTGCTCCAGGCCCTCGCCGTGATACTGGACCGACCCGCCGGTCAACCGCATGAACGCCTCCTCCAGCGAGGCCCGCTGCGGCGCGAGCTCATACAGCGTGATGCCGTTGTCGCCCGCCAATGTGCCCACGGCGTCGCTGGTTTCGCCGACCACCGTCAGCGCCGGTGCCGCGCCGTCGACCGGAGCCCCGTCCTCGCGCACCGTCATACCGTTGGAGGTGAGCAGGCTGCGCAGCTGATCCAGCTGCGGACTGCGCACGCGCACAGTGGATTCGGAGGAACGGTCGATGAAGTCCTTGGTCGCGGTGTTCGCGATCAGCTTGCCGCGGCCGATCACGATCAGATGATCCGCGGTCTGCGCCATCTCCGAGAGCAGATGGCTCGACACCAGCACGGTGCGGCCCTCGGAGGCCAGGCGCTGCATGAACCGCCGGATCCACAGGATGCCCTCCGGGTCCAGGCCGTTCACCGGCTCGTCGAACAGCAGGATCTCCGGATCGCCGAGCAGCGCCGCGGCCAGGCCCAGCCGCTGCGACATGCCGAGAGAGAACCCGCCGGCCTTCTTGTCCGCCACCTCGGTGAGCCCGACCAGCCGCAGCACCTCCTCCACCCGGCTGGCGGGCAGCTCGTTGGAGGCGGCCAGCCAGCGCAGATGCGCGCGGGCCGAGCGGTTCGGATGCGTCCATTTCGCGTCGAGCAGAGCCCCGACGGTGTGCAGCGGGCGCTCCAGCTCCCGATAGGGTTTGCCGCCGATCAGCGCGACACCGGCCGTAGGCCGATCCAGCCCCAGGATCATCCGCATGGTGGTCGACTTCCCCGCGCCGTTGGGCCCGAGAAACCCTGTCACCTGCCCCGGCTCCACGGTGAACGTCAGGTCGTCAACCGCGGTGGTCGCACCGAACCGCTTGGTCAGACCCCTCACTTCGATCATGTCGACCAGTCTCGCCGACGACCGCCGGGCGCACTATCGCCCCCGGGTCGCGATTCGGGTCATCCTCGAGGATGAGTCGGGTCGGGACCTTTCTCTAGGAGAGAGCCGGAGAAGAGGCCTGCGCCCAGAAGCGCTTCGGGATGCGTCCGGCCTGGCGGGCCAGATATCCGGCCCGGACCGCGTCGGCCATCGCCGCCGCCATCAGCGCGGGCTGACGCGCACGGGTCACCGCGGTGGCAAGCAGTACCGCCGAGCAGCCCAGCTCCATGGCCAGGGCGGCATCGCTCGCGGTGCCGATGCCCGCGTCGAGGATCACCGGCACGCCCGCGTCGGCGACGATCATCTCGATATTGTGCGGATTGCCGATGCCGAGGCCGGTGCCGATCGGCGCGCCCAGCGGCATCACCGCGACGCACCCCGCGTCCTCGAGCCGCCGGGCCAGCACCGGATCGTCGGTGGTGTAGGGCAGCACGGTGAAGCCGTCGTCGACCAATTGCTCAGCGGCGCTGACCAGTTCGATCGCGTCCGGCAGCAGGGTGCGCTCGTCGGCGACCACCTCGAGCTTGACCCAGTCGGTCTCCAGGGCCTCACGGGCCAGCTGCGCCGTCAGCACGGCCTCGGCGGCGGTGCGGCAGCCGGCGGTATTGGGCAGCAGGGCGATCCCCAGCTGCTTCAGCAGATCCAGCACGCCGGTGCCGCCGACCACGTCCACGCGGCGCATCGCCACCGTGGTCAGCTGGGTACCCGAGGCCACCAGCGCCTCGGACAGCACCGACAGACTCTCCGCACCACCGGTGCCCATGATCAGCCGGGAGGAGAATTTCCGGTCGGCGATCCGCAACGGTTCCATCATCGTGTCCGTCGTCACTGCCGTGCTGTCGACGCCGCTAACCACCTTGCACCGCCGTCAATACCTCGATCTCCCAGCCGCGGCCGACCGGAGAATCCCAGCGGGACTTGGGGAACACCGCGCCGTCCACCGCGACCGCGACGCCCCGGCAGGGCAGCCCCAGCCTGGCCAGCAGCTCACGCACGGTCAGTTCGTCGGGGAATTCGTGATCCTGGCCGTTGACGGTCACTCCGATGGGGATCATCGGCTACCTCCTGATAGTGAATAGGTCGAAAACCGTTCGGGATCGGCCGCTTTCGCCTCGGACAGGACCTCGTCGGCGAGCAGGGCGAGCACCGCGTCCACGGTGAGCGGCACGCCGAGAATCCCGTTGCGGCCGTGGCCGGTCGCGGCGACGACCCGGTCGTCCAGGCGGCCGATCAGCGGCAGATTGTCGGGGGTGACCGGCCGTGATCCGGCGGATGCCTCGGCCAGTTCGTACTCACCGAGCGCGGGCAGCACCGCCTCGGCGTCCGCGATCAGATCGCGCACGCCGGCCACTGTCACCGCCGTATCGAAGCCCGCCTCGTACTGGGTCGCGCCGACCACGATCCCGTCACCGCGCGGCACCAGATAGAGCGGACGCCCATGGACGCGCGCACGGATCACCCGGCGCGGCGGCGGCGGTGCGCCGGGGCGGTGCCGCAGCCGCAGGATCTCCCCCTTCACCGGTCGCACCGCCAGCCCGGGCCACAGCCGCGCCGCGGCCGCGCCCGTCGCCAGCACGACCCGGTCGAAGTCCAGATTGTCCACAGTTTCCACAGCCTCGGCCGCCATGTGAACACCCACTTGTTCACAACACTGCCGCAACGCACCGACCAGCAATCGGTTATCCACAGCCGGTTCGGTCGATGCCAGTAGACCGGCCCGGACGGTGCGCGCGAGCCCGGACTCCGCCGCCCGGACCTCGGCGCGGTTCAGCAGGCGCAGCCGATGCGTGAGCGGAGCATGCTCACCGACGAACTCGGCGATCGTGCGCAGATCCGCCGCGTCGGCCGCGTCCAGCGCGACGGTCAGGGTTTCCGCGGCGACGAAGACCGAGATGCCCGTCGCCGCCTCGATCCGCGCGGCGAACCGCGGCCAGCGATCGAGCGAGGCGGCGCCGAATTCCAGCGCCTCCCCCTCACCGGGCCAGGCCTCCGACAGCGGCGCCAGCATCCCACCGGCCACCCATGACGCGCCCGAACCCGGCGCCGGATCGAAGATCGTGACGTCCCATCCCGCCTCGGCGGCACACCACGCCACGGCCGAGCCGATCACACCCCCACCCACGACGGCTAGCGTTCGCATACCTTCCACCTCGCTGGTTCCGCCGCAGCGGAATCCGTACGCCGAATACCGGCATCGGCGGCACACCCGCGCGGCCGCCTTCGCGCCGGGGATGCCGTACATGTTTTCGCCTACCAACCGTAGCGCGGCTACCGTCGAGGGCGTGCAACCCTCCCACCAGTACCGACCTGTGGCCGATCCGGAACGAACCCCGCGGGAGCGACTCGCCGCCGCACGGCTCTACCTGTGCACCGACGCCCGCCGCGACAAGGGTGATCTGGCCGCGTTCGCCGACGCGGCCCTGGCCGGCGGGGTCGACATCATCCAGCTGCGCGACAAGGGCTCACGGGGCGAGGCCGAGTTCGGGCCGCTCGAGGCCCGGGCGGAACTGGGCGCCCTGGCCGAACTGAAGGCCGCCGCCCGGCGCCACGGTGCGCTGGTCGCGGTGAACGATCGCGCCGATATCGCGCTGGCCTGCGGCGCCGACGTGCTGCATCTGGGCCAGGACGATCTGCCGCCCTGGTACGCCCGGCAGATCCTGGGTCCCGAGGTGGTGATCGGCCGCTCCACACACGATCCAGAGCAGGCCCGGCTGGCCGCGACCGAGGACCATATCGACTACTTCTGCACCGGACCGGTGTGGACGACCCCGACCAAGCCCGGCCGCAGCGCCGCGGGCCTGGATCTGGTCCGCACCACCGCCGAGGTGAATCCGTCGCGCACCTGGTTCGCCATCGGCGGCATCGACTCGGGCAGACTCGCCCAGGTGCTGGACGCCGGGGCCACCCGCATCGTCGTCGTGCGCGCGATCACCGAGGCCGACCACCCGGAGGCCGCCGCCCGGGCCCTGAAGACCCGGCTGCTGGAGAACGCCGCGGGCTGACCGGCCCGGCCGGGCGCTGTCAGAACAACAGTTGCTCGACAGTGATGTACAACACGTTGTCGGTCGAATCCCCGAGGCCCGGACTTGCCCCGGCGATCCGAGCCTCACGGCCGGACGAGCCGTTGCCGTGCAACCAGAAAAATCCCTGATCGGCGAGATCGACGGTGCGGGGCAATGTCTCGGCTATCCGCGTCGCATCGGTCGTGTCGCCGAGACCGTCCAGCGCGAGGCGAGCGGCCTCGGCGCGCAACAGGGGCCAGGCCGCGGCGAACCCGGGATGCAGCGGACGGGCGTCCACCTGTTCCTCCGGCACCCAGGCCAGGGCGGCGCTCTCCGGATTCGCCGTCGTCGCCACGGGTTCGGCGATATCGGCGATCACGGTGGTGTAGGTCCACCCGCTGGGCGCCGTGGCGGTGACCCGGCTGCCACGCACCCGCACCGCCTCCGGGTCGATCCCGGCCTCCTCGTGTGCCTCCCGGACCGCGGCGACCGCACTGGTCTCATGGCTGTCGCGGGCTCCACCGGGCAGCGCCCAGGTCCCGCCCTGATGGCTCCACGGCGCGCGATGCTGCATCAGCACCACCGCACCGCCGCCACTGCGAGGGGCACGCAGCAAAAGTCCGGCAGCCCCGAACAATCCCCACTGACGCGTCCCGTCAGGGCTGTTCACAAAGCCGTCTCCATCACCGCGCATACCGTCTCGTCCCATCCTCGCCCGGGCACGCCGCGCGCCCGAACGGGGGAGCCGCCGCCGAAAAATACCGGAGCAACTCCGGCGATGGCCCGCGCGGCATCGCTACGACCACAATAAGCTCTAGCGACACAGGACCCGTCGGCGATGCAGCGGAGGTGTGAGATGACCCGTACCGCGCAGCCACGTCCGGACGACCTGTCACCCCACGCCGCCGCGACCGCGGTCCGCGAGCAACTCGACGTCACCGACCTGCGCTCGTTCGCCCGCTCCTCGCCGGCCAGGCTGGTCGCCGTCGCGCTGGCGCTCCTCATCCTGTGCCTGATCGCCGGAGGCGTGACCGCGTCGGAGGTGAGCAGCCGCCAGCACGCGCTGGACTATCTGCTCAACGACGCCGAGCCGGACGCGAATTCCGCACAGCGCCTGTACACCTCGTTGTCCGTGGCCGACGCCCAGGCCGGCACCGCGTTCATCTTCGGCGGCCTGGAGCCCCAAGCGGTGCTCGACGGCTACAACCAGGCGATCGGCGAGGCGGCGGCGGAGCTGGTGGCCCAGGCCAACCACGACACCAACGCCGGCGACGCCCAGCTGCGCACCGGCATCGCCACCAAGCTGCCGGTGTACACCGAACTGATCCAGACCGCGCGAACGAACAACCGGCTCGGTCACCCCGTCGGCGCCGCGTATCTGAGCGAGGCGTCGAATCTCATGCAGACCACGATGCTTCGGCAGGCGCAGAACTTGCAGCAGCATCGCACGGCCGCCATCGCGGATATTCAACGCCGCCATGTTCGCCCGCCGTGGCTGGCCATCGCGCTGCCGATCGTCGCGCTCGCCGCACTGGTCATCGCGCAGTGGTACCTGGCCAGGCGCTGGCATCGGGTGCTCAATCCGGGACTGCTCCTGGCCTCCGCCACGCTGGTGGTCCTGCTGGCCTGGACGGTGACCGGGGGGTTGATCTCGGCGATCGCCACCACCGACGGCCGCGACAACGGCGCGGTCCCAACCTCGGAGCTGACCCAGAGCCGCATCCTGACCCAGCAGGCCCGGGCCGCGGAGACCCTGAAAATGGTGCGCCGCGACGACAGCGGCGATTACGACCGCACCTACAACGATGCCACCGCCAAACTGACCGATCTGCTCACCCACTATCCGCACGGCGCCCCCGCGCAGGCCGATGTGGCCGGCGCCCGTACCGCCCTTGGCCATTGGCGCGAGGCGCACCAGCGGATGAACGACGCGCTGGGGCGCGGCGATTTCCCCGGCGCGGGCATCGTCGCGATCGGGCCCGGCCCCACCGAGGCCACCGCCAGCATGACCGCCCTGGACAGCGCCCTCGCCAACGGCATCGCCGAGACACGTAATGCGTTGCGCAGCAATGTCTCCGATGCCGCACGCACATTGGACGTGCTGTCCCCCGGCGCGTTGACGCTGGCGGTGCTGGCCGCGCTGTTCGTGGCGATCGGTCTGTGGCCGCGACTTCGGGAGTACCGATGATCACGCGTCGCACATTCGTTCTGACCGCCGCCGCGCTGCTGACCGCCGCATGCGCCTCGACCACCACCGCACCGCGAGACGAGAGCACGGGCAGCTATACCCAGCCGCCGCTGCCCGCCAATGCCACTCTCGTGCCGACGAATTCGCCGATTCCCCCGGCCGCGGCCGAGCAGGACTGCGGCGATGTGACCGCCAGCCTCAGCCCGAACGGCACGACGCAGGGCCAGGCCATCAACGCGATCCGCGCCCGGGGACGCCTGCTGGTCGGCCTGGACCCCGGCAGCAATCTGTTCAGCTTCCGCGACCCGATCAGCGGCACGCTGCAGGGTTTCGACGTCGACATCGCCGGGGAGATCGCCCGCGACCTGTTCGGTGATCCGCAACGAGTCGAGTACCGGATCCTCGGCCAGGCCGAGCGCGAGCGCGCGCTGCAGCAGCATGCCGTCGATGTGGTGATCGAGACCATGACCATCAATTGCGAGCGCAAGCGGCAGGTCGCGTTCTCGGCTCCGTATTTCATGGCACACCAGCGGATCCTGGCGGCCAAGAACTCCGGGATCAACGGCCTGGCGGATCTGGCCGGTAAGCGCGTGTGCATGGTCCAGGGCACCACCTCGCTGGACTTCATCCGGCGCGCGCAGCCCAAGGCCGAGATTCTGACCGCGCCCACCTGGGCCGACTGCCTGGTGATCCTGCAGCAGCGCCAGGCCGAGGCCGCCAGCACCGACAACGCGATCCTGGCCGGTCTGGTCGCACAGGATCCGTACTACACCGAACTGGTCGGCCCGGACCTCACCGATGAGCCGTACGGTGTCGGCATTCCCCAGGGCGAGGACGATATGGTGCGGTTCGTCAACGGCACCCTCGCCCGCATTCGCGCCGACGGCACCTGGAACAGGCTGTACACCCACTGGCTACAGCCTGTGCTCGGTCCCTCGTCCGGGCCGCCACAACCGGAATACGACGGCTGATGAGGCCCCGGCAGCCCGATGAATCCGGTTCCGGCCCAGGAGAATCCACTTCCGATCCGCCGGCCCCTCCCGTATCCGGCGAAGGCCGCGCGACGATTCGGGAACGGGCCGAATCACAGGATCCGGAGTCGACGCGGGCCGTCATGCCCGATCTCGCCGGTACGCAGCTCGCCACGACGCGGACCAGCCGACCCGACACAACCACGACGCGAACCCACGATGATCTCGCCGGAACCCAGGCCGCCACAAGAGATTCGGAGCCGACTCGGGCCGGCACACCCGATGTGACCGGCCTTGCTCCCACAAGCGCTGCGCGCAAACAGGATCCGGAGTCGATCTCCCAGCCCACCGCGCGCGTGCGCACCGGACGGTCCCGGCCTACCGTGCGCCGACTGGGCACCGGTCTGGTGGTGCTGCCGGCCGAGCCGCCGATCGATCCCCGCTCGGCAGTGCTGACCGACCCGGTGGTCAGCGAGGGGCGCCGATTCTGCTGGCACTGCGGTAAACCCGTCGGGCGCGCCACCGCGACGCACGGGCCCGCAACGACCGGTGTGTGCGGAACCTGCGGCGCACCTTACGATTTCCGTCCGCATCTGCGACCGGGCGATCTGGTCAGCGGGCAGTACGAGGTTCAGGGCTGCATCGCGCACGGCGGACTGGGCTGGATCTATCTGGCCGTCGACCGCAACGTCAGCGACCGCTGGGTGGTGCTCAAGGGTCTGCTGCACAGCGGTGACGCCGAGGCGCAGGCGGTCGCCGTCGCCGAACGGCGGTACCTGGCCGAACTGGCCCATCCCAGCATCGTCAAGATCCACAACTTCGTCGAGTATCCGGGCGCGGACGGCATCCCGATCGGCTATATCGTCATGGAATACGTCGGCGGGCGCTCGCTGCGTGACCTGCTCGACACGTACACCCCGCCCGCGCGGATGCCCGTCACCGAGGCCATCGCCTACATGCTGGAGATCGCGCCCGCGCTGGAATATCTGCATTCGCTGGAATTGGCCTACAACGACCTCAAACCCGACAACATCATGGCCACCGAGGATCGGGTCGAGCTGATCGATCTCGGCGCGGTGGCGGCCTTCGATTCGTTCGGAAACCTCTACGGCACCAGGGGATTCCAGGCCCCCGAGGTCGCCACGACCGGACCGACCGCGGCCTCGGACATCTTCACCGTGGGCCGCACCCTCGCGGTGCTGACCCTGAACATGCCGATGCAGCGGGGCCGATATCTGGATGGAATACCGGGCGCGAGCACAGAACCGGTGCTAGAGCGCTACGAGTTCTTCCACCGGCTGCTACTCCGGGCCACCGATACCGATCCCGCGCGGCGCTTTCCCACCGCGCGCGTCATGGCCACCCAATTGGCCGGGGTGCTGCGCGAGATCCTGTCCGCCGACACCGGCGCCGAACATCCACAGCTGTCCACGCTTTTCAGCCCGCCCCGCACCAGCTTCGGCACCGAGGAGCTGATCGCGCAGACCGACGCGTACATCGACGGCCGCGCTCGCGGCAAGAGCCTGCGCCCGGCCGATGTGGTCGCGGCGCTGCCGGTTCCGCTCATCGACCCGGCCGACCCGTCGGCGATACTGCTGGCCGGGACCGTGCATCCGGAGCCCGCGCACGCCCTGGACGCCGTGCGCACCGCGCGCGAGCGGGCCGGGAGCGGCGTCGGCGAAATACCCGAAACATTCGAGGTGGAAGGCACTCTCGCCGAGGCGCGCATCCGGCTCGATCTGGGCGAGACCGCATCGGCCCGCGAACTACTGGGCCGGGTGGCCGATATCGACTGGCGGGTGGACTGGTACCTGGGCATGGCCGGGCTGCTGGAACGTGATTACGAGCAGGCGTTCGCCCACTTCGATGCCGTGCTGCAGGCCCTGCCCGGCGAGATCGCCCCCAAACTGGCCCTCGCCGCGACCGCGGAACTCGTCCTGCAACAGTGGGAATCGCCGGATCCACAGCAGTGGCGCGCCTACGCCGAGAAGTTCTACGCCACCGTCTGGCGCACCGACCGCGGCGTGGTCAGCGCCGCTTTCGGCCTGGCCCGCCAACTCGCCGCGGACGATCGTGTCGACGAGGCGGTGCAGGCCCTGGATGAGGTCCCGGCGACCTCACGGCACTACACCGAGGCCCGCCTGACCGCGGTGCTGCTGTTACTCACCGCCGCGCCGGTGGCCGAACTGGACGAGTCGACCCTGCATATCGCCGCGGACCGCGTCGAGCGGATACCGGCGGGGGAACACCGGGCCGCACAGATGGGCGTCCTGGTGCTGGGCGCCGCGCTCGCCTGGCTGCAGGCCGGGAATGCCCCGAAGGATCCGGCCGCCACCCTGTTCGGCGCGCCGTTCACCGAACGCGATCTGCGCAACGGCGCCGAGCACGGACTGCGCGGGCTGGCCCGCATCGCTCCCGAGCGCAGCCATCGTTACGCATTGGTGGATCTGGCCAATACGCTGCGTGCGAAGTCCTGGTTCTAGGCATTTCGGCCCAAAACGTGCCGGAACGACGTCGTAGTGGCCGCGGTTCAGGCGACCAGTGCGGCGGCGGCCCGGGCGATGGCGAGTTCCTCGTTGGTGGGTACCACCAGGACGGGAATCTGCGCACCGCGAGGTGAAATAAGGCGTGCCGCACGGTCTTTGGCGGTGTTGCGATCTGGATCCACGGTGATGCCGAATCCGGACAGGTCCGCGAGCGCGTCGGCGCGCACCTGGGGACTGTTCTCGCCCACCCCGGCGGTGAAGGTGATCGCGTCGACTCGGCCCAATTCCACCAGGTAGGCACCGATATAATGGCGCAAGCGGTGGATGTAGACGTCGTAGGCCAGGCGCGCAGCGGTGTCACCCGAGTCGATCAGGCCCTGCAACTCCCGGAAATCGTTCACCCCGGACAGGCCCTTGATACCGGAATTCCGGTTCAGCAGATCGTCTATGGCGTCGATGCCCAGTCCAGCGGTGCGCATCAGGTGGGGGATGATGCCGGGATCGATATCGCCCGAACGGGTGCCCATCACCAGCCCCTCCAGCGGCGTGAGTCCCATGCTTGTGTCCACCGCCCGGCCGGCGCGGATCGCCGACGCCGAGGCGCCGTTACCCAGGTGCAGCACAATCTGATTCAGTTCCTCCGGCTTCCGGCCGAGCACGTCGGCGACCCGTCCGGAGACGTACTCGTGCGAAGTACCGTGAAACCCGTAGCGCCGTATCCCATGTGCGGCAGCGACTTTCGCATCGATCGCATAGGTCTTCGCGGCATCGGGCAGGCCGTGGAAGAAAGCGGTGTCGAATACCGCGACCTGCGGGACGCCGGGCAGCAGGGCGCGCGCGGACTCGATCCCTACGACGTTCGCCGGATTGTGCAGCGGCGCCAAGGCGGACAGTTCGTCGATCGACCGCACCACCGCGTCGGTGATCAGCGTCGGTGCGTAGAACACCTCGCCGCCGTGCACCACCCGATGACCGACGGCCCGCAGGCCCTCGGCGGTCAGATCGTGCCCGCTGCGAGCGAACAGGTCGAACACCACCCGCAGTCCGGCGGCGTGATCCTTGATCGCGCCGTGGTGCTCCAGAGTGTGACCGTCGCTGTCGTGTTCGACCGAGGGCGTGCCGGGCGCGACCGGTTCGCCGATCCGCGAGACCTGCCCGGAGGCCGCGACCGCCCCCGTATCCGGGTCCAGCAGTTGGTATTTGATCGACGACGATCCGGAGTTGATCACCAGGACCCGCATCATGCCTCCCGTTCGTGTCCGCTGCGCTCGTTATGCCTGTGCCGAGATCGCCTGTGCCTGAATGGCGGTGATCGCTACCGTATTCACGATGTCGGCGACGAGCGCGCCACGCGACAGATCGTTCACCGGCTTGCGCAACCCCTGCAGCACCGGACCGATCGCCACCGCGCCCGCGCTGCGCTGCACGGCCTTGTACGTATTGTTGCCGGTGTTGAGGTCGGGGAAGATGAAAACCGTCGCGCGCCCCGCCACCTGGGAGTTCGGCAGCTTGGCGCTCGCGACCGTCGGCTCGATGGCCGCGTCGTACTGGATCGGCCCGTCAACCGGCAGGCTCGGCTCGCGCTCGGCCACGAGCTTGGTCGCGGTGCGGACCTTGTCGACATCGACACCGGTGCCGGACTCCCCCGTCGAATACGACAGCATCGCCACCCGCGGTTCGATGCCGAATTGTTCGGCGGTGCGCGCGGAGGAGATCGCGATGTCGGCGAGCTGTTCGGCGGTCGGGTCGGGTACCACCGCGCAGTCGCCGTAGGCCAGCACGCGATCGGCCAGGCACATGAGGAATACGCTCGACACCGTCGACACTCCCGGCTCGGTCTTGATGATCTCGAACGACGGGCGGATGGTGTGCGCGGTGGTGTGCGCCGCACCGGACACCATGCCGTCCGCGATGCCCCGGTACACCATCATCGTGCCGAAATACGAGATGTCGCTCATGTATTCGCGCGCTCGATCCACCGTCATACCCTTGTGCGCCCGAAGTTTGGTGTACTCCTGCGCGAATCCGTCACGCAGATCGGAGGTCCGGGGATCCAGCACCTGCGCGTCGGTGATGTCGACCCCGAGTTCGGCCGCGCGGCCGCGCACCGCGGCCTCGTCGCCGAGGATGGTCAGATCCGCGATCTTGCGCTGTAGTACCCGCCCCGCGGCGCGCAGGATGCGGTCGTCGTCGCCCTCGGGCAGCACGATCCGCCGCCGGGCCCCGCGCGCCCGATCGATCAGCTGATATTCGAACATCTGCGGCGTCACCACCGACGGAATGGGAACCTCGATGCGCGCCAGAAGTTCTCGCGCGTCCACCCGCTGTTCCATCAGGGCCAGGGCGGTGTCGACCTTGCGGATGCTGGACAGCGACACCCGGCCCCGGGTGTGCGCCGCGCCGGCGGTGTCGAAGGTGCCCAGTTCGGTGGACAGGATCGGCAGCCGCGGCTTCAGCCCCTCGATCAACCGCTCGACCGCCGGATGCGGTCGCATGCCGCCGTTCATGATGATGCCCGCGAGCGACGGAAAACCCTCCGCCTCATGGGCATTCACCAATGCCAGCAGCGCGTCGGAACGGTCGCCCGGGACGATCACCGCGACGCCGTCGGACAGGCGCTCCAGGATGTGCTCCGCGGTCATGCCGCCGACCATCACGTTCAGCGCCTCGCGCTGCATCAATTCCGGGTCGCCGGAATAGATCTCGCCGTCGATCGCCTCGCACAGCTCGGACATGGTGGGCGCGTTGAGCAGTGGCACCTCCGGCAGCGCCCAGGACGGCACGTCGACCACCGTCAGCGCGTCGGCGACCGCGCCCAGCGCGTCGGGATCGCAGCGGTTGGCGATGATCGCGACCAGTTGCGCATGCTCGAGCGACAGCTCACTCGCGCACAGCTCGGCCACCTCGGCGACCTGCGCGGGCGTGCGCTCGGCCCCACGCAGGACCAGCACCACCGGCGCGCCCAAGTTGGCCGCGATCCGGGCGTTGTACCGCAGTTCGCTGGGGCTGGCGACGTCGGTGTAGTCGCTGCCGACCACGACCACCGCATCGCACTGCTTGGCCATCTCGTGAAAACGCAGGACGATATCGCTGATCGCCGCGTCCGGATCGGCGTGCACCTGCTCGTAGCCGACCCCGACCGCCTGGTCGTAGTCCACGTCGGCGGTGCTGTGCTCGAGCAGCAACTCCAGGATGTAGTCGCGCTGCGCGGTCGAGCGGCTGATCGGCCGGAACACACCCACCCGAGCGGTGCTCGCGCACAGCATCTGCAGCACCCCGAGCGCCACTGTCGACTTACCGGTGTCCCCCTCGGGCGAGGCGATGTACACGGTGGATGGTGCTGAGTCGGACATGGTCGTGAGCCTACTGAGCGCCGGTGTCCGATTCACCCCTGGACACCGCAAACTACTGGAAAATCACAGTCGACCCACACCCCTGGTTCACCGTTGTCCCGGCGAGTTGTTCACCGTGGTCCCAGCGCGCGGTTCACACTCGTCCCGATGTGTTCACATTCATCCCCACGTGCGGCTTCACACTCATCTGAAGTGCAGTTCACACCAATCCGACGCGCGGCTCACTGTCATCCCGGCGTGCTCGTGGCCGGGATCCACGCGAGGGGCCGACAACCAACGCTGCGAACGAACCACCGGAATGAACGGCGTCCGGCAAACGTCTTAGGGGGGTACGAACAGCACGAGCGGCCACCCCCGACCGCGGATCGGATCGATATGACCCTGGACATCGGGACCTTCCTCCCCACCTCGACGCCCGATCCGGCGATGCCGATCCTCGGCGATATCCGGGCCGCGGCCCGGCTCGCCGAGGAGCTCGGACTCGATTCGATCTGGTCCACCGACCACCTGGTCCCCAGCGGACCGATGCTGGACAGCACGGTGACCCTGGCGACGGCCGCCGCGGTCACCGAACGCATTCGCATCGGCTACGGGGTGCTGCTGCTCGCACTGCGGCCCGCGGCGTGGGCGGCCAAGCAGGTCGCCGGACTGCAATACGTCTCCGGCGATCGGCTCGTACTAGGCGTCGGCACAGGCAATCCGGTGCACGGTGATATCGGGTGGCGTGCCGCCGAGCGGTCGTATCCGGACCGCGGCCGCCTGACGGACGAGGCCCTGCGGGTGCTGCCCGATCTGATCGGCGGCCGTCCGGCGACCCTGCCCGACGGTGGCGTGGTGACGCTCGCACCCGGCGCGACGGTTCCCCCGATTCTGGTGGCGGGCAATGGAACCCGCGCGATGCGCCGCACCGCGGAGTTCGCCGACGGCTGGGTGGCGATGGGCGTCACACCGGACCAGGCCCGGGACTCCGCTCGTGAATTGGCTACGCTGGCAGAGGAATTCGGTCGTCCCGGACCGCTGGTCACGGTTGTCACCGCACCGCCCGGCGAACTCGCCGAGACGGCCGAACTGCTGCACGCCTACGCCGACGCGGGGGTCGAGCGGGTGATTCTCGCGCCTCGGGACGCGAATTGGCGCGGCGGTTACGAATTCGTCGCCAAGGTGAAGGCCGCTCTGTAGGTTGCCCCTATGGCAACGCAATTCCCCGATCGGCAGTGGGGTTCACGCACGCATCCGATCTCGCGGTTGACCAGCCGGTTCGCCGCCACCCGGGTCGGATCGCTCGTCGTGCGCGTGCTGTCCCCGCTGGATCGCAGAGTGCTCGAACGCACCGCGGGCCGGTACACCGCACTCGGCCCGATCGGCGCGCCGATCATCGCGCTGACCACCACGGGTCGCCTGTCCGGTCAGCCGCGCACGACCCCGCTGCTCTACGTGCACGGCGGTGATGTGCTGTACGTGATCGGGAGTAATTTCGGGCAGTCCCACCACCCGGCCTGGACCGCCAATCTGCTCGCGGATCCCCAGGCGATCGTCACCATCACGGGCGAGCGAATCCCGGTGCGGGCCGAGGTCCTCGCCGATCCCGAGAGCAAGGCGCGGATCTTCGGGCGGTTCGTCGAGATCAGCGAGGCGTATGCGGCCTACCGCACTCGCACCACCCGGGACCTGCGCATATTCACCCTGACCCGCGACTGACAACGCCCGCCGAATCCGTGGATCCGGCGGGCGTGCGGTGTGGTTGTCCGCTACAGCGCGCGCAGCCGGGGGGCCAGGTCGCGCTGGAACTGGTCCAGGAAGCGGCGCTGGTCGTGGCCGGGGGCGTGGAACACCAGGTGGTTCAGGCCCGCGTCGACGTACTGCTTGATCTGCTCGACGGCCTGGTCGGGATCGCTGGCCACGATCCACCGCTTGGCGACCTGCTCGATCGGCAGGGCGTCGGCGGCGGCCTCCATCTCGATCGGGTCGGTGATGTCGTGCTTCTGCTCGGCGGTCAGCGACAGCGGGGCCCAGAAGCGCGTATTGCTCAGCGCCAGTTCGGGATCGGTGTCATAGGAGATCTTGATCTCGATCATCCGGTCGATGTCGTCGACCTTGCGTCCCGCCTTGTCCGCGCCCTCGCGCACCGCGGGCATCAGCTTCTCGGTGTACAGGTCCATACCCTTGCCCGAGGTGCAGATGAAGCCGTCGCCGGCGCGTCCGGCGTAGCGGGCCACCAGCGGGCCGCCCGCGGCGACGTAGATCGGGATGCCGCCCTTGGGCACGTCGTAGATCGAGGCGCCCACGGTGTGGTAGTACTCGCCCTCGAAGGTGACCCGGTCGCCGGTCCACAGCGCCCGCATCAGGTCGACCGACTCGCGCAGCCGCGCGAAACGCTCCTTGAATTCCGGCCATTCGCCCTTGTAACCGGTCGCGATCTCGTTGAGCGCCTCACCGGAGCCCACACCCAGCATGATGCGGTTCGGGTACAGGCAGCCCATGGTGGCGAAGGCCTGCGCGATCACCGCGGGGTTGTATCGGAAGGTGGGGGTCAGCACCGAGGTGCCCAGCTGGATGCGCTCGGTGCGCTCGCCGACCGCCGTCATCCAGGCCAGCGAGAACGGGGCGTGTCCGCCCTCGTGCCGCCACGGCTGGAAATGATCGCTCACCGATGCGCTGTCGAGTCCGTGTTCCTCGGCCGCGACCGCGAGCTCCACGAGCTCCCGTGGACCGAACTGTTCCGCCGACGCCTTGTATCCCAACTTGAGATCAGCCACTGCGCCACTCCTGTTCGCCGTCTACGGATGTGTTTCCGTCGATCGAGTACAGCACGGGGAATCCGCACCGCATTCCACAGGCCGTACCGTCGACCCTTCCCCGACCATAGTCAGCGGCTTCGGGGCGTGTGAATGGTCGCAACTTCGGAAGTCGTCCCCAAGGGAAAGATCAATAGCTCACAATTGCCTGGTGACCGATGACGAGCCGATCCTGTCCTACCTGACCGATATGGACGGGGTGCTGGTGCACGAGGACCACCTGATCCCCGGCGCCGACAAGTTCCTCCAGGAGCTCCAGAACAACGGCATCCCGTTCCTGGTGCTGACCAACAACTCCATCCGCACCCCGCGCGACCTCCAGGCCCGCCTGCGGCACAGCGGTGTCGAGATCCCCGAGGAGGCGATCTGGACCTCCGCCCTGGCGACCGCGACGTTCCTGAACGATCAGCGCCCCGGGGGCACCGCCTACGTGGTCGGCGAGTCGGGCCTCACCACCGCCCTGCACGAGGTCGGCTACGTCCTGACCGACAGCGAGCCCGACTACGTCGTCCTGGGCGAGACCCGCACCTATTCCTTCGAGGCGATCACCACCGCCATCCGCCTGGTCGACCGGGGCGCCCGCTTCATCGCCACCAACCCGGACGCCACCGGCCCCTCCCGCGAGGGCCTGCTGCCCGCCACCGGCTCGGTCGCGGCGCTGATCACCCGCGCCACCGGCCGCGACCCGTACTACGTCGGCAAACCGAACCCCCTGATGATGCGTTCGGCCCTGCGCCGCATCGACGCGCACTCCCAATCCACGGTCATGATCGGCGACCGCATGGACACCGACGTCATCTCCGGCCTGGAAGCGGGCATGCGCACCCTGCTGGTCACCTCCGGCATCTCCACCCGCGACTCGGTGGAGCAATACCCTTACCGCCCAACGAAAATCATCAACTCGGTCGCGGACCTGGTAGGCCACACGGACGATCCGTTCGGGCAGTAGCCGGACAAACAATCCCGTCACCTCGAGGTGACGGGATTGTGCGCTCGGACCGTTCAGGCGAGGGCTTGGTCCAGGTCGTTCAGGAGGTCTTGGACGTCTTCCAGGCCGATGGAGATGCGCAGGACGCCGTCGGTGATGCCTACGGCCGCACGGCCTTCCGGGCCCATTGCGCGGTGGGTGGTGGTGGCGGGGTGGGTGATCAGGGTTTTGGCGTCGCCCAGGTTGTTGGAGATATCGACGATGCGCAGGCGGTTGAGGACCTCGAAGGCGCGCTTCTTGCCCTCGGACTCGGGGGCCGACAGTTCGAAGGTGACGACCGTGCCGCCGCCCGCCATCTGCTGACGAGCCAGTTCGTGCTGCGGATGTGACGGCAGGAACGGGTACTTCACCCAGCCCACCGACGGATGCTGTTCCAGGAACTCGGCGATCTTCAGGGCCGACTGGACCGAGTGACGGACCCGCAGGGGCATGGTCTCCAGGCCCTTGAGCAGGGTCCATGCGTTGAACGGGCTCAGGGCCGGACCGGTGTGGCGCATCAGATGCTTCACCGGGCCGTCGATGTAGTCCCGCGGGCCCAGGATCGCGCCGCCCAGGACTCGGCCCTGGCCGTCGATGTGCTTGGTGCCCGAATAGACGACGACGTCCGCGCCGAGATCCAGGCTGCGCTGGAGCAGCGGGGTGGCGAAGACGTTGTCCAGCACCACCTTTGCACCGGCCGCATGGGCCAGCTCGGATACCCGGCGCACGTCCACCAATGCCTGCATCGGATTGGAGGGGCTCTCGAAGAACACCGCCTGGGTGGGCTCGGACAGGGCCGCCTCCCACTGCGCGTTGTCCTCACCGTCGACGAAGACGGTCTCCACGCCCCAGCGCGGCAGGATCTCGTTGCACACCACGAAGCACGAGCCGAACAGGCTGCGCGCGGCGACCAGGCGATCGCCATTGCCCAGCAGCGCGGCCAGGGCGGTGAACACCGCGGACATACCGCTGGCGGTGGCGAAGCACGCCTCGGCGCCCTCGATCAGCCGCATCCGCTCCTCGAACATGGCGACCGTGGGATTGCCGTAGCGCGAGTACACGAAGTGCTCGACGTCGCCGGTGAACGCGGCCTCGGCCGCTTCGGCGCTCTCGTAGACGAATCCGGAGGTCAGGTACAGCGCCTCGGCGTTCTCTTCGAATCCCGAGCGCCGCAGACCGCCTCGCACGGCCTGGGTGGCCGGGCCGACGCCCTCGGGCAGCGGCTTGTCGAACGCACCGCCTGCGATCATGACTGCCTCCACGGCAGTCCCAGAGCACGCCAGCCGGCGCTCCCGCGATGCCCGTTCGGGTCGAGCGGCCCTTCGAAGCCCTCGAGCACGTTGTACGAAGGTGCGTATCCGGCGGCCGTAGCGGCGGTCGCCGCGCCGATGGAACGCTGCCCGGACCTGCACAGGAAGACCACCGGCGCGGCACTGTCGGCCGCACGGCCCGCGAGCGCCTGCTTCAGCTGGTCCACGAATGCCGGGTTGGCCGAACCGCTACCGTCGACCCATTCGATCAACGCCGTCGGCCGGTCGATCGACGCGGTCTCGGGTACACCGACGAACCGCCATTCGGCCTCGGTGCGCACATCCACCAGAACCGCATCGGGATTGTCGCGCAACATATCCCACGCCTGCTGCGGAGTGACGTCTCCTGCATAACTCACGTGCCAAACCTCCTCGCGAATCCACGCTTGCCGCGCCCGGGCGGGCGCGTGCCAGGTCGTCACCCGGAGCACCCCACCGCGGAGGAGGGTTGCCGACCAGCGAGCCGGGGCTTACCACTGATACTCATGACCTGGATCGAGATTGCCTGGCCCGGGGGCCACCTGTCAAACGTATGAGATCCGGGCTCGGCGCGTCGCATCCCGGGCGCAATCGACCCGCTTTCCGCTCCTCCAGGCCATCGCGAGGAGGATTGAAATCTGTGAGATTCTTCTCTCATCCGCCGATCTCCCCTGGTAGGCCCGGCTGCTCCCGGGCGAACTCCGATTCCCCGCCCGAGACCGGGGAATAGCGGCCATAGCCGACACCGATAGAATCGACGGAACCCGGCCGAGACCGGAACGACCGGTTTCCCCCGAGCGGCAACGCTGCGGCATCGACCGGTATGAAAGACCGACGGGTGTGACCCGGACCTACGTCAACTTAGCCTAAGCTAAGAACGACGGCTGAGACCATGACGACAGAGTTTTCGACCAAAGGGTGCGCATAGGAATGACCGAAACAAGTGCGGCGAATCGGCCACTTCGTATCGCGATCGTGGGTGCCGGCCCGGCCGGGATCTACGCCGCCGACGCCTTGATGAAGTCCGATGTGGACGTGAGCATCGACCTGTACGAGCGCATGCCCGCGCCGTTCGGCCTGATCCGCTACGGCGTGGCGCCGGACCACCCGCGCATCAAGGGCATCATCACCGCGCTGCACAAGGTCCTGGACAAACCGCAGGTGCGACTGCTCGGCAATATCGACTACGGCGCCGACATCAACCTGGCCGAACTACAGCGCTTCTATGACGCGGTGATCTTCTCCACCGGCGCGAACGCCGACCGCGCCCTGACCGTGCCGGGCATCGACCTGGACGGCAGCTACGGCGCCGCCGACTTCGTCTCCTGGTACGACGGCCACCCCGACGTGCCGCGCAACTGGCCGCTGGATGCGGAGAAGGTCGCGGTCCTGGGCGTGGGCAACGTCGCACTGGACGTGGCCCGCGTGCTGGCCAAGACCGGTGACGAGCTGCTGCCGACCGAGATCCCGCCGAACGTGTACGAGGGCCTGAAGGCCAACAAGGCGCTCGAGGTGCACGTATTCGGCCGCCGCGGCCCGGCCCAGGCCAAGTTCACCCCGCTGGAGCTGCGCGAACTGGATCACTCGCCCAATATCGAGGTCATCGTCGATCCCGAGGACATCGACTACGACGAGGGCTCCGAGGCCGCGCGCCGCCACTCCAAGCAGGTCGACATGGTCTGCAACACGATCGAGCAGTGGGCGATCCGCGATGTCGGCGACCGCCCGCACAAGCTGTTCCTGCACTTCTTCGAGTCACCCGCCGAGGTGGCAGGCCAGGACGGCAAGGTGGCGGGCCTGCGCACCGAGCGCACCCAGCTCGACGGCACCGGCAACGTCAAGGGCACCGGCGAATTCCGGGACTGGGATGTGCAGGCGATCTACCGCGCGGTCGGGTACCTCTCGCAGAACATCCCGCAGTTGCCGTTCGATGATCAGGCCGGAACGGTCCCGAACGAGGCCGGGCGCGTGCTGAGCGATGACACTGCCGAGGACCCCGCCCAGCGCTACCTGCCCGCCACCTACGTGACGGGCTGGATCAAGCGCGGCCCGGTCGGCCTGATCGGCCACACCAAGGGCGACGCCAACGAGACCATCGCCTGCCTGCTGGACGACGCCCCGAACTTCACCCCCGCCGCCGAGCCCGAGCCCGACGCGGTCACGAAATGGTTGGAGGACAAGGGAATTCCGTTCACCACCTGGGCCGGTTGGTACCGCCTCGACGCGCACGAGCGTTCCCTGGGCGAGCCGCAGGGCCGCGAACGCGTCAAGGTGGTCGAGCGCGAGGATATGCTCCGCGCGAGCGAGCCGGGCAAGGTCTGAGTGCGCGGAGCCGCCGGGCGGTCGACACGGTCACAGTGGCAGTGAATACCGTCTGACCAGCCTGGATCGGCACTTGTCACACTCTCGAGGCATGCTGATTCCGTGTTTGATGCCCATGTCCATCTGATCGACCCGCGGTTTCCGCTGGTCGAGAACGAGGGCTTTCTACCCCCGCCCTACACCATCGTCGATTATCGAAAGCGCATGTCGCGCTTCGATATCGGCGGTGGTGCGGTGGTCAGCGGGTCGTTCCAGGGCACCGATCAAAGGTTTTTGCGGGCGGCCCTGGCCGAACTCGGAGAGGACTGGGTCGGGGTCACCAATCTGCACCCCGACACCTCCGACGCCGAGATCGTCGCCCTGAGCAAGGCCGGGGTGCGGGCCTTGCGGTTCAACCTCAAGCGCGCCGCGGTCGACATCGCCGAACTCACCATGCTGGCTCTGCGGGTGCACGCACTGGCGGGCTGGCATGTCGAGCTGTATATCGACGGGTCGATGCTGGGGTCGCTCGAACCGGTGATCAACAAATTGCCCGCCCTGTCCGTCGACCATATGGGCATGTCCGACGAGTGCCTGCCCTACCTGCTCAACCTGGTCGATCGCGGGGCCAAGGTGAAGGCGTCCGGATTCGGCCGCGTGACGATGAATGTGCGTGCCGCGCTGCGGCGCGTCCACGCGGTCAACCCGGCGGCGCTGATGTTCGGCTCGGATCTGCCGGGCACCCGCGCCGGGCGGCCCTTCCGCGACGCCGATGTCGAACTGATCGGCGAGGTCATCGGCCCCGACGTGCATCGCGTGCTGGAGGACAACGCCCGCGCCTTCTACGGCCTGCCGGTCAAGGCGCAACCTGCCGACACCGCCCCACCGACCAGGCCGCTACCGCGTATCCAGCCGCCAACTCTGCGCCTGGACCGTTCGGATCTGCCCACCGGCCCCGAGACCAGGCCACTGCCGCGTATCGATCCCTGACCGTCGCTCGAACCGCCGCCATCCCATATTGTCGAGGTGTCAACAAAGGCTGCGCCGGGCGCGGAGACGACGAACCGAGGTATGTGTGACTACTCCATCCACCAGGCAGGGCCCCCTCGCGGGTATCCGGGTTGTCGAACTGGCCGGTATCGGCCCCGGTCCGCACGCGGCGCTGCTGCTGGCCGACCTGGGCGCGGACGTCGTACGGGTGCAGCGACCGGGCATGCTGCCCGGATACATGGAGCGGGCGCAGTGGCGCGGGCGGACCATCGTCGAGGCCAACCTCAAGGATCCGGCCGACGTCGAGCGGGTGCTCGGGCTGATCGATAAGGCCGACGTGCTGCTGGAGGGATTCCGTCCGGGCGTCACCGAGCGCATGGGCCTGGGCCCGGAGGCGGCGCTCGAGCGTAATCCCCGATTGGTCTACGGCCGGATGACCGGCTGGGGCCAGTTCGGCCCGCTCGCCGATCGCGCCGGGCACGACATCAACTACATCTCGCTGACCGGCGTGCTGCATGCCATCGGCCGCAAGGGCGAACGGCCTGTCCCGCCGCTGAATATGGTCGGCGACTTCGGCGGCGGGTCGATGTTCCTGGTATTCGGCGTGCTGGCCGCGCTGGTCGAGCGCCAGAGCTCGGGTAAGGGCCAGGTCATCGACTCCGCCATGATCGACGGCGCGCTGGCGCTCTCGCACATGATCTGGGGCATGAAGGGCGTCGGCCTGTGGACCGACGAGCGCGGCACCAATCTGCTCGACACCGGCATGGCCTTCTACGACACGTACGAGACGGCCGACGGCAAGTACATGGCGGTCGGCTGCATCGAGCCGCAGTTCTACGCCGAATTCCTGAAGGGCATCGAGGTCGATCCCGAAGGCCTGCCGCAGCAGCTCGACCCGAACGGGCAGGACCAGTTGCGCAAGCTGTTCGCCGAGAAGTTCAAGACCCGCACCCGCGAGGAATGGACCGCGGTCTTCGACGGCACCGATGCCTGCTGCACCCCCGTGCTGACCATGACCGAGGCGCAGAGCAATCCGCATATCGTCGCGCGCACCGGGCTGATCGACATCGACGGGATCGTCCAGCACGCACCCGCACCGCGGTTCTCCCGGACGCCGGGCGGGGTCCCGACGCCTCCGCCGTCGGAGGGGACGGCGTTCGAGCAAGTGTGGACGGACTGACCGTTTCATCCTCAGCCGAGCCTTCGGAGTAGTAGAAGGTAGGAGGTGTCTACCGCAGTGATCCGACCAGCGCATATCGGTGCATCGACGGAGTGCGATGCAATGAATTGATTCATCGCATTGCATTGCAAGGTATACTTTTCGGCATCACCTCGGTGATGGTTGAGGGGGCGGAGCGCCCTGGTACGACGCCCCGCCCGAATGGGTCACCTAGATCCGACTCAATCGGACCATGATGTAGATGAGCCCGGCGGCCGCAACAGCTCCGGCTGCGAACCAGGCTGTACGGTTCGCTGGCTCAGCTTTCCGGTGTTTACCAAACATCTCCCATTCACCTCCTCTCCCTGACGAGGGCGGTCGGACTGGCCGCCCACGTTCGGAGGAGGAGACGCCCGCCACCGTACATGCCTGCGGCGATAGCGCGCCACTATCAATTCTCGATCCACTTGCGGCCGTTCGGGGTTCGCCCGGCGCCTCCGGAATCATGAGGCACTAAAGTAAGTTCCATGGCGCGGAACTGGCCGATGATCGAGCGCGGCGGCGAACTGGCATCGCTGCATGCTGCCCTCACCGGCACCGAATTCGTCGGGGTGGTGCTCACCGGCGACGCGGGGGTCGGCAAGACCACCCTCGCGCGGGAGGCCGTGACCTCGGTCGGGGGAAATATTCGATGGGTCGCCGGAACCGAGTCCGCGCGCAGCATCCCGCTGGGCGTATTCGCCCATATGGTGGGCGTTTACACCGCGCACGATCCGGTGACGTTCATGGCCGCGGCGCGCGAGGCGCTGCTGGCCGACGACCACACCATCATCGGCGTCGACGACGCCCATCAGCTCGACCAGCTGTCGGCCACCCTGCTGTTACAGCTGGCGACCGACAAGGCCGCGCGCATCGTGTGCACCGTACGCAGCGGCACCGCGGTGCCCGACGCGGTGACCTCGCTGTGGAAAGACGGGCACCTGCTGCGGATCGACCTGTCCCCCTTCAGCCAGCGGCAGAGCGTCGAACTCGTCGAGTCGATGCTCGGTGGGCAATTGGAGGGTTTCACCGCGAATCTGATGTGGGAGTCCTCCGGCGGCAATGCCCTGTTCCTGCGGCATCTGGTCGAGGGCGCCCTGGAGGCGAGCACGCTGCGGCAGGTCAACGGCGTCTGGCAGCTGCGCGGGCGGGCGGCGGTCACCTCGGAATTGGCCGCGCTGCTGGAGGACCGGGTCGAACAGCTGCCCGACGCCGTGCTGCGGGTGCTGGAACTGCTGACCTTCTGCGAGCCGATCGATCTGGACGTGATGGCCGAACTGGCCGGCGAGGACGCGGTCGAGGCGGCCGAGGCGCGCGGCGTCATCCGTATTGTCGAGAACGCTCATCAACTTCTGGTGCGGTTCACCCATCCGCTGTTCGGCGAGGTGATCCGCCGGCGCCTGGGCATCGCCTCGGCGCGGCGGTTGCGCGGTCAGTTGTATTCGTCGCTGAAGCAGCGACGGACGAAGACCGCCGCCGACCGCATCCGGCTGGCCGAATTGGCCTTGGACAGCGATAAATCCGCCGATCTGGAACTGTTCGAGGCCGCGTCCGAGGACGCCATCGGACTGGCCAACATCCCGCTGGGCGAGCGCTTCGCCCGGGCCGCGGTCGAGCGCAGCGGCGGGGTGGAGGCCGCGGATCTGCTCGCGCGCGCGTTGCTGTGGCAGGGCCATCGGATCGAGGCCGAGCGCACGCTGGCCAGCTTCGATCCCGATCAGCTCAACGAGGTGCAGCTGGCCCGCTGGGGCACCACCCGGGTGGCGAATCTGCTGTGGGTCATGGGCGATGCCGATCGCGCCGACGAGGTGCTGGCGCTGATCCGCGATAAGGTCCGCCACCCCAAGATTCGATTGACGTTGCAGGGCTTGGCCTCCGCGTGCGCGGTGTACGAAAACCGCTTGGAAGACGCCTTTCTCGACGCCGAACAGGTGATGTCGAATCCGGAATCGCCGCCGTGGGCGGTGTGGTGGGCCGCATTCGGCGGCGGCCTGGCGCTGGCGCTGATGGGCCGCGCGGAGGCCGCGCGCGAATACACCGCGCGCGGACATCAGGTGGAGGCCGAGATCGACGGGCTCAACCGGTTCGTGCCCACACACGCCGAGGTGCTGGCGCTCACCCTCACCGGCGATATGGATGCCGCACGTCGTTGCGCCACAGCGTATTTCGGTTACGCCGCACCGGGGCAGTATCTGGCGTGGGGGTTCTCGAAGGGCCTGCAGGGCACCGTGGACGTGGCTCAGGGCCGCTTCCTGGAAGGCATCGAGAACCTCGAGCAGGCCCTGGCCGCACTGACCTCCGAGGGCGCGTTCGCCTGGATGTTCCCCGCGAGATTGCGTCTGGCAGAAGCGTATGCGGCGCTCGGGCGCCCGACCGAGGCCGCCGAGACGATCGCCGAGGCCACCGCGACCGGCGGACGGCACAGCGCGGTCTACGGCGAACCACAGCTCGGGATCGTGCGGGCCTGGCACGCCGCCGCCGAGGGCACGGTGACCCCGGCGATCCGCCTGGCCCTGGGCGCGGCCGACGCCGCGGCGCGGTCCAATCAGCACGCGGTCGAGGCGACGGCGCTGCACACCGCGGCCCGCTTCGGCGATCACAGCGTCGCCGGGCGCCTGGCCGATCTGGCCGCCCGGATCGATGGCCGCCTGGTACAGATCCAGGCGCGGCACGCGGTGGCCCTGGCCTCCCACGATGGTCCCGGATTGGACACTGCCGCAGCTGAATTCGAAGAGATCGGCGTGCTGTTGTCCGCGGCCGACTCCGCCGCGCAGGCCGCCTCGGCGCACGAGCGGGCCGGTGACCGCCGGCGCCTGCTGGAATCGGCCGCGACGGCCAACCGCCTGGCCGCCGCCTGCGGCGGTGCGGCAACCCCCGCCCTGCGCCAGTCCGCGCAGCCCCTGCCGCTGACCTCTCGCGAACGCGAGATCGCCAATCTGGTCGCGGCCGGACTGTCCAATCGCCAGATCGCCGACCGGCTGACCGTCTCGGTGCGCACCGTCGAAGGTCATCTCTACCGGGCGTGCATCAAACTCGATGTCACCGACCGGGAGGCGCTTGCCGACCTCATGCGCGGCGAGCCGCCGAGCGGCAAACAACGGAACTGACGCGCTGCGGTCACCGGCGTTCCGGGCTGCGTGCTCCACGAAGTTTTCATACCGAAATCTGTAATTGGTGTGAGGCAACACATTTCAACTGGTGCGTCACAAATAGGCCAAAGGCACTACTGCGCCATCGCGTCGGAGGCAGGTGAATGTTGCTGCGGCACAGCGAAATAACCGATAAGTCGACGTGAGGCTACCTGCGACCGCGTAGCTCCACGAATGCCATCCATACGGCATAGATCATTCCGATGAACACGAAGAAGCCGACCGCCGAGAACAGCAGATCCATTTGCGAAGTGTAGGTAGCGCGGAACCGTATCGGGGACTTTCGGCCGTATAGCTAGGGGGCTGATCACCAATTACGATGCAGCGGGGGGCGTACCGCCCCGCGTTGGCTCCAGATCGTGAGGGTGGTGTCCGAGGTGGCGGATAGACGTCGCAACGTATTGGCCGGTGTGCGGACCGGAATCGCCGTGCTGGCGGGTCTGGCCTTGGTCGGGGGCGCGGCCATCGCCGTGGCCGATCCGCCCGGGCAGGTGCAGCCTGGCGTCACCGCGCCGCCCGTCCATCCGGCGCCCACCACGGCCGTTCCGGCGCCGACCCCGGGCGATCAGTCCGCGGAATTGCATTCCGCCCAGCCGCAGCAGAACAATTCGGAGTCCACGCCGTACTACCGGCACTATTCCCAGCCCAAGAAGACCCCGACGCCCACGCCCTCTCCCACCCCGCGTCAGGTCCATATCGGCAATTTGGCCGCACCCGTCCCGGGCGTCGTGCCCGACGCCGTGGTCAACGGCGTGAACCAGACCAACCAGGACTTCCAGAAGATCATCAAGCCCAGCACCACACCGCAGCCGAACAAGTAGGCGGCCCGCCGGATTCAGAACAGCGTCGGCTCGCCGAATCCGGGGGTCCGTTCGATCTCCAGCAGACGCGCCTTGGTCATCAGGCCGCCGGGGGCGGAGAAACCGTGCAGCGCGTGGTCGGCGGCCAGGACGCGATGGCACGGGATGATCACCGGTATCGCGTTGTGGCCCAGCGCCTGCCCGACGGCCTGCGCGGCGTCGGGCAGGCCTATGCGGGCGGCCACTTGACCGTAGCTGAGGGTGTGACCAGGGTCGATCGCACGGGTCACCGAGTAGACCGCGCGCTGGAACTCGGGAATTCCGCTGTGGTCCAACGGAATCCAGCGCAGATCGTCCATTGTGCCGCCGATGTGGGCGCGCACCGCGTCGATCGCCTCGGCGATCGCACCGGACGGTTCGGCCTCGTCGGCGCCGCGCAGCGCCCTGGTACGCGTGATATCGGGACTGGCCTCGGGTAACAGGAATCGCGACACGCCCGCATCGGTCCAGACGACGGCGCACGCACCGATCGCCGTATCGAAGAGCGCCGCCGCGCGAGAACGGTCCGAATCGGCCATACGACCAGTGTGCCCGACCCCACCGACACATTCGCCGCCCGCGGGTCGCACCGGTACCGATACCCGGAAGGAACCGGACCGGCCCGAGCCGGTCCCGGATCGGTCCACCACCGAGACCTCTCCCGAAGACAGGCCAGTTTGTACAACTGGACTGGCAACTTACTTGAATCGAATGACCAGTCGAGGAATACTGGCCTGTATGGCACTACGTGTGATCAGCGCCGCGACCCTCACCCGGGACCTGGGCCGATGGCGTCAGGACACCGATGGCGACAAGCGCACCACCCGTCCCGCCTACCTCGCCCTCGCCGAGAGCATCCGGCTGCTGATCCACGACGGCCGCGCACCGCTGGGCGTCGCCCTGCCCAGCGAGCGGGACCTGGCCGGCACGCTCGGCGTCAGCCGCACGACGGTCACCTCCGCCTACACCCTGCTGCGCGAACACGGCTATCTGATCAGCCGGCAGGGCTCGCGCAGCACCGTCGCGCTCCCCTCCGACATCGCGCACGACGGCGCCAAGCCCGCGCGCAGCATTCTGGCGCTGATGTCGCCGAACCAGGTGCCGACGATCGACCTGACGTATGCCGCGATGTCCGCACCGCCGGAGATGACCGAGGCGTATTCCGCCGCGCTGCAGGGTCTTCCGCTCTATCTCGGCACGCACGGCATGGATCCGGTCGGCGTGCCGCCGCTGCGCGAGGCGATCGCCCGTCGCTATGCCGAACGCGGCCTGCCCACCGACCCGGACCAGATCCTGGTGACACTCGGCGCCCAGCACGGGCTGCGCCTGCTGCTGAACGTGCTCGCCGCTCCGGCCGCGCGCGTGCTGATCGACCACCCCACCTATCCCAATGCCATCGAGGCGATTCGCGATGTCGGCGCGCGCCCCGTACCGGTCCCGCTGCGTCCCGAATATCCCGAGGCGGGATGGGATCTGGACGGAATCCGCAGCGCCGCACGCCAGACCGCGGCGAGCGCGGCATATCTACTGCCGGACTTCAACAATCCGACCGGACTGCTCATGGGCGCGCGGGACCGCGCCGAACTGGCCGCGATCGCCCGCGAGACGCGGATGACGGTCATCGTCGACGAATCCATGGTCGAGCAGCAACTCGACGGCGAGGCGCCGCCCCCGGCGGCGGCGTTCGCGCGCGGCGCGGAGATCGTGACGATCGGCTCGGCGTCCAAGGTGTTCTGGGGCGGCCTGCGGGTGGGCTGGATCCGCGCCAACCCCTCGCTGATCACCAAGCTGCTGGGCATCCGCTCGACCCTCGACCTGGGCACGCCGGTCATGGATCAGCTGGCCACCGCCTATCTGCTGGAACATGCCGGGGTCATCACCTCGCGCCGGTGTGAACAACTGCGTACCCGGCGCGCGGTCCTGCTCGAACTGCTCGCCGAGGAACTGCCCGACTGGCGCGCGGTGCCCAGCGCCGGCGGCATGTCGCTATGGGTCCAGTTGCCCGCGCCGGTCTCCTCCGCGCTGGCCGCCATCGCGCCCAACCACGGCGTATTGCTCGCCGCCGGACCGCGATTCGGCGTGCAGGGCGCCTTCGAACGGTACGTGCGCCTGCCGTTCAGCCGCGACGAATCGGACCTGCGTCTGGCCGTCAAATCCATTGCCACCGCGTATTCCGCGCTCACCCCGCGCGCCGCCGAACCACTGGCCCCGGTGACCTACTACTGACGGGTGATCGAATCCGGGTGCCACGCCACAGGTTAAGGTTCTTCAGATCCGAAAAGCAGGTCCGGGAAACAGCAGGAGACCACACGATGACCCAGGAGCCGCAAAGGCACGGGCGCCACGCCGCACCGGAAGGCGCCGAGCGCCACCCCCTGATCGATCTGTCGCGGGACCCCAATCCGGGGATCGCCGACCACGCCGCACCGGAACCGGAGACGGACGAGATCCCCGCGACCGAATCCTGAGCTCGCCCACCCCGGCGGCTCGCGAGATCCGTCGGCGCACCATCCCCGTGGATATGCTCGAAAGCCGTGCCCCACTCGAATCATCGACGTGGGGCGCGGCTTTCGGTCAATCCACAGGCATTGTGCCGGTGACCCTCACTCGAGAATATCGTGGCGCACGATGGTTTCGTCACGCCCCGGACCGACGCCGATGCAGGACATGCGCGCGCCGGACAGCTCTTCCAGCCGCTCGACGTACGCACGCGCGTTGGCGGGTAGTTCATCGAACGTGCGGGCGTGCGAAATGTCTTCCCACCAGCCCGGCATTTCCTCGTAGATCGGCTTGGCGTGGTGGAATTCGGTCTGCGTGGTCGGCATCTGCTCCACGCGCTCGCCGTCGATGTCGTAGGCCACGCAGATCGGCACCGTATCCAGGCTCGACAGCACGTCCAGCTTGGTCAGGAAGTAGTCGGTGATGCCGTTGACGCGGGTGGCGTAGCGCGCGATCACCGCGTCGAACCAGCCCGTGCGCCGGGCGCGCCCGGTGGTCACGCCGACCTCGCCGCCGGTCTTGGCGAGATATTCACCGGCGGAGTCGAACAGCTCGGTCGGGAACGGGCCCGAGCCGACACGGGTGGTGTAGGCCTTGAGGATGCCGAGCACCGTGGTGATCTTGTTCGGCCCGATGCCCGAGCCGACCGCCGCACCGCCGGCTGTCGGGTTGGAGGAGGTCACGTACGGGTAGGTGCCGTGGTCGACGTCCAGCAGCGTGCCCTGCGAACCTTCCAGCAGAATGGTGTCGCCGGCCTCCAGCGCCTGGTTCAGCAGCAGCCGGGTGTCGCGGATGCGGTGCTTGAACCCGTCGGCCTGGCTCAGCACCTCGTCGACCACCTGGTGCGAATCCAGGGCGCGCCGGTTGTAGATCTTCACCAGCACCTGGTTCTTGAACTCCAGCGCGGCCTCGACCTTCTGGGTCAGGATCTTCTCGTCCAGCACATCCGCGACGCGCACGCCCACGCGCGCCACCTTGTCCTGGTAGCAGGGACCGATGCCGCGGCCGGTGGTGCCGATCTTCTTATTGCCCAGGAAGCGCTCGGTGACCTTATCGATGGCCACGTGGTACGGCATGATCAGGTGCGCGTCGGCCGACAGCAGCAGCCGCGAGGTGTCCACCCCGCGCTGCTCGATCCCGGCCAGCTCGTCGAGCAGCACGCCCGGGTCGACGACCACGCCGTTGCCGATGACGTTCGTCACTCCCGGGGTCAGGATGCCCGAGGGGATCAGGTGCAGCGCGAAATTGTCACCGTTGGGCAGCACGACGGTGTGTCCGGCGTTGTTGCCGCCCTGGTAGCGCACGACCCAGTCGACCCGGCCGCCGAGCAGATCGGTGGCTTTGCCCTTACCCTCGTCGCCCCATTGGGCGCCGATCAGGACGATTGCGGGCATGTGGAGTCTCCTACGGTTCGACGCGCAGCCCCTATGCTGCGCCCTTGTTCGGTGTGAGCGGGCCCGGCATGGTGACACGGGCCTACCTTGCGGGACTGCCTTGCGGGCCTGACGCGCACGCCGCCGAGGCTACCTGCCGTTTTCCGAGGCGGTGGCCGATGGGACAGTCTAATGCACGGTGCGGCGAGCGGGACTATCGTGGCTGCGGGAGGCGGACCGCGAGAGGTTCGCCCGGGCGCAGCGAGGGTCGTGATGGTGTCAGCACCGAGGAGCCAGAGGAGTTCAAGGAGGGTGTACCGCGGTTGAGTACTCATGTTCTCCGCTGCAACGGCGCCCCGGTTCCGATTGCGCTCGCTTCGCTCCCCACCACCCAGACCGCGGCCATCCCCGAGGCCTCCGCGATCGATGAGCTGCTGCCGGTGCTCGCCGCCGACAGTCTGCCGCGGCTGATCGTGCTCGGCGAGGACGCGGGCCTGGCCGCGGTGCTCACCCACCTGCTGCGCACCGAGCGGCTGCACGTGGAGATCGGCTACGTGCCGGTGGACCGCACGTACGGCTCGCGCGCCTATCAGACCGGCTCCGGTTCGGCGGCGGCCAAGCGGGCGCTGGAGGGAAGGCCCGAGCCGACCCCGCTGATCCGCGACGACACCGGACGGGTGCTGGTCGGACGGGCCACGATCACCGGTCCCGGCGGCGGCAAGCTGGAGGGTGAGGCGTACGCCGACGAGACCCCGTTGTTCTCGGGAAAGGTTGCGGCACTGCATATCTCACCGACACTCGAGATGCCCGGCGCACGTGCGACGGTGCTGCGCACCTTCCGCAGGCGGCAGTGGGTCGCCGGGCGCGCGATTCAGCTGGGCACGCCGGGCGCGTCGGTGACCCGCGACGGCATCGTCGACGAGCGCACGGTGCCGCGCGCGAGCTTCTATCGGCACACCGACCCCTGGTTCCTGGTCCGATGAACTCCCCGTTCGATACCCGGCGCACCTCGGGGTCCGTGCGCCCGAGCCCGGTGTTCCTGCTGATCATCGTGCTCACCGCGGTCGGCGGCGCGGTGGCCTGGGATGCCGAGGTGAATTCGGTCCGGGCGAAGGCCGGCGTGTTCGTCTTGGTGGTGTTCGGCTGGATCGTCACCCTGTGCCTGCACGAATTCGGCCACGCCTTCACCGCGTGGCGCGCCGGTGACCGCGAGGTGGAGCTGCGCGGATATCTGACGCTGAATCCGCTGAAGTACGCGCATCCCATGCTGTCGATCGGCCTGCCGATGCTGTTCATCGCGCTGGGCGGATTCGCGCTGCCCGGCGGTGCGGTCTACGTGCGCTCGGGGCAGTTCTCCCACCGTATCCAGCGGCTGATCAGCGGCGCCGGTCCGGCGGTGAACGCGGTGTGCGCGGTGGTGCTGCTGGTGATCGTGCGATTCTTCGGTTCGGCGTCCGAACATCCCGCCTTCTGGTTCGGGCTGAGCTTCCTGGCGTTTCTCCAGGTCACCGCGACAATCCTGAATCTGCTGCCGATTCCGGGCACCGACGGGTACGGAATTCTGGAACCGTCGCTGAGCTATCAGACCCGGCGGTCGATGGAACAGTTCAAGCCGTACGGACTTCTGCTGGTGCTCGCGATCCTCTGGATTCCGGCGCTGAGGAATGTGTTCTTCACCGCCGTCTACGACCTGTTCTCGCTGTCGGGCGTGCCCTCGAGCTGGGCCGAGTACGGCAGTTACCTCACCCGCTTCTGGAGTTCGCTCTAGCGCAGGCGAAATAACAAGGCCGCCCGATCCAGTGGATCGGGCGGCCCGCTTCGCTCGGATGACGGGGCACCGCGCCCGTGACCGGCCACCGAACAGTGGTTCCGACGTCCTCCCCGGGTTGCTCGTGCTGATCCGAGCGATCCCCGCCGTCTCTCGGCCCCAGAGCGTCCGTCACCTTTGCGAAGCTTGAACCGCGCCACCCCTCGTGGACGCGGTCTGACCACTAAGTTATTGGCCACGCGAGCCCCGCACACGAGTAGTCCACTACGCGAAGTTCGATCATCTCCACGCGCAGGACGACCGCACGGTGCGCAGTCGCCGTTACCGGTACGCGACCGACTGCCCGGTCCGGACCGGTTGCGACAGATCGTCATCCATCCGGATCACGGTGCTACTCGGGGAGTACGGACGGATCAGTCCGCGGGTTCGACGTAGGGATGTTCGACCGTCGGGGGCAGCAGCGCCAGCGCCGACAGTCGCTTCACCCCGCAGACCTGCATCAGGTCGACCAGGATCGAACGCAACTGCGCGAACACCACATGCGCCGACAGCCCCGCGTCGCTCACCAGGTCGATGGTCGCGCCCTTGGCCACCCGGCGCAGCACCCTCGTGGCCTCGGCGGCATCGGGCTGACCGCCCGGATCGGCGAGCAGGTACCGACGCACCACCTCGACGGCCTGACCGAGTTCCTCTACCTCCTCGACGATGCCGGGATCGAGGATCTCGTCGTCGCGCACCAGGCTCAGCGCGCGGCGCAGCAGTACGCGGGTGTTGCGCACGGCGTTGTCGAGCGGATCGACCGCCGACCGGATCAGATCCAGGCGTGGGCGGGCGTTCCAGTACAGCGGGGAGATCCGGCTGATCTCCCGGCCGCCCGCGACCGCGTTGCGCAGCGCGTCGATCTGCGGTTGCGTAGCACGGACGGATTCCAGTGCCTCGTGGATCTTTTCGGCATCCTGTTCGTGCAGGCCGTCCGCACAGGCGGTCAAGGTCCGGCCGATCACCGCGAGGATGTCCGCGGCCTGCTGCCGGGCCCGGCGCACCGGATGCAGCGGGAAGATCGCCACCACCGCGACGCCGACCAGTCCGCCGATGAGCGAATCGGTCACGCGCAGATAGGCTCCCGAGCTGTGCGGCGGATACAGCGTGGCCACCAGCACCGCCGAGGACGCGGCCTGCATCGGGATGACCGCACCGCCGTCCAGGAAGATCGCCGCGCCCATCGCCACCGCGACCACGAGCGCGATCTGCCACGGCCCGGTGCCGACGTGAGAGATGAACAGATCGCCGATCCCGATGCCGACGCTGACCCCCGCGACCAGCTCGACCGAACGCCTGATCCGCGCGCCGAACGCCACCCCGATCGAAATCACCGCGGCCATCGGCGCGAAGTACGGCGCGCTGTGCCCGACGACGCGGTGCGCGATGAACCACGCGATGGCCGCGCCCACCGCGCACTGCAGGATGGGCAGCGCGGATTTGCGCAGCCGCTGCCAGCCACCGCGCAGACGTTGTGTGCTGCTCGCGCGGACGGCATCCACGGTCAGCGAACTCTCGAAAGCCATGCTTCGCTGAGGATAAACCGGCATCGACAATTCCCGCGCGCGGGATGAGCCGCGCCGGGGCGACTAGCCGAGGCCGAGTTCAGCCGCCGCGCGCGGGTCGCAGTCCTCGAGCAGATCCAGGCAGCGCGCGTATTCGTCGGTCTCGCCGATCGTGCGCGCGGCCCGGGCCAGGGCCCCGACGGCACGCAGGAAGCCGCGGTTGGGCTCGTGGCTCCACGGCACCGGCCCGAAACCCTTCCAGCCGTTGCGACGCAACAGGTCCAGCCCGCGGTGATATCCGGTGCGGGCGAACGCGTAGGCGGCGATGACATCGGCGTTGACCGCGCCCGGCGCGGCGGCCTCGGCGCGGGCCAGCGCGTCCTCGGCCAGCTGCGCCCAGGCGATCGAGGCCGTCGGATGGGCGGCGGCGACCTGCACCGGATCCTGTTTGTCCAGCAACGCCTCCTCCGCATCGGAATTCTCGGGGAGTAGTACCGGCTGCGGTCCGAGCAGATCACCGAAGGACGTCATGCGCTTCAGTATCCTATGCAGGGCTCGGCCGCCACTTTCGGCCCTGATGGTTGCGCCGCGATGCCCGCAATGCCCACCGATGCCGGAAATGCTCGTTACGCTTGCGGGCGAGTCCACACTGTCCGCCGAGTGAGGGGTGCCGCGTGTCCGAGCCGATCGACGAGAAGAAGCCGCAGCCGGGTTCCGCCGATGCCGAGCAGAGTTCTTCGTCCAGCGCGCCGACATCCGGTTCGGCGTCCGGCGCGTCGCCCACACAACGGACCGCTCGCGACCGGTTACCCGGTGAACAGGCCGGACGGGGTCAGGGGGCGTCGGGCCCCGATGCGGGCAAGACCGAAATGATTTCCCGGGACGCGATGCGCGACGCCGACAAGACGGAGCGGATCCCCCGGAACGCGGTCGCCGACGCGCTGAACGACGCCCGTGGGGCGACCGGCGAGAAGGACAGCGAGGCGGCCGACCGCACGGTCCGCCAGCCGGCCCCGGCGCCCAAGACGATGCCGTCGTCGCCGGCGCCGCCCCGAATCGTGCCGGGTTCGGGCGCCGCCTCCACCCCGCCCCGCCCCGGGGTCGCGCCGTCGCCGGAGCCGCCGCGCCCGGCCGCACCCGCGGACAAGACCGCATTCATCCCCAAGTCCGCGGCGCCCCCGGCGGGCGAGGAAACCGTTGCTATCCCGAAGGTCTCGGATTCGTCCAGTGCCGAGACCACGGCCCTGCCGATCCAGCGACCGGCGGACCAGCCGACCGAGAAGATTCGTTTCGGCGACAAGTCCGACACCGATCGGATCGTCCCGCCCGCAGGCGCCCGCCCGCCGATCGGCACACCGCCGATTACCCCGCGACCGGTCAGCGGACCGAAAAACCCCGTGCCGCAGGGCTCCTCGGGGCCGATGCAGAACGCGCCGACCGGCGACACATCCGCGCCTCAGCCTCCGGCACCGCCCCGCCCCGCCGGGGGATTCCCGATCGGCGGCGACGTGCCGATGGGCGGCGCGCCCTCGCCCGCCGATACGCAGCCCACCGTCGCCGAGCACTCGGACGCGCGCACGAGCATTGCCACACCCCAGCGCATCCCGGGTGCCACCCCGCCGACCGCGGCCACCGACGCCGCGCCGAACAGACTCGGTAAGCGCGTGCTGCTCATCGCCGGTGCGGCGGTGGTCGCGCTCGTCGTGGTGATCGCCGTGATCGTGGCACTGGTCGGCCACAGCAGGAACACTTCGCCCCAGGCGAAGGTCAGCGCCGCGATCACCGCGTACACCAACGCCCTCGCCACCGGGAATCTGCCGGATCTGCAGGCCGCGACCTGCGGCGCCCAGCACAGCTTCTACCAGAGCATCGCGCCCGATCAGTACGCCAGCGTGCACAAGCTGGCGGTCGATCAGCGCAAGATTCCCAAGGTGGACGCCGTCGACTCGGTGCAGATCACCGGCGACAAGGCGGTCGCGCAGGCCAGCGTGTACACCGACGCCGATCCGACCCGCACCGCGAACACCTTCGACCTGCAGCAGAACGCGGGCGGCTGGAAGGTGTGCGACTCTCCGACCGCCGGGCGGTAAGTCCGCATTGTCGGATTCATCTGATGCGTGATGAACATTACTTGTGACGCTTTCGCACCCTGTGGCGATAGCCGAGTACAGACAATTGGTCATCCGTCCGACCGGCCGGTAGGCTGACTCGGATTCTCCGGCCGCGTTCGCGGGCCGGGCCGGTGCCTGTATGTCGGCGTATCGGTGTTTACGCGGTGATACTGATTTGCAGTAAGAGTTGAGCAGGGAGCGCAAGGATATGCCGGAGCTGGCACCCGAAGCAGCGGCATCGACGGAACTGGCCGGCCGTCACTATCAGGTTCGGGATCACTACGACGTCGGCCGGGAGAAGGTCCGCGAATTCGCCCGCGCCATCCAGAACAACCATCCGGCCCATATGCACGAGGGTGACGCGGCCAAACTCGGCCTGGACGCCGTCCTCGCACCGCCCACCTTCGCCGCGGTCATCGGGATGACCACCACCCACGGTCTGCTGGACACGGTGCTCACCGACTACGACCTGTCCCAGATCCTGCAGATCGATCAGCTCTTCGAGATCCACCGGCCGATCGTCGCCGGTGAGCGGGTGCGCAGCGAGGCGAAGATCGAATCGATCCGCCAGGTACGCGGCAACGACTTCATCACCGTTCGGGCCACGCTCATCAACGAGTCCGGCGCCGTCGCGGTGAACGGGGTCATCACCACCGTGGCCCGGCTCGGCGAGGACATCAATCCGGATATCGTGCAGCTCGTCGAGGGTCTGGTGATGCAGCGGCGGGAAACCGATCCCACCGAGCCCGCCGTGCTCGTCCAGATCCCGGCCGAGCAGTCCACCCCGGTACCGACGTTGGCCGCCTCGCGCGAAGACCTTGTCGTGCACACGATCCCGATCTTCGAGGAGCTGTCGGTCGGCGATCAACTGCCGGTCGGCAAGATGCAGCTGACCCGGGGCGACCTGGTGAACTACGCCGGTGTGTCGGGCGATCCCAACCCGATCCACTTCAGCGATCGGGCCGCCGAACTCGCCGGACTGCCCACCGTCGTGGCACACGGCCTGCTGACCATGGGCCTGGGTGCGGACTACCTGAGTTCCTGGCTGGGCGATCCCAACGGAATCGCTTCCTACAGTGTGCGTTTCGCGGGATTCGTGCCGGTCGAGGCCACCTCCGCGGCCCAGATCGAATTCACCGGAAAGATCAAGTCCCTGGATCCCGAGCGGCGCACCGCCACGATCCTGCTGTCGGGCGTCTCCGGCGGGAAGAAGCTGTTCGGGCGCGCCCTCGCCGAGGTTCAGCTGAGCTGAGCTGTGTTTATGGCCTCCGCTTCGCTCCGGCGGGCCGCGGCCCCCGAAGGCTCGATTCTTCCCTCCTCCGCTTCGCTCCCCCGCTCCGTCAGTCCAGAATCAAGCCGGGCCGCGGCCACGAAGTGCACCATCCAAGTGGGTCTACTCGAGGCGCTCGGGTCCAAGTGGGTCTACTCGAGGCGCTCGGGCCAGTTCAGTCGTCGACGACGGCATGCATCAGGTAGACGTTGTAGTCGCTCCAGGTGCTGATGGTGAAGTACAGGTCCGAGCCGGTGGACCACGGATGGATGAAACCGCCGTACAGTTCGGGATACCGGGACACCGGCACGGTCTGTGTGGGAGCGGACCAGACGCCCTGCGGTGAATTCGACTCGCGCAGTACGATAGCCGCTGCGGTCGTGTCGAGGTAACTCATCTGCCACACGCCGCGCGCGGTGTCGTAACGGACCGACAGTTCCCCGGCCGGAGCGTCGACAATCGGTGTGGCCGAGGCCGATCCACCCACCGGCGTCCACCGGCCGTCGCGCCAGTACTGATAGGCCGAGGTGTTCAGGACCTGCGCCCTGGGCACCCGCGCCAGCCCGACCGAGCCGAGGCGGGTATTGGGCGTGCCGAATACGTAGACGTAGTCGCCCTGCGGAACCATCGCGGCCACTTGGAAATTCGCCAGTCCGAAGATGTCGTCCCAGTGCGCGTACGGATCCTTGGTCCAGCTCTGACCGTCGTCGTCGGAGTAGGCGATACCGCCGTAGTTGGTGAACCACGTGCCCGGCAGGCTGTTCCAGGTGCGAACCGACATATAGCTCATGTACTGCCGGGAGCCGAGCGCGAAACCCGAGGTCGGGATCGTGGTGATCTCGATATTGTCCTTCTGCCGGCTGGACAGCACCTGCGCGGCGTGGCACCGGGCGTCGGTCACCATGCGGTCGAAGATGATGCCGTGGCTCAGATCGCGATTACTGCTGAAGGCCAGCGCATTACTGCGCCAGTCCGGCCCCATGCCGCCGGGCGGATGGAATCCGACGCCGACCGTGTCACCGAAGACCGTCGCGATCTGCCCGGGCGCGCTCTCCCAGCTGATGCCGAGGTCGGTGCCGTAGACCTGCCAGCGCTTATCGGTGCGATTGACCGAATCCGCACCGGTTTCCTTGGCGACCTCGGTGACCTGTCCGATCACCGGCGCCGGCCGGGCGGGCGACTGCGGGGCGGGTTCGGTCGACGGATGCTGCCGCGGCGGCGGCGGCGGACCGGTCTGTGGTGAGGGACCGGGCGGCAGCGCGAAATAGAACGGCTGGGCATGCGGCAGCACATCCGGAACACCCAAGCGCTGCAATATATCCGGTGGCGGCGCCGGTTTGTCGGTGAGATCCGGGCACGGATCGAGGCAGGGATTCGCGGGCAACGCCATCCTGGTGCGCTGGGGCGGCACGGGTGGCGGCGCGCCGGGATCGACGGTCACCACCGGATACGGAATAGGCACGTCGAGCGTCTTGGGCACCAGGGACTGGTGCGCCGGCGCCGGATCGGTGGCGCACGGACCGATACCGGAGACGGGCGCCACCGGACCGGCGCCGGCCGTCGGCTGCACGCCCAGTACCGCGACAACGACCGCTCCGACGGCGGCGAACAGCCGCATCGCCATTGTTCATCCCCTCGCTCCCGCGCGCGTATCACCCGGGCTGAACCCTACCGGTGGCACAGCGGCATTTCGGCGCATTCCACCGACGGCGCGAGTCGAGTTATCCCCCTTCGAAAAGCAGTACGGTAGCCCCGATGCGCACGGCGTCGCCATCGGCGAGCACCGAACCGCTCTCGATCAACTGCTCGTTGATGTAGATGCCGTTGGCCGAATGCAGATCCTTGATCAGCAGTCCGGCCCGGCTCGGCAGGATATGCGCGTGGTACCGGCTGACCTTCGGATCGTCGAGCACCAGATCGTTATCGGTCATGCGGCCGATCTTCAACCCGCCCTTGGGGATCGGGACCGCGCGCCCGTCGGGCAGTCGCAGCCGGCCCGTACGCGCCGACTGCGGTGTCTCGGTCACCGTCTCGGTCATCGCCTGCGCCATTCGCTCGACCCGGGCGATATCGGTGGTATCCAGCGGCTCCTGCCGCAGCACTCGCTGCTCCAGCTCCGTCAGCGCCGGGCCCGGATCGATACCGAGTTCCTCGGCCAGCACCGCACGCACCCGCCGGCACGCCTCGAGCGCGTCGGCCTGACGCCCGGACAGGTACAGCGCGGTGATCAACTGGACCCACAGCGGCTCCCGCAGCGGATGCGCACCGGTCATCGAGACCAGCTCGCCGACCACGGAAGAGGCATGGCCGCAGGCGATCTCGGCGTCGATACGAGCCGAGGCCACCAGCAGCCGCTCCTCGTCCATGGCGGTGGCGAAGCTCTCGGCGAACTGCAGGCCCGACAGATCGTCCAGGGCCTTGCCGCTCCACTCCGCGAGCGCTTCGGCGAACAGCCGCGCCGCGCCGCCGTGATCGCCCGCCCCGGCCGCTTCGCTCCCGGCACGCCGCGCGGCGTCGAACCGGCCCAGATCGCAGCCGGAGTCCGGGATCTCGAGCCGGTAACCCGAGGATTCGGTGCGCAGCACCGCACCCGAGTCCACGCCCGAATTGCGCAGGGCCTTGCGGATATTCGAGACGAAGACCTGCAGGCTGGCCTGATAGGAGTCCGGTGGCTCCTCGTTCCAGACGATGTCCGCCAGCGCCTGCGCGGAGACCGCCCGCCTCCGGTTCACCGTCAGCGCGGCCAGCAGCGCCCGCGGCTTGGGGCCGCCGACCGCTAACGGCGCACCGTCGACCAGCAGGCGCACCGGCCCCAAGACCCGGACATCAAGAACCATGTCCTCGATGTTATTTCGCGCTGACGGACTTTCCCGCCGACTTCAGATCGTTGCAGGCCTCGACCACGCGATCGGACATCGACAGCTCGGCCTTCTTCAGGTAGCTGCGCGGGTCGTAGACCTTCTTGTTGCCGACCTCGCCGTCGATCTTCAGCACGCCGTCGTAGTTGCCGAGCATATGTCCGGCGATCGGGCGGGTGAAGGCGTACTGGGTGTCGGTGTCGACGTTCATCTTCACCACGCCGTACTTCAGCGAGTCGTCGATCTCGGACTTCAGTGAGCCCGAACCGCCGTGGAAGACGAAGTCGAAGGGCTTGGATCCCACGGGCAGGCCCAGCTTCTCGGTGGCCACCTGCTGGCCCTGCTCCAGCACATCCGGCCGGAGAACCACGTTGCCGGGCTTGTACACACCGTGCACATTGCCGAAGGTCGCGGCCAGCAGGTACTTGCCGTTCTCCCCCGAGCCGAGGGCGTCGATGGTCTTGGCGAAGTCCTCCGGCGAGGTGTACAGCTTCTCGTTGATCTCCGCCTCGACGCCGTCCTCCTCGCCGCCTACCACACCGATCTCGACCTCGAGGATGATCTTCGCCGCGGCGGCCTGCTTCAGCAGTTCCTTGGCAATGTCCAGGTTCTCGTCGATCGGCACGGCCGAACCGTCCCACATGTGCGACTGGAACAACGGATTCTTACCGGCGCTCACCCGCTCCTGCGAGATGGCCAGCAACGGACGCACGTAGGTGTCCAGCTTGTCCTTGGGGCAGTGATCGGTGTGCAGCGCGACGGTGACGTCGTACCGCGCGGCCACCACGTGGGCGAATTCGGCGAGGGCGACCGCGCCGACGACCATATCCTTCACACCCTGGCCGGAGGCGAATTCGGCGCCGCCGGTGGAGAACTGGATGATGCCGTCGCTGCCCGCCTCGGCGAATCCGCGGATCGCGGCATTGATCGTCTCCGACGACGTGCAGTTGATCGCGGGGAAGGCGAAGGAGTTCTCTTTGGCCCGGCCGAGCATCTCGGCGTAGACCTCCGGGGTCGCGATAGGCACTGCAGGACCTCCGTATATGCGCTGCGAAAATAGGACTGTCTGTGCCCACATTATGTTCCGCGACGATCCGGGCGAAAGGCACCCCGCTGTAGTTCGGCTCGCACTAGTGATGAGCGAGCGGAGTAGGTGAGCCCACCGCGTGCCGAAACGAACGGTTGCCGGATGTGTGCGCCGGATGAGCAACTTCTGTGAGGTTGCGGTGACGTTCGGTGCCACGGCTCTCGGGCCGGTACTGTGGGGGCCGTGACCATGCTGGCCATATCCGATGTACTCGCAAGCAGCTCCGGTATCAAGGGGCTGCTGGACCCTATGCATCTGCTCACGGAGACGTGGCTCAAGGATGCGGTGCTCCCGGCCATCCTGGTCATGGTCTTCATCGAGACCGGACTACTGTTCCCGATCCTGCCCGGCGACTCGCTGCTGTTCACCGGTGGCCTGCTGGCCGCGCATCCATCGCATCCGGTGTCCATCTGGGTGCTGCTCCCGGCCGTCGCCATCACCGCGGTCGCGGGCGATCAGTGCGCCTACTGGATCGGGCGGGCCATCGGCCCCGCGCTGTTCAACAAGCAGGATGGGCGCTTCTTCAAACAGGCCTATGTCACCGAGACGCACGCCTTCTTCGAGAAGTACGGCCCCAAGACCATCATCCTGGGCCGATTCGTGCCGATCGTGCGCACCTTCATGCCGGTGCTGGCGGGCGTGTCCAAGATGGACTACCGCCAGTTCCTGACCTTCGACATCGTCGGCGGTGTCGCCTGGGGTGGCGGCGTCACGATCCTGGGGTATTTCCTGGGCAACGTGTCGTTCATCCGCAACCACATCGAGTCGATCTTCATCCTGATCGTGATCGTCTCGATCCTGCCGGGCATCATCTCCGTGGTGAAGAAGCTGCGCAACCACGAGCCCGTGCTGGCCGCCGAGAGCGAACCGGTCCCGACGAACGAATCCATACGCTGACACATTGTCGAACACCCCGCTATCTCTGGAACTGAACGGACTGGCTCCGCTGCAGTCGGCCGGACCGATCCTCGTCTGGATCGTCGTCCTGGTTTTCGTTTTTCTCGAATGCGCCCTGATCATCGGCCTATTCCTGCCCGGCGACTCGATGCTGCTCACCGCCGGTATCGCGGTGGCCTCGTACTCGGGCGGGCAGGCACAGATCTGGGGCCTGGTCGCCGCGACGATGATCGCCGCGGTCGCAGGCAATCAGGTCGGCTATGTCATCGGGCACCGTACCGGCCACCGACTGGTGGCCAGACGCAACGGCCGCTATATCAACACCCGCAACCTCGCGCGGGTGAGCGAACTACTGCAACGGCACGGATTCCTGGCCGTGCTGGTCGCCCGCTGGATCCCCTGGGTGCGCACCCTGTGCCCGCTGGTGGCCGGCGCCGCCCGGATGGACCATCGCCGCTACACCGTGGCCAGTTCGATCGGCGCGGTGCTCTGGGCGCCGGTGCTGCTGGTGGTGGGCTACTACTCCGGGGGATTCCTGGATCGGGTCTCGTGGCTGATGCCGACGGTGATAGGCACGCTGGTGGCGGGCCTGATCATCGGCACCATCATCGGCATCCGGCAGTACCGCATCGAAATGGCGCGCCCGGCAGAGGATTTCGATCTCGACACGCCGGAATCCGAATGCGTGGCGACCGGGCCGCTGCGGGCCAACGAGGAAACCCCGTAACCCGTGTTCAGAACCCCGCGGCGGAAATCAGGTACGCGGCCTCCATCAGCATCCAGCCGGACAGCTGCACCGACAGATCGCGCTCCGGCACTGTCGAGGCGCTGACCGATCCACCCGAGGTGAACCGCGCCGCGCCCGTGGTGCTGGTGGGTAGCTGCGCCGGCTGGTTCCAGTCATGGCCGAACAGCGGTTCGCCCTCGACCTCCAGGCGGTTGTCCCACGCCGCGGCGGCCGATGCCATGACGATCGCGGCGGCCGACTTGCGCGCGGCCACCTGATCGGCCTGCTCACCCGGGAGCATGAGGGCCGTCTGTGCCAGGTAGCGGATCAGAATTCCGTTGAACAGGCCGCCGTCACCGCCACCGCCACCGGCGACGACGTTCTTGTCGGTCATCGTGCCGCGGACCGCCGCCAGCAGCCGCCGCACCCGCTCGACATGCCGGAAATCGCCTGTGCGCACGGCCAATTCGGTCTCCAGGCCCAGCACCACGCCCTGGCAGTAGGTGTATACCGGATTCTCGATCCGCCCGGACGGCAGATGGACGCCGTCCATGATCAGATCGGTCTCGTTGTCGCGCAGATTCTTGTCCAGCCAGTCGGCCATCTCCACCGCGCGGTCGGTCCGGCCCAGGCGGGCCAGCGCGATGGCGGCGGGGCCGTTGGCGGGGGTGTTGTAGTAGTCGTCACCCTTGCGCCACGGGAGCGCGCCGATCTGCGGCTGCCAGCCGTCGACCAGCTCCTGCTCCAGCGCCGTGCGACCGCCGCGCACCTCGGTGATGCCCTGTGTGCGCTCGGCGCGCTCCAGCGCCAGGGTCAGCCAGGCCATATCGTCGTAGTAGTTGTTGGTCCAGCCCGTGATGTTGCGTATGCGATGGGCGCGCGCGATCGCGGCGACGCGAGCGGTGCGCGCGGGGGTCTGCGCGCGGTCGGCCGCGTCGACCGCGCAGTCGATCAGGTGCGCCTGCCACCAGTAATTCCAGGTGAGGAACAGCCGCTCCCCCAGCAGCGCCGGCCAGCCCACCACGCCGAGCGTGGCGCCGGGCACGACCCACAGCCGCCGCAGATTCCGTGACAGCAGGGCGGACTCGGCCAGATCCGCCCGCTGTGACCAGTCCGTGGCGGTTGGCTCGGTTCTCGACGCTGTCATGGGCTCCATGTTGCCAGCAGAAGACCCGCTCGCGCCCATGATTTGTCACCGCCCCCCGAACGGGCTACCAGGCCCGGGCCAGGTCCGCGTGCTGGCTGATCCAGGCGTGCATGGCGATACCCGCGGCCACGCCGGCATTGACGCTGCGGGTCGAGCCGAACTGAGCGATCGACACCGTCATCGCCGAAACCTGTTTCGCCTGGTCTGTGACGCCCGGTCCCTCCTGCCCGAACAGCAGCAGGCATCTGCGCGGCAGGCGAACGGTTTCCAGCGGAACCGAACCCGGCACGTTGTCGACCGCGACGACGACCAGATCCTCCCGCGCGGCGAATTCGCGCAGCTCGGCGATGTCGGCATGATGCTCGATGTGCTGGTAGCGGTCGGTGACCATGGCGCCGCGGCGATTCCAGCGGCGGCGCCCGACGATATGCACCGCCGCGGCGGCGAAGGCGTTCGCGGTGCGCACCACGGTGCCGATATTGGCGTCGTGCCCGAAGTTCTCGATCGCGACATGGAACGGATGCCGCCGCCGATCGATATCGGCGACGATCGCCTCGCGCGTCCAGTAGCGATAGGCGTCGACGACATTGCGGCGGTCGCCGTGGGCGAGCAGCTCCGGATCCAGGTGCGGATCTCCCGGCGGAGGCGTGCCGTACTCCTGCTCCCAGGGGCCGACGCCGTGCGGATGCTCACCCCATTCGGTGGGACCGGGCAGTTCGCTCTCGTCCCCGGCCGCATCGAGGCTCGACTCGCTCACGACGTCGCGCAGATGTCGGCGTCGGCGCCGCGGGGCCGCTCACAGGGGTAACTCACCCGCGCAATCGTAACGGCGGGCGGGATTCGGACCGGCACCGCCGCGGACCAGCGCGGCCACGGATGTGAACTCCGCCACACAGTGGGTACTCAGGAACTATCCTGGAGTCTGAAGCGGTGGTGGAGGTGGCTGTGAACAATACTGCCCACTCGCGGATACTTCGAACAGTGCTCGGTGTGACGGTCGGATACCTGATCGTTCTCGGGTTCTGGCTGGGTTGGGTCGTCAAGCACACGCCACAGGGGACGCTGCCCTATCAGATGGTGGCGCTGGTCGGCATGTTCGGATCCTGCGTCGGACTGGGCATGGTTCTCGCGCAGCGACCCTCGCGCAGCGACCGGCGACTGGCCCGGCACGGACTGGAGGGGTGGGCCGTCATCGAGGGCGTGCATCCGCTCGAGCGCACCGACCACTTCACCGAACTCACCGAACTGGATCTGGAACTCAACATCCCCGGCTCCGAAACCTACCGCGGCACCATCGTTTTCGACGTCGCCCCGATCGACCGCCCCAGAATCACCGTCGGAGAGACGATTTCGATTCGGGTGGACCCGGCCGATCGTGACCGAATCATGCTGTGCCTGTAGGAGGTTGAAAACTGGGTTCGATCGGGGCCGGCGGCAGCGTGACGACCTGGCCCGCATAACTGAGGCCGGCGCCGAATCCGAGCAGCAGCGCCAGCTGGCCGCCCTTGGCCTTGCCGGTCACCAACATCTCCTCGATCGCCAGCGGAATAGAGGCGGCGGAGGTGTTTCCCGTGTTCTCGATGTCGCCCGCCATCGGAATATCGTCGGCCAGGCCCAGGTTCTTGCGCATCAACTCGTTGATCCTGGCGTTGGCCTGATGCGGCACGAAGACCTCGATGTCCTCCTTGGCCACCCCGGACATCTCGATCGCGGAGGACAGCGCCCGCGGCAGCGTCACCGCCGCCCACCGGAACACCCGCTGCCCCTGCATCCGCAGCGACATCCGGCCGATCGGCTGGATCTCGGGTCGCACACCCTGCAGGGACTCGGCCTTGTCCATATACGCCAGGAAGTCGACATCCTGTGCGATGGCCTCGGCGTTCTCACCGTCGCTGCCCCAGACGGTCGGGGAGATGCCGTTTTCCTGGCTCGGGCCGAGCACGACCGCGCCGGCGCCGTCGCCGAAGATCATCGCGGTGCCCCGGTCGGTGGGGTCGAGACCGACTGTCATCGTCTCGGCGCCGATCACCAGCACATGTTCCGCGGAACCGGACCGGATCAGATCGGCGGATACACCGAGCCCGTAGCCGAAACCGCCGCAGCCCGAGGTCAGATCGAACGCCGGAATGCCGTTCAATCCCAGGTCGTAGGCGATACTGGGCGCGCCGTGCGGCGTCAGCTTCAGCCAGCTCGAACTCGCCAGCACCAGCGCGCCGATTCTGGACCGGTCGACCCCGCTGTTGCGGATCGCGCGCTCACCGGCCGCGGCCGCCATCGTCCGCAGCGTTTCGCCGCCGCTGATCCAGCGTCGATTACGGATGCCGGTGCGCTCGTAGATCCACTCCGGCGAGGAGTTCAGCACCTCGCACACCTCGGCGTTGCTGACAATGCGCTGGGGACGGTAGGCGCCGATACCCAGGAGGGCCACATTCTCGTGTCCCTTGGTGACCGCGATCCTCACGCCCGAGCCTCGCCGAGACTCGGCTCCACCGTGAGGATCGCCCGCTACGCCCATGATTCGCTCCGTTGCTAGACCCACCATTCGATGAACACCACCACGTTAACCCAGCGCATCATCGAACACGGCGCAGGTCAGCCGAGGGCGAGATCCTTCAGCCCGAGAATGGACCGGTACTCCAGGCCCTCGTCCGCGATGATCTGATCCGCGCCGGTCTCCCGGTCCACCACGGTCGCCACGCCGACCACCGTCGCGCCCGCCTCGCGCAGCGCACGCACCGCGGTCACCGGCGAATTACCCGTCGTCGTGGTGTCCTCGACGACCAGCACCCGTTTGCCGGAAATATCCGGACCCTCGATCTGGCGCTGCATACCGTGCGTCTTGGCGGCCTTGCGCACCACGAAGGCATCCAGCGGGCGGCCCGGCGTGTGCATCATCGCCGACGCCACCGGATCCGCGCCCATGGTCAGCCCGCCGACCGCATCGAACTCCCAGTCCGACGCCAGCTCGCGCAGTAGCTTGCCGATCAGCGGCGCGGCCTCATGGTGCAGGGTCGCGCGGCGCAGGTCGACGTAGTAGTCGGCCTCCTTGCCCGAGGACAGCGTGACTCGGCCGTGCACGACGGCGAGCTCCCGGACCAGCTCGGCCAATCTGTCCCGGTCGGTCGTAGATTCGATCATCTAGTGTCCTTTCTGGTCGACCGGCCATCGGCCTGGCCGCGCTAGGTCCTGTTGCGTGCGTTGAACATGGCTCGGTTCATGCGGACCTGGAGGGAGCGCGGGATCATCCCGGCCACCGTCGTGAGCACCTTGTACTGCGCTCCCGGCACGCTGACCACCCTGTCCGCGTCCAGGTCACGCAGCGAACCCGCGACCACCTGCTCGACATCGAGCCACATCCGCTTCGGTATCGACGACTTTTCGATGCCTGCTCGATCGTGGAATTCGGTGTGCACGAATCCGGGGCACAACGCCTGCACCCGGACCCCGGTCCCGGCCAGTCCGCCCGCTAAACCTTCGCACAAGGATACGACGTAGGCCTTGGACGCCGAATACGTCGATCCGCGACCCGGAACCAGACCCGCGACGCTGGCCACGTTCACCACCGACCCCTTGGCCGCGGCGATCATCGGCGGCAATGCGGCGCGAGTCAGGTGCAGCACCGCGGTGACGTTGACGTCCAACTGCGCCTGCAGTTGGACGGGATCGACCGTCCAGAACTCCCCCGACAGGCCGAAACCCGCGTTGTTGACCAGGAATTCGACACCCTCACCCAGGCGCGCGGCGACCCGGTCGCGGTCCGCGGCCTCCGCGAGGTCGGCGCGCAGCACCTGCGAGCGGGTGTCGAAACGCCTGCTCAGCTCGTCGGACAGGGCATCCAGACGCTGCTGGTCGCGGGCGACCAGCACCAGGTCGTAGCCGAGTGAGGCCAGGCGCAGCGCATACGCGCGCCCGATTCCGGAGGTGGGTCCGGTGACCATGGCAACGGGACGGGTCGCGCCGGGAAGGTGAGCGGCGGGCGAGTCTGTCATGAACCCATCATCGCGCACCCGCGGACGGTCGTCCCGGACCCGCGGTCACCGACCTCATCGGGATGCTGGTCCCTGGTACGGGCGGAACCCGGGATGGAACGGGCCGCCCGACCGGTCCGGCAGTTCGTCCTCGTCGGGCCGCTCCTCGACGTGCACGTCCTGCTCGGCGTGCAGATCGTGCTCGGCGTGCTCGTCGTCGAGCGGGTCCTGCTCCCGGTCGTCGGGCCAGGACTCCTGCGCCGGCGGCCAGTTGCGCCGCACACGGGTGCGCGGATCGGGCACGACGGCCAGGGCCGGGCGTCGCGGCGGCTCGGCGTCGCCGGAGACGTCCCCGATCAGCGGGACGATGTCGTCGTCGGCGTCCTCGCCGTCGGGGTAGTCACCGAACGGGCCGCGCGGTTCGGAGACGAACCGGGGTTCGGAGACGAACCGCGAGGCCGGATGCGGGCGTTCGGCGTCGTGCGTGGCGGGGACCTCGCCGTAGGGGTCCGGGAGGGGCGGATCGTCGTAGTCGTCCGGCTCCCCGTACATCTCGGAGCGCGGCTGCGGGCGCGGGCGGCCGGGATCGTGCATCTCCGGTTCCCCCGGACGCGGGGACCGCTCGACCACCGGCGGCAGCACATGCAGCAGTCCGGACAGGCGAAGCACCGCGTCGACGGCGGCCTCCCACTCCCGCGACGTCGTGCCCACCGGCAGCACGCCCAGGGTCCAGTTGCCCTCGCTCCACAGCTGCTGCACGCTGTCGGGCAGCGTTTCGATGAACGCCACCATGCGCTGATCCACGGCGTGCCGGGCGATATCGGGGTTGGTCGCGAACACCACGCGGTCGCCGATCGCGCCGAGCAGTTCCAGATCGGCGTCCTTGGGCGGGGCGGCCGTCTTGAGGCGCAGGTCGATGTCGATATCGGAGCCGATCTGGCGACGCACCGCGACCAGCGTCGCGGAGTCCTCCAGGTCGAACAGAACGAACTTCTCGCCCTTGCGATTACCCGACACCACATCGACCGCGGACAGATATCCGAGTTTGGCCATGGCGCCGCGGCGCCACGTGGCCGCCAGTGCCGGCTCGACCGAAACATACGTGTAGCCCTGGGCTTTCGCCCAGACCTGACGCACATGACCGGTGCGCTGACGCTGAAGCCGATCGAAATACAGCAGCACGATCGCACCCACGAGTGCGACCGCTGCCAAGCCGAACCACATTGCCGTCATCGCGGACAAGTCTAGTTGCCGGGGCGCGGACGCGGTGTGTCCGCACAGCGTGTTGTGTGCCGCGCGACGCTCGAGCCCCTCACCTGGTCGGTGTGGGGGCCGGGGTGCCCTGCGGCGGAACGGAGGTCCCGATGATGATCTTGGCGAGGATCGAGCCGTCCGGATTCTTGTCGCCCTGCACCACCACCATATCGCCGGGGTGCAGGTCGGCCAGGGTGCCCGAGCCCAGCGAGATCACCTGGGTCTTGGTGTCGGTGTGCACGGTCACCGTCGCACCCGACAGGGAGTCGATGGTCAGGGTGGAGCCGTCGTTGGCGGAGATGGTGCCCATCGTCGCGCCGAGAGTGTCGCCACCGGGCCGCTGCGGAAGGCCCGGATTGCCGCCACCACCGGGAGTCTGCGGGAAGACCGGAAACTGTGCCGGGGGCTGTGCGGCGGTAGGCAACGCCTCGGACGGGGCCGCGGAGGTGGACGTGTCGCGACCGGCCAGATAGAAGCCCAGCGCGGCCGCGGCGAGCACGACCACCGCGAAGATGCCCAGGCTCAGGGCGATCCACGTCGCCACCCGATTGCGGCGCGGCGGGCCGCCGGGCGGGCCGAACTCGGTGGGCGGGCCGTACATGGTGGGCGGGACCGGCCCGGGGGGCGGCATCGGCCCGGCCGGGCCGCCCGGCATGTGCGCCGGCTCGCCGGGAACCGCCCATTGCGTGTCGTACGGCCGGGTCTCGTAGACCCCGGGTGTGTCGTACACACCCCATTGACTCTGATACGGCGGCAGTTGCCGCGTGGCGTTCGGCCCGGCCGACTGCTCGAAGTAGTGATTCGGGTCGCCCGGTTCACCCCCCGCGCCGTACCCCTCCGAGTACTCCGTCGCATGCGCCTGCCCTGACTCGCCCGGGCCACCGAACTTCTCTGTCGGCGAGTCGGGCGAATCCGGTCGCTGCCCCCGCGGATCGCTCGGATTCGTCATACCCTCCAGCCTAGGTGAGATGCAGGCCACATCAGCTGACCCCGAGATTCGCGCGGCCCGGTCACCCGCACCGCGCGAATGCCTCCTCTCACCGGCCGACGATGAGCCCATCGCCGTCGGGTGAGACGTTGACCTTCACCACGTCGCCGTCGACGACCTCACCGGCCAGCAGTTCCTTGGCCAGCGCGTCGCCGATCGACTGCTGGATCAGTCGCCGCAGCGGACGCGCGCCATAGGCCGGGTCGTAACCCCGCACGGCCAGCCAGAAGCGGGCCGAATCGCTGACGTCGAGCTTCAACCGCCGCTGCGCGAGGCGCTTCTGCAGCTGGCTGAGCTGGATGTCGACGATCTCCTCGATCTCCTCCTCGTCCAGGGCGTGGAACATGACCACGTCGTCCAGGCGGTTGAGGAACTCCGGCTTGAACGCGGAGCGCACCGCGGCCATCACGAAATCCTTGTCGCCGCCCGCACCCAGGTTGGAGGTGAGGATGAGGATCGCGTTGCGGAAGTCGACCGTGCGACCCTGGCTGTCGGTCAGGCGGCCCTCGTCGAGCACCTGCAGCAGGATGTCGAACACGTCCGGGTGTGCCTTCTCGATCTCGTCGAACAGCACCACCGTGTACGGACGCCGCCGCACCGCCTCGGTCAGCTGACCGCCCTGGTCGTAGCCGACGTATCCGGGCGGGGCGCCGACCAGGCGAGCCACCGAATGCTTCTCGGAGTACTCGCTCATATCGATGCGGATCATGGCGCGTTCGTCGTCGAACAGGAAGTCCGCCAACGCCTTTGCCAGCTCGGTCTTGCCGACGCCGGTCGGGCCGACGAACATGAACGACCCCGTGGGCCGGTTCGGGTCGGCGACCCCGGCACGGGCCCGGCGTACCGCGTCGGAGACCGCGCGCACCGGATCGGACTGACCGATCACCCGGCGGCCGAGTTCCTCCTCCATCCGCAGCAGCTTGTGGGTCTCGCCCTCGAGCATGCGCCCGACCGGGATGCCGGTCCACGCCGACACCACCTCGGCGATATCGTCCGGGCTGACCTCCTCCTTGAGCATCACCTCGCCGTCCGAAGAGGTTCCCGCCTTGCGCTCGGCCTCCGCCAGCTGCTTCTCCAGTTGGGGAATCCGGCCGTAGCGCAGTTCGGCGGCCTTACCCAGATCGCCGTCGCGCTCGGCGCGCTCGGATTCGCCCTTGAGCGACTCCAGCTCCTCCTTGACCACGCGCACCGCGTCGATGGCCTGCTTCTCGTTCTGCCAGCGAGCCATCAGCTGGTTCAGCTTCTCGCGGTCGTCGGCCAGCTCCTGGCGCAACTTCTCCAGGCGCTGCTTGGAGGCCTCGTCGGTCTCCTTGGCCAGGGCCATCTCCTCGATCTCGAGGCGCCGCACGGCCCGCTCCACCTCGTCGATCTCGACAGGGCGCGAGTCGATCTCCATGCGCAGCCGCGAGGCCGACTCGTCGACCAGGTCGATCGCTTTGTCGGGCAGGAAGCGCGAGGTGATGTAGCGGTCGGACAGCGTCGCCGCGGCGACCAGGGCCGAGTCGGTGATGCGCACGCCGTGGTGCACCTCGTAGCGCTCCTTGAGCCCGCGCAGGATGCCGACGGTGTCCTCCACCGACGGCTCGCCCACCAGCACCTGCTGGAAGCGGCGCTCGAGCGCGGGATCCTTCTCGATGTGCCGGCGATACTCGTCCAGCGTGGTCGCGCCGACCAGGCGCAGCTCGCCGCGCGCGAGCATCGGCTTGATCATGTTGCCGGCGTCCATGGCCGACTCACCGGTCGCGCCGGCGCCGACGATGGTGTGCAGCTCATCGATGAAGGTGACGACCTGCCCGGCGCTCTGCTTGATCTCCTCGAGCACCGCCTTGAGCCGCTCCTCGAATTCACCGCGGTACTTCGCGCCGGCGACCATCGCGCCCAGATCGAGCGATACCAACCGCTTGCCGCGCAACGACTCCGGCACGTCACCGGCGATGATGCGCTGGGCCAGGCCCTCCACGATCGCGGTCTTGCCGACACCGGGCTCGCCGATCAGCACCGGATTGTTCTTGGTGCGGCGGCTCAATACCTGGACCACGCGCCGGATCTCGGTGTCGCGGCCGATGACCGGGTCGAGCTTGCCCTCGCGGGCGGCGGCCGTCAGATCGGTGGAGTACTTCTCCAGCGCCTGGTAGCTGCCCTCCGGATCGGGAGAGGTGACGCGGGCGTTGCCACGCACGGTGGTGAACGCCTCGCGCAGCGCGTCGGCGGTCGCGCCGTATTTCAACAGCAACTGCGACACATCCGAATCGCCGCGGGCCAGGCCCACCACGAGATGTTCGGTGGAGACGTACTCGTCGCCGAGTTCGGTGGCCAGCTGCTGGGCGGCGGTGATCGCGGCCAGGGCCTCGCGGCCCAGCTGCGGGCTCGTGGTCGCGCCGGACGCGCGGGGCAGCCGGTCGACGATGTCCTGGGCCTCACGGCGCACCGTCGCCGGGTCGACCGCGACGGCCTTCAGCAAGGGGGCGGCGATGCCGTCGGTCTGATCCAGCAACGCCACCAGCAAGTGCGCCGGCCGGATCTCCGGATTTCCGGCGGCCGAGGCCGCCTGCAGCGCGGCGGTCAGCGCGGCCTGAGTCTTGGTGGTGGGATTGAACGAGTCCACATTCACCTTCCTACTAGTCGTCTTCCTCACAGTCGGGACGACTGCGCACGGTCTGTTCAACGCAGCAGAAGTTGAGTCTGTTCCGCTCAAGTTCGAAACTTTTCGGCGACCTGCACAACGCTAGCGCCGAAACCGCCCCGGCACGAGCCTGGGCGCACCGTGGCCTCGGCGCTTGCCGGCCGACTCACCAGCCAGGCGAGTTCACGAGACATACGATCGGCAATCGTGTTCCAGCCACAAGCCGTAAATCTTGCCGTGGTCACCTCCATCGGGTAGTACGACGGGTGAGGATGAACCGGATCGTAAGGGAGACGCATGTCGGTCATCGATGGGCGACGGGTGGTGCTGGTAACCTTCGCCGGCCGCCGGGATCGAATGGAACTGCTGGCCCGCTACGTGGAAGCGGCACTCGACCGGAACCTCATAGACGAATGGCACATCTGGAATTTTTCACGGAACGACGCAGACGACCGCTGGCTGAATTCGCACTTCACCAGTACCGGACGGACGCCGGATAATCTCGTCTACTATGCGGCGGGCAGCCTGGACCCGTCATCCGAGCCGACTCGGCACTGGCGAGCGCGGGTGCGGGCCGGGAACGATGTGCACATCGGCCTGCAGGCACGAGACCGAAATAATTCGTCCTTCGAGATTATCATCGGCGGCTGGCAGAACCAGCGCACCATGCTCCGTCGCCTCGACACATCCGACTTCTTCGTCACACACCACACGGATCGAGCGCACATTTACGATCCCCCAGCGGAAAAATATACCCCGGGCATTCTTTCGACGCAGTCATTTCGGGACATACGTATTTCCCTGACCCCGTTCGGCGTGACTCTCACGGTCGATGATGCGCCCCTGATCGAGCACGCGACCGACATTGCACCGGATGTCTACGATGTATACGTCAAGACCGGATACGGCTCCGATGGTGAATGGCGCTTCCCCGCGCAGCCGGACCCGAAGGCGCATATATACCACAGTGCCGAGAGATGGCGAGCCGGATTCGTCGACGCAATACATTTCTATGCCGCCCGCGCCGGCAACCACGCGGATACCGTCTTCCTGAAATGCGACGACGACATCGTCTATTTTCAATTGGAACGGCTGGAAGAATTCATCCGATTCCGGATCCGGCACCCCGAGTATTTCCTGGTGACAGCCAATGTGGTCAACAACAATGTGTGTGCTCACTATCAGCAGCAACACGGCGCCATACCGCAGCGCCTGATGGAGCTGGAACTGCCGCCAGGAGGATTCGGCGGCAAGCTCTGGGAGAGCGCCGCCCTGGCGCGCACTCTGCACCACCACTTCCTGAACAATCGGGCACAGTTCGAGCAGGTCCCGGCCACACCAATCGAGTGGCGGGGACTGCTCGGCATGCACTTCGTCGCATGGCTGGGCACGGATCTGTCCTACATGTCCGCGGCCATGGTGAACGACGAAAACGCACTGTCGGTCCAGATACCTCGGTATCTGCAACGCCGACACTGTATATATCCGGGATTTCTGGCAAGTCACCTGTCGTCCGGAAAACAGGAGAGCGGGCTGTACCACCGCCCCCTCCTACGAGGATACTGGAAACTCGCCCTGGAAAACGGGCTGGCAACCGCAGCGGAGGTCGCCCACGCCACCGAGATCGCCGACGACGCACCGGAACCTACGACGTCGAACGGCATCGACCCATGCGGACGCGCACGAGTACGCGCCGCGCCGACGCGCACGCGGGATCCGGACGAATCTCCGAATGTCGCGATCATCGTATTGAACTTCAACACCGCCGAGATGACGGACCGCCTGGCCGACTATCTCAATCGCACTCTCGAATACGACCGGAAACGCGTCTACGTGATAGACAACCGGTCCACGGTGCCACCAGGATCGACGACCCATGTCATGCCCCGGAATCTGGGCTTCGCCAACGGGATGTACGCGGGTTATCGAATAGCGTCCGAAGCGGACGACTACGACGCATTCTGGCTGCTCAACTCCGATGTGAGTTTCGACTACGGAAACACGGTCCTGCGCGAACTGGTGTCGGTACTCTTCACCTCGGAGCACTACGCACAGATCGCGCCGCAACAAAATTCGTGGCACTCGTTCATGGAACGGGCCGAGGACGTTGCCTCGGTGCGGCGCCACCTGGAGCCGACAGCGACCCTCATCAAGCGCTCCACCATCGACAGCCTGGGATTCTGGGATCTGGACATGGCCCGCGGATACGGCACCGATTATGACTACGGATATCGAATACGTTCGGCCGGACTGCTCAGCGTCCTCACCAATCGTGCCCGCATTCACCATAAACAACATCAGTCCATGACCAACTTCGATGACTATCACCGGAAGGCGCTCGCCGAAGAAGATGCCGTGCTCAGCGCGAAATACGGCAGCGATTGGCGGCGCATCATCTGGGAGGACTCGGAGTTATGATCCCACGGGGGACTCGGCTGCTGCGGCCCGGATCCGAATCCGTATATATGTTCGACCCTCCGGTAGGCTGGGGGATAGATGCTGGCGGGACGCTGTCACACAGCGCCCAGGGTGGAAGGCGAAGATCTCCATGGCGGTCGACGGACATCCGGTGATCATGGTGACCTTCGCCGGGCGTCAAGATCGCATGGAGTTATTGACACACTATATCGGGGAGGCTCTGCGCCTCGGCGTGATCGATGAGTGGCACGTGTGGAACTTCTCCCGGAACGATAACGATGATCGCTGGCTGAAATCCCGGTTTCCGATTGTCGGACGAACCCCGGACGATCTGGTCTATTATCCGGCGGGCGATTTGGGCAAGTACACGGCTCGTAAACGTACTTGGCTCGCCCGGGTGCGCGCGAGAAGTGACGTCCACATCGGCATAGAGGCCCGCTACGAAGGGGCGCCCTCGTACGAGCTGGTCATCGGCGGCTGGGGGAATCAGCGGACAGTACTTCGCCGAGTGGACACCTCCGAACTCCTCACCACAGAACATCACCTTCGAGCGAACAGCGAGGAGCCCGTTGCCGTCGCGGAGACGCCCGGCATACTGTCGGCGGCACTATTTCGCCACATCGAAGTCTCGGCCGATGATCGAGGCATCAGGCTTTCGGTCGACGGCGGCACCGCCCTCGAATATGAGCTGAATTCAACTCCGGGGTTGTATAAAATATACGTAAAGACCGGCTACGGCGCCGACGGCGAGTGGCGTTTTCCGGACCGACCGGATACCGGCGAGTATCTTTATCAGTGCGCCGAGCGTATACCCGATAACTGGTCCGAACTGTATAAGTTCTACGCCGACCAGGCCGCGCATTATGCCGAGACCGTCTTCCTGAAGTGCGATGACGACATCGTATATATTCAATTGGACGAGCTGGCGAACTTCATCCGATTTCGGCTACGGGAGCGCAAATACTTTCTGGTGAGCGGTAATGTTGTCAACAACGGCGTGTGCGCCTACCATCAGCAAAGACTGGGGGTGCTGCCGGAAGAGCTGATGAAGATCGAACTATCGGGCCACGGCATCCAGACTCTCTGGCGTAGCGCCGCGATGGCAACCGACCTGCACAATTACTTCCTGAATAATCGGGAACTATTCGAGCAAATGCTCGCTGATCCCATTCCATGGCGCGGCCGAATCAGCATAAATTTCGTTTCCTGGATCGGCAGGGATATGTCCTACATGTCCGGCGAGATGACAGGGGACGAATTCCAGCTCTCCGCGCAGATCCCCGACTACCTCGACCGCGCGAACTGCTTCTATCCGCGGCTTCTGGTCAGCCACCTGACATTCTTTCCGCAGGATCTGGAGTTCGACCACGAGACCATTCTGGATAGATATCGACGGCTGGCCATGGCGACCGGCCTCGCCCTGGAAGGCGCAACCGATCCGCGCGGCGCGCGGGACCGCTCGGAGCCGGGTACGGCCACGTTGTGACGCCCGGCCACGATCGGGGGGTGGCCATGGATGCCCGTGATAACTACGCAACCACGGATTCATCGGCGATACTGGATCAACAGGCCCCGGCACGTCCGGGTAGTCCATGCAAGTCTGTAACAGAAGGGAAGCTGGAGTCGTGGATGCGCGTTCGGCTGCGCTGGTCCGCGCCAATTTCCGGTCGGTCATCGAGGCCCCGGGCGGCCCGGAACGACTGGTCAGTGCGTTCTACGGGCATATGTTCGCGGAGAACACCCGGCTGCGGGAACTGTTCCCTCCGGCGATGGATATGCAGCCCAAACGGGTGATGACCGCCGTGCAGTTTGTGCTGGACCATCTCGAGGACTGGGATCGCGCCCAGCATTTTCTGGAACAGCTGGCCCGCGACCACCGCAAATACGGTGTCGAGGCGGCACACTACGACATCGCCGGGCGCGCGCTGGTCGCTGCCTTCCGCACGTATCACGGCAGCGGCGGCTGGTCCCGGGAGTTGGAGGAGGGCTGGCGCGATATCGCCATCCTGATCTCCGCGTCGATGGCGATCGGCGCCAATTCCGATGACTCCCAGCCAGTCTGGGAGGCGACCGTGGTCGGTCACCGCCGCGTCCTGGACGATCTGGCCATCGTGCGGCTGCAATCGGAGAGCCCCATTCCGTACCAGGCCGGTCAGTACCTGCCGGTGACGATTCCGCAGCGCCCCAAGATGTGGCGGTATCTGTCCCCGGCGACTCCGACGAATCCGTACGGCGAGATCGAATTCCACGTCCGCAAGGTGCGCACCGGCTGGGTGAGCCCGGCCATCGTCACCGAGACCCAGGTCGGGGACGTATGGCAGGTCGCCGGACCGCTGGGTGCGCTGCATGTGGACCGGGACAGCGCCTCCGATGTGCTGATGATCGGGTCGGGCACCGGCATCGCGCCACTGCGCGCCCAACTCATCGAGATGGGGCGGCGCGGGCCCAATCCACGGGTGCACTTCTTCATCGGCGGTCGCTACCCGTGTGACCTGTACGACGTGGACAACATGTGGCAGCTGTCGCTGAGCAATCCCTGGCTGTCGGTGGTCCCGGTGTGCGAGAACGCCTCCAACCCGTGGTGGCATCCGCATCCGCCCGCCGATCCACCGTTCGGCATGCACCGCAGGCTGATCGGTAATCTGGGTGCGGTGGTGGCCAGCTTCGGCTCCTGGGCGGATCGGCAGATCCAGATCGCCGGGTCGGCACGCATGATCGCCGACACCCGCCGCGCCCTGCTCGCCGTCGGTACGCCCGAGTGGGCCATCACCTCGGATCCGGTCTGATCACCGGCGCCGGTCCCTTCCAAGCAGGACAAGACCTTTGATTGATAGGTGTGGTGAATGACCCTCGGCCCCGATGAGACCGGCGCGATACATCTGGACGCACCCACGGAGTGGTCCTCGACCGTGGTGGGTCACCACCGCCTGCGTCACGATCTCGCGGTGATCCGGCTGATCGGGGAGTACGTCCCCTTCCTCGCGGGTCAGTCGGTCGAGGTCGAGGTGCCCCAGCATCCCGGAATGCGGCGGCGCCTGTCGCCCGCGCTGGCGCCCTCGCTGGACGGCAAGCTGGAATTCCACGTGCGTGCCGTGCCGGGCGGGTGGTGCAGCGGATCGATCGTGGCCGATACCGCGCCCGGCGACGAGTGGCGAATCACCGAGCCGGCCGGATGGCTGTCGGTGGACGAGCAGACCTCCGATGTGGTGATGCTGGCCGGCGGTACGGGCCTGGCGCCGATGCGTTCACTGCTGCTGGAACTCTCGCGCCGCCCCGCCCCGCCGCGCACCCACCTGTTCATCGGCGGGCGCACGCCCCGCGATCTCTACGCTTCGGACATGCTGTACCTGCTGACCGATGAATTGCCCTGGCTCACCGTGATTCCCGTGGTGGAGAATTCGCAGGATCCGGACTGGGTGGACCCGTGGTACGAGAAGTGCCGCGTCGACATCGGGTTCGAGCTGGACGAGATGCTCGAGGGCACCCTGGCCGACGTGGTCGCGGAGATGGGCCCGTTGACCAACCATCAGGTGCTGGTGTGCGGCTCCCCCGGCATGACGAGGACCACCGTCGATCGGCTCATCCAGACCGGCACCCCGGCGGAGGTCATACGCTACGAAGGGGCGTGAAGCTCCGGAGCGAAGCGGAGGCCCTGCGACAGCCGTAATCTCGGCGAAGGCCGGGCCCGAGCGACGACTGCGGCGGCTCATGAGTTGCGCTCGGTCCCGACCTTCGCGGAGACGACGGAATCACCGTGTTCGCCCGGTGATTCAGAACAGGGGGTCGTGGCGGATGTTGGTGGTGGGCGTTCCGGCAGCCATCAGACGGAACTTGGTGGTCTGCACCATCGAGGGCGAACCGACGATCTGCACGTCGCGATCCGCCCACGGCCCATAACCGGCGACCACCCTGCCGATCTGGCCGATTCGCCGTGGATCCAGGCCCGGTAACTCCGAGGACGGCTCGCCGGAATCGAAGTACCACCAGGGGTTTTCATCACTCTCGATGACCGGGGTGACGGTGAGCCACTTGCTGGCCACGGCCAGCGCACTCAGCGACTCCAGATCGTACAGGTCGCAGGGGTGGCGCCCGCCGACGAACAGATGCACCCGCGGATTCGAGCGGCGCTGGGTCATCGACATGAGTTGCGCACGCAGCGGGGCGATTCCGGTACCGCAGCCGACCATGAGCATCTTGCGACGGGTGTTGCGGGGCACGCCGAGCCCGCCCAGCGGAGAACCGAGCAGCCACTGATCCCCGACCGCGCTGCGCCCGACCATCGCCGGGCTGACCCAGCCGCCGGTGACACTGCGGATGTGAAATTCGATCTCCCCGTTGTCATTCGCCGGAACGGCCGGAGACAGATACCGCCACATCCGGGGGCGGGAGGGTATCTGCACGCTCACGTACTGCCCGGCGGCGTAGCGCATCGGCTGATCCAGCCGCAGCCGCACAACGGTCAGGTTGGCCAGCACCTCGCGGCGTTCGATCACCGTGCCGGTCCATACCGGGGGCGTGTCCTGCTGCTCCGCGGCGTCGATCATGGTGCCGGTGATCAGGTCGATGCCCTCTACCCAGGCGCGGTCCACCTCGTCGGTCCACAGTTCGGTTCCGGCGTTGGCCCGTAGCGCGGCGGTCAGTGCCTCGCCAACGGCCGCATAGTGTTCCGCGGTGACGCCGTACTTGCGGTGATCCCGACCGAGCTGGGCCAGGAAGGGCAGCAGCCTGTCCTGCTCCTCGAGCCCGTCGACCACATGGCCGATGGCCTTGACGAGCCGATCGCGCTGAGCGTTGAGGGACGCGGGGAAGAACTCGCGAACCTGGGGATGGGTGGTGAACAGCACCGCGTAGAAGTCCTTGGCCAGTTTTTCGGGCCCGGACTCATCCGCAGCAACCGCCTTGAACGTCGTTCTTATCAATGCGACGGTCCGCGAATCCATGTGCCTCACAACCCCATTTCGCACTCGAACACGAGTCCGGATGCGCGCGGTGTGTCGGACGGACACTCCGCAGCATCCGATGGAAACCGAGTGTAGGCGAGGTTTGCCAGCTATGGAACGGACCATTTGAACAACCCGCATGTAATTCCCTGAAAACCAGAGCATTGCGTGTAAAGACCGGTGAAAACCAACCGTTTACCAGGGAAACGCCGATCATTCCAGCCAAACCCGCAGGGGAATCACTTGTTTCGATTTGAAAGACTCGCTTCCGCAGCGATCACACTGCAATCCGTACGGTCCTTCCGACAGGCTCTCGGCACACGGCAGATTCGGCTTCCAGCAATCTTCGCGCCATCACTCCGACCGTTTCGGTGCGAATGTCCCGCTCGCTCACGGGATTACTCCCATCTGCAAGCACAGCACACTGCTCGCAACACAACGCACTCCTGCGAATACAACGAAAACAGCGCCCCCGTCTCCAGAGGCGCTGTCTTGGTGAATATTTCGCTGTGTACCTACGGGAGGCCGGCTCAGCGGCGCTTGTTGCGCGGCTGCCAGACCACCAGCGCGGTGCTGCGTTGCGGTGGAGACAGTTCGGGCCGGTAGCCCGAGCGCAGGCGCTCGACCTCGGCACTCAACTCCTCCACCCGATGCTGCAACGCCTCGACCTGGTTGGTGAGGTCGATGATCCGCTTGATCCCGGCCAGGTTGACGCCCTCGTCCTGGGACAGCCGCTGCACCTCGCGCAGCAGTTCCACATCCCGGTTCGAATAGCGTCGGCCACCGCCCTGAGTGCGGTGCGGGGTGACCAACCCCAGCCGGTCATAGGTGCGCAGCGTCTGCGCGTGCATACCGGCCAGCTGAGCGGCCACCGAGATCACGAAGTACTCGGCGCTCGCGCCGCCCCGGTCGTTACCGGGTGATCCTGGTGGTGAAGCCCCTGTGCGACCGGTCATTACGCACCTGCCCATCCAGCGCGCGGGTCGAACCCGCCTAGCTTCTCGGCCTCCGCGTAGCTCCGCAGCGCCTCGGTAGCATTGTCGTCCAGCTTCTGCGGTACCGCGACCTTGACGGTGACCAGCAGGTCGCCGGCGCCGCCGCTGCGCTTGGGCACGCCGCGCCCGCGTACCCGTAGGGTACGGCCGTCGGCGGTGCCGGCGGGCACCTTCACCCCGACGCGACCCTCCAGCGTGGGCACCGACACCGTGGTGCCGAGCACCAATTCGCTGTAGCTCACCGGCAGCACCAGGGTCAGGTCGTCGCCAGTGCGGCCGAAGACCTTGTCCTGGCTGACATGGACGGTGACGAACAGGTCGCCCGCCGGCGCACCGCGCAGACCCGCCTCGCCCTGACCGGCCAGGCGAATGCGCTGGCCGTCCCCAACACCCGGCGGGATCCGGACCGTGATGGTCCGGGTCCGGTTCTGAATGCCGGTACCGTGGCAGTCCACGCACGGGTCGTCGATGATCGAGCCCGTGCCGCGGCAGTCCTCGCACGGTTCGCTGAATCCGAACGCACCCTGGTTGCGGCTGATGACGCCGGTCCCGTTGCAGTGCGGGCAGACTCGCGGACTCGTGCCGGGCTTGGCGCCGCTGCCGTGACATGTGGTGCACGGCGACGGGCTGGTCATCCGCAGCGGGACGGTGACGCCCTGTGCGGCCTCGCGGAAACCGAGGGTCGTCTCGGTCTCCACGTCGCTGCCGCGGCGCGGGCGCGATGACGCGCGCGCCCCGCCGCCGCCGCGATTGAACAGACCGCCCAGGATGTCGCCCAGACCCCCCTCACCGGCATTCGAGGCGCCGAAGATATCGCCCAGGTTGAAGTCGTTGAATCCACCCTGCGTGTAGCCGCCGCCCGGGGAGAATCCACCGCCCCGGGGAAAGCCACCGCTGGCGAACAGCCGACGAGCCTCGTCGTACTCCGTGCGCTTCTCCGGATCCGACAGGACGGCATGCGCCTCGCTGACGGCCTTGAACCGCTCCTCGGCCTTGACGTCACCCGGGTTCTTGTCCGGATGCAGGTCGCGGGCCAGCTTGCGGTAGGCCTTCTTGATCTCGTCCTGGGAGGCGCCGGAGGAAACACCCAGCTCTTTGTAGAAGTCCTTCTCGAGCCACTCACGATTCACCGGGCATCTCCTCCTTTCCGTGTCGGTGCATACCCCGCCCCACCGCCCCGGTCATCTCGGATGACCGTCGTTCAGTTTTCGTCGCCATCGGCGCCAGCGTTCGGTAACCCTGTCACCACATCTGCTACCCCGTCGGTGACTCCGACAAGCGCATGGCGCAACACGCGGTCACCGAAGCGGTAGCCCTTGCGCATCACCACGCCGATCACCGGATCGTGCCCGTCGCCCTCGTGCTGCACGGCCTCGTGCAGTGTCGGGTCGAAGGGCTCGCCCTCGGCGCCGAACTGCTCGAGCCCCTGCTTGGACAGGGCCTCGGCGAGCTTGTCCGCGACCGACTTCAGCGGGCCGGACTCCAGATCGCCGTGCGCCCGGGCACGATCCAAATCGTCGAGCACCCCGAGCAATTCGGAGGCCACCGACGCCTTGGCGGCATCGACCGCGGCCTTGCGGTCACGTTCGACGCGCCGGCGATAGTTCGCGTATTCGGCCGTCAACCGCTGCAAGTCGGCTGTGCGCTCGGCCAATTCGGCGGCAACCTGGTCGGCTCCGGCCTGCGCTGAGACCTCCTCGACGGGGTCGGGCTCGGGGGCCTGCGGCCCGGGGGCCGCGGCGTCCTCGGACGCCGCAGCCTCGCGAACCTCGCCTGTGACCGGATCGATCTTGCGGTTGTCGACGATGGTGACCGGCTCCTGTTCCGGGCCGTGCCCATCGCGCGGCCCGCCACTGTGTTCCGTCACTTCTTCTCCGGCTCTTCCACGACCTCGGCATCCACGACCGTGTCATCGGAGTCGGTCGGAGCACCGGCGCCGTTGCTCGATGCCGCCGCGTCACCCGCGGAGGCCTCGTAGATCGCCTGACCCAGGGCCTGCGACTCGGTGGCCAGCTTCTCCATCGCGGACTTGATCGCCGCGATGTCGGTGCCCTTCAGCGACTCGTTCGCCTCGGTGATGGCCGCCTCGACCTTGGACTTGATGTCCGCGGGGACCTTGTCCTCGTTGTCCTGGATGAACTTCTCGGTCTGGTGGACCAGCGACTCGGCCTGGTTGCGGGTCTCGGCCTCCTCGCGACGCGCCTTGTCCTCGGCCGCGTGCGCCTCGGCGTCCTTGACCATCCGGTCGATCTCCTCCTTGGACAGGCCGGAGCCGTCCTGGATCTTGATCTTGTTCTCCTTACCGGTGCCCTTGTCCTTGGCGGTCACGTGCACGATGCCGTTGGCGTCGATGTCGAAGGTGACCTCGATCTGCGGCACGCCACGCGGGGCCGGCGGCAGGCCGGTCAGCTCGAAGGAGCCCAGAAGCTTGTTGTGCGAAGCGATTTCGCGCTCGCCCTGGAACACCTGGATCTGCACCGACGGCTGGTTGTCGTCCGCGGTGGTGAAGGTCTCCGAACGCTTGGTCGGGATGGTGGTGTTGCGCTCGATGAGCTTGGTCATCACCCCGCCCTTGGTCTCGATGCCCAGCGACAGCGGGGTGACATCGAGCAGCAGGACGTCCTTGACCTCACCCTTGAGCACACCGGCCTGCAGGGCGGCGCCGACGGCGACGACCTCGTCCGGGTTCACGCCCTTGTTGGGCTCCTGGCCGCCGGTCAATTCCTTGACCAGGTCGGAGACCGCGGGCATACGGGTCGAACCACCAACGAGCACAACGTGATCGATATTGGAGACCGAGATTCCGGCGTCCTTGATGACCGACTGGAAGGGCTGGCGGGTGCGGTCCAGCAGATCGGAGGTGATCTTCTGGAACTCCGAGCGGGTGAGCTGCTCGTCCAGGAACAGCGGGTTCTTGTCCGCGTCCACGGTGATGTAGGGCAGGTTGATCGAGGTGCTCTGCGAGGAGCTCAGCTCGATCTTCGCCTTCTCCGCGGCCTCACGCAGCCGCTGCATCGCCATCTTGTCCTTGGTCAGGTCGATGCCGCTGGAGCCCTTGAACTTGTCGACCAGCCACTGCACGACGCGCTCGTCCCAGTCGTCACCACCCAGGTGGTTGTCACCGGAGGTGGCGCGGACCTCGACGACGCCCTCGCCGATTTCCAGCAGCGAGACGTCGAAGGTGCCGCCACCGAGGTCGAACACCAGGATGGTCTGCTCTTTGTCGCCCTTGTCCAGGCCGTAGGCCAGGGCCGCGGCGGTGGGCTCGTTGACGATGCGCAGCACGTTCAGGCCGGCGATCTGCCCGGCCTCCTTGGTGGCCTGACGCTGGGCATCCTCGAAGTACGCAGGCACGGTGATCACCGCGTCGGTGATCTCCTCGCCCAGGTAGGACTCCGCGTCGCGCTTGAGCTTCATCAGCACGCGCGCGCTGATCTCCTGCGGGGTGTACTTCTTACCGTCGATGTCGACGTTCCAGTCCGTGCCGATGTGGCGCTTGACCGAGCGAATGGTGCGATCGACGTTGGTGACGGCCTGGTTCTTGGCCGGCTGGCCGACCAGCACCTCACCGTTCTTGGCGAACGCGACGATCGAGGGGGTGGTGCGCGATCCCTCGGAGTTGGCGACGACTACCGGCTCGCCGCCTTCGAGAACGGCGACGACAGAGTTCGTGGTCCCGAGGTCGATACCGACCGCACGAGCCATTGTGGTTCCTCCTATGTGACGTACGTATATGTGTCGATGCAGGGGCAATTACCTGCCGCGACCGCCTCACGGCGGCCACCGGACCTCACCCCATACACCGCACGGAGCACGGTCCTCAGCAACACTGAGCGTGGTCGGCTCAATCCTGCACCCACTTCGGGTACGAGTCAAACTCCAACTTGAGTCTCACACGCTCAATCTTGCATCGATCTGCTCAACGACCGACCCGTCACAGACATTCCCGACCGGACGAATCAATTTTCCGACACATCCGAAGGAACCCCTCGGCCGGTACCGCCGAAGGCTCGATCCTGGCGCGCCGGGGACTGTCCGATCACCCGTCGTGCGGGTCGTCCAGCAACGAGAAGCGGCCCGAGCCGATCAACCCCGCGATCGCGTCCATACGCGCCCGCGGCACGGCGTAGTCCGGATGCGCGCGCAGCACCGCCGCGGCATCGTGCAGGCGGATCATCTGTGCCTCGGCGTCGGCGGCCGTGCGCCCGCCCTCGCTCACCGGATGGATGGCCAGAACGGGACGACGCGGATCGACCCGGCCGAGTTCGACGGCCTTGTCGACGCGGCGGGCGCAGCGGCAGAACGCCGCCGGATCGACCAGACCGCAGGACGAGGTCATGAAGTTGCCCAGCCGCCCGCGGGCGCGCTCGAGCCGCTTGCGATAGGTCGCCGGGCCGATATCCAGGATCCACGCCGCCTCGGCCGAACCGAGCTCGAACACCTCACCGAGCACGAAGGCCACGCGCTCGTCCCGGCTCAGGCATTGCAGCATGCCCTGGCTGCACGTCAGTCGCACCTCGCGCGTCAGCAGGGTCGCCTCGGGTCCCCGATAGTCCTCGGTGGCCAGGCCGTCGCGCAGATTCGTCGCGAAGTCGTCGAGTGAGACCTGCGCCGCCTCGTGCGGGCTGCGGCGGCGCACATTCAGCAGGTGGTTGACCCCGATCCGGTAGGCCCAGGTGAGCAGCCGCGCCTGGCCGCGCCAGGTGTCGAGCCCGCCGAGGACGCGCAGCAGGATCTCCTGCGTAGCGTCCTCGGCGTCCGGCGGGGCGGCGAGCATCCGCAACGCCAGCCGGTACAGCGGATCTCGGAGTGTTCGAACCACCTCGGTCAGCGCCGCGCGATCCCCGGCGACGGCGCGGGCGACGAGGTCGGCTTCGTCCTGCCGGGCATCCGGCGGGGACGATTCGATATCCATCCCACCATCGTTCGGCCGGCCGCGCCGCGAGGCAAGTGCGATCACATCAACTCGTGCTTGCCCAGCCACGAGGCCAGCGCCGTACCGATGGCGTCCGGCTGATCCTCGGGGGCGTGATGTCCGGCCGGACCGATGGATACGGCCTCGGCGGAGGCGAACGCGCTCACCGCCCAGTCGATCATCTCCGGCGAGCCGAGGCCCACACCGTTCTCCACCGCCATCACCAGCTTCGGCACATCCGGCGTGTTCGCCATCACCCGGTCGTAGTCCTCGATCCGGGCGACGACGTCGGCGGGCTCACCGTCGAGCGGAAACTCTCTCGGCCACACCAGCATCGGCAACCGGGACTCGGGCGTCGGATAGGGCGCGCGGTACACGTCGAGATCCTCCGGCGTCAGCCCCGCGGCCCCGGCGGGCAGGTTGAATTCGATGAACATGTTCTCCTGCAGGACCATTCGCTCGCCCTCGGAGGAGCGAAATCCCCGGAACAGTTCGGCAGCCCTGGGCGGCATCTCGTCCCAGCGGATCGGGCGAAGGAACGTCTCCAGCACGGCGACCGCCCGCACCCGGCCGGGATGCCGCGCCACCCGATCCATGGCGAGCGCGCCGCCCCAATCGTGCCCGACCAGCACGACCTCCTCCAAGCTCAGGGCGTCGAACCAGGCGTCCAGATAGCGCGCGTGATCGGCGAACCGGTAGGCGATATCGGGTTTGCCGGAGGCGCCCATCCCGATCAGATCCGGCGCCAGTGCCCGCACCCGGCCGCCGACGTGCGGAATCACCTTGCGCCACAGATAGGACGAGGTGGGATTGCCGTGCAGGAACACCACCGGAACCGCGTCGACGCGGCCGGTGTCGATGTAGGTGATATACGAGTCGAGAACGTCGATGACGGGCATCGCGAATCCTTACTGGTCGATTCCGCTGACATTCGGTTGGACACACCGCCGCTACCGCCCGTGACAGCCCGAATGAGTGACCTCCCTCACATCACGGTCGATCGGTCCAGCCCCGGACACCACCGCGAACCGGACATCGGAGCCGGGCGGGCGCGGTACCGTTCGGATATGAAGGCTGTGGTCTGCTCCGGCGGCGAGCTCGAGGTCGCCGATGTCCCCACTCCCGAACCCGGGCCCGGCCAGCTGCTGATCGCCGTGGAACGCTGTGGCATCTGCGGATCCGATCTGCACGCGCGAGTGCACTGCGACGAACTCGCCGATCTCGCGGCGGCCACCGGCTACGACCACTTCATGCGCTCGGATCAGCGCGTGGTGCTGGGACACGAATTCTGCGGGGAGATAGCCGAGTACGGTCCGGGCTGTCGCAGGCGGTGGCCGCGGGGTACCCGGGTGGTCGCGCTGCCGATCCTGCGCACCGGCCGCCAGCCGGAACTCACCGGCCTGTCCGCATCCGCGCCCGGCGGCTACGCCGAATACGTCGTGGCGCAGGAGTCGATGACCTTTCCGGTCCCGGGCGGCGTGTCGGCCGAGCACGCGGCGCTCACCGAACCCATGGCCGTCGCCTGGCATGCGGTACGCAAGGCGCGGGTCGCCAAGAAGCACACGGCATTCGTCATCGGCTGCGGCCCGATCGGCCTGGCCGTAATCGCCATGCTGAAGGCCGCCGGTGTGCGAACCGTTGTCGCCAGCGACTTCTCCCCGCGCCGGCGCGAGCTGGCCGCGCGCTGCGGCGCGGACGCCGTGGTCGATCCGGCGGTCGAACAGCCCTGGACCGCCGGGCCGCGCATGCCGATCACGGGCGCCGCCGACGTCCTGAACCTCGGCTTCGACACGATGCAGCGGCTGCGCCGGATCCCGAATCTGCCGTGGTGGCAGCTGTTCCGGCTGATGCACACCCTCGATGCCGGTCCCGCGGGCCCGGCGGTGTTCGAATGCGTCGGTGTACCGGGCATCATCGATCAGCTGATCGCCGCGGCCCCGCCGCGCTCGCGGATCGTCGTGGTCGGCGTCTGCATGCAACCCGACCGCTTCCAGCCCGCCATGGCGATCAACAAGGAGATCGAGCTGCGCTTCGCCTTCGGCTACGACCCGGGCGAATTCCGCGACACCCTGCACATGATCGCCGACGGCAAGGTCGATCCGGCGCCGCTGATCACCGGAACGATCGGCCTCGACGAGGTCGAAGGGGCCTTCACCGCCCTGGCCAACCCCGACCGGCACGCCAAGATCCTCATCGCCCCCGCGTAGGAGTTTCCGCACGCGAACCGTCGCGACGAATCCGGCCCGGCCGCTCCGGGATGTGCCGTGTTAACGACCGGCGCCCCGCAACCGACAGCCTCGGTGGGTCGGCAGAACACAGCTGTTCGCCGACGCACGACATCGCCTGCTCACCAACGACAGAGGGCTGACATGACTGTGAGCCGAACCGAATATCCCAACGATCGACATACCCGGCAGCCCGGCCCGTACACACCGGGCCCGGCGCACACACCCAGCAGCGATTGAGGCGAAGCCGTGGTCGGAAGTATTCCCGTGGCCGTGGAGTCGCTGCCCGGTGCGCGAGATCTTTTGCGCGAGATGGAATCCCAGTCCGCGGATCCGCGCGCCCACCTGCTTCGCGGGCGTTCGGGCACCGGCAAGTCCACCCTGCTCGGCGTGATCCGCAACCGCGTGCGCGCCCGCGGCGGCATCGTCTACGACACGCTGGAGGAGGCGCTGGCGGCGACCGAGCACCCCGCCTCGCCGGCGGTGCTGATCCTGGACAACGTGCACCGGCTCTCCCGCGTCGAAGTGGAAAAAATCTGTGCCGCAATAAGTTCCGTCCACTGCGGCATTCTGATCGCGGTCCGGCCGTGCCCGCACGATACCGCGCTGCGCACCCTGGCCGACACGGTCGCGCGGCACGGACGCGTCGTCGATCTGCGCACCCTGGGGGTGGGTGATATCGGGCCGTTCGCACGGGAATTGGGTATGACGGTGCCACGACCGGTCGCCCTGCACGTGCACCGGCAGACCGCCGGAATACCCGGCGGTGTCGTGGCGGCACTGGCCGCGGCCTGCGCCACTCGCCTGGGCCAGGGCATCGGCGCGGTCGACACGGCCGTCACGGCCTGGTCCCGGACGATGCTGGACGACGCGGATCCGGATCTGCTGGAGGTCTTCGTCATCGCCACCACCGGCGTCGGCCTGGATGCCGGCGAACTCGCCGAGGTGCTGGGGACAAGCCATGGGGCCGCACGGGATCTCATCGACCGGGCACGCGCGACCGCGCTGGTGACCGACGCCGATCTGCTGTTGCCGCAGGCCGAGACGCCGCTGCGCACCCTGGTCGGTGACCGCCGCTATCTGGCGGTGCTGCGGCGGCTGCTCCAGGCCCGGCTGGCGGCCGGGTTGCTGCGCGAACGCACCGCGCTCGTGCTGGCCGAATCCGGCGTGGACGATCCACGACTGGCCCAATTCCTGTGCGCGGCCGCCGAGAAGACGGGCGCCGAGGCCGCCCGGTATTACGCCGCCGCCGCGCGCAGCGGCGCCGATCGCCAGTCCATCGCACTGCGCTGGGCCGAGGCCGCCGCGCGCGTCGGCGACGGTGACACTGCGCTGCGCCTGGCCGAGCCGGTGCTCGATCAGCAGGTCGCGCCGTATACGGAATGGGCCGCGGCCGTGCGCATCTGCGCCGGGGTGTGGACCAGGCGCGGACTGGTCGACCGAGCCGTACAGCTGTACTCCTGGCTGGGCACCGACCGGGTGGGCGCCGACTGGGCTGTCGGGGCCACCGTGTCGTATCTGGCCGGCGCCGCCGAGATGGCCGCCGCCTTCTCCGCATCGGCGGATCGATGGCCCCCGACCGAGGCCACCGTGCGTTCCGGACGGATCGTCGCCGCGCTGGCGCAGTCGATCGATCTGTCCGGCCGCAGTGCGGCGGTCGCCGCGGCGTCGTCGCTTGTTCAGACCGCACGCGCCGATGGCGCCCCCGCGGATCGAAGCACCGCCCGCTTCCTGCCCTGCGACGCGGTGACCGTGGCGACCCTGCTGTGCCTGAGCATGGGCGACCCGGGGCGCGCCGCCGACGCGCTGCACGGCGATCTCGAATCCGACGCCACCCGTGCCGTACTCGGCGCGTGGACCGCGATGCTCAGCGGAGACGAGCAGAGCGCCGCGACACTCGTCGCGCCCCTGGACCTCGCCGCGCTCCCGGCGCGCGAACGGCTGCTCGGACACGGCGTGCGGGTCGGCCTGGCCCGGCGCGCCGGGGACCAGGCCGCACTGGCCCTGGCCTGGCAGAGCGCGTATCCGATGTTCGACGACGTCGGCGCGGACCTGCTGGCGCTGTTGCCGATCGGCGAACTCTGGCTCGCGAGCATCCGGCTGCACGACGAGGCCCGCCCGGCAGCACTCGTCGACGCGGCGCGAAAACTGCTGGACCGCTTGGACAATCCACCGGCATGGGCGAACGCCTTCCACTGGTACGCGATCCAGGCGGCCATCGCCGGCGAACATCCGGACGAGTCGCTGCCGTCCGCCCAGCGGCTCGAGGCCGCGGCCCGGGCCGGGGATCCGCAGGCCGCGGCGCTGGCCGAGGCCGGTCGCACCTGGATATCGGTGCTGCACGGCCAGATCGCGCAAGATCGGGTGACGGCCGCGGCGCGCGGACTCGCGGACCTCGGTCTGACCTGGGATGCGGCCCGGGTGGCCGGTGAGGCGGCGGTGGCCGGCAGCGATGCCGCGACCTGCACCGCGCTGGCGGAATTGGCGTACGCCGTGCGGTTTCGGGCCCGCTCGCCACAGAATCCGCAGCATCCGCCCGCCGCGCCACAGCCGCAGACCGTGCCCGGAACCGCGCTCAGCGAGCGCGAACGCGAGGTCGCCGAGCTGGTGCTGCTGGGCCTGACGTACCGGGAGATCGGCGCACGGCTGTACATCTCCGCCAAGACGGTGGAGCATCATGTGGCGCGAATCCGGCGTCGAATCGGGGCCGGTTCGCGTTCGGAGCTATTGTCGATGCTTCGCGCCATGGGGCACGGTTCCCTACTTGTATGAGACGGTGACTGCTGGCGTATGAAACAGCATGACCCGATCTCGGGACGGACCGGAGCGAGGTAACCAGGATGGCCACAGGGGTGGGCCTGCGAATCGCCGAGGACGAATGCCTGGCGGCCATCGTCAGCAACGGCGGCGGGTCGGGCGCGCTGCTGCCCCAGCCGCCCCTGTTCGTCGTGCGCGAGCCGATCCTCTACATGTCCGACGACGGCGATACCGAACTGGGCGGCGATCCCCCCGAGGGCAACACCCATTCGATCACCGGCTTCGTCGCGGCGGTCGGCGATCCGGCCGGCATCCCGGTCGACGAGGGCGAGGCGTACCGGGCCGAGGATCTGGTGGCCACGGCCCTGTTCTGCCTGATCGATCTGGCCGCCGCACATCTCGCGGGGCCTGCGGAGTTCTATGCCGTGCATCCCGCGCACTGGCCGGCGGCGCAGGTGCTGGCCCTGCGCGACGCCCTGGATTATCTCGGCCTGCGCTCGGTCGCGCTGGTGAGCGAGGCGATCCTGCCCGATGCGGAGACGGGTCGCGAATACGCCGCGGCGGCCGCGCGCAGCGCGTTGGCCGCGGTGCTGTCCACCCCCGCGGGGGCGACCCCGCCGGATCCGACCCGCGCCGAGAATCCGATGGAGTCCACCGACATCCTGCCCGCGCTGGCGACGCCGGAGAACGCCCAGGCGTATTCCGCGGCCATCCCGGTGGAGGGCCTCGCGCGGGCGGTCGCCGCCGACCGGATCGTCGCACCCGAGGTCGCCGAATCACCCGAACCGAATGCGACCGAGGTGGCGCCGACGGTCGTCCCGCCCGCACCCCGTCGCCGCACCCCCGCGTTGATCGCCGCCGCGGCGGTGCTGGGCCTGCTACTCGGCGGTGCGGGGGTCGGCATCGCGCTCAGCAGTCATTCCACAACACCGGCGCCCAGTACCCCCGACGCCCATTCGGACTTCACGCCGACCACCGTGCCGGCCACCATCCCGCTTCCGCCGCCGGTGGTGACCAGGAAGCCCGCCTCGATCCCGATCGTCCCCCGGCAGGTTCCGCCCCGGCGAACCGAGC
>NZ_JAGPOX010000240.1 GCF_019038435.1 Nocardia alni
GGCTTCGCCGGGGTGGGTCGGGGCCGCGGGCTACGCCGCGGTCGACTCCGATAATCGGTGTGCGCGATACTCGGCGGACTCTCGTTCCTCTTGCTGCCGCCACTGGTGATACGCCGCCCGGTCTTCTTCACGACGCAGATGGATCGCCGCGAGGGCCTCACCCAACAGTCCTGCGGCATTGTGGCGGTGGTTGACCTTCGGAGTCTGGGTGGGATCCACATGCCACGGGGCGATCCACGCGGTACGGCCGGGATACTCGGAATCCTCAGCCAATACGGTGGTGCGCCAGCCTTCGTCGGTGTCGGTGATGCGGGCATGGCAGTGATCGCACGCCAGCACCAGGTTCTCAATATCGGTGGCCCCGCCCTTGCGGTAATCCTTCACGTGGTGCACCGCGCACAACGCGGCGGGCGCATCACAGCCGGGCCGCGAACACCCTTGCAGCGCGGAGATCAATGCGAACCGCTGATCCGCCGTGGCCAAACGCTTCTCTCGCCCCAGATGCAGGGGCAACCCGGCGTGGTCGAACACCGCCAAATACTTGCGCGAGGTCTCCGCCAGGACCAGGGCGTCTGCGATCGGGATCGTGCCTCCCGTGGCGGTGGTCGCCACCCCGGACAGCTGCTCCAGGTCGGTGAGTTTCATCGTCAGGATCGCGGTGACCGGGATTCCACGATGCTTGCCCAGCCGGTCGCGGTCGACCAGATCGGTGAGCAGCAGTTTCACCGCGTCATGAGTGCGCTGATCGGCGGTGCGGGTATCACGCTGGGCAGCAGCCCGTATCACCCCTGGATCCGCGCGATCCAAATCGACGCCGGGACTGGTCGGGTCTTGCGGGTTCGCTACCCCGGGGCGCGCGTATTTGGCCAGGAACGCATCCAGTAGGGCCCGCAGCGCCGGGTCCAGGTCCCCGGTGATCGGGGACATCCCGTCCGCGCGTTGACGCCCGATCCGGATGCCGCGCATCCGGGCGCGGTCGGTGTCATCGGTGATGCGACCGTCCGGATCCAGATACCCCAGGATTTTATCCCCCAGCTTGCCCAGATCATCCGGGTTGCCATCCACGGCCAGCTGAGCCAGCAGCTGTTCGGCGGCCTCCCGCTCATCCATGCCCACCCCGCGCGGAACACGCTTCATCACCGCCGCCACACCCCGCACATGATCCAGAGAAATATCCCCCCGCCGCAACGCCGCCGCTGTATCGGGCAACTGCGGGTCCTCCGCGTCGCCGGACAGGTTGAAGGTGGTTCCGACCTGAAACGCCGCGTGGACGCGAGCTCCGGCCTCGGCGCTGCCCAGGCGCAAAGTGTTCATCAGGAATCGTTTGACCGTCTTGTCTCCGCTGTCCAGAGGGAGCTTGCGGATGTCCACCTCGATCAACAACCGATGCTGCACCGCGGCCAGCATGCGGGCCCCGCGTTCCACCTCCCGCAGTACCTCCACCAGATCCCGATCCGGCAACGGCGTCAGCGACTGTTCGAGCAAATCGGTCACCGCCGACAGCAACGGCGCGGCATCGAGCCGCCCGGTCCCCTCCCTCATCGAATCCATGTTCGAATCCTATCGCAGAATCGGCCTCGGCACACATCCAGCACGAAGTATTTTTCGAACCATGAAACAGACCGTGAGATCGAATAGGTAAGGGGTGCAGATCTTTTGGAGGCGCATTTCCTGCAATTGAACGACGCACAGCACCCGGACTCCTCGAAAAGTTACTACCAGGCAATCGATCTATTCTAGCGACACAGACCGACAACCTCGAACGCCCTGCGCAGCAACTACTCTGGTGGCAGATCGCTGACGAGGCACTTGTCGCGGAATCACGCGTGCGCTGCCCATCGATGGCCATCGGATTGCGGATTTACCGCATTGGTTAGCCTATTGGTCGAGTGTTGGTGTGATACCTACCGTGGGTAATGCGGCGGCCGGGACAGGGTGCGGGCGTCGAATCGAGACTCAGGAGGTTATACGTGTCGAAGATCTTGTTCGTCTTGACCGGGTCGGACCACTGGACGTTGGCGGACGGTACGAAGCATCCGACCGGATTCTGGGCCGAGGAGTTCGTCGCGCCGTATCGGGCGTTCAAGGACGCCGGTAAGGAGATCGTCGTGGCGACGCCGGGCGGGGTGGTGCCGGTGGTCGATCGCGGTAGCCTCGCGCCGGAGTTCAACGGGGGTGCGGAGGGAGCTGAACGGATGGCCGCCGCGTTGCGGGCCGCCGCCGAATTGGAGCATCCGGTGCGGCTCGAGGCGGTCGACCCGGACGAGTTCGACGCGGTCTTCTATCCCGGCGGCCACGGCCCGATGGAAGATCTGTCGAGTAACGCCGCCTCGGCCGCCGTGCTGACCCGCACGCTCGCCTCGGGCAAACCGCTCGGTGTGGTCTGCCATGCTCCCGCGGCCCTGCTGGCCACCGTCGGCCCCGATGGCAACTCCCCGTTCGCCGGATACCGGCTCACCGCATTCACCAACGTCGAGGAGGAGCAGGCCGGTTTCGCCGACCGGGCGAAATGGTTGCTGCAGGATCGCCTCGTCGAACTGGGTGTCGACTTCCGTGAGGGTGAGCCCTGGGCGCCGCACATCGAGGTCGATCGCAATCTCCACACCGGCCAGAACCCAGCCTCCTCCGGTCCGCTGGCCGCCGAGATCCTCGAGACGCTCGGCTGATATTCGCGAACTCGTGACCGCGGTGTCACGGCGGGCTCAGGGCTTTCGGGCGTACTACTGTGGTTAACCACTGGTTTGCCGACGAGTTCGACCGCTGTCGGTGACCCCTGTCCACCGATCAGAGGAGCGAGCATGAAGCGTCTGGTACCGGTCCTTGCCGGCGGTCTGTTCCTGGCGGCGCTCGCGGCCGCACCGGCCCAGGCGGCCACGGGTGCGCTGAATATCGACGGTGCGTTTTATCAGAATCCGTCGGGATGCCTCGCATTCGGCAACGCGACGATCCCGACGGCGATCGCGAACAATACCGACGCGGTCGCCACCGTGTACTCGAGCACCAACTGCTCGGGGACGCAGATGGGCACGGTCCCGCCCGGTGGCAAAGGGACCTATGAGGCTGGTTCGGTGCAGGTGAGCTGATCGATGAGTGTCTGGAGGCGAAGGGGACGTCGCATACCCGCCTTTCCTAACTAACCGAGTGGTCGGTCGGGTAGCCTGGGCGGCGAATCGCAGTCGAGACGAGTGAGGCAGCCATGGACGACCGTATCGAGGAGTTGTCGGCGAAGCTGGATCTGCCGGGGAAATTGCGGCTGATCTCGGGAGCGAGCATGTTCCGGATGGCCGGCGATCCCGCGCTCGGACTGGCGGAGATGCCGGTGTCGGACGGGCCGACAGGTGTGCGCGGGGAGCGCTGGGACGAGCGCGATCCATCGGTGAGCCTGCCGTCCGGCACCGCCCTGGCCGCGACCTGGGACCGCGAGTTGCTCGGTGAGATCGGCGCGCTGATCGCGGCCGAGGCCCGGCGCAAGAATGTGTACGCCGTCCTCGGCCCGACCGTCAACCTGCATCGATCTCCCTTGGGCGGAAGGCATTTCGAATGCTTTTCCGAGGATCCCATGCTGACCGGTGAGATGGCCGAGGCGTACGTCCGCGCGGTGCAGGCGCACGGGGTTGCGGCCTGCCCGAAACACTACGTGGCCAACGATTCCGAGACCGACCGCTTCACCGTCGACGTGCGCGCGGACGATCGCGTCCTGCGCGAGCTGTATCTGTATCCGTTCGAGCGCAGCGTCGGCGCCGGAGCGTGGATGCTGATGGCGTCCTACAACTCGGTCGACGGCGTAACGATGACCGAGAATCCGCTGCTGGACGAACCACTCAAGGGCAGTTGGGGTTTCGACGGCGTCGTGGTATCGGACTGGACCGCGATCCGCTCGACCGACGGTGCGGCCGCGAGCACGGATCTGTGTATGCCCGGACCGCCGATGCTGTGGGGCGAACCGCTGGCGGAGGCGGTGCGTGCGGGCCGGGTGCCGGAGGCCGCGATCGATGAGAAGGTCAGGCGCATACTGAGATTCGCTACTCGGGTGGGCGCACTCGACGGATCACCGCGTGCCGCTCCGGAATTCACCGATGATCAGGCGCGGGAATTGGTTCGCCGGGCAGCGGCTGAGGCGATGGTGTTGGTGCGCAACGAGGGTGTGCTGCCGCTGCCCGGTCACACATCCGGGTCGGCGGGTGCTGCTGAGCCGGTCGAGCAGCCACGGGGGCGTACGGATTCGTCTCCATCGGATTCGGCCGGGCGCAATGTGTCGAGTCGTTCGTCCGAGTCGGCGGCATCGTCCGGTCCCACCATCGCGCTGCTGGGCCCGGGCGCGGCTGAGCCTCGGTTCATGGGCGGTGGCAGCGCGACCGTGATTCCCGCGCGCACGACCACCCCGTTGGAAGGTCTCGGTGCGGTATTGCCGGTGACCCATACACCGGGAGTGTGGTTGTCGGACAACCTCACTCCCGTTCCTCTGGCGCTGCTCACCGATCCCGAGACCGGTGAGGAGGGCCTGAGTCTCCGATACCTCGACGGCGACACCGTCATTGCCACTCAGCACCGCACGGCAGCGAGCCTGGTGCTGTTCGGCGATCCGGCATCCGAGCGCGCCTCCCGGATCGAGTTGCGCGCCCGCGTGCGGGCGGACGCGACGGGGGAGTGGCAACTGGGTGTCGGCGCGGCCGGCCGGGTCCGCCTGGATATCGACGGTGAGACCGTCGCGGAGGGAACCCCGGCCAACGACAGCGCCGATCCCATTGCCGCACTGCTGGATCCGCCGCAGCTGTCGGTGACCAGGACCCTGGCCGTCGGTCAGGAGGTCGACGTCCGGGTCACGATCAGCGATCTCACGCCGATCCCGGGTCTCGGCGTATTCCTCGGCGTCACACTCGGTGTCACCCGCCCGCGCCGCACGGATGACGAAGAGTTCGCCGCCGCAGTGGAATTGGCGCGCACCTCGGAGGTCGCGGTCGTGGTCGTCGGCACCTCCGAGCAGATCGAGAGCGAGGGCTTCGACCGGACCACGCTGCGGCTGCCCGGACGCCAGGACGACCTCGTCGCGGCCGTCGCTGCGGTGAATTCGCGGACGGTCGTCGTGGTGAATTCCGGTGCGCCCGTGGAGATGCCGTGGCGCGAAGAGGTCGCCGCAGTGCTGCTGTCGTGGTTTCCCGGCCAGGAGTTCGGTGCGGCGCTGGCCGACGTGCTGACCGGCGCGCGTGAACCCGGCGGCCGCCTGCCCACCACCTGGCCCGCGGAGATGGCCGACGTCCCTGTGCTGGACGTGACTCCGGACGCTGACGGCGCGCTGGTCTACCGCGAAGGCGTGCATATCGGTTACCGCGCCTGGCTGCGCGCGGACGTACGTCCCGCCTACCCGTTCGGGCACGGTCTGGGCTACACCACCTGGGAGATGGACGATCTCACGGTGCAGGGCAGGACTGCGGCTGTCACGGTGCGCAATACCGGCGACCGTGCGGGCAAACACGTTGTGCAGGCCTATCTGTCGCGCGAGCACAGTGCGATCGACCGGCCGGTGCGCTGGCTGGCGGCGTTCGCGACCCTCACCCTCGAACCCGGACAGTCCCGTCGCGTGCAGATTCCGTTGCCGCAGCGAGCATTCGAGCATTGGACCTCGGACGGTTGGGCGGTGGAGCCAGGCACGTTCACCCTGCACGTCGGCGGATCGGTGGAGGACCTGCCGCTCACGGCCGAGGTCGGCTGAGCGCTCTGCCTGCCCGGTTCGTCCAGGCGGGCACTCGGCAGAGATTGTCGAGGATCGGGTGCCGTGACTGCGATTGGGCCCTGGAGATTCCGGCCACGTGCCGTCGTGGTGCTGGGACTCGTTCGATCGCAAGCCGATGTCGCCGGCTGGGCTGTGCACGCCCGGTCGACCGGAGACGATTCCGGGTAGGCAACTGTCTGACCACCGGCCGTTTGCCGTGAGTGAGTACCTCGGATGCCAGTACTCTGCCATCGCAGCGTGTCTGCTGATGATTGAGCCGCGTTCGTCGGACGATATTCACTGCGGGGTGGCGTACTGGTCACATGACCAGTACGCTTCGCCGGACAGAACGCGCAGGGTTGTTGGACGCGGAACCGCTGGTCGCGGCCGGGACGCGCCATCACGCGGCAAACCGAAGGAGTTCCGGTATGACGGTTTCGCGACGGTCGGTGCTGGCCGGTGGTGCGGCGGTGGCCGCGGTAGGCGCCACCGGGCTGGTCGGCACGAATGCCGCCGCCGCGCGGTCTTTGCGGCATGATGACCGGGGGGATGCGCAGGGCTATCTGATCGGCTGCGGCATCGGCGACATCACCGGTGCGCCCGCCGGACAGGGCATGATGGGCTACTCCGAGGCGGACCAGGTGGCCACCGGCCTGCTGATGCGATGTCGGGCACGCGCCTACATCATCGTGGATCAGGCGACCGGCAGCCGCGTGGCCTTCGTCAATACCGACAACGCGTGCCTGTTCCAGTCGGTGTACCTCGAAGCGCTGCAACGTCTGGCACCGCGGTTCGGCACCCTCTACACCGAGCACAACGTCAATATCAACGCCACCCACAACCACAACTCCTGCGGCGGAACCGCCCGCGAATACGCGTATTCCGCTGCCGCGTACGGATTTCAGCTGAATTCCTTCGAGGCCGAGGTGAGCGGGATCGTCAGCGCGGTCGTCCAGGCGCACGAACGCCTGGCACCCGGCACGCTCCTGCTCGGCCACGGTGAGCTGCACAACGCGGGCGCCAACCGCTCCCGGGTCGCGTTCGAACTCGACCCGCCCGAGGACAAGGCGCAGTTCCCCGACGCCATCGACCCGATGATGACCGTCCTGCGGCTGCGCCAGGGCAACCGGGACGTCGGCGCGATCGCCTGGTTCGCCACCCACGGCACGTCCCTGACGGACCACAACACGCTCATCTCCGCCGACAACAAGGGTTACGCCAGCTACCGCTGGGAGCACGACGAGATGGGCGTGCGCTATCTGGACGGGTCGCCCGGTTTCGTGGCCGCGTTCCCGCAGACCAACGCGGGCGACATCACACCCAACCTGAACCTGATCAAATTCCATCCGACCGGCCCCACCGAGAACAACCGGGACAACTGCGCGATCATCGGCGAACGGCAGTACCAGGCCGGGCGGGCGGCGTTCGCGTCGGCGCGGCCCATGAGCCGCGGCGGCGTGGATTCGGTTGCGCGCTATGTGAATATGGCCGACGTCGCGATCGACGGTTCGTACACGCCCGACGGCAAGCCCGCCCGCACCTCCCCGGCGATGATGGGCGCCGGGGCCGTGGCGACCAGCGAGGAGGACAACTGGAACAGCCAGCTGCCGTTCCTGCGTGAGGGCGATGTCGACCCCATCGTGGCGGCATTGGGTGGCGTGCACGCACCGATCGAGCAGTGGATGCGAGATGTGCAGGCGCCCAAGCTGATTCTGCTGCCGCTGGGCATCATGCCGCCGCGGCCGTGGAATCCGCAGGTGCTGATGATCCAGATCATGCGCATCGGTGATCTCGTATTGGCCAGTGGCCCCGCCGAATTCACCATCGTGGCGGGATTGCGGGTCCGCCAGATCGTCGCGCACGATCTCGGGGTGCCGCTCGAACACGTACTGCTGCAGGGCTACGCCAACGGCTACAGCCAGTACGTGACCACCCCGGAGGAGTACGTCTCACAGCAGTACGAGGGCGGGGAGACCCAGTTCGGTCGCTGGACACTGTCGGCGTACATGCAGGAATTCGACCGTCTCGCCCGCGCGATGGCCGCCCGCGTGGATCTGGGCCGCGGGCCGGCCCCGCTGGACTGGACCGTCGGACCGCAGCCGGATCTGCTGCCGCCGGTGCCGCCGGACGCGCCGGTGGCCGGGCGCACCTTCGGTGACGTGTTGATCCAGCCGCCGAACGGCTCGGCAGGACGGACGATCGCGGTGGAGTTCTGCGGCGCCCATCCCAACAACGACTTCCACGCCAACGGAACGTATTACGAGGTGCAGCGAGCCGACGGCAGTGCCTGGCAACGGGTCGCGGACGACAACGACTGGGTCACCGAAATGCATTGGCGCCGCCCGGACGGCCAGCCCGCTGCCTCGATCATCCGCATCCAGTGGACCGTGCCCCCGAGCGCCGAGCCAGGACGTTACCGTTTCCGGTACAACGGCGACATTCGCGACGCCACAGGCAAACTCACACACCTGACCGCGACTTCGGCGGAGTTCACGATCAGCTGAGCTGAGCTGGGCTGAGTTGGGCTGAGTTGGGCTGAGCTGGGCTGAGCTGAGTTGGGCTGAGTTGGGCTGAGCTGAGTTGGGCTGAGTTGGGCTGGGCTGGGCTGGGT
>NZ_JAGPOX010000241.1 GCF_019038435.1 Nocardia alni
GCCCCGGCCCCCGCGCCCGCCGCACCGAAGCTCAGCGCCCCGGCCTCGGCCGCCGCGGCCCCGCCGCAGGCGCGCACACCGCAGACCACCCCGGCCCCGGCGTCCAACGCCCCGGCCGCCGCAGCAGCGCCGAAGGCCGCCACGGAGACATCGCGCGGCTCCGCCGCGGTGGCAGACGCCTCCCAGGTGCTGCGTGGTCCCGCCGCCGCGATCGTGAAGAACATGTCGGCGTCGCTGACCATCCCCACAGCGACCAGTGTTCGCGCCATCCCGGCCAAGCTGATGATCGACAACCGTCTGGTCATCAACAACCATCTGGCCCGCACGCGCGGCGGCAAGATCTCCTTCACCCACCTGCTGGGCTACGCGATCGTGCAGGGCGTCAAGTCCTTCCCGAACATGAACCGGCACTACGCCGAGATCGACGGTAAGCCGAACTCGGTCACACCGGCCCATACCAATCTCGGCCTGGCGATCGACCTGCAAGGCAAGAATGGCAGCCGCACCCTCGTGGTCGCCGCCATCAAGAACTGCGAGACGATGAACTTCGCGCAGTTCCACACCGCCTACGAAGATGTCGTGCGCCGCGCCCGCGACGGCAAGCTCACCACCGACGACTTCACCGGCGTCACCATCTCGCTGACCAACCCGGGCACCATCGGCACCAACCACTCGGTGCCGCGCCTGATGCCGGGCCAGGGCACGATCGTCGGCGCGGGCGCCATGGAGTACCCGGCCGAATACCAGGGCATGGCCGACCAGCAGCTCGCCGATCTGGGCATCGGCAAGCTGATGACGTTGACCTCCACCTACGACCACCGCATCATCCAGGGCGCGGAGTCCGGTGATTTCCTGCGCACCGTGCACCAGCTGCTGATCTCCGACGAGTTCTTCGACGAGGTCTTCCACGGCATGGGCGTGCCGTACGAGCCCGTGCGCTGGCGCAAGGACATCAAGGAACGCGGCGTCGACAAGAGCGTGCGCGTGCAGGAACTCATCGCCGCATACCGCAACCACGGCCACCTGATGGCCGACACCGATCCGCTGCGCCTGGTGAAGGACAAGTTTCGCAGCCATCTGGATCTGGACGTCACCCAGCACGGCCTGACCCTCTGGGATCTGGACCGGGAATTCAACGTCGCGGGCTTCCACGGCCAGGAGCGGATGAAGCTGCGCGATGTGCTATCCGTGCTGCGCGACGCGTACTGCCGCCACATCGGCGTGGAGTACACCCACATCCTGGATCGCGAGCAACTGCAATGGATCCGGGACCGGGTCGAGCAGAAGCACGAGAAGCCCACGGTCGCCGAGCAGAAGTACATCCTGTCCCGGCTGAACGCCGCCGAGGCCTTCGAGACCTTCCTGCAGACCAAGTACGTCGGTCAGAAGCGGTTCTCGCTGGAGGGCGCCGAGGCCGTCATCCCGATGATGGACTCGATGATCGACCAGTGCGCCGAATACGCCCTGGACGAGGTCGTCGTCGGCATGCCGCACCGCGGCCGCCTGAACGTGCTGGCCAACATCGTCGGTAAGCCGTACTCGCAGATCTTCACCGAGTTCGAGGGCAATATGAACCCGGCCGCCACCCACGGCTCGGGCGATGTGAAGTACCACCTCGGCGCGCACGGCACCTACATCCAGATGTTCGGCGACAACGACATCGCGGTGTCGCTGACCGCCAACCCGTCGCACCTCGAGGCGGTCGACCCGGTGCTGGAGGGTCTGGTCCGCGCCAAGCAGGACCTGCTCACCAAGGAGGACCTGGTCACCAAGGGCGAGGAGGCGCGCACCTTCTCGGTCGTCCCGCTGATGATGCACGGTGACGCGGCCTTCGCCGGTCAGGGCGTCGTCGCCGAGACCCTGAACATGTCGGGCCTGCGCGGCTACCGCGTAGGCGGCACCCTGCACATCGTGGTGAACAACCAGATCGGCTTCACCACCGCCCCGGAGAACAGCCGCTCGACCGAGTACAGCACCGATATCGCGAAGTTCATCGGCGCACCGGTCTTCCACGTGAACGGCGACGACCCGGAGGCCTGCGACTGGGTGGCCCGCCTGGCGGTGGACTATCGCGAGCGGTTCCACCAGGACGTCGTGATCGACCTGATCTGCTACCGGCGTCGCGGCCACAACGAGGGCGACGACCCGTCGATGACCCAGCCGTACATGTACGACGTCATCGACACCAAGCGCAGCGTTCGCAAGTCCTACACCGAGGCCCTGATCGGCCGTGGTGACATCTCGATGAAAGAGGCCGAGGACGCCCTGCGGGACTTCCAGGGCCAGCTCGAGCGGGTCTTCAACGAGGTGCGGGAGCTGGAGAAGTACCCGCCGGAGGCGAGCGAATCGGTCGAGCAGGAGCAGACCGTCCCGGGTACCGTCGTCACGGCCGTGGACAAGTCTGTGCTGCAGCGCATCGGTGACGCGTTCCTGAACGTGCCCGAGGGCTTCAGCGTCCACCCGCGCGTCAAGCCGGTGCTGGAGAAGCGCCGCGAGATGGCGTACGAGGGCAAGGTCGACTGGGCGTTCGCGGAACTGATGGCCTTCGGCACGCTGATCGACGAGGGTCGCGCGGTGCGCCTGACCGGTCAGGACTCCCGCCGCGGCACGTTCTCGCAGCGGCATTCGGTCGTCATCGACCGCAAGACAGGCGCGGAGTACACCCCGCTGCACAACATCGGCAGCGCCAACCCGGGCTGGTTCGCGGTGCACGACTCGGCGCTGTCGGAGTATGCGGCGGTCGGCTTCGAGTACGGCTACTCGCTGGGCAACCCGGAAGCGCTGGTGCTGTGGGAGGCGCAGTTCGGCGACTTCGTCAACGGCGCGCAGTCGATCATCGACGAGTTCATCTCCTCCGGTGAGGCCAAGTGGGGCCAGCTGTCCGAGGTCGTGCTGCTGCTGCCGCACGGTCACGAGGGCCAGGGTCCGGACCACACCTCGGGCCGGATCGAGCGGTTCCTGCAGCTGTGCGCCGAGGGTTCGATGACGGTCGCGGTCCCCTCGACCCCGTCGAACTACTTCCACCTGCTGCGCCGCCACGTGCTCGACGGCATCCGCCGTCCGCTGATCGTCTTCACCCCGAAGTCGATGCTGCGCAACAAGGCCGTGGTCTCCAACGTCGAGGACTTCACCGACAACAAGTTCCGTTCGGTGCTCGAGGAGCCGACCTACGAGTCGGGTGACGGCGACCGCACGAAGGTCAAGCGCATCCTGCTGACCAGCGGCAAGCTGTACCACGAGCTGGTCGCGGAGAAGGCCAAGAAGAGCCGCGACGATGTCGCCATCGTGCGCATCGAGCAGCTCTACCCGATCCCGTCCTACCGGCTCAACGAGAAGCTGTCGACCTACCCCAACGCGACCGATATCGCGTGGGTGCAGGAGGAGCCGGCCAACCAGGGCGCCTGGCCGTTCTTCGGGCTGAACCTGCCGGAGATCCTCCCCGACCGCTTCACCAAGCTGCGCCGCATCTCGCGCCGCGCCATGTCGGCCCCGTCCTCGGGTTCGGGCAAGGTGCACGCGGTCGAGCAGGCCGAGATCATCTCGGAGGCATTCGCGCCGACGGTCTGACCACACCGGGTTCCGCCACTGCGCCGGACCGAAATACGCTCTTGCCGAGCGTGTTTCGGTCCGGCGCAGTCGTTGGCGGGGCAGTCCGCCACAGTGGTGTCGAGGCGAACGCGGGGAGATGCCGCCCTCGTGTGGTCCGCGGTCTCACGGCGATGCCATCCCCCCGCTCGGTTGTGACGGCGCTCATTACTCCTTGCCCGACCATTGTTCCGCGTCGTATATTCGGCGTGGAATATTTGGTGCGGAACATGTCGGCACCCCTCAGTACGGTAACGAATGGGAACCGAGGGGCCGAGGCGATGAAGGGGTGACCAGCAATGGACAAGCGGGCGAGTGCCACCGTCACGCCGCTGGCGATCGCGGTGCTCTCGCTGCTGGAGGAGCGCCCGATGCATCCGTACGAGATGTATCAGCTGATGCTGCATCGCCGGGAGGACTACCTGGTCAAGGTCCGGCCAGGATCGCTCTATCACACGATCACCCGGCTGGCCGAACAGGATCTGGTACAGGCCGAGGGCACCGACCGGGCCGGTAACCGGCCCGAGCGCACCACCTATCGGATCGGCCCGGCGGGCAGCGCCGCGCTGCGCGAGCGGATCGCCGAGATCATCCACCGGCCCGTTCCCGAATACCCGATCTTCCCCCTGGCCATCGCCGAGGCGCACAATCTGCCCGCGGACGAGGTGATCACACTGCTCACCGAGCGCATAGGCTTACAGGGCGACAGGCTCACCGAACTCGACGCGTTGCTGACCTGGCTACCCGCCAACGCCGTGCCGCGCCGGTACTGGATAGACATCGAATACCTGCGCGGTCAGCTCGACACCGAGCTCACCTGGCTGCGACGCATCAGGTCCGAGTTGAGCGAAGGCACGCTCGAATGGGAGCAGTTCAGTCCCGAGGGTGTGCGCATCACCGACGATATCGACGATCTCGGTTCCGACTGGGGCGCGGCCGTCACCGACGACGTGCTCGCCCAGTTACGGAAGGGCGGTGCGAATGCTGACGCCCCGTGACGCGCGCACGCGCCCAGACCTCCGACGCCGCGCGATTCATTCGACATTCACACGATCGCCCGATGCGATCGACACTTCCCGAGAAGGAATCAAAACCTCATGACTACCCAACGCAACCCGTGGCTAGGGCTATACGCGCTGGTCGTCGGCTTCTTCATGATCCTGCTGGACATGACCATCGTCGCGGTCGCCAACCCGACGATCATGAACGACCTGCACACCGACATGACCAAGGTCATCTGGGTGACCAGCGCGTACCTGCTCACCTACGCGGTACCGCTGCTGGTCACCGGACGCCTCGGAGATCGCTTCGGCCCCAAGAACCTCTACCTGGTCGGCCTGGTGGTCTTCACCCTCGCATCGCTGTGGTGCGGCCTGTCCGGCAGCATCAACATGCTGATCGCGGCGCGCGCGGTGCAGGGCCTGGGCGCGGCGCTGATGACACCGCAGACCATGGCCGTGATCACCCGTACCTTCCCGCCGGACAAGCGTGGCGCGGCGATGGGCCTGTGGGGTGGCGTAGCCGGACTGGCCACCCTGGTCGGTCCTATCCTGGGCGGTGTTCTGGTCGATCAACTGGGCTGGAACTGGATCTTCTACATCAACGTCCCGATCGGCGTCGTGGCCTTCGCGCTGGCGGTGTGGCTGGTGCCCTCGCTGGAGACGCATGAGCACAAGTTCGACTTCGTCGGCGTCGTACTCTCGGCCCTCGGCATGTTCCTGCTGGTCTTCGGCATCCAGGAGGGCAACGCGCACAACTGGAACGGATGGATCTGGGGCTCGATCATCGCCGGCGTGGTGATCCTGGCGCTGTTCGTGGTCAACCAGTTCCGCAACACCGGTGAGCCGCTGGTGCCGATGCGCCTGTTCCGCGACCGGAACTTCGCGCTGTCGAGCGTGGCGATCGCGGCGATGGGCGCGGCGATCACCGCGATGATGGTGCCCACGTACTTCTACCTCGAAGCGGTGCGGGAGTATTCGCCGACCCGGGCGGCACTGGTCTTCGCGCCGATGGCGATCATCACCGGTCTCACCGCGCCGTTCATCGGCAAGATCTCCGACCGGATGCCGCCGCGGATCATTCCGACCATCGGTTTCGCACTGTTCGCGGCATCGATCTTCGGTTTCGCGACCTTGATGAAGCCCGACGGCTCGATTGTGGCGTTCATCGTGATCGGCGGCGTCGCCGGACTGTCCAACTCCTGCATCTGGGCGCCACTGGCCTCGACCGCGACACGCAACCTGCCGATGGAGCTGGCCGGCGCCGGCGCCGGCGTATACAACACGACCCGGCAGATCGGCTCGGTCCTGGGCAGCGCGGTGATCGCCGCGCTGATCTCCAACCGGATGGCCGCCCAGCATCTCAGCGGCGGCAGTTTCTCCGAAGGCTCGAGCACGACGAAACTTCCGGCATTCATCGTGCACCCGTTCAGCACCGCACTGAGTCAATCGCTCTATCTCCCGGCCGCGGTCCTACTCATCGGTGTGATCGCCTCGGCTCTGTTCGTCACAGCCAAGCGCGACACGCCCGCACCCGGCTCTCCCGGGGCCGAGGGGCTACCGATCGGCGGAGTAACGGGTCCCGGCGCCACAGCGGCGCGGATCGCCCCGGTCGATCAGGTAGCCGAGCGAACCGTCGACACAGCGCCAACGGTCACGGCGGAGCGAAACGGAGCTATGACCGGAGGCGAACAAACACTGTCGGTACGGGTACACCGGGAAGATGGACATCCGGTATCGGGCGCGGCGCTCACGCTGATCGATCAACACGGGCAGCAGGTCGCCCGCACCGCGAGTGGCGACGACGGCGTTTACCACATCGCGACACCGGTTGCCGGGCAGTACGTGCTGATCGCCTCGGCGAGCGGGCATCAGCCCACCGCGATCACCGTCATCGCCGGTGACCACCACACGCGGTGGGAGCTGATCCTGCGCGGAAACGGTGAGCTGTCAGGTGTGGTCACCGCCGGTGAGGGAGAGCCGCTGGCCGGGGTCACGATCACACTCACCGATCCGCGCGGTGAGGTCGTTACCGCCGCGGTGACCGGCAGCGACGGCGCCTACACCGGCCAGGGCACAGTCGCGGGGACCTATACCCTGGTCGCGGTGGCCGAGGGCCGACGGCCACACGCCACGACCTTGACCATTCCCGAATCGGGCACGCTGCGCTACGACATCGAGTTGGCGACGGAAACGGTACTCAGCGGCCGGGCCTGGTCGGACGCGGACGTGGTCGTCGACGCACAGGTATCTGTACTGGATTCGGCCGGTCGGGTGGTGGACTCGGTGTTCACCGACAGCGAGGGCCACTACCGCATCCTGGATCTGCCCGCAGGCGACTACACCGTGGTAGCGCGTGGATATCCGCAGGTCAGCAGTGAGGTGTCTATCAGAGGAGTGGATAACACCCACGATGTGAATCTCGGTTACACCCCCGGGGCCCGGCCCGCCGAATTCAGTGGCATCCGCTATGACGGCGCGGGCGATCGGTCTTGAGCCAGGCCGGCCGCGCTACCGCAGGAGGGTGTATCACCCCGCCCGGACGGTGATCGACGGATAGCCCGACGCACCGTCCGGGACGACGTCCGCGACCTCGGAGGTTTGGACTTGGCCGGTGGCGTCGGTGGCGCGGGCGCGGATGGTGTGGGTGCCGGGTGTGGGGGTCCAGTCGTAGGCCCATTGGCGCCAGGTGTCGATGGACGGGTCGGCGGCCAGGCGGGCCGGCTGCCAGGGGCCGTTGTCGATTTGGATCTGGACCGCGTTGATGCCGCGGTGCTGAGCCCAGGCGACACCAGCCACGGTGACCGGCCCGGACGAGACGCTCGCCGCGTCCTTCGGGGTGTCGATACGGGTGCCGGTCTTGATGGGGCCGCGTTCGGACCAGCCGCGCTCGGTCCAGTAGGCCCGCGCGCGATCGAATCGGGTGATCTCGATATCGGTCACCCATTTGGTGGCCGAGACGTATCCGTACAGGCCGGGCACGACCAGCCGGACCGGATATCCGTGTTCGATGGGCAGCGGCTGGCCGTTCATACCGATCGCCAGCATGGCGTCGCGGCCGTCGGTGACCGTCGCCAGCGGACTGCCCGCGGTGAAGCCGTCCACGCTGCGGGACAGGACCATATCGGCGTCCGGATGCGGTCCGGCCTCGGTGATCAGTTCGGCCAGGGAGTATCCGAGCCAGCGGGCGTTGCCGATCAGGTCACCGCCCACCGGGTTGGACACACATGTCAGCGTCACCAGCCGTTCAATCGGCTGGCGCGCCTTCAGATCTGCGTAGCTCAACCGGATTTCGCGGTTCACCATGCCGTGCACACGCAACGACCAGGTCTCGGCGCTGACCTGCGGAATGATCAGCGCGGTATCGATGCGATAGAAGTCACCGTTGGCGGTGAGGTAGGGGGTCAGGCCCGGAATGCGCAGGTCTGCGGCGGGATCCACGGG
>NZ_JAGPOX010000242.1 GCF_019038435.1 Nocardia alni
TCCAAGGTCGACCGATTCTACGACTCGCAACTGCGGCGTCCGCTCGACCAGCACTTCGCCACCCGTGAAGACAAACACGCGCAGATGGCCAAGGTCCTGTTCGACGGGATGCACGCGACGAATCCGACAACAGGGGAACGGGAATGGCTGCCCGGTGCGTTCGTCACCGACGTTGAAGGGAAACTGGTCCAGCGGGGTGCCCCGCAACTGGCGGTATCCATGGACAACGCCGACGTCGACCGGCTCGCGACCGCCTTGCAGGAGGAAGCCGCAGCCCGTGGTGTTCAGGTCGAGTTCGAGAAGATCGACGTCGCGTGGGTGGACTCCCACGGAAGCAAGGACGCAGCGCAAGAAGAACTGCAGAAGATCCTGGACTCCGGTGGCGGCCTGGGCAAGATCATCATCGGGAACAAGATCCTGAGCCGCGGTGTCGATATCACTCCCACCAAACAAGCCAAAGCCATCGGTGAGACGATGACCGAACGCGGCGATGACACCACCGCGTTCACCGACGCCAAACCCATCGGCGGGCTGCAAGTCAGAATAGATGGCGGCCCAGCGTATTCCGACCGTGTCAACCATCAGGTAGAAACCCGCGCCGCCCGCAGCGGCGACCCGGAACGCGGCCGGGACGACGGCGGCACCCCCGGCAGCGCCGTGCACTTCATCTCTCCCGAGGACTACCGCAGCAACGCCCCCGACGCGCGCGTCACAACGATCATCACGAAATACCAGAACGCCGCGACCGAACACCGCGACGCGGTCCAAGCCTACGAACACGACCAAAACCAAGACAACGCAACACATGTGCAGCAAACCAAAGACGACCTCACCGCGGCCGAACACGACATGCGCACCCAGGCCACCCCGATGCAGAAAGCCGCCATCGAACAACAAATCCTGAACGCACGACACACCGGCAACGACGAATACGACGCACACGCACCCCCGCTCGACAACGACACACAACGCCCCACATCACCCCCTCCCAGATCGACCGAGACATCCTTCGAGAACCGGGAAGCACCGACGCTCGCCGAGACCGATTCCCGTACCTCCCCGGCGATTACGCCCACGAGGGTGGCACAGTCGCACGAATCCACAACCTCGCGACGAGCCTCGATCACCGATGGCAGCACCCGCCTGGACACCTCCCACCCCGCCACCGACGATCAGGCCATCAACGACTGTGCGCAACAGGTCCTCCAACGCATCGCCGACGAATCACCCGACAACCACGACATCACCCCACCTCCGAGCACGATCGGCCTGCACGGTATGGACGCCATGGACTTCCAGACACGCTCGGCGGGGACGCTGCAAACCTTCTCCGGTTATCAGGCCATCGCCCAACAGCTCCAGCGTCTCCAGGCCGGAGCCAAAGCCTTGGTCGTCGAGAAATACACCGGCCCAACCAACAAGTACGGCATCGGCGCCCACGCCCTGTATCTGAAAAACACCGACGGCACACATATTTCGGTCTGGGATCCCTCGACCAAACGGGAATACCCACTCGACTCCCACCACCCCGCGAATCTCGCCGGGGTCACCGCAGTCCTCTACGACCCTCGAGGGCAGGCCCAAATCATCCCCGGCCACGACACCGCCGGAGCCCAACTCATCGGCGCCGCCCGCATCGGCTCGGCTCCCGCAGCGGGCTCGACCCTTGCGGAGCCGATGGAGGTCGCCGACACCGAGCATGAATCCGACTGGGAGACAGTTTCTTCGGACTCCCTGCACGCCACTGAGCCCCTGCCGACCGAACACCGGTCACAGCAACAGAATCCGCCGCCCCCAAACACGCCCCGCGACTCGCCGCACCAGCAGCCGGCCACGCGTCCGGCCGATAATTCGAACGACCCCGACCTGCTGAGCGGTCTCGAAAACCATGTGCTGCACGGCCTGTACGAGGATCACGAAGCAGACCCCGACCTGCTGGGCGGTCCGGAAGACGATGTGCTGCACGGCCTGTTCGAGGATGACGAAGCGGACCCCGGCCTCCTCGACGGTCCGGAAGACGATGTGCTGCACGGATTGTACGAGGATCACGAACCAGATCCCGACCTGCTGGGCGGTCCGGAAGACCATGTGCTGCACGGCCTGTACGAGGAACACGAAGCAGACCCAGGCCTACTCGACACCTCGGAAGACGATGTGCTGCAAGGCTTGTTCGACACCCGCTCGCACAGCGACGCCGACCCGGAGGATTCGCCGATTCCCGAGGCGGTCCGGGATTGGGGTAGGGCGGCCGACGGCGTCCTGGGTCTGGTTCATCTGGATCCGATTCCGGACGCCACCATTACCGGTTTGCGTGCCGAGCTGGCCGACGCCGTTCGTGACGTCCCGGACGATCGAGCGCGGTCGTGGCTCGGCACCGATGATCTGGTCGAACGGCTCGAGAACTATGTGACTCCAGGGTGGCTGGAGGAGCGAATGCCGTATCTGCGTAGCGCGCAGGGTGACGAGATCATCGTCCGGCATGGTGGGCGCCGGTACGCGATCCGTTTGCGCGTGGGCTTGGTCGACCCTGTCGCCAGCACTCTGGCGCCCGACCACGATCCGGAACGTGCCGATGAGCGTCCGTTGCTGAAGTTGGAGAAGCGTTCGGTGGCCGCGATCGAGGCGCGCGACTCGGGCGCCACAACGAATTACCGTTCTGTCGGTATCCCCGGTCTGCCGTCGTGGTCCATTCTCAAAGGTCCCGTTGCTTCGGTGAAGTTCACCCCGCAGTTGGTGATCACTCATAATCAGACTTCCACGGCGACCTCCGCGGCGGGCAGGCTCATGCACTTGGTTGTCCTGCGCAGCAGGGAGAACTCGAAAGCGTATGACTTCCGGCTGGATTGGGAGTACGAGATCCGACCGATTCCCGACGCGGAGACCGCTACCGAGCCGGTGGACGACGAGACCGCGTCGTCGGTCGACGATGTGACAGCGTCGTCTGACGATGCCGAGACCGCGTCGACGGCCGCGTCATCGGTGGACGAGGAGCCGGATTCGGCATGGCAGCAGGCCGACACCGCGGGTGTCGTGCGTGCGCTCATTCCCGACCATATGGCTTCCAGCGATGTGCCGCAGGTGGATCCGGCCGATCCGGCCACTCAGCCGGTGGACTCCCTCGATGATTTCCCGTTGAACTCGATCGACGGGATCGTCGATCCCGCTCGGTTGCTGCGCGAGGTGCGCTCGGAGTTCGGGACGGAACTGAAGGGTCTGTCCGACAGCTCGGAGAAGGTCCTGGAGAAGTTCCTGGATGAGAAGTCCCAGCGTTCCCACAACCGGCTGATGCGGGCCGGAGGCTACGTCTCGCCGACGTTGTTCGATGCCTCCGGTGAGGCGATCGGTGTTCTTCAGGTCACGGCGGTGGTCGATCGGTTCACGCCGAGGCATACCAGTGCGAAGGTGATGATGGAGAACTACCTGTTGCGTGGCGTGCGTACCGAGGGTTCGCTATCGGTGGCCAATGGTGTGGATGTGGGTGCGCAGGTGGAGGTGGATTTCACCGCCGACACAGCCCCTCATCATCCCGATACCGAGCACAGCCTGAACGGGAAGGTGCAGTTCCACTACGACGCCAACAAGGTCAACACCCGGACCCTGGGGTCCGGCGGGACAGCGTCCGTCGCGCATTCGTTGAAGTCCGCCGCACCGCATTTCCTGAGTACCGCGGACTTGCGTTATGTGGTGACCCTGGTCCGGCCGGGTAAGGCCGACAAGGTCCGTGACCTGGGTACCTGGCAGGACGCGGCGCGGGTGCGGGTGCACAGCAAAGCGACGGCCGGTGGTATCTCCAATCCGTCGCCGCGGTACGTCCCGCCGGAAGTCCGGGAGCTGCGGTATCTGGGGATGTCCGCGACCACGGACAAGATCACCGGGACCGATGTGCTGTTCGAGCGGGCACGGTCCTGGCTGGCGGCGAACGGCTATCTGCCCAGCGGGACCGAACGGCCGGGCGCCGCGGCCAGTGCGGCACAGTTGGACAATTATCGCCGTCTGGCGGTGATGCGTTCGCAGCTCGGGCTGGGCTCGCGGATGGATGAGGCGGTCGATGGCGGCTCGTCGGAGTGGTTCGACAAGCCGACCTCATTCGGTGTGGAGCGGGTGGAGTTGCGGTTGGGTGCGCTGCGGGGTGCGGCGGAGCCGACCTTCCGCAAGACGGTCGAGAACGTGCAGATCATCAACTGGACCAATTCGACCATGAGCGGTTCGGAGGAACTGCGGGAGGAATGGGTTCACACCGGCGGGGTGGCGGGAAGTGTGGGCGGCCCGCTGAAACTGGGCCAGTTACAGGGCAGTATCGCCCCGCTGGACCTCGCCGGCGATCACACGTCGGGACGGACGAAGACGGTCGACAACGGGTTGACCTACGAGCAGGCGTTGTTGTCTGCGGGTGCGCAGCGGATGGATGTGTTCGAGGTGCCGCTGCGGTTCACCCTGGATCTGCACACGGTCAGCTCGGATGTGCCGGCGGTGCGGTTCGCCCGGAAGTCGCTGTCCGCGGACGAGGGCCGAGCCGGGGCGCGGCCCTGGGACGCCGGGCACATGGACGTGTGGATACCCGAACAGCGCACCACCGGTGTGGATCCCGGTCCGGCCACGGCCGCGCCGGCGCCGGGCGCGCGGCTGGCGAACGCCGCGGACCTGCGCCGGCTACGCGCGATACGGCACAAGATTCCACACAGCGCCGTGGTGGATGTCATGAGCGGATCGGGTGCACTGACCAGCGCCTTCCGCGATGTCATCGCCGGCCGGTACGACGATCTGCCCGCAGGGATGCGTACCCCGGTGCTGGCGCCGGCGGCGGGCGCCGGTCGCGGCTGGCTGTGGCGCACCGCGCACGGCCAGGACCCCAACCACGCCGGGTCGGGCATCCAGCAGTTCGGCCGCGGGGCGTTCGCCCCGGCCAAGCTCATCGGCAACGGGCAGCAGGTCCTGGACGGCAAGTATGTGGTCGAACACCTCGCCACCTCCGGGATCCTGACCGATACCAATGCGACCGTCGAGCTGGAGGCCTACCTCGGTGAGCCGACCCTGCTGACCAACGAGACGTTTCAAGCCTCCGACCACGGCGGCTTCCCGGGATACATCGAGACCGACGTGTACGCCCCGGACGGCACCGCACTGTCCAAGGACAGCTCCGCGGGGTGGCAGGGCGGTATCTCCGGGCAGCTCGGCTGGCAGTTCGGTAAGTCGTCCACGCCGTCGGACAGTAACGAACTCGGCGGCAAGGGCGCCGCCGCGGCGACCCAATCCGAGAGCACGGCACTGAGTTACCGCAATCGGTTCACCTACGGGAAGCAGACCGGGACCACGACCTCGGATGCCACCGGCACCCAGGTCAACCGGGTCTCCGCCGAGGATGACCGGATGTTCCGGTTCGGCGCCGACCTGCACTACGTGCTGACGGTCAAACGCGGTACCCGCAACGCGGTCTCCAATCTGTTCGGAGTCGGTGCGTACAAGGACGTCCGGATCCTGGTGACGGTCCCGCGAGGGGGCCAGTTCATTCTGACCGGGCATCAGGTCCGCGACTACGCCGCGGTGCTGGGCCCGGACGCGGCGAGGCTGGCGGGCACGCCCGGCGCGTTGCCGCCGGTGGGTACCGCGCGCTGGCTGCCCGAGCGGGTGCGGGCTGGGGACGGGCTGGGTCCTTCCGCGGCGACCGGCATCGCCGCGAGTCACCGCGCGGCGTTCGGAGAGCAGATCGAGCGGACCGTGCTGGGGCAGACACCCGGGGTGTTCACTCCGGGGCACTCGGCCTACGTCCCGGGCCTGGAGGCCCGGCTGGCCGATTACGCGTCTCCGGTGGGTATGCGCGGCTTGGTCGCGCGGGGCGCGCGCGGACGGCAGGTGCTGCACTACGCCTATCAGCACGCCGGCGGGGCGGAACTGGTCGAGGTCGAGATGCAGGCGGTGCCCGATGTGGACCGGTTGGACGCGGTGATCGGCCATGACCTGTCGACGAACCCGGGGGCGGACAACGGCGTGGAAAACTACGCCGCGCACGGTGCCGGCAATATCACCCACACCACCACACGCACCGGGACCAAGGCCGACACCAGCACGGTCAGCGTCGATTATCCGGGCAGCAGCGGGACGAATATCGCGGCGGCGCTGTCCACACAGCGCGACACCCGGGAGGAAATCGGGCTGACCATGGAGGACCGCACCGCGGTGCGGGCCGGTCAGGCGACCGCGTTCGACATGCCCTACACCTTCGGTGTCCGGGTGCGTAAATCCCCGATGGACGGGGTGCTGCTCAACAAGCTGAACCAGGTCGGGCCCGGGATCGTGCGCCTGACCTACGAGACGGTGCGTGATCTGCTGGCCGGTGCGCCGCAGACCAGCGGCGAAACCAAATCCCTGGTCACAGTGCGGTTCCCGACGGCCGAGACGACCGAGGCCACCGAACTCGCGACGGATCCGAGCGAGCCCGCGGTGGCGCCGGACGCGCGACCCCGATACGCCCCGGCGCCGCCACTACCCGACCGGCTCGCACCGGCGGTCTTGTCCGAGGACCCCACCGCGCCGGGCTGGAGGCCCGGGCACATCCTCCTGGACATGACGCGCGGCGGCGCCCAGGTCCGCCAGCGCCCCGATCCGGTCGGGTTCACGCTGGGTCACGACTTCGCCGTCTACACCTACAGCGGTATCGACCAACTGCACAGCGCGATGAACGAGGTCGCCCCGAAACTGTTCACCACCGGATCGAGGCTGTGGAACTCCGAGGAGAACGCCACCCAACAGCTGACCGAGATGATCCGGCGCGGCGCCGCGACCCTGCGCAACGACCGCGGCGAATTCGGGCTCACCTCCGGCCGGGCGGACGCCGACGGGATCACCGTCACCGCGAAGCTCAGCGGGATACGGTTACTGAACACCGGCGGTGTTCACGTGGACCGGATGCGCAACTCCACCACGACCATCTCCGCCGGCGGCGCCACCTCCACCACGCCGGACCTGAGCTTCAACCAGGACGCCCACAACGACGTCGGGGCCAGCGTCACCCTGCTGGAGCGCGGCCGCACCGGCCACGGCAGGAACGCCATAGCCACGGCCAACCGCCGCGACGTCCTCAAGAACGAGAACGGCCCGCGCTCGTCCAGTCTCGAGGCCCGCGCCGACCTGGTGCTCGAGGTCACCGGGCCCACCGGTGCGCGGCGCTGGGTCACCGGCACCGTGTACCTGCGCCCTGGACCTGGACGTCCTGGGCCGCGGACTGCTCCCGGGCACCCACAACGAGAGCTTCTTCGATCTGCGCACCCTCTACCGCGATCACGCCATCGACCCCGACACCCGAACCATCGGCGCGTCACTCCTGAACGCCGTGACCGATCTCGTCCGGCCGGCCCCGGACACCGACCATCTGGAAACCGCGCACCTATGGCTCGACCTGTCCGGTCTGGGCACCCACGCGCGGGCCAACGCGATGTTCCTGGCCGAGCACGCCGCCCGCACCGCGCAGCGACCGGTGCAACTGTCACTGCGGGACAGCACCGGCACCCGGCACATCCAGCTCGATGCGAACGGCCTGCTCGGCGCTCCCGGCGCGCCCGTGCGTGACGCCTGGACCGATCTCGTCGACGCCCTCCGCACACTGCACGACCGGGTACGGCAGGAGATCGCCGACGCCACCACGGAGGTCGATCGGCTTGCCGCCAGACAAGCGGAGCTACAGGTCCGGAGTCTGTGGCAGACGGCCACCGAACGGCTACAACCAGGGGCGGCGCCGGTCGCCGGCCCGGTCCCGAATCCGTCGCAGCAGGAGATACGCCGGCTCGAGCAACAGGTCGCCGATCTGGGCCGGCGGGTCCGCGCCCGCGAACGCGCCCTCGACCAGGCCGGAACCGGCCTGAACCTCGATCCGGCGCCGTTGCACATGTTCACCACGGCCCACGACGCGGCCGGATCCGGGATCAGACCCAGGGCCGCCACCACACTGATCTCCACCACCCCCGCCCTCGCCGGCATCCGTCGGCGCCACCCCTTCCTCGCCCGCC
>NZ_JAGPOX010000243.1 GCF_019038435.1 Nocardia alni
GGTGATCAATGACGATGTCATCCGGCATACCGGGGTCACCCCGGAGCAACTGGCCGAGGTCGAGGATCACGAGCATGCGGAACTCGAACGGCGGCAACGGATGTTGCGCGAGAATCTGGACGCTGTGCCGCTGAAGGACCGCTCGGTCGTCATCGTCGACGACGGAATGGCAACGGGTGCAACGGTTGCCGTCGCCTGTGAGGTCGCGGCCGTGCACTCCCCGCGCCGGCTCACCGTCGGCGTCCCGGTCTCCTCGATCGAGGCCCTGCGCCGCATCGACCGGCTCGCCGACGAGATCATCTGCCCGCTGGTTCCCCGCGTTTTGGGCGGCGTGGGCGGCGCCTACGACGACTTTCACCAGCTGACCGACGACGAAGTGGTCGCCCTGCTCGGCCGATCCCGGCCCACAGCTCCGGAATCAGACCGGCCCTGGTGAGAAGTTCACCGACCCGGGAGCCGTCGAGTTTCTCGATCAGCCTGCGGCGCAACAACTCCGGGCCGGGAAGTCTCCCCTAGATGAAGGTGCCCCGAATTCGCAACAGTCCGGAATCCGGCAAAGCTCCGGAAAGACCGAGGAGGCCGGTTACCAGGTACCGGTTTCCGCGACAACGCGCTCGGCGGCGGCGAGCATGGGGCGCAACTGGGCGGCGAAGGCCTCGGCGGTGACCGGGGCGATGTCGACCTCGGCGCGGGTGTGGACGGTGTAGCGGCCGTCGCCGACTATATCGATCCAGCACAGCACGCCGAGGGGCCGCAGTTCGCCGTTGGCGCGGCGGGCGGACACGATGATCTGGCCGATGCCGTCGCGGGGCTGTTTGAGCAGACGACGGATGCGGGCGGGCTCGGACGGGCCGGCGACCGGCACCGTGACCAGGTCTCGGCTGTCTTCCCGTACCCGGCCCAGCGGGGCGGTGTGCCGCGGCAGGCTGCCCGCCACCCGCTCTGGCAGCACCGAAATCACGCGGGGGGCAAGGGATTTCGCAGTTCCCACGAACAGCAGCACCTCACCGCCGCGGTCGGCGGCCTCGCCGGGACGCTGGGCCGCGACGACCGTGACGTGCCCGGCCGCGGCGCCGAGCACCCTGACCGGGGGCGCCTGGTCGCCTAGCCCCTGTCTGCCGAAAACCTCCACCCGCACGGCCGGGCGGGCCAGCACTCGAAGCGCCGCCTCCAGGTCGGGATCGAGTGCGCGCGAACACCATTCATCGAGCTGAGCGAACTGCGCGTCACGTTCGACGCTGTCCCGGGCCGACAGGCGTACCGCCAGCGGATACGGGATCCGATCACCGTCGGTGCGCTCCCAGGCCAGCGCGAACTGGTCCGGGGTGAGCGTCCATTTCACCGGCGGCGGCCCGCTTCGGACCTGGTCGCTGACCCGCTGATCCTCATCATCGGCCACCGACGACCGGAACGGGCGCAGCGTCGGATCTACTGTTCATCGTCCGCCCACTCTCCGACAACCGGAACGGATACAGCGTCGGATCTACTCGTCATCGCCGGCCCACTCTCCGACAACCGGTGGGGTCGTCGGATTCAGATGCCCTACCAACTCGGTGTCCGGCTCGGGGAGCTCGAGGTAGGTCGGACCGTCGAAGTCCGGGTAGTACTCCTCGTCGTCGTACTCGTCGTCGTGGGAACGCTTGGGCGCCCGGGGAATCGACGGACCCGATCGCGGGGTGTCCCCGCCGAAGGCGACCGCGCCGCCCGCGAGACCACCCACGATTCCGGCGCCCATCCCGGACGCGGTATCGGCGGAGGCATTACCGGGCGACGGATCGCCCTGCTGCCCCTTGTCCTTTTTACCGTCCTTACCGTCCGTGCTCTGCGGAGTGGTGGACGCGCCGGCGGTCGTGGTGGCCACGACGGGCGTCGCCGCCGCGGTCGTCGGGGCCGCCTGGTGTTCCTGCGGTATGACGACCGCAGCCGGAGCGACCTGTGTTGCCGCGGGCTGCACGGCAACCGAGGCGGGCGCCGCCGCGCTCACGGGTGGCGCCGAGGACGCGGGAGCCACCGGGACCGCGGCATCCGTCCGGGGAGTATCGGTCTCGGCGGCCCGCTGCGGCTGCTGCTGGGCCGCGATCCGCCGGTGCTGTGAATCCTCGTGCTGGACAGCGGTTTGCAGGTTCGGAGCGGGCGGGACACCGGGCGTGACGAGGTCCGCCGCACCGCCGCCGGGGACCGGCTTGCCCGAATTCGGCGCGGCGACCTGCGGATTCGGATACATCCCGCCCACCGGGAAGCCCGGCACGTTGTTGCCCGTCGGGATGAACGCCCCGGTGTACACGGCGTTCATCACCCGCACCGCGTCCAGGCGCACGCTCTCGGCGGTCTTCTGCATGTCGGCATTGACGGTGGCGTGCTTGGGATCCAGCAGCGCGGCCTCGAGATCCGGGGACGCGCCGACCGGCTGCGCCACCGACGCGCGCAGCGTCTCGGCCGCGTCGTTCGCCTGGCCCAGCCGACGGCCCACCTCGGCCATCACATCGGACAGGTTCTGCCCCAGCGCCTCGAACGCCTGTACCGTCTCGGACGCGAGCGCGGCCGCGCTGCCGCGCCAGCCGTCGGCGATGGCCGAGCGGATCTGGGCGTGCGCCTGCTGCACCGCGTCGGCCATCCCGCTCGCCGAGTTCTGCCAGGCCTGCCGTCCGGCGGTCAGCACCTCCGGCTTCAGCAGCATCACGCCGCGGTAGAGCTCGTCGTAGCCGAGATGGTCGAAGACCTCGACGGTCGGCGCGTAATCCGGATCCGTCTGCGGGATTTCGGTCCTGGCCCCGGCGGCGCTGATCTCATGCATGGTTCGCTCCCACCACGACGGAGGTGGTATTGCCCAGCGCCGCGGCGATATCCGCGTCGTGCTGGGTGTAGGCGGCCGCGGCCTGACGCAGCGTCTGCGCGAGCTCACGAGACGCGTCGGCGTACTGCTGCAGATGTTCCAGGGCGTCGGACGCCTTGGACTCGAACCCATGCCGCAGCGAGTCGCCGGATTCGAAACCGCCGAAGCCGGGCAGCGAGAGTGCGGCGTGCAACACCCGCATCTGCTCTTCGACCTGTTCGGCCAGGGTTTCATAGCGGCGAGCGCAGCGTTCGTGGATGCCGTCGGTGACCAACACACCGTCCATCCACAGCTGTCCGTCATCGACCGCTTGGCTCAGGGCTGCCACATCACTGTGCAGGTCCCCGGTCTCCTGTGATTGCACCGGTCCCCCTTTCTCGAACTACTCCACTCGGCGCGCGCCCCGCTCCACGACGACATCTCGAATCCACTCCACGATGTCGGCGGTGACCTTGGCGTGCACCGGTTCGTGCAGCAAATCGTGCCCGGCATCGGCATACTCGCGCAACCCTACCGATTGTCCGCGCGCCGTCCAGTCGCGTACGGAATCGATCGGCGCGCGGCGGTCGTCCACACCGTGCAGGGCCAGCACCGGCAGATCTGGAGGCAGGGCCGGATAGCCCGCGGTGGCCCGCTTCGGAGTGCCGGTGAGCACCATCGCCGCGTATCCGAGATCGCTTCCCGTAGTGCCGGATACCATGGCGACCGCCGTGGCCGCGCCCAAGGAGTGACCCGCCACGACCAGCGGGATTCCGGGCGATTCCCGGCGTATCGCCAGGGCGAACGCCCGCGCGTCGGCGACGAGTTCGTCCAGGGTGCCCGGAGCTTGCGGATCCCCTTCGCTCAGGCCCTGTCCGGAGGTGTCAAGGCCCCAAACCTCGAGCCCCCGCGCACCCAGTCCCCGGGCGAAGCGGTGATAGTGCCCACTGTGCTGCCCCGTACCGGGCAGCCATTGCACCATGGCCAGCGGCCGCGGCACCGCCCACCGTCGATAGTGCAACTGCCCGCGGGCACCCTCGAAGAACGGCATCCCACGATCTTTACCCGGTCCGGGCGCGGACCACGCACGTACCCTGGACCACGTGGCTGATACGCAGCCAGAACACCCACCGGGCAGTCAGCAGGAACACCCGGGCCGATAAGTCCTTTAAAGACACGCCCCTTGGACGCCACGCCGTCTTACCTCGAATGATTACGCTGTTGCGCGAATCGGCAACGCAGGCGGTGCGTCCGCCGGATGCGGGTGTCCCAAGACGCACAGGAGGGCCGCGATTGATTCTGTTCGGTGATCGTGTCGTGTGCAGCACCGATGACCTGGTGAAGGCGGCGCGCTGCGAGTTCGCGCTGCTGCGCGCGCTCGATGCCGAACTGGGCCTGGTGCCGCCCCCCGAGAAGGATGCCGGGACGTCACCGGATCACGCGTTTGCGGATCCGGACGAACTGGACCGACTACTAGCGGACCTACCCTCCGAACACGCTTCCGAGGCGGCCGATTCGTCGATGATCCGCATCGATCATGTCCTCCTCGGTGACCCGGCTACGACTGTGGCGTCGTTGCGACACGCACAAGAGCAGACCCTCGCGGCCCTGCACTCCGGGGCCGGAGTGATCGTCGGCGCGCGATTCTTCGACGGCGACTTCGCCGCGAGCTGCGCGGCACTCGTGCGGGCGGATCTCTGCGATTCGCCCGAATCGGACCTCACACACGAGGATCCGGAGACCACGGGCGAGGGCGAATCGGTGGTGAACGGTGACGCCCTGCGCACATCGATGGCCGCCACCATCGACGGAGTGGTCGAGCACCTCGAGATCGGATACGCCGAGCCCGCAGGGGTTACGGAAGGCATCGATCCGATCGTATACAGCGAGTCGGTCGAGCAATCCGGGTTGTTCGAGCAATCCGAGGCCATGAGACATGCCGAACGCGCGGGGTCGGCACAACAAGCTGGACCGCTCGCACACGGGCACACCGGAGCAGGCGAGAGCACCGAGACCATCGATCGCATGATGCCCGTCGCAAAGGCGGGTACCGGAACATCCACTCACCGCACACCAGCCGAGCACGCCCAGCGGAACCCTGGCGCCGTCACGCATGCGGAGCCGGCCGCGCAAGGCGACGAGCACACCGACGAGACCGACACGGCGAACGCGGCACCGGAATACATCGTGTACGGCATCGTGGGACCGGCCGGGCGGATCGGCACCCTGATCGAGCTGGCTGCCTGCGCGGACACGTTGCGGCAGTACGGTTTCCGAGTCGGGAATCGACTGCGGCTGGCAGGCGAATCGCCGTCCGAGTACGAACTCGCCACGGCCGTGGCGGTGTATCGCGCGCGACGGCGGCGGCTGGCGACGATCCTGGAGAACAAGCAGAACGAACTACTTCCGGTGCAGTGGGGCGATCGCCGATACCTGGCCTGCGGCGACTGCCCCACCTGCACAGCGGAATTGGTGACCGGACGGGATCTGCTGCTGGTGGCGGGCATGCGCCCGGCCGTGCGGGCACAGCTGCGCGACGCCGGGATCACCACCGTGGACCGGCTGGCCGCGGCCGACTCGGCGGTCACCGGGGTTGCGGCCCAGACCTTTTCCGCGCTACGCCGCCAAGCCGAGCTACAGCTGCAACACGAGCGCGACGGGACGACTGTGTACGCGGTCACCGATGCCTCGGCGCTGGGCGCGCTGCCGCTGCCCTCCTCCGGCGACGTATTCCTGTCCGTCGCGGGCACACCCGCCGCGGTGGGAGTCGGCGTGGCGCCCGCGCAGACCGACGATCGGCCCCGCGAGGACGGGGCAATGCTCTTCCATGCGTTCCGCATCGATGAGGCTCCCGCCCTGCTCGAGTACCTCCTGGACCGCCAGGAACAGCATCCGGAATTGCGCATCTACCACTACCACACACCGGCCCGCCGACTACTGGCGCGACTGTGCGCGCGCTACGGCGCCGACGAGCAGATCATCGACGATCTGCTCGGCTCCCTCGTGGACCTGTATCCGATCCTGCGCTCCGCGCTGCTCATAGGCCAGCGCTCCTACCGCCTGGCCGACCTGACCGGGCTGTTCGACCCGACGGGCCGGACCCGGCACGACGACCTGGAATCCGAGTGCGCACGCACGCTGAGACTGCGCAGCTGGCTCTTGGATATCGCTGCTGCGCAAGGGATCTCGGCGACTCCCACGCCGCCGGACGAACAGGGTACCGAACCGCTGCCCGCAGTGGAGGCCGCGCTGCGTGAATTCGCCTTCGACTTCGACGAATCCCGCAGCGCCGCACAGCATGCCGCAGGACTCATGGCCGCGACCCTGGCCTATCACCGACGTGAACGTCAGCCCCTGCACTGGGCGCACACCGACCGCCTGTACCAGCCGATCGCCGAATGGGGCGACGCCCCAGGGGTTCTCGTCGCCGACTGGGGCACCGTGGACACCAAATGGCACAGCACCGACGACCGTCCGATGCGGCGCTATCTGACCCTCACCGGACGCCTGGGCACCGGCAGGGCGCCGCGCCCGGGCACCGAGGTGCTCACCGTCTACGACCGCCCGGCTCCCGGCATGAACGCCGCGCCCGGCCGCCGCGCCACCGCGCACGCCACCATTCTGGGCTGCTCGCTGGACGTCAATTTCGACGACGCCGTCCGGGTACGGGAGGTGCTGCCGCACGGCTGCGAGCCCTACGACGAGCTACCCGTCGCGATCGCGCCGGGACCACCCGGGCACGACGACAACATCGCCGACGCACTGGAATTCACGGCGAATCAACTGCTGGTGAGCCTGCCCGAGGTGCCCGCCACGGCCGCCTTCGACCTGCTGCTGCGCCGCGCCCCGCGACTGGCTTCGGGCGCGGCGCTGCCCGAGGTGTTCGGCGATCACGCCGCCGCGGTCACCGCCGCGGTCCTGGATCTGGACGACTCCTATGTCGCCGTCCAGGGCCCACCGGGAACCGGTAAGACCGATACCGGATCCCGTGTCGTGGAACGCCTTGTCACCCGGTACAAGTGGCGCGTCGGTGTGGTCGCGCAGTCACACTGGGCGGTCGAGCACGTCCTGGACGCGCTGGTCCGGGTCGGCGTGCTACCGGAACTGGTGGCCAAGTCCGATGCGCAGGGGGTCGAGCAGGAATGGCTGGCCATCGCCCCGGCCCGCTATCCCCGCTTCCTGGACAACGCCGTCAACGGCTGCGTGATCGGTGGTCTGCCCGGTGATTTCGCGGACGCCGAGCGAGTTCCCCCGGGCTCGCTGGATCTGCTGATGGTCGTCGACGCCGGACACTTCCCGCTCGCCGACGCGATCGCGGTCGCGGCCGGCGCCCGAAATCTGCTGCTGCTCGGCGATCCCGCGCCGCTGCCCGGACACGGCACCCACCCGGAGCCGGTGCACGATTCGGTGCTGGGCCGCCTGCTCGGCGGATCACCCACGCTGCCACCGGAATTCGGCTACTTCCTCGACCGCACCTGGCGCATGCATCCGCAGCTGTGCGGCCCGGTCTCGCGGCTGCGCTACGCCGGGCGGCTGCGCTCCAACGAAACCGTCACCCTCGCACGCGATCTCGAGGGCGTGCCGCCGGGCGTGCGCACGATCCCGATCGCCCATCACGGCAACAGCACCGAATCGGCCGAGGAGGCCCGCGAGATCGTGCGCCGGGTGCGCGGCCTGCTGGGCCTGCCGTGGCGGCAGGGCGCGGTGTCCCGCCGGCTGCATCCGCACGACATCCTGGTGGTGACGCCGTATCACGCGCAGGTCGCCCGCATCCGCACCCTGCTCTCGCGCGCCCGCATCGAGGACGTGCTGGTCGGCACGCCCGAACGGCTCGCGGGTCGCGAGGCCGCAGTCGTCCTGGTCTCCATGACCACCTCCTCCCCCGCCGAGGCGCCGCACGGCATCGGCACCCTGCTCTCCCGCCACTGGCTCACCACCGCGGTCTCCCGTGCGATGTGGACCGCGATCATCGTGCATTCGGCCCTGCTGGCCGAATACCTGCCCGAGGACGCCGAACAGATGACGGACCTCGCGGCCTTCCTCGACCTGTCCAGCTGAGTTCACCCACCCCGCCGGCTCCGCAAGCTCCGCCGCCTCACCATCCCGCTGTATTCACCCACCCCGCCGGCTCCGCAAGCTCCGCCGCCTCACCATCCC
>NZ_JAGPOX010000244.1 GCF_019038435.1 Nocardia alni
CCCACCCCCGACGCCATCCCGACGCGCCGCCCCGAGATCATCGAATTTCGCACGACGATCACGAAGTCCGGCCCGGGTGACATCGCCCCCAGCAACATAGCTCCGCTGACACCTATCACCTGCGCAGTCGACATCACTCCGCCAGTATATGGGGGGCGCGGCAAACCCTCATGGGGCACAGCATATTCGGTGTTCTGTTGTCAAATTCCAAGCCTGCCGAACGATCGCTATCGCCAACAGAACTAGAACCGGTTACATTATGCCGATGGTGAGAGCGAGGCTGGGCGTTCGAGCCCGCATTCTCGCAATCGCACTCATTCCGAGCCTGGCCCTGCTCGTGATCGGTGTGAGCGCGGCAGGATATCTGGTGAACCAGGGCCGCCAACAGCGGCAATGGGCCGATACGCTGCAAAGCAGTCTCGGACCCGCCAAGCAGATCGTCGATGCCGCCCAGCAGGAACGACTGCTCTCACTGTGGCGGCTCGGCGGCGACCGATCGCAAGCACAGGCCCTCGCCCAGGTCCGGACCAAGTTCGACGCCTCCATCACCGGTCTCGTGGCCGTGGAGGCCAAGCTCGACCAAGCCAGTTCGGGCAAGATGCACAGCGTCACCGCCGGTTTCGACACCCTGAAAACCCAGTTGCCGGCCCTGCGCGGCGGCATCGATGCCGGCCTGCTGCCCGTCGACGCGGTCTATTCGATCTACAACAGGATCACCGACGGCGCCTCGCAGGGAACGGCGATCGTCCAGCGCAACGCGCCCGACGCGCCGGTCGCCACCGGACTCGCGTACGCCGATCAGCTGCTGTCGGCGCTCGAGGCGTACTCCCGCGCCAGCGCCCTGACCGCCGCCGCACTCGACGGCGCACCGCTGACCCCGCAGCTCGCGGCGGAATTGCACAACTATTCGGGCTACTACCAGGCCGCGATCCCGCCGCTGGCCGACGCGCTCGGCGGCAACGTGGGTACGCAGCTCACCGCGCTGATCTCCACCTCGGCCTGGCAGCAGACCGCCGCGATGCAGCAGGCGGCCGTGCCCGCCAACGTCACCGGAAAGCCAACGCCGCCACCGCTTCCGATGAGCAAGACGGACTGGCTGGCCCAGACCGAGCAGGTCTCCCGGATGCTGCTGGAACAATGGATCGCACAGAGCCGCGCCAACGAACGCCTGGCGACCGCCGCCGCCGCGACCACCACCCACAACGCCCTGGTCGCGGGGGGTACAGCGGTGGCCATCGCGATCCTGGCGTTCCTGATCGCGCTGTGGCTGGCCAACCGGCTCATCGGCCGCCTGCAACGACTGCGCACCGAAACCATTGCCCTGGCCGAGGTCCGGTTACCCGAGACGATGCGCCGGCTGAACGAGGGCGACCGGATCGATCCCGAAACCGAGGCCGCACGACTGGATTTCGGACACGACGAGATCGGCTCGGTGGCCAAGGCATTCAACCGCGCACACACCGCCGCCGTGGCCGCGGCGATCACCGAGGCCAAGACCCGCGAGGGCGTCCGCGCGGTATTCCTGAACATCGCGCACCGCAGCCAGCTGGTCGTGCACCGTCAGCTCGAACTGCTCGACGAGGCCGAATCCAGGCAGGAGGATCCAGCCCTGCTGGACACCTTCTTCCGTCTGGACCATCTGGCTACCCGCGAGCGCCGCAACGCCGAGAACCTGATCATTCTGGGTGGTGGCCGTCCCGGACGGCAGTGGCGGCGCCCGGTGCCACTGGTCGAGCTGGTGCGCAGCGCGGTCGGCGAGACCATGGACTACGCGCGCGTGCACACCGCCCGCATGCCCGCGGCGTTCGTCAGCGGCGACGCGGTCGCCGATGTCATCCACCTGCTCGCCGAACTCGTGGACAACGCCACCGCCTTCTCCCCGCCGCAGTCGCGCGTCGAGGTCACCGCGAACCGGGTCGGCAAGGGCATGGTCGTGGAGATCATCGACCAGGGCATGGGCATTCCGGCCGAGGACATCGAGCGTCACAACGAGATGCTGTGCAATCCACCGGATTTCGGTGTCGCCACGCTGTCGGCCGACTCCCGGCTGGGCCTGTTCGTGGTCGCGCAGCTCGGTCGACGGCACGCGATCAGCGTGCGGCTGGCCGATTCCGACTACGGCGGCATCCGCGCGATCGTGCTGGTCCCCACCGCGCTGATCACCACCGAGGCCGCGGTCGCCGACCACCTGCCCGACCGGATGCCCGTCCGGCGGATACCCTCGCCGGCGACCGGCGAGATACCCGCTGTCGCAGGCGAACTCGCACCCGCGCCGACGTCGGTGGCGCTCCTGCCCTCGCAGGCGCAGCGGTCCGGGGAATCGCAGCAGCACGACTACCCCGACGGCACACGGCATTCGGGCGATTCCGGCGGCGCATGGAATGCCGAACCCGCCACAGATCCCTCCCGACGCGCGGCGGGCTCCCGGGCCGCCGAGGAGATCTGGGAGGTTCGGGATCGGCGGGCATTCGACGACGCGCGGCCCGGATTCCGCTCGTTCGGTGAGCAATTGCGGCGGCACGAGCGGTCGTCTCCCGGCGAACGCTCCCGCTTCGACGCACCACCGCAGTGTGACGAGCAGCAGCGTGCCGACGAGCCTCGCTCCTCGCGACCGGCGGATTCCGCACACAGCGTCAACAGCCCGCAACACGATACGGGCGTCCCGCACCACCTCGAAGCCGACACCCGTCCCGCGTTGCCGCGCCGCCGCCGCCAGGCCAGCCTGGCCCCGGAGCTGAGCACACAACCCGAGCGGCTCCCGGCTCCGAAACCCGCGCCGGCGAACAGGTCCGCGGAACAGGCGCGGGATCTGTTCGCCGCCATCGAGAATGGAACCCGTCAAGGGCGGCAGGTCCCACCGGAATCCGGCGACAACCGGGCCGGTGGTTCGACACACGCCCCACGGGATGAACAGGAAGGCGAAGGTGACCACTTCCAACGCAGGTGATCTGAACTGGATGCTCGACGACCTGGTCGAGCGCCTGGCCGGAGTGCGCTACGCGGTAGTGCATTCCACCGACGGACTGGTGCTGGGCCGGTCCACCACCATGAACCGCGAGGACTCCGAGCATTTCGCGGCCATGTCCTCCACCCTGTACGGGCTGGCCCGCAGCGCCGGCATCCGGTTCGACGGCGGCCCGGTCCGCCAGGCCGTGATCGAACTCGAGAGTGCGGTGCTGTTCGTCACCGCAGCCGGCAGTAACGCGTGTATCGCCTTGCAGGCCGGTGACGATGCGAACCTCGGTATGGTGGCGTACGAGATGAACCTGACCGTGCAGCGTGTGGGCAGCTACCTGTCCACCACCGCGCGGCGGGGTATGGCCGGGCATATGGAGTTTCGATCGTCATGACGCAGTACGGTCAGTCGTGGTACGACGACGCGGCGGGCCCGCTGGTCCGCCCGTACGCCCTCACGCGTGGCCGCACCATCGGGGCGGGACACGAACTGGATATGCTCACGCTGGTGGTGGTCGCCGACCGCGCGCCCACCCTGCGGCGGACCGAGCCGGAATACTCGCAGATCATGCGACTGTGCCGTAAGCCGCTGTCCGTGGCCGAGGTGTCGGCCATGCTGAAACTGCCCCTGGCCGTGGCGAAGATCCTCGTCGGTGATTTAATCAGCGAGGGGCACTTGACCTTCCGGGCGCCCACCCGGACGGAACCCGGTGATCCCGGCGACCTGACCGTCCTGCGAGCCGTCCTGGCCGGAATCCGAAAGCTGTGACACGTGCCTGAAATGTCGTCCGCCGCTGGGCTAGCAGCATCGGTCAAGATCCTCGTCGCCGGCGGTTTCGGCGTGGGCAAGACCACCATGGTGTCCTCGATCAGCGAGGTCGCCCCGCTGCGCACCGAGGAACTCGTCACCGAAGTCTCCGCCGGCATCGATGATCTGTCGGGCGTCGAGGGCAAGACGACCACCACGGTCGCACTGGACTTCGGCCGCCTCACCATCGATGACAACCTGGTGCTCTACCTGTTCGGCACACCCGGACAGGACCGATTCTGGTTCCTGTGGGACGAACTGGCGCTCGGCGCGCTGGGCGCCGTGGTCCTCGCCGATACGCGTCGGCTGGAGAACTGCTTCGCCGCCATCGACTACTTCGAGCGCCGCGGGTTGTCCTTCACGGTGGCGGTCAACTGCTTCGCCGGGGCGCCCGTCTACACCCCCGACGAGGTCCGCGACGCCCTCGACCTCCAACTCGACCAGCCCGTGGTGCTGTGCGACGCCCGCGACCGGGCGTCGTGCCGAACCGTGTTGACCACCCTGCTCGAGCACCTCATCTACCGCTCCTCGGCCGGCGTGGCGTAGCGAACGCCCGCGCCGGCCGATGCCGGAGAGTCGAGACCTCGGCGGTCGGTGAGGCCGGCGTCAGCGCAGTGTCTCGATTGCCGCCCCCAGTGCTCGCAGCGACTGCTCGGCGAGTTCGGCCATGGACGCTCGATTGCCGGGCTGTAGCCAGCGTTCGAAGGCGTCGCCGAGGGCGAGCGCGCCGATGTTGGCGGCCAGGCTCGCGGTGGGCGGTTGCACTCCGCGTGCGCGGAGCGCGTCGGCCATCACCGCGGTCAGAGCGGCTTCCTTGAGCAGGTTGCGTTCCTGCAGATCGGAGTTCTCGGCGATGACCGACTGACGTTTCGCCAGAAATTCCCGGCGCTCGTCGGCGAAGCCGGCGGCGAACGCGGCCAGTGCCGCACCGATCGCCGCCATGGGGGTGGCCTCGGCGGGCATACCGGTGATGATGTCGGCGAACATGTCGCGATACGCGTCCTGGCCGCTGAACAGGATCTCGCGTTTGTCGGCGAAGTGACGAAAGAACGTGCGCTTGGTCAACCCCGCGCGCTCGGCGATCTCCACGATCGTGACGTCCGTATATCCGCGCTCGGCGAACAGCTCCACCGCGGCTACTGCCAGTCGTTCCGCCGTGTTGGGCTCCCACCTGCTCATTCCCACATCCTAGAGCGCACAGCGCTGTGATGACACCAAGTGTCGTGAGGGTGTAGGGTGATGACACTTGGTGTCATGCGGACGTCGTCATCGAGTTCGCAGGGCCCACCCACCGTGCTGAGAGGGATCAAATGAAGGATTTTCGCGCCGCGTACGGGCGGTATGCCGTCGTCACCGGGGCCTCCTCGGGCATCGGCGAGCAATTCGCGCGGCATCTCAGCGCCGCCGGTGTCGACGTCGTTCTCGTCGCACGCCGCAAAGGCCGCTTGGAGGCCCTGGCCGCCGAACTCTCCCGTGCCGACGGCACCGACAACATCGTGTTCGAGCTGGACCTGCTCGCCGAGGGCGCCGTAGCCGAATTGGCCCGTGGCGTCAGCGATCTCGACGTCGGGATGGTCGTGGCGAACGCCGGAATCTCCGCCCCTGGGCCGTTGGTCGACAATTCGCTGGCCACCGAACTCGACGTCCTCACCCTCGACGGGGCGGTGCCGCTGCAGATGGCGCACCACTTCGGGCGTGAGTTCACCCGGCGTGGTCGTGGTGCGATCATCCTGGTGGCGTCCAGCCTCGAAGCCAGTGCCGCGCCGTTCACGGCGAACTATGCCGCGGTGAAGGCGTACGTGTCGTCACTGGGCCAGGCGTTGAACTACGAACTGAAAGGCCACGGCGTCGACGTCCTGGTGGTATCCCCCGGAATGACGGAATCCGAGATCACGCAGCGGTCCGCGGGCCTCGACTTCCAGAAGCTCGGCGGCCCGCTGATGCCGGCGTCGCAGGTGGCACAGACGGCGCTGAGCAACCTGGGCAAGCGCGCCCGTGTCATCCCCGGCATCACCAACAATGCCGCGGATCTGCTGATCAAGCATGTGCTGCCGCGATCGTTGTCGGTCAGCATGTTCGGCTGGCTGATGCGCCGCGCACTGGTCGACAGTGCGCCGCGCGAGGCCTGAAACCCGTTCCACCGCAACTCATCCAGAAAGAACGCTGATGGAAATGCCTGGTGCGCCAGTTGATATCCCCATGGAAATGATCTCGACCGTGCTGCGGCCCGAATTCGCCGACCTGGCGCCGGTCGAGGTCTTCCCCGGGGTGACGAGCCATCTGGATCGCCCGTATGCCACCGTCCTCGGCTTCCGGCCACTCATGCTGGATCTGCACATACCGCGACATCCGGTGACGACGCCCATTCCCGTTGTGGTGTACGCACATCCGGGAGGATTCTTCGCCGGCATCAAACAGATGGGGCCCTGGAGATATCTACTCGACGCGGGATTCGCCGTGGTGTCGATCCAGTACCGGCTCAGTGGCGAGGCCGTCTTTCCGGCCGCCGTCCACGATGTCGCCGCGGCCGTGCGCTGGGTGCGGGCCAATGCCGACCACTACGGATTCGACGCCGACCGCATCGTGGGCTTCGGCTCCAGCGCGGGCGCCTACCTGCTCAGCGCCATGGCACTTGCCGGCGATGGCAGCGACCTGGTGGGCGACGCCGGACCGCACTCGCAGGTGTCCTGCCGGCTCGCCGCCGTCGTGGAACACTACGGCCCCACCGATTTCCTCAGGCATGATCAGGACGCACCCGCGGACATCATCGAACTGATGGAGGGGCCGGACAGCACGCTGGCGCGGTTCTTCGGATTCGAGCTCTCCAGCCGGCCGGACGAGGTCGAGCGTGGAAACCTGTGCCGTCTCGCACATCCCGGCGCGCCGCCCTTCCTGATCGTCCACGGCGACCATGACCGCCGCGTCGGCGTGGAACAGGCCCGGCGCCTGCATCGCGCGCTCACCGCGGTGGGGGCCCGCGCGGACATGGTGGAGATCGTCGGCGGCGACCACGGGTCACCCCATTTCGACACACCGTCGCTGCACGAGAGAACGCTGGGATTTCTCGAATCCGTTCTCGCACTGCCCCTGCAGCGTTGACATCACCCGGAGGAGAACTCACGATGAAACGCATCCAGTATCACCAGTACGGCGGACCGGAGGTCATGCGGCTCGAAGATTTCGAGCCACGGGAACTCGGCGCCGGCGACGTCCGCGTCCGAGTGCGGGCGGCTGCCGCCAACCCCATGGATTTCGGGATCCGGAACGGCGCGATGAAGATGGTGACCGGCCGGAAATTTCCACGGGCGATGGGATACGACTTCGCCGGTATCGTCGAGGCCGTCGGCAGCGGCGTCACTCGGCTGCGTGTCGGTGACGAGGTGCTCGGCGGCGCACCGATCAAGTGGTCGGGCGCCTTTGCCGACGTCGTCGTCGCCGAGGAAAAAGGGATCGTCACCAAGCCCGCCGAATTGTCCTTCGAGGCAGCGGCCGCGCTTCCCACCGTCGGCCTCACCGCCTATCAAGCCTTGTTCACCAAGGCGAGGCTCCAGCCCGGCGAGGCGGTTTTCGTGCACGGGAGCCTCGGCGGAGTCGGCCGCGCGGCCGTCCAGCTCGCCTCCGCGCACGGCGCGAGGGTGGGCGGAAGCTGCCGCGCCGGTTCGGCGGACGAGGCCCGCGAGCTCGGTATCGATCCCATCGTCGATTTCGACTTCGACCCCGCCGCGCTCGCGCGGCGATTCGACGTCGTCTTCGACACCGTCGGGAAACTCCCGATCAAACAAGCCCGCACGATGTCGAAACCGAACGGCCGCATCATCAGCACCGCCCCCACCCCGGTGAACATGGCCAGAAGCGCCCTGCCCGGCCCGTTCCAGGTCGTGATCGCGCAAGCGGTGACAGCCGATATCGAGGCGGTCGCACGATCCGCCGGCAAGGCTGAGCTCGAACTGCCGATCGCCCGGACGGTGCCGCTGTCGGAAGCGGTCTCCGCGCTGACGGAATTGGAACAGAACGGAAGTTCGAAGCGGGGCAAGCTGATCATCCTGCCGGGCTGAGCCGGCGAACGCCGCCACGCCCTCAGCTCAGTATTCGCCGAGATCGACCTCGGCGAACGACATGATCCACCGGTGGGGAGGGCGGGGGGCGGTCTCTTATCCAC
>NZ_JAGPOX010000245.1 GCF_019038435.1 Nocardia alni
GCCGAAGTTCGCCGCGTACCCCCGCTCCCCACCCCCTGATCCCCTGGGTTGCGATCTTGCGGGCGGCCTGACAAGTACCCCGGGACGCTGGCGCACCGTCCTGCCCTTCGGGTCGGCGATCCGCCCGGCCAGACGTTGCTGGAGGTAACGCCGAAGTTGATGATTATCAAGGAGTTTCGCCTTCTTCGGCCGCCGGGCAATCAACTCGGACTTCCACTGGGCAACCGGGGCGTCGGCTGGGCGCATCGACCGTCGATCGGGCCGGAGCGGGGCGGAGCCGTCGTAGTACTGCGAGCCGGGGAAAGCCCGGCACATGGGGAAGGACGGCAGCGGTATCAAGAAGGGAAGGAGGCTGCAATGCCGAAAGACGCGCCGGTGAATACCAGCGCCGACGACACAGTGGACCTGAGCGGTCTGCGGTCGAAGGTATCGGGGATGCAGGCCAAGCTTCACTGTTGGGCGGCGGCCGATTCCGGCCGCAGGTTCGACGATCTGTTCAACCTCGTGCACGACCCAGTGACGCTGGCCAAGGCGTTCGACCGGGTCGCGGGCAATACCGGCGCGAACACGCCCGGCGGCGATGGCGTCACCGCCTTCGATGTCGAGCAACTCACCGGTGAGCCCGCATTCCTGGATGATCTGCGGAACCAGTTGAAGGACGGCTCGTTTCGTCCGTTGCCGGTGCGGGAACGCAAGATCCCCAAACCGGGCGGCAGCGGGAAGGTTCGGAAGCTGGGCATTCCCACGATCGCGGACCGGGTTGTCCAGGCGGCGCTGAAACTGGTGCTGGAACCGATTTTCGAGGCCGACTTTCTACCGGTCTCCTACGGGTTCCGGCCGAAGCGGCGGGCGCACGACGCGATCGCCGAGATCCAGTATTACGGCACCCACGCTTACCGCTGGGTGCTCGACGCTGATATCGAGGCGTGTTTCGACTCGATCGACCACACGGCCCTGATGGACCGAGTTCGGTTGCGGGTCAAAGACAAGCGCGTGCTCGCACTGGTCAAGGCGTTCCTCGAGGCCGGTGTCATGACCGAGACCGGCCGTCTGGAGGACACCTCGGCCGGCACGCCGCAAGGGGGAATCCTGTCCCCGCTGCTGGCCAACATCGCCCTGAACGCGCTCGATGAGCACGTGCACGGGCCATGGCAGCCGGGCGGGAGCCAGAGCACCCCCGAAGCGCCGTGCTCACCGTCGCCGCAAGGGCCTGCCGAACTGGCGGATCGTCCGCTACGCGGACGATTTCGTCGTTCTCGTGCACGGCACCGAGGGCGATGTCGAGCAGATGCGCGAGGATGTCGCGAAAGTGCTTACACCCCTGGGGCTTCGATCAGGGACGTGCTGATCCGACCCAATCGGATCATGCGCGGTTGGTCGAACTACTTCCGGCACGCGGTCGCCAAACACCTTCGGCACGCTCGACACCTTCCTCTGGTGGCGAGTGATCCGATGGCGGAAACGACTGCACCGCTGGAGGTGGAAGGATATCCGCCGACACCTCATGGGCCGCAACGGTCAATGGCGGAAACCGTCGGCGGACGGGATCGACCTGTTCAACCTCGCTGCGGTATCGGTTTACTCGATACCGGTACCGCGGCAACACGATCCCCAGTCCCTGGGCCACGGCCAACCACGCCTGACAGCAGAAACCGTGGAGAGCCCGGTGCATGGAGACATGCACGCCGGGTTCGGCGAGCGGCCCGCAGAAACGGACCGGTGGCAACACCGGCACCGCGCTGCGGGCCGACTCAACCATCATGCACGACCACTGATTTGCGACCGTGGCGAGATCGCCGCGCTGTGGACCAGTACCTAGCTGGCCTCACCCCCCGGACTATCGCCTCATACGGTGAATGAGCGGGGTAGAAGGCCAGAGGGCGCGGCGCTACGCCCTCTGCGGAACAGACCAGCTGACAGTTCTACGAAGGCCATTTGATATCGGAGACAACCACATCGCTCCGGACCCCCTTGAAGCCCGCGCGATCTCCCTCGGGGGCTCCACATCCAGCGCAGGGTCCGGCCGCGCAAGCCGGTCGAGTGCGTCTCGAATGGCGCGACGCCCAGTCATCGTGAAGCCGCTACCCACAGCACCGACATACCGGAGCTGCCCGTCGAGTCGGCCGGCGAGCACGAGTGATCCGAAGGAGTCCCTATTAGTGCTACTACCCTCCAGCCACCCGACGACCGCGAAGGACTCCACCTTCCGCAGCGGCACCTTCAACCAGGCCCTCGCCCGGCGCCCGGGTTGATAGGTAGAGGCGAGGCGTTTGAGCACAAGTCCTTGTGCACATTCGGTCACTGACCGAATGATCTCGGTCAATGACGAATCGTGTGTGGCGGGTTCGGTAAGAGCGACGGCGACGGCTCGGAGGAGCGCATCCGCGCCGTCACCGGACAGCGGCTTCCGGCGCGCTCCACATCCCCATCGCCACAACCTACCCACTCGTAGCCGTGCAGGACGCCTACCTGGCTCTCGCCGACCGCGAGGCATGCATTGGTTAACCACTCAGATCGGTTGAGCGACAGGATCTTCGAACGCGAGCTCATGCCAAGAGCCTGCCCCTTTCCTAGCTGGAACGCTGACTTAATGCTGGATCTGCACATGATCGGCTGGCGGGCTCAGACGGAGGCTGGCGGGATCCACGGCGGTGGCCCTACGTGTCGCTGGGCTGCTGCTCCTCCGGCTTGGCCGTATTCAGCATTTGCGCGACATGGTCCAGCAGTTGCGGCATTTCGTGCACGCGATGCGCGTCCAGTTCGATCCTGCGGCCGTCCGGGGCAGACACGGTCAATGTGATGTCCGAGTGGCGTTGAGTTAGCCAGGTAGACAACGCATTCGCGAGCATTGCGCCAACTCCGCCAGACCCCAGCGCCACGGACAGCACCTGCACTGCGGCGTCGATGCTCCCGCCCGTATAGCGGACTTTCACCTGCATCTGTACTTGTTCGCTCAGCTCAACATCTCTGCGCAGCCACTCGATCAGCGACGAAGCGTCATCCGGGTGGCCGAGCCTGATTTGCAACAACGGGCGGGAGTCCATTGCGTCATGATGCCAGCGGGTTTCGAGCCGGACAATCGGAAGTACGCTGCCTCGATCGGTTTACGCCACGGCAAGGACGGATAGCCCCCAGACAGTCCCAAGTTCAGCTCTGCGCCAGGAAGGTCGAGGCGGTCAGACGGTCAACCCAAACCCTGGCTACAAGATGCCCTCCAACCCGGCATCTGCGGCCAGCCGCAACATCCGCTCGGGATCCTCACCGATCCACATCGGCGGCACCCGTATCGGACCGCCCTCGAGTTGCAGCTCATCCAAACGTTCCCGACGCTCGAGATAGGTCAGGTCCATAACCGATTCCGCAGCGATCTCCAGGACATCGAACATGAAATACCGCCCCGGCACCGCTTTCTGCAGCGCGGTGGATGGTCGTGTGCCGAGTCTGCGCTGGAGCCTGCCGAAACTGGGCGCGCCGGTCGCAGGATCCGGCGCGACGATTTCCCCATCGAGCACCAGCCCGGAGATGTCCGGAAATACTTCAGCAATCTCAGGAAACAAGGCCGTGACATCTCTGCCATTCCAACTCCAGAACGCGGTAACTCCCCCAGAGATCTGCGAAATCGACTTGATGCCATCCCATTTCATCTCTCAGCGTCCATACGGGATCCGGACCGGTCGGCCGCGCGGAAGCAGTCGCCAGCATGGGTGCCGGAGAAACTCGCACACTTGCAGCATATATTCAGCAATCTTCTCTCTGGCTCGCATTTCAAGTCCACGATCAGCCGAGACATGAACCGGTGAGATCAACCCGCGCCGGGGGGAGCTCATATCGGCACCGCCATCGGTTCCACCTTGAACGCCGCTACTATTCGAATCTATGTTCGAGCATTGGCCCGAGGAATTCAGTCCGCCGCTGCGCCGCGTGGTGACGCCAACGACACCGGTTGTAGTCGACCTCGGCAAGGCCATGCCCACTCAGCCACCGAACGGATTCGGCCGCGACAAAATCACCATGAAGGTGAAGCTGGGCGGACTCAACCTCACCGGCGATGTACCGGGGCTGCTGCACGCCTGGGCCCGCGCGAACGACGGGAGCTGGCTGGGCCTGGTCGAAATGGTGCTGTGGACCACCAACCGCAACGGACAACTTCCCGTGATGCAGTGGTGCCCCGGACCCGCGATATCACCACGGGATCCCGGCCAGCGCTGAGCACGGCTCAGCGCATACCAACAGTCGCCACAGAACAGGAAACGCAGAAATCAGGCACTGACCGCTCGGCGACGGCCCGGAACCCGCAGCCGGTGATGAACTGCCTACAGCTGGTAATCGGCTTCAATCACAAGCTGACCAACCGAAACCCGCAGGTCGCCCCCGGTTCCCATGTTCGATGTGCCCCGCCGGGGAATCGAACCTGCGACCGCGGCCCACTCTCGCGGTCCCTCGAGCGTCCCTCATGGCGATCCCCCGCTCGCGGAGTCTGGACTGCACAGTGATGGCATCCACACCCGGGCAACAGACCAACCGAGCCCATACCAATGCACCACTTCATTCGACCCGGCCGACCGAACCTATCGGCTTGATCCGGAATCCGGGACCGCCGGCAGCCGGAGGATTCGGATTAATCAGTGTCAGGCCCGCCTTTGACGGATCGAACCAAGACCCCACCACATCTAATAGATAAATGCGCATATAAAAGTAGAACCACGCCTAAGCATCGGCCACCAGCCCCGAAACGCACTACCCTCCCCCGATCGAACCCCCTCGACACGACGCAGGACGCGGGCAAACAACCGCCGTATCAGGACGTCCACAGGACGTCGCAGGTCCACGAACAGCAACAAACAGCAACCGGCAACACCCACCAACAACCACAAACCAGCAGGTCACCCCGGTTCGCCGGACAAACCGGGCAGGTCGAAAGTAGCATTGAATAATGCGGTCGATCTGGAAAGGTTCCATCGCGTTCGGGCTGGTTAATGTCCCGGTGAAGGTTTATACCGCCACCGAGGACCATGACATCAGGTTTCATCAGGTGCACGCCAAGGATGGCGGGCGGATCAAATACGACCGGGTGTGTACGGTGTGCGGGCAGTCGGTGCAGTATGCCGATATCGATAAGGCTTACGAGTCGCCCGAGGGGGATCGGGTGGTGCTGTCCGACGAGGATTTCGCCAAGTTGCCGGTCGCGGAGAAGCACGAGATTCCGGTGTTGCAATTCGTGCCGGCCGATCAGATCGATCCGATGCTCTTCGACAAGAGCTACTATCTCGAGCCGGACTCTACGACGCCGAAAGCCTATGTGCTGCTTGCCAAGACGTTGGATCAGGCCGAGCGGGTGGCGGTGGTGCATTTCACGCTCCGGCAGAAGACTCGGTTGGCCGCATTGCGGGTGCGCGACGGGGTATTGGTATTGCAGACGTTGCTGTGGCCCGATGAGGTGCGGACGGTCGACTTCGCAGGTCTCGACGGCGCCGCCGAGCCCCGGGCCCAAGAGGTCAAGATGGCGCACACTTTGGTGGAGTCCATGGCCGATGATTTCGATCCGGGCCTGTATACCGACGAATATCAGATCGAGCTGAAAAGGCTGCTCGACGAGGCGATCGCCGCCGGATCGGGGACCCTGCCCCAGCGCGAGGAGACGGCGCCCGCCGAGATGGACGCCGAGGTCGTCGATCTGGTCGCCGCGCTGCAACGCAGTCTCGAGGCGTCCGGCCGGCGTACCGCGGCACCCGCCGCGAAGAAACCCGCCGCGAAGGCGGCGAAGAAGACCACGGCCGCCAAGACGACGGGCAAGGAGTCGACAGCCAGCAAGACGACGGCCGCCAAGACGACGGCGAAGAAGACCACAGCCAGCAAGTCGGCAGCGAAACCGGCCAAAAAGGCAGCCAAGAAAACGGTCCGCAAGAGCGCGTGAGCCGACCACCCATCTCGTCGACCACCACCGCCGGAATCCGACACTCCATCGACCGCGATTTCGCCCGTTATCAGCTATTTCACTGATTAATCACGAATGGCCGCAATCGATTTGGTGCGCCATCTCACACTCACCGCGAAAAGCCCTGTCCACCGGGGTAAATCGTTCGCTGACCAGGGACGCGCCGTTCGCCGGATTTTCTCGTTCACAGCGCCACCACAGTTTCGACCCAGGGGATAGCTAGGGTGATGCGGTTGCATTCCCCCTGACACAGTCATTGAGAGAAAGGTTCGACCATGGCTCACCGTATTGCGAAGCTGGCCGTCACCGCCGCGATCATCGCCGCCCCCATCGCCATGACCGCGGCCCCGGCTTTTGCCGCCCCGATGGTCCCGGGCAACAACCAGAACCACGGCGGCCCGCAGCAGCAGGGCCCCGGCCAGCAGCAGCACGGCCCGCAGCAGCCCGGCCCCCAGCACAACCCGGCGCCGATCCCCAGCGGTAGCGCCGCCTGAGGCCCAGCCTCCAGACTTGTACGCCGCGGTGACCGCTCGGTCACCGCGGCGTACGTGTATCCGGACCGTTGAGCAGGGCATTATCGAGTCGTGACATCATCGGGCGGCTACCGTCTCCCGGGGCCGGCGACTGGCAAACTTGTCCGATATGGACTCCGACATAGCGATCGTTCCGATGGGCCTGGGTCACTTGCGCGAGGTTCTCGATCTCGGTGACGAGGTGTTCGACACCGAGGTCAAGCCGTACACGTCGTGGTCGCTGACCTCGGTCGCGGAACATCTCGACACCTCCGACCGGTCCTGCTGGGTGGCGTTGGATTCGGATCGGGTCGTCGGATTCGTGCTCGGCTCCATGGAATTCGAGCTGCGCGAGGACTGGGGCTATCTGGAGTGGATCGCCGTCGCGCCCGATATGCAGGGCCACGGCATCGCCGGTCGGCTGGTCGAGATCTGCTGCGCGACGCTGTTCGAGCGGGGTGCGCGCCGCATCGTCACCGATGTCGAGGTGGGCAACACTCCCTCGGCAACGATGATGACGCGACACGGCTTCAGCGACGCCGCCACCGTCACCCTGTTCGTTCGCCCCAATCCGGACGAGGCCGAGCGCCCCGCGGAGGAGGTCGCTCCGGGCCTATCCGTCGCCACCAAGCGCACCTTCGCTCGAACGGGACGCCTCCGGCCTTGATGCAGCGATCTATCAGCTATTACAGGCGATGATTCGATGACACCACCTCCTGGTGTACCGTTCGTCCTATCGGTACCTTGCGGTAACACCTGGTAGATGTGCATGTAGATCTCGGACTTCAGCATCGGAGGAATCGCATGAGCAGCCCATCCGACCCGAATGAGCCCCGCGATCACGCCGCGGACGATGCGTCTGAATCCGAGGATGCCGCACACCAGACAACATCGGGCGACACTACCGCCCCGACTCCTGAATCAGGATTGTCGCTGTCCGTTCCACCGCGACGCGACAGAATTCCTCTCGACCTACCCGACACACACAGAATTCCTCTCGACCTACCCGACACACATGGAACCCCGCCGCACATACCCGCCGAACCGGGAAATCCCGCAAACGATCCACCTCACGAAACCGGCGCTGCCGAGTACCACGGAATTCCCGAAAACCCTGCTCCCGGGCGCGGATCCGACATCTTCGGCGCACCACCTCCCCCACCCTCGTACGGCTCACCCGCATACGGCGGCCCGCCACCTGGCGAGCCAACTCATGGCTCACAACCGGGCTACGGCGGCCCCCGCCCCGGCGCACCCGGATATAACACCCCCGGCCCAGGCGCGCACACCGCCAGCCCCGGATACAGCAACCCAAGCCCCGGCGCATCCCGATAC
>NZ_JAGPOX010000246.1 GCF_019038435.1 Nocardia alni
ATTGGCGGTATGCCGCGATGCTGGTGGGGTATATGGCGGGTCTGCTGCCGTGGTTCCTGGATTTGGATCGGCAGATGTACTACTTCTACGCGGTGCCGATGGCCCCGTTCATGGTGATCGGGTTCGCGCTGGTCCTGGGCGACATCCTCGGACCCGCACCCTTGGTGCGCGCCGCCAACGGCTACCGGTTCCCGGCGCCGAGTGAGCGACACAGCCTGAATCTTCTGCTGGTGTGCCTTTACGTCGGCTTGGTGGTGGCGAATTTCGCCTGGCTGTGGCCGATCCTCACCGGGTGGCCGATCACCCAGGGCAACTGGCAGGCCCACCTCTGGTTGCCCAGCTGGCGCTGACTCGCGGGCGTCCGGCTCCTGTCGTGCGGGATGTCCGGGGCGGTCGGGCACGCCGCCAAGGCCTCGGCGGATGACGTGGCGCCGGGCAGTGTGGTGCTATGTGTCGATGACATCGTCCGGGGAATCGCTCGAAGCCGGCGCAGAGGCCCTGTCCACGACGTGGTCGAGGGATTTGGGGTTGCGGCTGCCGGTCGTCGGTGCGCCGATGGGCGGGGTGGCCGGAGGCCGGCTCGCGGCGGCGGTGAGCGCGTGCGGTGGCCTGGGGATGATCGGCATGGGCAGCGCCGGATCGGTGGTGGCGTTGCGACGGGAACTCGGGCGGTTGGACGGCTTCGCCGGTCCGTTCGGTATCGGGCTGGTGGACTGGGTGTTCGCCGCGGAACCGGAGCTGCTCGAGGTCGCCGTCGCCGCGAAACCCGCGCTGATCTCGGTGAGCTTCGGGACCGACCTGTCCTGGGCGTCGCGCGTCCGGGAATCCGGAATCCGTACGGCCACACAGGTGTACACCGTCGATGATGGCCGCCGCGCCGCGGACGCCGGTATCGATGTGCTGGTCGCCCGGGGTATGGAAGGCGGCGGCCACGGGGCGCCGGAGATGGCGACTCTGCCGCTGCTCGATGCGGTCCTGGGCGCGGTCACGGTACCGGTGCTCGCGGCCGGGGGCATCGGCTCGCCCGCGAGCCTGGCCGCGGTGCTCGCCGCCGGGGCCTCGGGCGCCTGGCTGGGCACTCGTCTGGCCGCCTGCGAGGAATCGCTGCTGTCCTCGGGCGCGCGCGCGGCGATGCTGGCCGCGCGCGGCACCGATACCATCCTGACCCGGGCGTTCGATGTGGGGATGGGGTTGCCGTGGCCGTCCCGGTTTCCCTTGCGGGCGTTGCGCAACGAATTCGCGGACCGGTGGACCGGCCGGGAGGACGAGCTGCCGGATGACGAGACGGCCCGGGAAGCGTTGGGCGCGGGGATCGTTCGGGACGATCCGAATCTCATGCCGGTCGACGCCGGACAGGGTGTCGGTCTGGTGACCGCCGTGCAACCGGCCGCCCAGGTGCTCGAGACGCTGTGCGACGGGGCGGCCCGGATACTGAATCGGTAGCTCAGTCCTCGCTGCTGCGCCGATCCCCGAGGAATCGCAACAGCTCCGGATCGCCCGAGGTGAACCGATCGACTTCCTCGTCACCGGTGCACTGATACAACCCGACCGTCACCCGATCCGCGCGGCGGCCGACCACTCGCCAGATCGCGCCGGAATCCTCCCAGCGCTGTAGGACGGACACCGGATCCGGGATCGGGTCGTGGAATCGCTCGGCCATGCGGTCCATCGTCCCGCACACCCTGCTCAGCCTGCGGGCGTTCCGGCTCCGGCGTCCTCGATGGTGCGGCGGAGCAGGGCTGTCGAGGTGGCCAACTGGTCCAGGGATCGAGTGGTCAGCAGGTCCGCCAGGCGCATGCGCACCTCACTTCGTCACCGTGCGGCCGGCGAAGGAGGGAGAGCCGCTCGCCGTGTCGTCCGGTCCGGACAGCTTCATGACAAAGCCCTTGCGGTGGCCCCGGGGGCGGCCGATACCATCGAGTCGGTGCTGTAGGAGGTAGCTCCACTATTCGAAGCGATGTAATCGCTGGGGGGACAGAATGATTGATTACATTGGCACACTTGTGCGCAGGCGGGTTCTGCGTGGTGTGCTCGCCGCCGTCGTCGCTCTGCTGGTACTTGCGGCCCTGCTCTGGCTCGTGATCACCACGAGCCACGACCAGGATCCGGCCTCGGCGACCATGTCGGGAACGCCGCTGCCGCCGATCACCACCCACATGGTGATCCCCACCGTGCCCCCGCTGCGGGAGCCACCCGTGGAACCGACACCCGCCCCGATCCGAATCCCTTGAATCGCAACGTATCCGCGTCAACCGGTCGTCCCGGTGATCGGGACTCGGGCATCCGGTGGCCGGTACGACCGTGACCACGCCGTCCGCGATGCACGAGGGTGGTGTGATGCGGCCGATCTGCGGGGGCCGTCCGATTCGTCGAGGAGTGGCGCTGGTGGTGCGGATAGGGATGCTGGTGCCGTACGTCGAGGAGTTGGTGACCAGCGGGGCCTTCCTGCGCGAGTTCGCCGTGGCGGCACAGGAGGCCGGTGTCGAATCGGTGTGGACGGTCGAGCATGTCGTGGTCGCCGACGCCTACGAGCCGAACTATCCGTACTCCGCAAGTGGCCGGATGCCGGGTCCGGAACACGGAATTCCGATGACCGATCCGCTGGAGACGATCGCGTTCATGGCAGGCGCGTCCTCGACGCTGACGTTCGGCACCGCGATGGTGGTCGCGCCGCTGCACAGCCCGGTGGTGCTGGCCAAGCGCGCCGCGACCATCGCTCTGCATTCCGATGACCGGCTGCTGCTCGGCCTGGGAATCGGTTGGCAGAAGGAGGAATACGCGGCGGTCGGTGCGTCGTTCCGGCAGCGCGGCCGGCGGCTCGACGACTGTATCGGCGCCATGCGCGCGCTATGGGCCTGCGCCCCGGCCAGTTTCACGGGGCATGAGCTGTCCTTCACGGATCTGCACTGCACGCCAAGGCCTTCCGGCGGCAGAATCCCGATCATCCTGGGCGGCAACAGCGATCCGGCGTTACGACGAGCGGGCCGGGTCGGGGACGGCTGGTTCCCGTATACCCTCGATCCGGAAGGCTTCGCCGCGGGAGCCGACGTGGTGCGTGCCATCGCCCTGGGCGCGGGGCGGCCGCGGGATGCGGTGGAACTGACAGCATGGCCCGGATCCTGCGATGCCGCACGGGAATTCGACGTCGATTTCGTGCGCGGCTATGTTCGCGCGGGCGCCACCCGGCTGGTGCTGAACCAGCCGGTGTACGGCCGGGATTCGATACTCGGTCCGCGCGGGCTGGCCGGCCTGGCCGATTACGTGGCCCGCTACCGCGACGAGGTGGTGGGCAAGCTGTGACAGCGGTCGATCCGGTGCAGCGGGTTCATGTCTGGGATCACCTCGTCCTGCCCGCAGCGGCGGTCGACGGGTGGCTGATCGGGTGGCGCACGGACTACCTCCCTGCCGCGCGCGAGCGGGGCCTGCGGTTGACACAGTGGTGGCAATCGCACGCCGGACCCGACACCGTGGCGGTGGACATGCTGTGGGAGATCGAGGGTGTCTACGAGTTCTACCGCGCGCGGACGATGGCGGGCGCGGACGCTTCGGTCGCCCGATTCTGGTCTCGCACAGACGAACTTGCCGTGCACAGGGATCGTCGTGTGCTCGAGCCGTGCCGACCGGAACCTGGTCGCCTCGCATCGGCGGCCACGGAACCGCGGCTGGAGGAGTCGTGACGCGCTGGGTCATGCGCACCGCATCGAATGAGGTGACCGGCCGACCGGGCGGAGTCCGTGAATGGTCCGCCGGCGCGGATCTGCCGGGAAGCCTGCGCGGTCGGGGCAGGAACGGGGACTTCCGGGCCGAGGCGCTGCCGCCGGCGTTGGCAGGTGCGGATGCGGTTGCACTGCAACCGATCTTCTCGGGCCACAGACCGCTGAGAGGCAAACGGGTGAAGCGAACGCTGTTGCTGCGCGTGCGTGCGGGCACGCCCGAGGACGTGGTGGCCCGGTTCGAGGCCGAACTCGCCGCGATGCCCGATCTGATCCGCACCATCCACTCCTGGGCGCTCAGCCGCGCCGATCCCGCGATCCCGGGCGCGTCCACGATGTGGACGCATGTCTTCGAGCAGGAGTTCGCCGACCTGGACGGCCTGACCGGCGAGTACCTGCTGCATCCCTACCACTGGACCTGTGTGGACCGCTGGTTCGACGGCGAGAACCCTGCCTCGATCGTGGAACCCGGTCCGGCCCATCTGATTCGCTGGGCGCCGGGCGAGGTCCTGCGTTGACTCCACGCCGATCCGAGACGCCCCCACGGGGTCAGTGCGGAACGGCTGCCATGGCGTCGCGGACCGTGGTCTCCTGTCGGCCCAGGATCGGATCGGGTCGCGCGAGGATCGAATACACGGCCTTGGTGGCGGCGAGCTGGTCGCGTACCCAGCACTTGTACCAGGTCAGGTTGTGCGCCTGACCGTGGTCGCCGACCGCGCTGGTCGCGATGCCGACCGAGCGGCACAGCGCGACGGTGCGCGGAACGCTGAAATCCTGGGTGACCACGATCGCCCGGCGCACCCCGAAGATGCGGTAGGCGCGGGCGCAGGAGTCGTAGGTGTCGAAGCCCGCGTAGTCGACGGCGAGTTTGTCCGCGGGCACACCCTTGCCGACGAGGTACCGGCGCATCGCATCGGGTTCGTCGTAGGACCAGTGCCCGTGGTCGCCGCTGAGCAGCAAGGCCTTCACCTTGCCCGATTTCAGCAGTTGCGCGCCGAGGTCGAGCCGTGCGGCCACGTAGGGAGAGGGCCGTCCGTCGGGATAGATTTCCGCACCCGGGACCAGGCCGGCATCCGCGGGCGGCACGTCGGCGACGGCGTATTCCAGACCGTGGGCGCGATAGCGGATCCAGCCGATGGACGCCCCGGCCACCACCGCCCCCGCGAGCACGGCCACGGCCACGATCCTCAGCAGTCGCCTGGGGCGGAGCCAGGATCTCCAGTGGTGCGTCCTCCCACCGGCGTCATCACGCGCACGCATGGGCACCAGTGTGCCGTACCGCTGCGAATGCGCAGGTCGCCGCGTGGATACGCCGGAAAGCGCACCGTTCTCCGGCCTAGAATTAGAACGAGTTATAGAGTTCGGGTGTCGGCTCGAGAAGGGAAACGATGTCTGAAACCACGTCCGCCGCCGAACTCCTGGCCACCGTCGAGGCATCGCCGCGTGCGGTTACCGTGCACGATCGCGACGCCTGGGTCGGACTGTTCGCACCCGGCGCCCGGGTCTGCGATCCGGTGGGCTCGCGCCCGCATATCGGGCGGGCGGCCATCGAGCGCTTCTACGACACCTTCATCGGGCCCAACGGGATCGCCTTCCGGGTCGAGCACGATGTGGTGTGCGGTATGACGGTGTGGCGGGATCTGGCCATCGAGACCACCATGTCCACCGGCGTGACGCTGCGGGTGCCGATGCACCTGCGGTACGACGTGCAACGGGTGGGTGAGACCCTGAAAATTCGTGAGCTGCACGCACACTGGGAACTTCCGGTGATGATCGCGCAACTGCTGCGCGCCGGGGCGCGGGGCCTGGGCGCGGGTGCGAAGCTGACCCCGCAGCTGCTGGCCAACCAGGGTATCGGCGGAGCGCTGGGCTTCTCGCGCGGATTCCTGCGGGTCGGTGAGGCCGGGCGCCGGGCGGCGACCGGACTGATCGGGCACGCCGCGCGCGGCGACGCCGACGCGGTATGCGCGGCCCTGGCTCCCGGCGGGGTGCTCGGATGGGGGACCGGGGATTCTTCGGATGCGGCGGGATTCGTCGCGCGCGCCGCCGGGACCGACATCGGCAAGACGATCGTCGCGGGACGATTCGTGACGATGAGCGTGGAGACGACCGCCGGACACGGCATCGCCGAGGTGGAGATGGCGCGCGGTGGTAAGCGCGTCGCGGCCGCCCGGGTTTTCGTCGCCGACGAGGGGCCGCATCGATTGTGATGTGGATTACTTGCCACGCGCTTGCTTCTGAGTCGTGGTAAGTGGTGCTTCACCATTGGCGGCCCGGCTACCTCGCTGTTCCGTGGTCATGCCAGCGGTATTTTCTTCCGTCTGGGGGATTCGCGCCGCCCAGTGAGAGCGATGGCGTAATCTATCGCCCATCGTTCGCTGTCCGTGACGCGGATATCTCTCCTAGACTTGGAGCCGGGACAACGCCTCCCTGCGGATTCCCTGGGGATTCACAGCTGTCGCTTACGTAGATCAACCAACGTGGGCAGCGCCTGCTGGACAAACGATGAAGGAAATATGAAATTGGTTGCCGGAGCCGGATGCTGGCTCGTGCGCGGTGGGGCGGGAATAGCCGTTCTCCTGCTCGGATGTGGTGTGGCACATGCGGATGCGGTGGTGCCATTACCCAATGGCCACCAGCACTTCACCACTGCTACCGGGGTCGCGGTGGACTTCAGCCGCACCGGTGAGCGGGCCGTGGTCTCCCCCTCTCTCGCCCACAACGGCATGGGTCGCACCGCGAGCATGTCGGCCACGGTGTTCGCCGATGTTCCCGGGGCCACCGGTGGACAGCTGGTCACCGGATATCTGGTCGGGTGCCAGGTGGATCTATCGGGTGGTTTGTCGCTCGGTGGCGATGTCTACGTGCAGCCGAGCTCTATTTCCCCGGAGATCTCGCCCAGCATCAACCTGGTGCCCGGTGGTGTGGCGCAGGTGAAATTCGACACCAAGACGATCGATCCGACCGCCGGCAAGGTCGGTATCCAGTATCTGGACCGCGCCGTTCAGGTCGACGGCTGCGGCGGATACGCGCAGGCCCGCGCGTTCAGCACGTTGACGGTGACCAATGCCAAGGGCAGCGTCGAGACCACCCTGTACGGCCAACCGTTCAGCATCGGATGAGTGCCGTGAGTCTCATGTCTTTCGGTGTGCAAGAGAGGAATCGTCCCGTGCGAATTGCGCTGGGCAGTGCGATCGTGACCGGTGTCTGCCTGCCGGTCATGCTGGTGGGCTCCGGAACCGCCGCGGCCGATACACATGTACCCCTGCCGAACGGGCACGGTGGCTACACCACCCATGACGGGGTGGTCGTCCATCTGGACCGCACCGGGGAGAGTGCGACCGTCTCCGGGTCGATGGCCGCGAGTCCGCTCTCGCGCAACGCGACCGTCTCCGGGGTCGATGCGGTGACCACCACCGCACCGAAGGGTGTCACGATCACCGGCGGGCGGATCGAGACCGGCTATCTGGTCGGCTGCCAAGTCGATCTGGGCTCGAGTACGCATGCCAACGGCAGCGGCGATACGGCCGGTCAGGGCAACGACGGCAAAGGCGGCGGGGACAACTCGGATCAGGGCGGCGGGAACAACTCGTCAGGCAACTCGGGCAACTCCGGTGGCGGTGGAGGGGGAGGCAACAGCTCCGGCGGAATCAGCAACGGCGGTAGTGGCTTGTCGGTCGGCGACGGCTACGGCGGCTTCACCCTCGACAGCTCGGGTGTCACCCCGTACAGCGATCCGTCACTGTCGCTCACGCTCAAGCCCGGCACCGTGGCCAGCAAGCAGATCCAGGTCTACAACTTCACCGGCAACTCCGGCACCGCTCAGTTCGTCGACCACACGATCTCCATCGACGGCTGCGCCGGATATGCCGAGGCCCGCTCGTACACCACGATCCTGCTGCACGACAACGTGATGGACTCCACCGAGACGCTGTGGGGTAAACCCTTCAGCCTCGGCTGAACGATTCGATCGAGGTAATTCGGCTCGTCGCACGGAAATCACCGGGTTCGCCCGGCAGAATGGGCCGGTATGGACGGCCGGGGTGGGCGCTGTC
>NZ_JAGPOX010000247.1 GCF_019038435.1 Nocardia alni
CCCTCTCTCCGTCGTCGGCAGCGTCAGATGTGTATAAGAGCCAGCCACCCGCGGACACCCCCGACCCCGCAGGTGAGCCCACCCGCTTCGGCGCCCTGGCCCGCCGCCTGTGGAACCCCTTGCTGGCCGCGGAAACTCAGGGACAGCCATGACGACATCACGCACAGACGGAACGACAGACAACGCCGACGAACTCTTCCACGTCGAGGAAGCCCCTCGCCCCCGACGCCGCACGACACCGAAATCCCCCGCCCGCCACACCGAACCGCCACCAACCGCAGACCTCTTCGACCTCCCCGAAACCCCCGAAGTAGACCCTTCTGCCAGCCACAGCCCCACGGCCGCCGAATCGGCTGACGCGTCCGCCACCGAGGCGCCGGCTGAACACGGCGATGAATCGGCGGCGATCGTAGCAGGTGCGCCCGAGCAAGACCCGGATGCTGAACCCGCCGGGCAGGACACCACCGTGCGGGACGTGGCCGAAATGCGCGATGTCCCGGCCGACTTGTCAGCCGTCGATGCGGGGGTGGAGTCTCCCAGCGGCTCGCAGCCGACCGTTGCGCCCCACCCGCCCCCCGAGAACGATCCGACCGGGCCGCATGGGTCCCGCCATAGTGCAGTCGGCACAGGTGTTGCCCCTGTGGACATTTCGACTGTTGATGCGGCAGGAGGGTTTCCAAGCGCGGCGCAGGAGATCGGTGTATCCGACCGGCACTCGGACGGCGAACCTACCGTCCGGCGTGGATCTGTCCGGCGTGCGGTTCGGCCGGCAGCCGATGAGGTGGTCGATGTACTCACCGGCGATGCCGTTGCTCCGACAGAAGCGACCAGCGAAATGCTTTCTGCTGCGATGGTTGACGAGTCGGTGGACGTCGCCGACGGTGGGCGGGCGTTTCGGTTGTGCGGGGAGTTGCCGACGGGGACGACGGTGCTCGAGGCGAGTGCGGGGACCGGGAAGACGTATGCGATCGTCGGGTTGGCGGTGCGGTTCGTGGCCGAGCGGGGGGTGGATATCTCGCAGCTGTTGCTGGTGACGTTCAGCCGGGCGGCCACGCAGGAGTTGCGGGAGCGTACGCGGGATCGGTTCGTGGCCGCGGCGGCGGCGTTGGCGGATCCGGTGGGGGCGTTGGACAGTGGTGATGAGTTGATTCGGCATCTGGCGCAGGGGGATCCGGAGCAGGTGGAGTTGCGCCGTTCGCGGCTGGTGGCGGCGCTGTCGGAGTTCGACTCGGGGACCATCGCGACCACGCACAGTTTTTGCCAGCGCATGCTGGACGAACTCGGGCTGGCCGGGGAGCGGGATCCCGGGGTGCGGCTGGTCGAGGACGTGGACGATCTGGTGTCCACCGTCGCCGAGGATCTGTTCCTGGCCCGATATGCCCGCGCCACACCGCCGTTCACGTTGAAGGATGCGCGGGCGCTGGCCGTCGCGGCAGTACGGGACCGGCACGCGCACCTCGTACCCGAGAAGGAACTCGAGCTGGAGTTCGGTGACGACACCGCAACCGAGCGGGTCGCGTTCGCGGCGGCGGTGCGCTCGGAAACCGAACGGCGCAAACGCCTGTCGGGCATCCGCGACTTCGACGATCTGCTGGTGCTGCTGCACGATGTGCTGGCCGATCCGGTACACGGCGAGCGCGCCCGCCGCCGCATCCGCGACCGCTTCCAGGTCGCGCTCGTCGACGAGTTCCAGGACACCGACCCGCTGCAATGGGAGATCATGCGCCTGGCCTTCCACGGCCACACCACCCTGGTGCTGGTCGGTGACCCGAAGCAGGCCATCTACGCCTTCCGCGGTGCGGAAGTGCTCAGCTATCTGGACGCGGTCGCCCACGCGGACAGCAGATTCGAGCTGGGCGTGAACCGGCGCAGCGACGCCGGGCTGCTGGCCGCACTGGACCACCTGATGGGTGGCGCGACACTGGGGCACAAGCAGATCGGGGTATATCCGGTGCGCGCGGTGCAGCCGCAGACCCGCCTGTCCGGAGAGCCCGCCCCGACTCCCTTGCGCCTGCGATGTTTTCCCCGCACCGGCGCGGGCCCGTTGAACAAGCCGGGATTTCCGGCCGTGGGCCGTCAGCGCTCGCGCGTCGCACAGGATGTGGCCGCCGATATCGTGCGGCAGCTGGGCGCGGGTGTGCGGATCGGTGACCGTCCGGTCGGTCCAGGCGATTTCGCGGTCCTCGTGCGCACGCGCTCGCAGATCGACGTTGTGCGCTCGGAGCTGGACAAGGTCGGCGTCGCCTCGGTCCTGGCGGGCGGGGCAAGCGTTTTCGGCACCGACAGCGCCACCGACTGGTTGTGGCTGCTGCGCGCGCTGGAACAGCCGCATCGCGCGGACCGCGTGCGCCTGGCCGCGGCCACTCCGCTGCTGGGTTATTCGGCGGTCGAGATCGATGCCGGTGGAGCCGATCTGGTGGGTCGGCTCGGGCAGCAGCTGCGCGAATCGGCGCGGTTGTTCGGCCGCACCGGATTCGCGTCGGTCTTCGAGCGCCTTGCCGCCGAATCCCGGTTGGCCCCCAGGCTTCTCGCGGTCGCGGGCGGGGAACGTCAGCTCACCGATCTGCGGCACATCGCCCAGCTGCTGGATCAGGTGGCACTGCGCGAATCGCTGGGGCTGTCCGCGCTGACCCGCTGGCTGTCCGACCGGGTGCGCGATCCCGCGTCGGGCGCGGTGGCCGATCGCAGCAGGCGGCTGGATCGCGATGCCGCCGCCGTGCAGATCGCCACCGTGCACGCCAGCAAGGGGCTGGAGTTCCCGATCGTCTACCTGCCCTTCGCCTGGGACAACGCGCGCAACCCCTATCCGGCGACGCTGATGTTCCACGACGAGGACGGCGGCCGGGTACTGGACGTCGGTGGTTCGGACGCGCGCGGCTACAACGAGCGCAAGCGCCGCACCGAATCCGAGGAGGCGGGGGAGGAGTTGCGTCTGCTGTATGTGGCGCTCACACGCGCGCAATGCCAGGTGGTCGCGTGGTGGGCGCCCACCTACGGCACCGCGTACGCGCCGCTGCACCGAATGATCCTGGGCCGCATGCCCGCCAGCCCGGAGGTGTCGACACGCGTCGACGTTCCGGTGGACGCGGCGGTGCGCGAACAGCTTTCGGCCTGGGGCGCCACGGCTCCGGCCGGAGTCATCGCGGTCGAGCCGGTGACGGCGCCCGCCCCGGTGCATCCGCGCTGGGAGCGCGCCGAGACAGGATCGGCGGACCTGGTTGCGGCACACTTCGATCGGAGCATCGATCAGGATTGGCGGCGCACGTCGTATTCGGCGTTGACCGCGGGCGCGCACGATGCGCACACCCCCGAACCCGAAACCACACCCGGGATCTCGGACGAACCCGATGCCCCGGCGGCCGATCTCGCCGACGAGCAGAATGGCGGCGAATTCTTTTCTGCCGCACCGTCACTCATGAACGGCATGCCGTACGGCGCGGATTTCGGCACCCTGGTGCACGGCGTGCTCGAGCACGTGGACACCGACGCGCCGGACCTGGGCGCCGAGATCCATACTCGCTGCGCCCAGGCCATCGGTGAACTACTGGCCGACATCGACCCGGACGAACTGGCCACCGCCCTGCTCGCGGTCATGCATACGCCCATGGATACCGGCAGCCTCGCCCGGATCTCCAGCCGAGATCGATTGAACGAACTCGACTTCGAGCTGCCCCTCGCGGGCGGCGACACCCCGGTCGCCGAGCGGGTGACCCTGCGTGCCATCGCCGGACTCCTGCGTGCGCACCTGACCCCCGACGACCCCTTCGTCACCTACGCCGACCAGCTCGACACCCTCCCCGACACCCCGTTGCGCGGGTTCCTCACCGGCAGTATCGACGCCGTCCTGCGCACGGCGGGCCCGCGTTTCGTCGTCGTGGACTACAAGACCAACCGCCTGGGCGCCGGTGACCTCACCGTCGCCCACTACACCCGGGACCGCATGGCCGCCGAGATGATGCGCTCCCACTACCCGCTGCAGGCCGTCCTGTATTCCGCCGCCCTGCACCGCTACCTGCGCTGGCGCATGCCCGACTACGACCCGGCCCGTCACATCGGCGGCATCCGCTACCTGTTCGTCCGCGGCATGATCGGCCCCGAAACCCCGCCCGGCTGCGGCATATTCGACTGGGATCCACCCCCGGCGCTCGCCGAGGCGCTGTCCGATCTCCTCGCGGGTCGGCAGCATACGGATTCGGCCCGATGAGCGGCGGGCAGCAGTCCATGCGCGCTCCCGGTGAGACTGGCCGGTCGGCGCTCGTGTCCACACCATCACTGCGACCGGTATCGTGCCGGCCGCAGGTCCCGACGAACATCCGCGTCGCCGACGGCGGGTTACGATGGACCGAAATGCCGTCCACCGCAGGCAGACTCGTGAACCGCGCGGATGTTCTGGTCGGGCCATGGCGTCGGAACCACCGGACATTCGCCAGAGTTCACCGTTCGGGTGCTCGGTGCCTATCCGAGATCGAATACACCGGGCGGTCGACCAGCGGCGTCGGTACGGGAGGCGTGCGATGACAGCGATTCAGCTGGCGCAGCGGGCTACCGGGCTGCTGCGGGTGTTCAACGAGGCCGGGGTGCTGTCCGCGGCGGATGTGCATGTGGCGCTGCGGCTGGGGAAATTGGGGCGCGAGGACCATGAGACGGTGCTGCTGGCGACGGCGCTGGCGGTGCGGGCGGTGCGGTCCGGGTCGGTGTGCCTGGAATTGTCGCGTATGCACGAGATCGGGGTGGACGGTGAGGGTTTCGAGACAGAGTCCGATGCGGAGCTGATCGATCCCGCGACGCTGCCATGGCCGGAGGGTGCGGATGTGCTTGCCGCACTGCGGATCAGTCCTCTCGTCCGGGGTGGCGAGGCCGGTCCGCTGCGCCCGCTGCGGCTCGTCGAGGACGACGGTGCGGAACCGCTGCTGTATCTCGACCGGTACTACCGGCAGGAGCAGACCATCCGGGAGGTGCTCGCCGACCGCGCGACGAGTCACCCGTTGATCGATCCGGAAACGATTCGGCGGCACCTGGATCGACTGTTCCCGGGCTCCGGAGCGCCGGGCGATCCGCCCGATCGCCAGCGGGTGGCGGCCGCACTGGCCGCGACACAGTGGACGACGGTGGTCGCCGGCGGTCCCGGCACCGGCAAGACGCACACCATCGCGCGGATTCTGGCTCTGCTGGTGGCACACCAGCGTTCGATGCCGGGTGCTCCCGCACTGCGCATCGCCCTGGCCGCGCCCACCGGCAAAGCCGCCGCGCGGCTCCAGGAATCGGTCCGCGAGCAGGCCGGCGAACTGGATCTCCCGGAGCTGACGGCGGCTACCCTGCATCGTCTGCTGGGCTGGCAGCGCGGCGGCGCCACCCGCTTCCGGCATCACGAATTCAATCGGCTGCCCTACGATGTGATCGTCGTCGACGAGACCTCGATGGTGTCACTGACGATGACCAGCTGCCTGCTCCCCGCCGTGCGCCGCGACGCCCGCCTCGTCCTGGTCGGCGACCCCGATCAGCTCGCGTCGGTGGACGCCGGTGCGGTGCTGGCGGATCTGGTCGCCGGACCCGTTGCGGGAGCGCCGAACCCGCAGCTCGACGAGGTGCTCGGGACAGAATCGGCCCCGTCGGAGCAGCCCGAGGCCCTCAGTGCGCGGGAGCGAGATCGCCTGCGCGGCGGCATCATCCGCCTGACTCGCGGACGGCGCTTCGGCGGCCTGATCGCGGACCTCGCGGTCGCGGTCCGCGCGGGCGACGCCGATACCGCCCTGGACCTGCTCGCGGACGGTGGCGCCGAGCTGTCCCTGTGCGGCCCCGAGGAGTTCACCGCGGTGCGTGCGGACGTCGTCGCCACGGCCCGTGCCTGCACGACCGCGGCCGAGGGCGGTGACGCCATGGCGGCCCTGGCGGCGATGGAGTCGCACCGGTTGCTGTGCGCGCACCGACAGGGTCGTTACGGCGTCGAACGCTGGGACACGTTGGCGGCAGGATGGGTCTCGGCGGCCGGAATCGGCGTGGAAACCTATGCGGGACAGTGGTTTGCCGGCCAACCTCTGCTGGTCACCGCGAACGATCACGAGGCCCGCATCTACAACGGGGACACCGGCGTGATCGTGCGGGGTCCCGACGGCGGTCTGCGTGCGGCCCTCCAGCGCGGCAGCGAGCCGTACCTGGTCCATCCGACCCAATTCCCGAGCGTCACAACGGTCTACGCGATGACCATTCATCGCAGCCAGGGCAGCCAGTACGGCACCGTCTCGATCGTGCTACCCGGCCCGGAATCCACCCTGCTCACCCGCGAACTCCTCTACACAGCCATCACCCGCGCCCGAACCCACGTCCGCATCATCGGTACCGAGGATGCGATCCGCGCGGGCATCGGGCGTCGCGTCCTGCGGGCCAGCGGTCTGCGTGGGTGATGCTGGGCATCGTGCCGCCGGTGCGTGGCCGTCGAGGCCCCTGGGCGCGGTCGTCGTGTGAGAGGCCGGTTCGGTGCCGGACGGTTTTCCCGAGTGTCGGTGCGGCAGCCTATGCTTGTGCGCACAGAGGTACGGGCCGTCGGCCCGCAGGTGGGGGGCGTCCCGGCGTGACCTATCTGTGCCATACTCGCAGCCGGGCGGGCGCGTGCTGCCCGAGGAGGGACGGAGGGCGACGCATGGGCCTTATGGACAAGATGCGCAACGAGCTCATCGATATCATCGAATGGCTCGATGAGACGAACACGACACTGGCGTGGCGGTTTCCGCGCTACGACAACGAGATCAAGAATGGCGCGCAGCTGATCGTGCGCGAGGGCCAGTGCGCGGTGTTCGTGTATCGGGGCCAGCTCGCCGACGTGTACGGGCCCGGGCATTACCAGCTGGTCAGCGAGAATATGCCGATCATGTCCACCCTGCAGGGGTGGAAGTACGGCTTCCACAGCCCGTTCCGCTCCGAGGTGTACTTCATCAACACCCGTCCGGTGACCGATCTGCGCTGGGGCACACCGCAGCCGGTGACGGTGCGGGACCCCGACTTCAAGATGGTGCAGGTCCGCGCGAACGGCACCGCCATCGTCCGGGTTATCGATCCGCCGTCCTTCCTGCGCCAGGTGATCGGCACCGAGAGCGTCGTGGATATGGAGCAGATCACCGAGATGATCCGCCGCAATGTCACGGTGGCATTCTCGGATATGGTCCTGGCCAGCGGCCTCGGCGCCATCGATCTGCAGGGCCGCCAGGTCGAACTGTCCGATAAGCTGCGCGATTTCATCGGCCAGCGGGTGCAGTCGTTCGGCCTCGGCGTCGACACGGTCACGATGTCGATCTCGCTGCCCGAGGAGATCCAGCAGGCCATGACCCGCGGTGTCGCCCGTGGTGTGGAGGCCGGGGGATTCCTCAGCAACGTCGGCGACCTGAACCGATACACCCAGGCCCAGGCGGCGGACGCGATGCTGGCCGCGGCCCAGAACGAGGGTGGCGGTCCGGCCGGCGCCGCGATGCAGGCCGGGATGGGCGTCGTACTGGGCGGGCAGATGGCGGGAAATATGCAGGGCGCCTTCGCACCCCAGGGATATCAGCAGCAGCCGGGCGGCTACCCACAGGGCGGCTATCCCCAGCAGGGCGGCTATCCGCAGCAGCCGGGATACGGTCAGCCCACGCCCTGTCTCTTATTCACATCTCCGAGCCCCACGAGACACTCG
>NZ_JAGPOX010000248.1 GCF_019038435.1 Nocardia alni
GTTGGGGAGTGGGGGGTGGGGGCCTCGGTGGTGAGCGTTGTGCCGGATGGGCGTTGGGTATTTTCGTTGAGCGGTGCGGCGGTTTGGTTCGGGCGGTGAACGGTGACCGTCTGGATACTCGGGTTTCGGACCAATCGTGGTACCTCGTCGGAGGAAATGGAGTAGTCGCGTCGGTCGCCTCTGCTGTTGGTCTCGTGAACGTGTACATTGTCGCTGCCGGTGAATTCTACTGTGCTGGAGAGTATTTCACCCTCGGTTGGCGACTCTGTGGTGAACCGTAGCTCGGTTCCTGTGGGAACGTTGTTGTAGGACAACCAGTCCGCGAGTTGGTTGGTGTCGTGCACGCTGAAGTCTTCGGTGTCCGTGGATTCCGATGCGGGGCGCGAGATTTCGGACAGGTCGTGGGTCTGGGGGGACGTATCGTGCGTCGGAGGTCCATTGGCGCGGTGGGCTCGGGTGCCGACGGACGCGGCGCGATTGTCGTCGACGGCGCGTTGCAGGGTCGGTGATGTTTGTTCGCGCAGAACGGTTTCGGCTTCCTGTACGGTCCTGTCCGCGTCGGCGACCGCGCGGCGGGTCTCGGTGGTCGAGTTCTCCCGATCCTCGTCGGCGGCCTTGCGCTGGTTCTGGACGGCGCGCCGGTACTGGACGACCTGCCGGAGGACCCCATCGTGCTCGAAGGTCGTTTCGTATTCCTCCGGCGAATACCAGTGCTGGACGGTGCCCGGAGTGCCGCCGGTCTCCCGGGGCCCCTTGCCGCTGCGGCCGATTCGACCGTCACCCTGCACGACCGAGGCCTCCCCGAATCCTGCCCCGCCGATGAACTTGCCTGTGAGACCGCCCTGTTCGATCGCGCGGTCGACGGTCTTGTAGTCGGTGCCACGCATGCGGCTCTTGTTGACGAAAACGAGTACGCCCTCGTCCCGGTTCTTGTCACCGAATTTGTCGATGATCTGCTTGCCCGCCTTTTCGGCCGCGTCGCCACCGCCGTGATCGTCGTCGAATTTCGCATCGAGGACGTCATATTTCAGTGAGACCCGGTCGGCGATATCCGCACCGGCCATCGTCCGCACTTTCTCGTAGACCAGCTTGTCGACCCAGTCGGCCGCACCCATCTCCGAAGGTCTTTTGTCTCGCCACCCGGACAGCTGTACTCGCTGCCCGTTCTCATCGATACGGACGTCGTCACCACGCAGGTGCCGGTTGTCGAAGCTGCCGACGACCTGATCACGCCCGCTCATCCGGACGCCGGCCACCTCATCGGACCCACTGGTGTGTGGGTCGACCACCCGCCCGTCACGCCCGACGAGTTCGATCTTCGCATCCTCGACGATATGCCGGGCCAGATCTTCCAGCATCTCTTCCCGGGTATCGCGGACTACATCCGGGATATGCTCGACCTGCAACTTGTAGTACGGGTCTATCTCGCGCACCGGTCCTTTGGTGACGCCTTGGTTGTAGAGTTTTTTCTCTGCCAGCTTCGCCGTGCCGGAATGGCCCTGAGTGTCCCGCAGTATTGTGGTGCCGATCAATTGGGCGTCCGATATGTGCAGCGATTCCTCGGGCAGGTTCGCCCTTACCGGAAGCCCCTCGGCGATGTCGAGGAACTGGCTGACTCCGTGGTAGCGGGTTTCGGTTCCCTTCTTCGCATCGGCCATCACCTTGTCGCTGGTCTGCCACGCGATCACCTTGACCTTGTCCGGATCCCCGAGCTCGTCGCCGCGGCCCCTGAGATGAGTGGTGCCGCGCTGTGTTCCCCATTTGGCCAGAGCCTTGTGCGCATAGTGCTGGAGGTGGGGATCGTCGGCAGTTATCGGGTCCTCCCCCTCCACCCGGTTGAGTCGGTCGAGGGCCTTGTCGGTGACCTTCGCCGACGGCCAGAACCCGCGCGTGCGATCCGGTTTACCGAAATGCTCGGCCGTCAGCGGATCCTCGGACAGGGCCGCGGCCTTGTCGACACGTTCTGAGATCTTCCGTAGCAGGGCCGCCTCATCCTCGGATGCGAGCTTGTTGTCACCCGGCGCCAGGACCGCGTCCTCGTCGCCCAGCGTGTCTATCTCATCGGCGATATGCGTCCCCTCGGGGAACGCGCTGAACCTGTCGTCCAGCCCGTGATCCTCGGCGACTTTGTCGAAGGCTTCCTTCAACTGGTCGACATCGGGCCTGTCCTCATTGAGCCATGTACGCAGTGATGTGATCTTCTCCTGCGGCACGCCCTTTTCCGCGAAGCTGGTCAGCTTCTCCGAAATCTCGTGCAGGACAGCTTGCTTCATGTCGTATATCGTGCCGACGACGATCTGCCCCTCGTCGTCGTGAAGTCCGGGCAGATCTTCCTCCGTGGTCATTCGAACCACGTTCAGCTTCAGGCCCCCGAGCGATGAGTCGGTGAACTTCGCGAATTCCTCGATCATGTCCGCGACCTGATTGTCTCCGCTGGTCGTCACATATGTTCGCCGCCCCTGCCCGCCTGCCCGGGCGGCCGTCCACGCCTTGACGATCGTCACCAGCGATTTGCCCTCACCGGTGCGCAAATTGGACCAGTGCGACAAAATCGCGTACAGCTGGGTATCTCTGAGATCCCGACCTTCGTCCTCGGTCGGATACCCCGTCGCCCGGCGCACGTATTCCCGCACACCGACGAATTGCTCTACGCGCGTGCCGCGATTCATCATGTCCATGACCGTGTCGTCCGAGATTCTCGGCACCACCTCGTCCGAACGCCAGAACTCCGCGTCATAGATGTTGGCGGCCTCGACGAACGATTCCTGCGCGGCTTTCATCTTGTTCGCCGCGGCCTCGAACGTCTCGTCGTAATCGGCATGTCCCGCATCGAACGCCGCCATATCCGACTTGCCCGCGTTCAGCATTACCGCCGAGCGATCCTCGAGGACCTCCGATCCGACCTTGTCGAAATCGGCCCGCGCCTTCGTATACGCCGTGGTGTGCCGCTCCAGCTGGCTTTTCAGATCATCCGCATGTGCCTCGGCTTCTCGGGAGGGCGCCGTGTGTTCGAGCTCGCCTTCCCGCTTGCTCACCGCCGACTGGAAGTCTTTCTCGTCGTCGGCGAGACGGTCGTCCAGCCTGGATTTGCGCTCGGCCGCCCGCGTGATGGCGTGTGCGGCCGCCATTTGCTCGGCCAGTCGCTGCTGCCGGTTGCGCAGCAGACGCGCGAGAGCGGATCGAAAGCCTCCTGTTGTGCCCGACGGATCGGGTGCCTCCTCGTGTCCGGTTCTCGCCTGCTCCTGGATGAACGCCTGCCGCTCGGCCTCGGCCGCCGTCAACTCGGCGGCGTGCTCGTCGCCCGCCATGCGAAGCAGCGCCTCTCGCTCGACCATCTCCGACCGCAACCGGTCCGCGCTCCGGTCGATCTCGTGCTGTAGCCGCTGTAGCCGGTCCTGCTGCGGCTCGCTCCCGTGAGCCTCGGTCTCGTGGGCCTTCTCGTTCGCGTCCAGCTCGGTCCGGGTTCGCCGAATACTCGCCTGTAGTTCGGTGATTCGCTCGTTCAGGTTGTCGCCGCGCAAATTTTCGTGTTCGGTGACAGCCTTGTTGTGGGCCTGCCGGGTGCTTTCCCAGTCGCTGCGCGCTTTCTCGAGATCTCGGAGGACCGTGTTCAGACGGGTCTCGGTCTCGGCCCGGACATGGGAGGCTTCGTTGTCGGCCGCGGCGATCTCGGCCTGCGCCTCGTCCTTCGATTGTGGTAGTTGATGATGGTCGGCGGTATCGGTTCGGGTGGAACGGTTTTGCGATGTGTTCTGGCGTGAGGTGGTGTCCCGGGTATCGGTGACCGGCTTGCCGTCGTGGTCGAGGTGCCGGAAGTCGTCGACACGTTGGACACTCGCCAGGTCGGTGTTCATGAGGTCGGTGACACGGTTACGGTCGGAACGGTAGGGGCCCGAGTAATCGGTGACATTCTTGATGACGCCGCGCAGGACCTCGATGGTTCCGGCCACGTGGACGCCGAGTTCGTGGAACGCCTCGTGGGTGCGGACAGCGCCGAGGTCGGGAGCGATGTACTTGTTGCCGTTGCGGTCGGCGACGAGTAGGTGCCCGCGGGTCCGGCCGGTCCACCGGACGGCCGGGCTGTCGGGGGTGTGGACGAGTTTGCCGGTGCGCGCGTTGTATAGCTTGCCGTTGTGTTCGACGACGCGGTACTGCTCGGCGAGTTTCGATGTGAGGTGCCAGGTTTCGGGGAAGACAACGGAGTCTTTGGAGTTGCCGCGCAGCGTGAGGGGGGTGTCGGTGCGGGTCGTCGTGGTGCTCCGGGCTGGGACGTGTTCGTCGGTGCCGTCGAAGACGGCGGCGTCGGAGTCGCGACCGAGGAGTTCGGAGATTCGGCGGAACAGGTGTCCGATCACGGGGAGTCGGAGGAGTAGTTCCTTGGCGATCGAGGAGTGACCGCGGCGGATGTTCTGCCCGCCGGCGGTGGTGTGCTGCTTGGGCTGGCGGCTGGCGTGTTTCGTCTCGGTTGCGGGTCTTGATTTGGTGAGTCGGCGTGGACCGGTTTTATTCGCTTGTGTTTCAGTGGTTTTCGGGTCGGGTCGAGTGCCTGGGTCGATGAGCTTGTCGTTGATTGCCGCGGGTCTTGGTTTGGTGAGTTTGCGTGGGCCGGTCTTGTTCGCCTGTGTTTCAGTGGCTTTGGTGCCGCGGGGGTTATCCGTTTCGGTGCGTTTGTCGTTGGTTGTGGTGGGTCTGGGCTTGGTGAGTTTGCGGCGGGTGGTCTTGTTCGCTGGAGTTTCGGGGTCGTGCGGGCTGTCTGTGCCGGTGCGCTTCGCCGCCTCGGCGACACGGATCTGGGTGATGGCGTGGTCCTGGATCAGCTGGCGGATACCGGCCGCGTCCAGGTCGTCGGATTCATCGCTGCCGATCCGAGATACGGTGAGTCGGCCGGAATCCGCGGACGCGGTGAACTCGGCGTGGTCCGCGTCGCCGAGTAAGGCGGTATCGCCGTCCTCGAGCAAGACACGGCCGTCGCCATTGCGCACGGCGTGGTTGTCGTCGTCGAGCGTCGGTGTGTGGCCGGCGTCCTTGTGCGCGCTCCACTCACCGACTTCGTCCTCGCTCAGCTTGCGCCAGGTCCACGCACCATCGGTGGCTTTGTCCCAGGAAAGGTCCTGATGGTGGTTCGGCGTGGACTCTGCTGGGGAGGAGGTCTTCGTCGTGGTGTCGCCGCGCTCGGCGGTCTTGCTCGGCTCGGGACTTACGTCACCATCCCGGCGGATCGTTGACTTCTGCTGTGAGACTTGCGATCTGGCCTTCGGCGTAGGCGAATCCCCCTTGTCCGACGACGATGCCGAATGCCGGAGCTCACCGTTCCCGGATTCGCTGGAACTCGACCGCTGCCTGATCGGGCTCGACGCGTTTTTGCCGACAGCGGTAATCGACGCCGAGGTCCGCGGGTCGGAGTCGATTGCGGCGCGGGCACTTTGAACCCCGATATCGGTGCCACTGCTGTCTTTAACACCGCCGCTGAGTGTTTCGTCGCTGACGTCGGTGGTAGTGCCACTCTCGCTGTCGGTCCGGTTGCCTCGGCCGACGTCGGCTTGGACGCCCTCGTCGGCATATGTGTTGCCGCTGCCGGCTATATCGCGATCGGTGTTGCTGTTGCGGCTGCCGTCACCGGCTGCGTTGGTGTTGTTGCTGGCATCGCCGACTGCGCCGGCCTTGGCATCGACGTCGGTGGCGTCGCTGCCACTGCCGTTGGCGGTTTCGTCGCTGACGCTGGTCGTAGTGCCGCTGTCGGTTTGGGTGCCTCGGTCGGCGTCGGTTTGGACGCCCTTGTCGGCGTACGTGATTTGGTTGCCGTTGCCGTTGCCGTTGTTGGCTGCATTGCGATCTGTATCGGTGGAGGTGCTGCCGTCACTGGCCGCGTTGCCGGTGATGTCACTAGTTGTGTTGCCGGTGATGCGGTCGCTGGTGGTGCTGCTGTCACTTGCCGCGTAGTGGTCGGTGTTGTCGTTGGCGTCGTTGGCGTCGTTGGCGTCGTTGGCGTCGTTGGTTGAGTTGGTGTTGTTGTCGGTGGTGTCGCTGCTGTCGGTGTCGGTGGTACTGGTGCTGGTGCGAGAGGTTTGTTCGCCGATTTCGGTCTTGGTGCCTGTGTTGTCTTTACCGGCGCTGCTGCCACTGTCGTTGGTGGTTCGGTCGCTGCCGCTGTTGGTCTTGGCGGTTGCGGCCGTGCTGTCATTGCTGCTGGTGTCGGTCTGGGTGCCTCTACTGTTGACGCTGCTGCCGGTGGGTTGGTGGTCGTTGCTGGGGTTGGATCGGTTGGTGGTGGCGGTGTCGGCGGGACTGCCGCTGGTGTCGGACCGAGTGTCCTTGGTGGTGCTGCTGCTGATCGTGGTGTTGGTTTGGGTGCTGCTGGTAGTGGCGCGTTGGGTGCGCTCATTGCCAGTGTTGGCGCTTGTACCGGTGTCTTTTCCGGTTGTGGCGGCGTCGGTGCGGCTATTGCTGAATGTGCGAGCGCCGTTAGTGGTATTGCCGCCGCTGGTATTGCCGTTGGCGCGGGAGACGTTGTTGGCGCGGGAGACGTTGCCAGAGGTGTTGTCGCTACTGGTGGGGCGCGAGACGTTGCTGTTGGTGCGGGAGATGTTGCCGGTGGGGATGTCGTTGTTGGTGCTGATGGTGGGGGAGGCGTCGTCAGTGGCACCGATGTTGTTGTCGGAGCTGGATTTACCGCTGGAGCTGACGTTCTCGGAGTTGCCGCGCTGGTCAGTGGCGGTGGTGGTGTTCATGGTGGGAGAGGCGTTGTTGGCATCGTCACCGCTGATCCTGGACTCCCCGCTGTCGCTGCTCGCGCGAGAGACGCCGCTGACGCTGGATATGGCACTGCCGTTGCTGACGCGGGAAGTGCTGCTCACGCTGGACACGTCGCTGCGGATGCTGGCGTTGTCGTCGACGCTGGCGTCATCGTGATTGCCAGTGTCAGTGTCAGTGTCACCGTTGCCGTTGCCGTTGCCGTTGCCGTTGCCGTTGCCGTTGCCGTTGGCGGCGGTGTTGGCGTCGGAGGGGCTGTCGTCGCTATAGATGCTGCTGGAGGCGTCCCCGCTGTTCCCTTCGCCGGTGCTGGCGCCGGTCTTATCGTTGCGGGAGGTGTTGGCGCTGTTTGCGCTGGAGGTGTTGTTGCGGGCACTGTTTGAGCCCGAGTTGTCGTTGCTGTTCTCGGCGGTGTTGCCAGTCGTGTTGTTGGTTGTGTTGTTGTCGGCGGTGTTGCCCGTTGTATTGCTCTCGTTGCTGCCGGTTGTGTTGTTCTCCGTGTTGGCGCCGGTCGTATTGCTGTTGCCCCCGCCCGCGCCATCGGTACGGTCTTGTCCCAGAACGGAACTGCTCTCCTGCGCCGCCCGGGCGTTGGAAGCGATCGCGGAGGTATCGGCGGCGGCTGTATCGTGGGCGCCCGAATCCGCGCTCGTGCGGTACCCGCGCGCACCTCCGGCCATCGCCCCGGCCAGACCGCCGGCGAACCCGGCCGCCGACAACTCGAATTGGCCTCCGTTGAAAGCCATCTGGGCCAGCGAGCCACCGATCGTGCCTGCCACACCGGCCGCCGCGCCCTCCACCATGTGCTGGGTCGCCGCCCGCACCTTGCCGCCCACCGCGTTCTCCACCGCGTCGCCCACCGTGTTGTCGATCGCGTGACCTACCCC
>NZ_JAGPOX010000249.1 GCF_019038435.1 Nocardia alni
CCACCGGCCCCCGCGACAAAACAATCCCCGAACTCCCCGCCGACACCCGCATCGGCGCACGCGAAGACCGCGCGACCGGATCACCCGGCGGTCCATCGACCGGTCCCGGCGCGAGCGGCAACACGACCACGATTCCCCGCGACGACACAACCGGGCAGCGGAGCAGTATCCCGGCGACCGACGGCAGCACACACACTCCCGGAGACACCCCACACCGAACCTCCCGGAGATCACAGGGACTACAACGGCTGCAGCGCTTCGCATCCCGTATCCGCGGCCAGGACGCCCCTTCGCAGCCAACCGGTGACGCGTCGATATCCCGTGCAGCGCAACCTATCCGAACGCGCCCGGCCGCAGGCACGTCATTCTCCCCCGTCAGCACTCTCTTTCGGCGATACTCACTCCGGTCGAACAGCAGCACAACGGCTTTCACCACACACGAGGCAATGAGCGCGTCCCATGGCGTCACCTCGTCCGCAGCCGTCGCCGGCGATCCCGCGCACCCACGAGTGCTGCTACCGCTCGACACCGTGTTCCGAATTACCGGGATGGACAACGGGCGCGTCACCGCTGAGGTGGTCCCTTCCGATCCGGCTCGCGAGGGCGTTCGCTACATACCGATCGGTGATCCGTCCCTGGATCCGACCGAAGCGGCAGCGGACGCGATACCGGACCAGGGCCGTCTAGTCGGGGGCGTGCGTTACTTCAGCGACGACGCCGCGCGTGAGAATTTCGCGCACACAGGTCGATTCACGGACGATCAGCACCGCGAGCCGCCGCCCACCGAAGACCGGAAAGGCAAGGGACGCAGCGATACTCGACCCACCGGCGGATCGAGCGAGGGTCAGCGCGCCGCCGATATTACGGGCCCGGACACTGGAACCGCCGAAACCACCCGGCCCCCAGAGGATTCCGATACACCGCAGGTGCCCGAGCAACCCTACGCACAGGCTCTGGGCGCGATGCTTGCCGGGCCCGGCCCGGTCGACTTCGCCCGCGTGCTGACCATCCTGCGCCACAACACCATTCACGGGAACAGCCGCCTGTTCGAGGCAACGTTCGCCGGTGAGCGCGCGGGTACCCTGCCGAACGCGGTCCGCCACGCGATCGAACAGCGGCGGATGACACGCTCCCAGGCACAGCGGATGACACGGCTGATGGGCCGCGCACCGGCACAGACGCTGCCCGCCGACGCCCCCGCACCGCCCCGCACGGCGGCTCGGCCGGGCCAGGCGCCGGAGAAACTGCCGGAGGTACGCGCCTACGTGCAGGCGATCCGCAGCGCACCCACCCCCGAAGCCGTTGTGGCACTGGTGGAACAACTGGACCGCAACCCGCGCAAGCTGTGGGCGATACAAGAGGGATACCTGCAGCCCGAGGGACGCGACCTCGCCGAAGACCTGCGCACCGCGCTGCCCAAGGACACCGATTACATCGATCACCTGTTCGCCGAGCCGCCGGCGCGATCCACGGCGTGGGAACCGGGCAGTGAGCCGGTACCGGTGGAGTGGCACACCGCCCGGAAATGGTTCGAGCACATCGAAACCATGAGCTTCGAACACTGGACCGGTGATCACCCGGTACCCCACGACTACCTCGACACCGGATGCGTCCAACTGGCGCACCACGTGACGCTGGAGCTGATCCGGCTGGGCACCCATCCCCGCAAGATCCTGGTCAACGGCGCGGACCTGCGAGCCCGGCAAGTCCTGCCGGACGGCTCGGTCAATCAACTGAACTGGGATCACCACGTCGCCAACCTCGTGTACACCCGCGACCAGGACGGTCACGCCGACTGGATGGTCTGGGATCCGGCGGTGGCCCGCACACCGGTACCCATCCGCGACTGGCTGACCTCGATACACCTGGACCCCGACAAGGCCGAACATATCGAGGGCCCCGTCGGGCACGTCATCGACACGTTCGATCAGCGCCGCGCCGATGACAGGGCCCAGGACCACGCGTGGCAACGCTGGACCACACGGGGCTACCTGCGCAATCAGACCGTGGTCGTCACCGACGCACACACGATGGCCCTGGCTCCGGGCCATCTGCTACCGCCGCACACCGACGACAAGACGCACCACTGGGAGACACTCCGAGAACTCGACCGAGCACTGGTGAGCGACGATTCCGATGCTCGCTTGCTGCACAACCTGGACATCATGGCGCGCCGGAACCTCGGCGGACAGGTCCGCAAGGCTGTCGGCGACTACCTGGACACTCGCGAAGCCGAGGGAACGCCACCGGCCGAGAGCGACATCGTCGATATCGTTCACTCGATGATGCAGGGCAATCCGGCCAGAGCAGATCTCCTGGAGTACAACCCCGCACTCACCGGGCTGCTGCGCGGAGAACTACGTACCCGGTTCGACGCTCTGCTGACGGCAACCCGGGACTCGGACGCGGATCACGACTACGCCTCACAACTCACCACGCTCCTGACGGGCGCCGGGCCGGTCGACTTCCGCGCACTACTGGACAACCTGCGCCAAGCGACGGCGCGACGCGACCACGCCTTCCTGCAAGCCGCCTACCAATCCGCCTACAAAGACCGCACGGACCGCACGGTCCGGTTGGCGGACGCGGTGCGTCACGCCCATGCCGAGGGCCTGTTGACCAGCGCGCAGGCGTCCCGGGTGGCGCGGTTGATGGGCTGGGCCCCCGACGCGGTACCCGCTGCCGCGCCGGCGCCGCCCCGGATCGTCGGAGAGCAACCGGAGAATCTGCCGGAGGTGCGGCGCTACGCGCACGCGGTGTGGGAGCAGATCGACGCACACCAGGCCGAGACCGCGCTCGCACTCGTGACACGACTGGACCGCGATCCCCGCGCGCTGTCGGCCGTGCAGAGTGCCTACCGCGATGTATCCGAGGGACGCGAACTGCTCACCGACTTGCACACCGCACTGCCCGACGAGCACGACTACATCGACCACGTGTTCGCCCGGCCACCGGCGAAGCTCGCGATCTGGGGCCCGGATTCGACACCGACGCCGGTCCAGGAGGACACCGCGCTGGACTGGATCCGGGGCCTGGACCGCATGACCTTCGAAGACGAGAACGGAGACCAGCCGCTGTCCGCTCTCGACGTCGGGTCGCCCGAACGCGCGCACCGGACAGCGCTGGAACTGACCCGGCTGGGCGCCTATCCTCGCAGGGTCATCGTCAGCGGCGAGGGCATACAGTACGTCGGCAACCTCGTGTACACCGTCGAATTCGGCATCCCTGACTGGCAGGTCTTCGACCCCGCCCTGGGCAGAACGCCATTCAGCCTGGACGAGGTCCTGGTGGCGCTGAAGGTGCCACGGGCCGCGCTGACTCGGCAGCTCAGCGGCCCGGCGACAGGGATCACCGAGACCCTGGCCGCGCTTCGCGCCCAGGACCCCACACGATGGACAGCCGAGGGTGACCCCCTCGATCCGATGATCGTGATCACCGATCCCCTTCCGGCACACGTGTCTCCAGAAGCTCTGGGCCCGACTTCCCTCACCCGTACGATATCGCGGAGTCCGGCCCACCCGGGGCAAGCGCCCACATACCCGATCGACACCGAGCGCTGGCGGCCCCTGCGGGCCGATGCGGACGATCCGGGCCTGCAGGACGCCTTCGTCCTACGTCCGGGTCATCCGGAAGGGCGGCCCACGATGGATCGAGGCAGCCGCAGTGGAATTCGGCAGGTCGTGCGCTACGACCTCACCACCGAGCCGAACGAGTGGAAATTCCGGCTGCGAGTCCACCTGAAGCCCGGCGCCGGAGCGACGGATTCCACTCTGGCCGAGATCATGAACAAGGCCGGTACCGCCAATCAGAGCATCAATCAGGACATCGATGAATCCGGCCTGGAACTGCCCGGAACCGGCGCGAAGATGTCGTCCCGGGTGGAGTTCGTCGACGATCCGAGGGCTGCGCACCTGGTAGTGGAGGCTCTGCCCGGGCTACCGAGCGAGGACCTTCCGATGAACCAGCTGCGGTGGTTCGCCGCAGTGCCGCCGAAGAAGATCAAACACGAGATCATGCACTCGTACGGACCGCAGGACTCGTACCGGCTCAGCCGCGGTCTGCTGCGTCCGACGGGCCCCCGCGCCCAGGCACGACCCGGCGACCTGATGGGTCATCTGAGCGACGATGAGCCCTATACGGTGCTCGACGACCACTTGGCCCAGATCATCGAGGTAGCCGCCCCCTTCCTGCCGGCGCACCCCGACATTCCGCGTCCGGGCAACCGGCAACCGAACCCCCAGCCCCCGGCAGACGAGCAGGCGCACGACGAATTCGACCTGCCGCCGGAGGTCAACCAGGACTTGCTCGTGCCGACCGACCAGAACCGGGTCGTCGAGAGCGAACCCGGCATCATCGTCTACCACACCGGCGAGCTGATGCCGACCGAGGCGTTCGAGAACGGCATCCCGCCCAAGAACCCGGACAATCCCCAGACCATTCAAAACCACGTCAGCACGACCGGAAAGACCCAGTTCGTGTCGACATCGATGGACCCGACCTACATCCACAAGCACTATCGGTGGCGCTACAAGGTCCGGACGTCGACCTCCGGCGTCGACGTTGCCGAGACCTTCGCCCTGCAGGGACACCGCTACGTGTTCAACTGGGAGAAGGAGGTCGCCTTCACCGAAGCGATCCCGGCCGAGGACATCATGGAGGTTCTCGACCGCAGAACCGGAGAGATCATCCCGAACCCCAGTTACCGTCACTCCCAGGCCAGTCCATAACGTCGATCACATCGTTGTGCGCGAACGATAGGTTGAGGCCATGGAACTGCGTCACCTCCGCTACTTCGCCGCGGTCGCCGAGGAGCTGCACTTCGGCCGGGCCGCCGCCCGGCTCTTCGTGACGCAGTCGACCCTGAGCGTGCAGATCCAGCAGCTCGAGGCCGAGGTCGGCGGCCCGCTGTTCGCCCGGACGAGCCGTCAGGTGGAGCTCACCGAGTCCGGGCGGCTGATGTACGCCGAGGCGCTCCGGGCGCTCGACCAGGCGGACCGGACGCTGTACGTCGCCCGGCAGTCGGTCCTCGGCGAAGCCGGGTCGATCAGGATCGGTTTCGCCGGTGTCGCCGCGTTCAACGGCATCCTGCCCACCGATCTGCGCGCGTTCCACGACGCCCACCCCGCCGTCGAGATCGAGGTCCGCGAGATGGCGCTGGACGAAGTCGTCGACGAGTTGGCCGGCGGCGCGATCGACCTCGGCTACACACCCGAAATGGCGTGGACATCGTCCATGGACTGTCTCGATCGCCGGGTACGCGCGCCCATCGTGTTGGCCGCCGCGGTACGCGGTGACCACAGACTGGCCGGCCGGGGCGTCGTACAGAAGGCCGACCTGGCCGCCGAAACCTTGATCCTGCCGACCAGCGGCTCCGACACCCTGACCATCGAGGAGCGGATCCGCCCGACCACTCCGGGCACCGACGCGCGTGTGCGCCTCGTTCCGACCACCCTCGCCGTCCTGGCCCTCGCCGCCGCCGGCCTGGGCGTGGGAATCGTCCCGCAGGAGACCTCGCTCCTGGCCGTCGGCGGTCTGGTCTACCTGCCGATCGCCGAGGTAACCGGACCGGACCTACTCGTCCTGACCCGCCGCGACGAAACGCTGGGGCCGGTCTTGGCCTATCTCAGGACACTGACGGGTCGAGCCTGACCTGGAGTAGCTGAGCCATCCCCATGCGGGTGACGAAATCCGCCGCGGAAGCACGGGCGACCTCGTTCACCTCGGCAACGTTGGAGCGGGTGAAATCCACGACGCTGCGGAAGGGCTTGTCCCCGACGGGGAGGCCGACGATGCGCACGATCTCGTCGGCGACGGTGGCCGGATCGGGGTCGGAGCCGGGGGCGTACAGGCCCGCGGTCGCGGCATCGTAGCCGGCCACCAGTGGGTCGAGTTCGGCGTAGGCGGCGGCGACTTGCTGGTCCGCGGCCCGGCCGGCGTTCGGGAAGTGGTCGGTACCCCGGGTGAAGGCCCCGGGCATGACGATCACGGTCTCGATGCCGAGGTGGGCGACCTCGTACGCGGTGACCTGGGCCAGCGCATCGAAGGCGAACTTCGAGGCGACATAGGGACCGAGGAACGGCGGCACGCTGACGGTGGTGGTGCTGCCGACATAGAGCAAGGTTCCGGAACGGCGTTCGCGCATGGACGGCAGCACGGCGCGGTTGACGCGCTGCACGCTGAAGGCGTTGACGTCGAACAGATGCGCGATCTCCTCCACGGTGAACGCCTCGGTATATCCCAGCGCGAGGTGACCGGCGTTGTGCACCACGGCGTCGATGCGGCCGACCTCGGCGACGACGGCCTTCGCCGCTTGGTCGGCGGACTCCTGCGACTGGACGTCGAGGTCGACGACGCGCAGGTCGACGCGGTCGCGTCCGGCGAGGTCCAATAGTTCGCGCGCCTTGCCCTGATTGCGTCCGGCGCTCTCGCGTATGCCGGCGTAGACGGTGTGGCCGGCGGCGGCCAGCGCCCGCGCGGTGAGGTTGCCGATACCGGAAGAGGCGCCGGTGATCAGGATTACGGACATGGTTGTACTCCTTTATGGAAGACCGGTCAGTGGCTCGACAGCAGGGCCAGAACGTTGTCGTACGTGCCGTCGGTCGCGGCGTTGCGCAGGAACTTGACGTTCTCGACGAGGATTTCCCTCGCGTCGGGCTGCGCGCGCAGCAGGGCCATGGTCTCGGCGAGGAACTCCTCGAGCGGCATCGCGGACTCGAGGTCCTGCTGGTTCATCAATGTGGTGCGAACCGCCGGTGGCACCAGTTCGATCACCTGGATGCCGGTCCCCGCGAGCTGGACCCGCAAGCCCTCACTGAAGGAGTGCACCGCGGCCTTGGTCGCGTTGTAGGTCGGGGTGATCGGCAGCGGCACGAACGCCAGCCCGGAGCTGACGGTGAGGATCGCCGCGTCGTCCTGGGTCAGCAGGTGCGGCACGAAGGCGTAGACCGTCCGGATGGTACCCAGCAGGTTCGTGGCGACGGTGTCCTCCGCCACCCGCAGCGAGTGCGGATCACGCAGGTTCTCGGTCACCATGATCCCTGCGGCGGTGACGACGACATTGAGGTTCGGATACGCGGCGACCAACTGCCGCCGCGCCCGTGCGATCGACTCGGGGTCGGTCACATCGAGTTCGACGGTCCCGACCCCCGGATGCTCGTCGGCGATGCGCTCCAACAGTTCCCTGCGACGCCCCGCGACGACGACCGTGTTACCGGCCTCGCGCAAGCGCAACGCCAGCCCGAGGCCGATGCCCGAGGTTCCGCCGGTGACCAGAATCGTGTTACCCGTGATCTTCATTGGTGGTGCTCCCTCTATCTCTGTGACTTCGTTTATCCGGCCTTGGTCGGAAGGTCAGCGGCGGCTCGAGGCCACCTCGCCCATGCCGACGTCGAGTCGGTGGCGCAGGAAGGCTCCGATATGGTCGAGGGCGAGAGCGCCCTCGTCGAGGTCGGCGGCGAAGCCCTGGAATACGTGCGGCGCACCCTCGGCGAGGAACTCCTCGAGCGGCATCGCGGACTCGAGGTCCTGCTGGTTCATCAATGTGGTGCGAACCGCCGGTGGCACCAGTTCGATCACCTGGATGCCGGTCCCCGCGAGCTGGACCCGCAAG
>NZ_JAGPOX010000024.1 GCF_019038435.1 Nocardia alni
GTCGCGGTCTCCCCGGCTCCGCCGACCAGGGTGATCTCCTCGAGGCTGCGGCCCCGGGTCCGCTCGCCGAGGATGCCAATCGTGAGACCGGCCAGCAGGATGACCACCGCCAAGTACAGGAAGACTGCGGTGAAACCCACCAGAGAGAGCAGCGCGGAGACGAAGAACGTCGTGGCGAAGGTCGCGAGCCGGCCCGCACCGTTGCCGAGCCCCGCGCCGAGGGCCCGGAGGTTCGTCGGGAAGATCTCGGGCAGGTAGGTGTACATGCACGCGGTCGCCATCTGCAGCAGCATGGTGATGAGCAAGCCGCTGGCCAGCAGGACGCCGTCGCTGCCGGTGAACCCGAAGACCACGCACAGCGCCGCGACGGCCGCGTAGATCACCAGAACCGCCGTACGTCGCTCGACCTTGTCGATGAACAGCAGCGCGACGAGCGCGCCGGGGAAGGCTGCGAGCGAGAGGATGGACGAGTAGGTGAGCGACTGCGCCGCGGTGAACCCGTGCTCGGTGAGCAGCGTCGGCATCCATGAGTTGAACCCGTAGAAGCCGGACAGGGCCAGCATCATCGTCACGCTGAGGACGATGGTGCGCTCGAGATAGCCGCCGCGGACCAGGTCGACCGCCCTTCCCGTCTCGACGGCGGGCTCGTGCGTGACCGCGGGCAGGTCGGCGCCGGTGGCCGCGCGGGCCTCGGCTTCGATCCGCTCGACGATCGCGACCCCTTGCGCTCCCCGTCCGTTGGCCTCGAGCCAGCGGACGGACTCCGGCAGCCACCGGGCTACCAGTACCAGGAGCAGTACGCCCACGGTGCCGAGGACGAAGATCCAGCGCCAGGCCGACGGCCCGGTGGGCACCACCCAGCGGGCGAACCACGCCATCGCCGGGACGCCCAGCAGGCTGACCGCGACGATCCACGTCTGCGAACGGCCGCGATGCAGCCGAGGGAACATCTCCGAGACGTAGGTCAGCACGACGACCGTCATCGCCTGGAGGCCGAACCCGGTGAGCGCCCGGTACGCGACGAGGTCCGCGACGCCCACCGCGAAGGCGGATACGAGGGAGAACAGCGAGAAGAACGCCGTCGCGCCGAGGATGACCTTCTTGCGGCCGATCCGGTCCGCGACCCGGCCTCCTGCGATCGACCCGACGAACATGCCCAGGAAGGATGCCGCGGTGATTGTGCCGACGCCCTCGACGGAGAGGTGCCAGTCCGCGCGGATAGCCGGCGCCGCGAAGGCGAAGGTGTTGAGGTCGGCCATGTCGACCAGGAGCAGGCCCCCCAGCAAGACGGTCCACGCCTTGTGAGTCCGGGTCATCACCGGAATCCGGTTGAGCCGGTCGCTCAGCGGCGTCTGCTGAGCAGTCGGGACAGCATCCATGGTGTCTCCTCCGTGCCGGTGAACGGCACACCGTGCCAAATCGTGCGTCTCATGAAACGGTGCTGAGATAACGCATGTCAACGGGACAAACGTCGCGACGGCCCTGCGGAGATACGGTCGGCGCGCGACCGAGGAGCATCAGCGGTCGTGTGGAGCCGCGACGCATGTCTCTGGTCAGACGCGACTCTGGTCGCTACGCCTCGCCCTGACGGGGCGCTTGACTGTAGGTGCGGGCGAGGCGCCCGTCACGGCCGTCAGGACACGCACGACGACGACGTCGGAGCCTCGGCTCGCCGGCACGCACGGCGAAGGGAACAACGATGTTGCAGGACGCGCTTGTCGGGCAGCTGGATTTCGATCCGGTGGCCCTCGAGCAGAAGTATGCCGAGGAGCGCGGCAAGCGCATCCGGCCCGAGGGACAGGGCCAGTACGTCGGCACCGGCGGCAAGTTCGCCGCCTTCGGCGCCGACCCCTGGGCGGACCCGGACTTCACCCGTGAGCCCGTCCGGGATCACACGACGGTGATCGTCGCGGGCGGTGGCTTCGGCGGGCTGGTCATGGGAGCGCGGCTGCGCGAGGCCGGGGTTGACGACATCAGGATCATCGAGATCGGTGCGGACTTCGGCGGCACCTGGTACTGGAACCGCTATCCCGGGGCCATGTGCGACCTGGAGGCGCACATCTATCTGCCGCTGCTCGAGGAGCTCGACTACGCACCGCGGCACCGGTACTCCTACGCGCCGGAGCTGCTGCAGCACAGCCAGCGGATCGGCAAGGCGTACGGACTCTACGACAAGGCGCTGTTCCAGACCACAATCACCGGCGCCGAGTGGCAGGAGGACCAGCAGCGCTGGTTCCTCACCACGGACCGGGGCGACGAACTGACCGCGGACCACCTGGTGCTGGCATGTGGGCGGCAGAGCCTGCCGAAGCTGCCGAATCTGCCGGGCATCGACGTGTTCCGCCCGCACACGTTCCACTCCAGCCGCTGGGACTACGGCTACACCGGCGGGGACCCGTCGCAGCCGGACCTGACCAAGCTGAAGGACAAGCGCGTCGGGGTCATCGGAACGGGGGCCACGGCGGTCCAGATCGTGCCCGAGGTGGCGAAATGGGCCAAGGAGCTGGTGGTCTTCCAGCGCACCCCGTCGACCGTCGGGGTGCGCGGGCAGTGCGAGACGCCGGCCGACTGGGTGGACATGTCCCAGCCTGGCTGGCAGCGGGCCCGTCGCGAGAACTTCCAGTCCTACCTGCTCGGCCTGCGGCCGGACGAGGACCCGGTCGGGGACGGCTGGACGAAGAACCTCGATATCCTCATCCCGGAGACCGCCGCACAGCTGGCCGAGCGCCTGGGCCGCACGCCCACGACGGAGGAACTGCTCCACTTCGCGGAGATCAACGACTACAAGGTGATGAACGGCTTTCGGAAGCGGATCGCCGAGCTCATCGAGGACCCGGACACGGCCGCGGCGCTCACCCCGTGGTACCGGTGGTGGTGCAAGCGGCCCTGCTTCCACGACGACTACCTGCCCGCCTTCAACCGGGAGAACGTGACCCTGGTGGACACCGATGGCCAGGGGGTCACCGGGTTCACCGAGACCGCCGTCGTCGTCGGTGAGGACGAGTACGAGGTCGACTGCCTCATCTTCGCCACCGGATTCGAGGCGGCGATCCCGTACACCCGGCTGGCGGGCTTCGACGTCGCTGCTCGGGGGACGGCCCTGTCCGAGCACTGGAAGCGCCAGGTCCGGACCCTGCACGGGGTGAGCACGGACGGCTTCCCCAACCTGTTCTTCGTGGGCGGCAACGTGCAGACCGCCATGGCCGTGAACGCGGTGCACCTGATCGACGAGCTCGCCCTGCACGTCGCCTACATCATCGCCGAGAGCCGCGAACGAGGTCTCTCCAGCGTCGAGCCCGCATCCGCCGGGGTGGACGAGTACGTCGACCTGATCGTCAACTCGGAGAAGAACAAGGCGAGCTTCCAGTTCTACGCCGACTGCACGCCCGGGTACTACAACGGTGAGGGCAACGCCAAGACCGGCGAGGACCTCTTCTCCGGCGCCCGCTACGGCGACGGTGCCCTGGCCTACTACGAGCTGTTGCGCTCGTGGCGGGCCGAGGGCTCGATGGCGGGGATGGACGGATCGTCCGGCCACGGAAGCGCCCGATGATGCGGACGTAGCCGGCATCGTGGATGGCAGCAAGGTCGCCGGTGTGGGTAGCGACCTGTAAGTCCCGTGGGGGACCACCGAACGTGCGAACAAGGTGCGCGAGATGGGACTCACGGGTATGGCCGACGCCGAGAGGGGCTCGGCGGCAGGAGGTCATGCTCCACGAGACGCCGGCCCGGGCGCTGCAATGTGGTCAGGGGAGTGCGATGCGGATATTTTTGGTGCGCAGGAATTCGTAGTAGCCGTCCAGGCCACCGGTGCGGCCGTTGCCGCTGTGTTTGTATCCGCCGTAGGGGCCTTGGGGGGCGATATCGCTGAAGGTGTTGATCCAGATCGATCCGGCGTCGAGTTGGCGTGCGACGCGGTGGGCGCGGGTGAGGTCGGTGGTCTGGATGAAGGCGTTCAGGCCATAGGGGGTGTCGTTGGCGATGCGGATCGCTTCGTTTTCGTCGGTGAATCGCATGACCGAGACGACGGGGCCGAAGGTTTCGATGCGAGCCACGGGTGAGTGGTTGTCGACGTCGGTGAATACGGTCGGTTCGATGAAGTATCCGGCGGCCAGGTCACCGCCGAGTCGTGTGCCGCCGGTCAGTAGTGTGCCGGCGCCGGTGGAGATGGTGTCGTCGATGGTGGCCAGGATGCGGTCGGCGGCGGTGGCGCTGATCACGGGCCCGAAGGTGGTGGCGGGGTCGAATGGATCGCCGATCTTGACGGCTCGGACTGCTGTGACGAATTTGTCGAGGAAGCCGTCGTAGATGGAGTCGTGGACCAGGATGCGGCTGGCGCAGGCGCAGCTCTGCCCGGATTGGGTGAGCGGCCCCTGGTAGGCGGCCAACCGGGCGGCGGCGTCGAGGTCGGCGTCGGCGAAGACGAGATTGGCGGATTTGCCGCCCAGTTCGGTGACCACGGGGGTGAGATTCTGTGCCGCGGTGGCCAGGATGCGGCGGGCAGTGGATTCGCCGCCGGTGAAGTGGATCTTGCCGATACCGGGGTGTCGCACCAGGGCCTCGCTGCCTTCGGCGAGGGTGGGGACGACGTTGACCAGTCCTGCGGGCAGACCGACCTCGGTGCACAGTTCGGCCAGTCGCAGCGGAGCGAACGGCGCCAGTTCGGAGGGTTTGAACACGACGGCGTTGCCCGCGGCCAGGGCGGGGGCGAGGCAGGCTCCGGCGACGACCATCGACCCGTTCCAGGGGGCGATGACGGCGACGACGCCGTAGGGTTCGCGCTCGATCAGGTTCACATCTGTCGACAGTCCGGGGACCGGGGTGCTGAGGCCGTGGGGTTTGTCGACGTATCCGGCGAAGTACCGCAGGAACCGTTCCAGCATGATCGTATTCGCCGCGAACGACACCGGCACCGCGTAGTCGTGCACGTTGAGCTGGGAGAACTCGTCCATGTGCGCGGCGATCGCGTCGGCGAGGTCGATGAGCAGGTCACGGCGGCGGTCGGTGCCCAGCGCCATCCATTCCCGCTGTGCCTCGCGCCCGGAGGCGACGGCGCGGTCGATGTCGTCCGGGCCGGCCAGGTGAATGCGTGCATTCGACAGACCGGTGCCGGGGAAGATGTGTTCGTAGCTCCCGCCGGAGGTGTTCGTGGCGCGTTCGCCCTCGATCCAGGATGTGTCGGGTAGCGAAAGATTGTGGGGCACAGTCGTATCGGTTGCGGTCACGGCTGCTCCTGGCCGGTCGGGGCGTGTTCGGTCTGCCATTCGGCCAGTACTCGGGGTTTGACCTCGGTGACGGCATGGTTCAAGTGGGAGGCTTTGGGCCATCCGCAGTAGACCGCGATGTGGCGGATGAGTTCGTCCATTTCGGTGAAGGACACCTCCCGGCTCGCGAGTGCCGCGTAGACGTGGGACAGGATCGGGGTGGGAGCGTCCTGGAATGCGACGCAGGCCAGGGTGATCAACCGGCGTTCCTTCATGCCCAGGCCCGGCCGCAACCACATCTCGCCGAATACGAAGTTCAAGATCCCCGCGCCCTGAAACGGGTTGTCGCGGTTCGGGGAGAACGCCAGGCAGTTGATGTCGCGGAACGATTGCTCGCCGCCTGCGAGCCGGGCTTCGGGATCGCTGGCAGTGGTCAACGGCAGCAACGGTTCTCGCGCGGGGACCGGGATGCCGCGTTCGCGGTGGATGCGTTCCCACTGCTTGTCGACGATGCCGTCGAATCGGGACGCCTTCGGCCAACCAGCGTAGACGGCGAAATGCAGGACCGCTTCGCGCATTTCGGTGATGGTTACATCACCGCTGTTGAGCGCCGCGTACACATGCTCGACGATCTCCTGCTCGACGTCGGCGTCGGCGACGCAGGCCAGAGTGACGAACCGGCGGTCGCGGCGCCGCAGCGCCGGACGAGTCCAGACCTCGGCGAACACGCCTTCGAGCAGCACGTCGGTGGCGGGACTCGAATCCTCGGGCGGGTCGACGGTCATGACGTCGCGGAATGCCTCGCGCCCACGCTGCCGTCGCTGATCGGCATCGCGCGCGGCCGGGCTGTCGGCTGTCTCCTGTGTGCTCATCGCAGCGTCACCCCCGCATCGACCTTGAGTTCCGTGCCGGTGACGTGGCGGGCCTCGTCGGAGATCAGGTACAGCACCGCATTGCTGATATCGACGGCCTCGGTCATGATCACCGGGAGCGCGTTGGCGAACAGTGGTGCGAGGTCGGGGCGTTCATCGATCAGCAACTGGTGCAGCGAGGCCGGCGCCATCCCGGTCGCCACGCCCGTGGGGTGCACCGTGTTGACCCGGATGTTCTGTGCGGCAAGCTCGTTGGCCAATGCACGGCTCAACCCGACGACGCCGTGTTTGGCGGCGGTGTAGGGAGTGTGCAGTGGGGTGCCCTTCAGCCCGGCCGCCGAGCTGATGTTGACCAGGCTGCCGCCGCGTTCGACCAGATGCGGCAGCGCGGCGGCACAGGTGTTCCAGGTGCCGATGAGGTTGACGTCCACGACGGTGCGCCACTGTTCGGAGGTGGTGTTCTGCCAGGTCCCCGCAGTCAGCACGCCGGCGTTGGCCACCGCCGCGTCCAGGCTGCCCAGTTGGGTCACCGCGTCCTGGACCGCCGACGCCAACGCCGCTGCGTCGCGGACATCGACCTCGGCGGTGATCGCCCGGCGGCCGAGTTTCTCGACCAGCGCGGCGGTTTCGGCGAGATCCTCCGGACTCGACAGCGGATACTCGAGCTCGGGCAGGGAGCGGCAGATGTCGATCAGGATCAGATCGGCGCCTTCCTCGGCCAGCCGGACGGCGTGGCTGCGCCCCATTCCGCGCGCGGCGCCGGTGATCAGGACGCGTTTGCCGGCGACCCGGCCTCGCGATGCCGTGGTGTCTGTCATGCAATCCTCCAGGAAGGGTGTGACTCGGCCGACGTCGTGGCCGGGCGGTGATGGTGGTGGTTCACCGGATCGTGAAACCGGCGTCGAGTGGCCAGGCGGTGCCGGTGATGAATTTCGCTTCGTCGGAGACGAGGAAGGCGACCGCGTTGGCGATGTCCTCGGGTTGCAGGATCGGCAGCGGTAACGCGTTCTGCATACCCGAGATGGCGTTCTGCCCCCCGGCGGCGGCCTGCTCCATCAACGCGCTCATCGCCGGGTTCATGGTCATCCCGCTGGCCACCCCGGTCGGATGGATCGTGTTCACCCGAATCCACTCCGGCGCAAGATAACCCGCGAGCCCTTGCATCAGCCCGACCAGACCGCGCTTGGCCGCGGTGTAGGCACTGCCACTGGCATTCAACGATGGTGTCGCCTTGAGTCCCGCGGTGGAACTGGTGAGCACGATCGATCCACCACGCCCGCCCGCCCGCAACTCCGGCAACGCCGCACGCACGGTGTGGAATACGCCGGTCAGGTTGGTGCCGATCACGTCCTGCCATTCGGTGAGAAAATCCTCCTCCTCACCCAGCCGGATGATGCCCGCGTTCGCGATGACGATGTCGACCCGGCCGAACTCTCGATAGCCCTTCTCGAATGCCGCACGCAGTTCGTGATAGTCACGGACGTCGGCTTTCATCGCGACCATCCGTCGGCCCTGCTTCTCCACGAGCTGCTCGGTCTCCTGGAGATCGGCTTCGCTCGCGTTGGGGTAGGTCATCGATGGGATATCCGCGCAGATATCGACCCCGATGATGTCGGCGCCCTCCTGGGCCAGCCGTATCGCGTGGGCGCGCCCCTGCCCACGCGCCGCGCCGGTGATGAACGCCACCCGGCCCTGAAGTCCTGCCATGGCCTGCTCTCTTTCTCGAACTGGAATCCGGGACACCGGAGTTGCCACGGTGCCTTACGAAACACGTTGTGCCTCATCGGCTTCGGTGGTTTGCAAGATCTCGGCGCCGGGGCCGTATCGGGCGGCATCCTGACATGAGCTGCCGCACTCTCCAGAGTTAATGTGATGTACTGAACTTTAAGGTATATACCTTAGAAATGTCCAGAGTGGTTGGATGAGAACATGACCAGCTCCGTGTCTTCCCTCGGCCGCTCGGCCAAGCAGCAGCTGATCCTCACCGCGGAACGCCTCTACGCGGTGCACGGGCTCGATGGCGCTCCGCTGAGCCGGATCGTCAGCGAGGCCGGCATGTCCAACAAGTCGGCGGTGCAATACCACTTCGGATCCAAACAAGCGCTGATCGCCGCCATTCTGACCAACCGTCTCGACGACCTGACCCGCCGCCGCACACTGCTGGTCGCCAGAACCCCGCCCGCGGACCTGCGCCGAGTCCTGGAGACACACCAGTTACCGCTGATGGAACTCGCCGAGGACCCGGACTGCTACTACCTGCCCTTTCTCGAGCAGTTGCTGCACGACGTGCGCCACCTCGAGAATCTGCCCGAGGCACATCAACAGATGCAACACGCCTACTACGCCCGCATCGGCGTCCTCGTGCCCGAGATCCCCCGCCCCCTGCTCGACCTGCGCATCGAGCAAGCCTCGCTGACCTGCTTGGGTCTGTGCGCCCATCGGCACCGGATCCGCGCCCTCGGACTAGCAACCCCACCGTTCGCACTGCATGTCAGCCAGGTACTCGACGGACTCGTCGCGCAACTATCCACGCCCCCCTCCGCCGAGACACTCGCCGCCCTCGACCCGTCGCCGACCAGCCGGCCCACCCTGCACGCACTACCGTGATCCAGAACCCGATGACATCGGGTCCCCACCTTCGGTATCGGTCACCGGTTGTCCCACCGGTTCGTTAGTTTGCAGGTCAGCAACCGGTACCGCGGAATCCATCGGGCAACCGTGACTGGGGCGCCGTGGACGCGACAGGCCATCTCGGCACCACGCTGCCCGCCGACAACAGACGAACCAGCCGCCTCGCGACCACGGCATAGCACACGGCGACGGTGCGTCGAGAAGCCGTAATTCCAACCTATCGGTGTCTGTCGTGGGTTCCGATGACTTTTGCGCTGTGGTCGCCTCTGTATTGGTAGGAGGTGGTCGCTATGACCAGAATGAGGGCCACGCCCGCCGCAGGTCCGGTGCATGAACAATCGTGGGAATCGTTCAGCCGCAACTGGCATGTCGACACTCGACACGCTTTCCACTGGATCCTTGCGGCGCTGCGACATCCACTGGGACCGGGCAGTCTGGTGGTGGCGATGTCCGCGGACGAATCGCGACGCGCCTCGCTCGGCATCCGTTTCGCCACCGTGTTGCCGCAAATCACGCCTGCCACCGATCTCGGTGCCGCCGGTGTCGCGGCCTACGCCCAGCGCCGGGGAATCGACACCGCCACGTTCACCGCGGCACTCGAACCGCTGCTCACGCCCACCATCGTCGGTGCCGAGATCGCACGGTTGTGCGGGGATACCGGCAATCGAGACGAGCTGGGGGAATACCAGCTCATCGGCCACGGACTTCACGCGCTCGCGTGAACGACAAGGAAGAGAAGAACATGTTGCTCGAAAACAAGACAGTGGTCGTCTACGGTGCGGGCGGGGCGGTCGGCGGTGCGGTCGCACGCGCATTCGCTCACGAAGGCGCCAGGGTCTTCCTGACCGGGCGAAATATCGACAACGTCAACACCGTCGCCAAGGAGATCTCCGCTGCGGGCGGGGCCGTCGAGACCGCTGTGGTCGACGCCCTGGACGAGAAGTCTGTCACCGAGCACCTCGCCGCGGTTGTCGCCGACGCCGGTGGTATCGACGTGTCGTTCAACGCGACCGGAATCTCGCCGCAAGGGTTGCAGGGAATCCCGTTGGCCGACCTCCCGGTCGAGAACTTCCTGCGGCCGATCACGGCATACGCCCAGTCTCATTTCGTGACCGCGAAATCCGCTGCCCGGCACATGATTCCCCGGGGTTCGGGAGTGATCATGATGAACACTCCCGAACCTGCTCGCATCGCCTTGCCGCTGGTCGGCGGGATGAGCGTCGGCTGGGCGGCGATGGAGGCCCTGAACCGCGCGCTGTCGGCCGAATGGGCCCAGTACGGCGTCCGCTCGGTCTGCCTGCGCACCACGGGCATGCTCGAGACACCCATCATCCATACCGTGTACGGGCTGCACGCCGACGCGATCGGCATCCCCAAGGACGCCATGATCACCGGCGCCGCCCAGATGACCCACCGCAAACAGCTCACCGCGCTGGCTGAACTCGCATCGGTCGCGGTATTCCTGGCCTCCGACCAAGCATCCGCGATGACCGGAACCGTCGCCAACCTCACCGGCGGAATCATCGTCGACTGACCACGACACGCCCCGGACGCCATCCGCCACACACCGGATGGTGTCCGGGGCAATCGAAGACAGGAACACAGCAATGAACGACCTACTCACGACCGCGGTCGCCGCGCACGGCGGTCTGGACCGGTGGAACCGGATCCGGGCGATCAACGTCGACGCCACCATCGGCGGAGCCTTCTGGCAGATCAAGGGAAAGGACATGGGGGACGTCCGCGTCGAGGTGGACACCAAACGGGAACGGCTGAGCATGGACTTTCTCGGTCGAGACCGGCGCTCGCTGTTCGAGACCGACCGGGTCGCCCTGCAGCACCTCGACGGCACCGTGATCGACGTACGCGACGACCCGGAGCGGTCCTTCGACGGCCACAGTTTCCAAACACCCTGGGACGACCTGCATCTCGCGTACTTCACCGGTGAAGCACTATGGACGTACCTGAACACGCCGTTCCTGTTCACATGGCCCGGGTTCGTCTGCGAGGAGGTCGCACCCATCGAGGCCGACGGTGAGATATGGCGGCGGCTGCACGTGACCTTCCCCGACCACATCAAGACCCACTCCCGCAAGCAGGTGTTCTGCTTCGGCCCCGACGGACTGCTGCGCCGCCACGACTTCGCCATCGACATCGTCGACCCGGGCACCGAGTCGCAGCTCCACGCCGCGGACTACCGCGACGTCGGGGGCATCATCATCCCGGCCGCCCGGCGGGCCTACACCACCATGGGCGACGATCGGATCGTCCTGGTCGCGATCGACATGTCCGACATCACCGTCTCTCGATGAACGACACCAGGATAGGCGGATCATGCACACTGTGACTGAGATCAGGACCGAGACCGAGGATTTCGGACGCCTGAGCGAACCGTACCGACGCGAGCTGATCGCGTATTGCTACCGCATGCTCGGCTCGGCCGAGGAGGCCGAGGAAGTGGTTCAGGACGTCTATCTCGACGCCTGGCGGGCCTACCGCAGGTTCGAGGGCCGATCGTCGCTGCGCACCTGGCTCTACCGCATCGCGACCCGAGCCTGCTTCAAGGCGCTGGAAAGAAGCAGACACAGGCCGCTGCCCGCCGATCTCGGCGCCCCCGAGGCGCACCCCGACGCCGGGCTGGCCAAGCGAAGCCCGGAGATACCGTGGCTCCAACCGATACCCGACTTCCTGTTCACCGCCACCCCGGCCGACCCGGCAACCGTCGTGGTGCAACGACAAACCATGCGCCTGGCCCTGATGGGGGCACTCCAGCAGCTACCACCGCGACAGCGAGCCGTGCTGATCCTGCGCGACGTGCTGCAATGGCGAGCCGCGGAAGTCGCGGAACTGCTGGAGATGACGACAGCGGCCGTCAACAGCACACTGCAGCGCGCGCGAGCCCAGGTTCCACTCAGCCAGGACGGTCTGACCGAACCGGACGAACCACGACAGCGAGCCCTGCTCGACCGATACGTCACCGCATTCGCGACCGCGGACATCGATCAACTCGTCGCGGTACTGACCGAGGACGCGCGATGGGAGATGCCGCCGATCGCGACCTGGTTCGAGGGCCGCGACACCATCCTGGCCTTCCTGGCCAGGCAGATGCGGATAATCGGTCCGGCCGAACTGGTCGCCACCTCCGCCAATGGACAGCCCGCCTTCGCGGTGTACACCCGCGGCCACGACGGTGCGCGGCACCCCCACGCACTGCACGTCCTGACGATCGGCGTCGAGGGCGTCTGCAGGGTAGTCGCGTTCCACGGCACCGGGCCGTTTGCCCTGTTCGGACTCTGACCGGGCAAAGGCATGTCCGAACAGGAATTCATCACCCGGCACGACTCCGCGCCGCACGCGGAGCTGCGACTGTTCTGCCAGCTCATGCTTGGTTCGGCCGATGCCGCCGACCGCCTGATGCACCAGATCTACCACGACCAACAAGAGAATTGGCCAGCGGAACGTATTGGACTGTTCCGCATCGCAGCCGACCTCTGCGGGGCCCGCCCAGAAGACCGCAACAGATATTGCGTCGGCCCGGGCGACGATATCGGCGGTGAATAGCTCGAGGCCGGGGTCGCGCTCGCGAGGACCAGCGCCGATAAACGTTTCATTACACAATCTGGAGAATCATGCATATCGGAGTTATCGGTGCCACCGGCACCATCGGCAGCCGCATCGTCACGGAGGCGCTCGATCGCGTACACCAGGTCACAGCGTTCAGCCGCGACATCTCCAGCATTCAGGACAGCCGTGAGAACATTCGATGGAAGAGCATCGATGCCACCGATGCCGGCAGCATCGCCGCGGTCCTCCCTGGCCTCGACGTCCTGATCAGCGGATTCGGAGCCGGCAACGCCGCCAATGACCCAGCCGACGCTGTAGCGCGCGCGATCAGCGACCCCGGCATCTACGCCCGGGCAGCCGCGGCGCTGCTGACCGCACTGGCAATCCGCCCCCGGATCCGGCTCATTGTCGTCGGCGGCGCCGCGAATCTCGAGGTCGAGCCCGGATTGGTGTTCGCCGACTCCGACGAGCTTCTCAATGCCGCGATCGACGGCTTCGGCCTGCCCAGGGAGTATGCCGCGGCAATGCGGGGCCACGGTGACGCGCTGAACCTCTTTCGCACCTCCAACCGGCTCTGGACCTACCTCAGCCCGGCCGTGGAAATCGCCCCCGGCGAGCGTACCGGCCGCTTCCGGATCGGCGGCGACCAGCCCGTCATGGACGCCGAGGGGCGCAGCCGAATATCCGCCGAGGACGCCGCCGTCGCCATTCTCGACGAGGCGGAGCTTCCGCGTTTCGTGCAGCGCCGCTTCACCATCGGCTATTGAGCATATCCAAAACTTGAAGTACCGAATTTTCAAATCCTGAAAAGAAGTGTGAGACGTGCGATCCGATGCCAAGGCACCGGCAGATCGGCCAACGTTTCTGGACACCGGCGCAGCTGGATCGACCGGGAGGCTCAAGCTCGGCGAGGATCCTGCGCACGTGTTTGCGCGGTGCCTACCCCGTAGCGAGCCTGGGTTGTGATTGGTTCGCTTGATGCACAAGGCGATCGACATTGCCGGCGACGTGCTGCAATAGATCGACGAGCGTGTGGAAGTCCGCGGGTGTCAAACCGTTCATGATCGCGCCCCGCTGCGCCTGCGCGCGTTCGAACAGGTCGTCGTGGGCGGTGCGACCGGCTGCGGTGAGGGCATAGTCACTGTCGTCGCTTCGGACCACCCAGCCGCGCTCGGCCAACTGCTCCACGTAGGGCACGGTGGCCGGATCGGACTCGTCGAGGAACGGGGAAACCGCTCGATCGAGGTCGGGTGGCGCCAGGGGTCCGGCGACCGCGAGGGTGTGCAGCAACTGCCAGGACCGGCGAACCAGGCCGTCGGCGGCGAGCAGGGCGACGAAACTCTCCTCGATGCCCCGATCGATGTGCTCGAGCCAGTAGCCGAACGGTTGGGGAGTGGACACCACTACCTCCAGGTGCATGTCTTCTACACCCTGAACCGCTTGGGCGCCAAGGGGATCGCGTTTGCCCTCGACTCCGCTCTGTTCGGTGTACTCGACGCGGTCGAGGCCCTCACCGACGCCGCCACGGTGACCGACATCGCCCACGCCCTCGATGTCGACCAACCGCGTGCAAGCCGCCTTGTCGCTCGCGCTGTGTCCGAGGGACTCCTTCGCCGCGAGGCCGACCAAGCCGACGCCCGTCGTGTGGTCCTGCGCTTGACCCCCAAGGCTCGCACCGAATTGTCGCGGGTCCACGATGCCCGCCGCGCGGTCTTCGCCCGCACCACCGCGCAGTGGTCGTCCCGCGAGCGTGCCGAGTTCGCCCGTCTACTCACACGTTTCGTCACCGACTTCGCCCGTACGGTCAGATGAACGTCGATATTTACGGCCGCGTCGCGGTGAGATCGAACGCGGCTCACCCGCGCGGGATCGGTTTCAAGAGGAGCGCCGAATTCCAGGAGATGTACTCCACCTTGTGGGACGCGCTCAGCTGACACCGTGTCCGGCGCGAGTCGTCCCGAGCCATTCTGTATACTGTTTATAGTTTAGGGTGAAGGGAATCGACCATGAGCAGGGATCCGAAGGACACGCTGGTGCCTCGCGCGTCGCTTGCCGACGCCGTGTACGAGCGCTTGCGCGACGACATCGTGCGCGGCGTCCTGTCCAACGGCTCCAATCTGAACCAGGTACATCTCGCCGAGCGGTACGGCGTCAGCCGGATCCCGGTTCGCGAGGCGCTGCGCCGGCTGCAGGCCGAGTCACTGGTCAAGGCGGCCCCCTATCACCAGTTCGTGGTCTCCAGGCCGACCGTCGACCAGATCCTGGAGCTTGTGGACATCCGGATCGCCCTGGAGGACCATGCCCTGGTGAAGCGGGGCGTCGTGCCGTCCGACACGATCGACCAGCTCCGGGCGCTCAATGAGCAGATGAAAGGTGAGCGCGGCGAAGAGTTCATGGAACTCGACCGCCGGCTGCACCAGTTGATCGCCGGCCCCGGGACGATGGTCTCCGAGGTGATCATCGACGTCCGGACCCGGATCCACACCCATCTGGCCAGCATGGTCACCAACGAGCCGGGGCGCAGCACGGCCACGGCCGAGCACGAGCGCCTGATCGCGGCGCTGTCCGCGGGCGATCTGGAGCGGGCCCGGGAGGTCATGCGGGAGCACGTGATGACCTCGCGGAACTTCATCCTGTACCGGATCGACAAGAGCGCGGCGGAGCAGGGCCGACGGCCGGCCGAGGAGCAGCGCGGCTGATCCTCGCGGGCGCGGTGTGCGGCTGGTTCATACGCCGTGCCGACAAGCTGCCGCCTGCGGGTCTTCGACGGTGGGGTTCCGGCTCGCTCCACGGAAGGTTGACAACAAGCTCTAAGTGGATACAGTATCCAATAATAGCGGATGGAGGAGTCGTGAGCACGCAAGCTCTGGAAGCTGCTTGCCCGCCGGGACCAGCGCGCCCGCCGGGTGCGGAGGAAATCACGAACCATCTGGGGAACCAGGGGAGAGGAGCAATCGCGATGCAGATGACATTGCACCATGTGGCGCTGGCCTCGCCGAAGGCGCCGGAGGCGGTGGACTTCTATTCCACCGACTGGGGCCTGCACGAGGTCGGTCGGGAGGACGGGACCGTACGCCTGGGTGCCAGCCGGGACGTCGGGGAGGACTACTCCCTTGTGCTGGTCATTTCCGAGAAGAAGGCGGTCGACCACTTCTGCCTGGTCACCCCGGAGCGGGAGCGCTTCGACGAGGTGCGGGCGCGGATCGAGGAGCGCGGCGTTCCGATCCTCGAGGACATCCCCTGCTGCCCCGGTATGACCGAGGGATTCCACTTCGTCGACCTGGAAGGCCGACGCGTGGAGTTCGCCCTCCGCACCCCGCCCGCCGAGGGGCCCGACCCGGCCGAACTGCCGGACGCCGTCCCGGCGTTCCTGGCCCACATCGTGCTCAACTCGGGGAATATCGAGAAGGCCACCGAGTGGTACTGCGACATCCTCGGCTTCGCGGTCCGCGAGTGGCGCGCCCAGGACATGTCCTTCCTGTACAGCAACCGCGACCACCACACGGTGGCCTTCAACCGGGCCCCGCACCCCTCGCTCAACCACGTGGCCTGGGAGATGCCGGAGCTCAACCAGTTCTTCCGGCACATCGGCCGGGCGAGCAGGACGAAGACCGGGGAGAAGCTCTACGGCCCCGGCCGGCACGGCCCGGGCGACTACATCTTCTGCTACTTCCTCGATCCGATGGAATTCATCTGCGAATGCGAGACCGACGGCGTCAAGGTCGACGATCCCGCGGACTTCCCGTTCCGGGTCCTGGAGTACTCGAAGGAGAGCCTGGACCAGTGGATGGGCGTGCTCTCCGGAGGCAAATCGCCGCGCTTCCGCGAAGCCGCGCTGGGGCGGCCCGACGAGGGCCTGATCCCCACCGACTGAACATCTTGCGTTACGGAAAGGAAATCACTGGTATGCCCACATACACCGAAAGCGAGTCCAAGGAATGGGCCCGCGAGAACATGCGCGGCGTCTGCAACGTCGTGATGCCGTCCTTCTCCCAGGACATGAAGAAACTGAACGAGCCCGCCATCCGCCACGACGTGCGCCGGATCAAGGAGCTGGGCTTCTGGGGCTCCCTCGCGGTCTCGGAGTGCGGCACCACGGTGGACGAGTACATCCGGTTCATGGAGATCGTCAAGGACGAGGGCGGTGAGGACTTCCACCTGGTCGTCCACGCGAACTTCGATGCCGCGGACGACGTTGTCCGGGTCGGGCAGGCCGGCGCCGACGCGGGCGCCAGCCTGCTGCTGCTCTCGTACCCGCAGACCTTCTACCCGCGTACCGAGCAGGACGTCTACGACTACTCGACCAAGATCATGGACGCCGTCCCGCTGGCCACCGTGCTCTTCTCGGTGGACCACTGGAACTTCGGCCGGCTGCACCCGGGCCAGCTCTCCCCGCAACTGGTCGGCCGGCTCGCCGACCACCCGCGGGCGGTTGCCCTCAAGTGCGAGGGCGGCACCGGCAACGGCGCCCACACCGACATGCTCCGGCTCTGCTCGGACCGCCTGCTGATCTCCGACCCGCGGGAGGCCACCGCTCCCGGTTTCGTGCAGTGGTTCGGCATGCAGTGGATGGGGACCAGCAACTTCCAGTTCTTCGGTGACGCGGTGCCGAGGTACTTCGACCTCATGCACCAGGACCGCTGGGACGAGGCGATGGAGATCTGGTGGCGGATCCAGCCCGCGCGGGCCGCCCGCCTGGCGTTCTCCCAGAGCTACTCCGGAGCCCACTACATCCACCGGGTCGGTTGGAAGTACATGGAGTGGCTGAACGGCTTCAACGGCGGCTCCCTCCGCTCGCCGGCGATGCGCCTCAGCGACGGCGCGATGCGCCGAATCGCCGAGGGCGCCCTCAAGGCCGGCATCATCGACGAACTCCCCTCCAGCGACCTGACCGAGTTCTACCTCGGCCGCAACCCCGAGTAGGGGCAGGACACATGTTGCTGCTGCGAGATGCCGTCATCCGCGACCTGATGGCGGATGCCGACGTCGTCACCGGCCTGGAGCGGATGCTCTCCCGGCCGACCGAAGGAGCCCTGGAGCTCCCGCCCCGGATCACCATGGACGTCAGCGGTGCCCGGGGCTTCCACCGGCTGATGCCGGTGATCGCCTACGACACCGGCTACGCCGGCTACAAGGCGATGAACTACCACCCCGTGCACGGGGTCCGTTACGTCATCGCGATGACCGACCTGGAGACCGGGGAACTGGTCGCAATGCTGGACGCGGACTGGATCACCGCCTTCCGCACGGCCGCCACCGCCGCGATCGCGGTCAAACACCTGGCCCCGAGCAATGCTCGGCAGGTCACCGTGATCGGCTCCGGAACCCAGGCGCGGGCCCTGCTGGAGGCCAGTGCCACGGTGCTGCGTCCGGACCGCGTGCTGGTCTGCAGCCGGACCGTGGCCAACCGTGAACAGTTCGCCCGGGATCTCTCGACCCGGCTGGACCTGGACATCGAGCCTATCGGGGACACCACGGCCGCGCTGAAGAGCGCCGACGTGGTACTCAGCGCCATCCGCGCCGGGAGCGAGCCGGTGATCCGCGGAGACGCCGTCCGGGAGGGGGCACTGGTCTGCGGGATCTCCTCGGTGCGACCGCAGCACCGGGAGGTGGATATGGACCTGTGGTCCCGCAGCCGAGTCGTGGTCGACGACCTCCCGCACGTCCGCGAGTCCGGCGACGGACTGGCCGCGACCGAGCTGCACTTGACCTCCGAGCAGGAGGTCAAGGAGCTGTGGCAGGTGCTGCAGGATCCGGCGCAGGGCAGGCGCTCGGACTCCGAGCGGGTGCTCTTCAAGTCGGTCGGCACCGCCGAGCAGGACATCGCGCTGGCCGCCCTGGTGGTGCGGCGCGCCCGGGAGGCGGGGATCGGCCAGGTGATCGAGGACTTCCCCGCAGTCCGTCCGATCCAGTCCAGGAGGCGGTCGCCGCAGCGGTGACCGCACGCCGCGTACCAGGGGATCCCCCTGTCCGGTACGGACCCGGCGGCGTACTTCGCGAGCATCGAGCCGTTCGTCGACGGCATCTGACAGAACAACTGAGACGGAGGGAACTCCATGGCTGAGACCAGCCCCGATCGCGGCATCGTGCCCAGCTCGCTCGACGAGCTGCTCCGGCCGGAGAAGTGCGCCCTGGTGCTGTGGGACCTGCAGAACGGTCTGGCCGGCCAGACCGGCGAGACTCCCCGGCTGGCCCCGGTCTGGCGCAAGCTGATGGGCGCGGCCCGGGAGAGCGGGGCGCTGATCGTGCGCAGCCGCCACCTGGCGCCCCGGCCCGAGCTGATGGACCTGCTGACCAGGTGGCGGATCACCCGCCGCACCCACGGAGAGAACCGGCCCGACCACTACATGCAGCCGGGCGGGCAGGACACCGCGTTCCTGGAGGGCTTCGAGCCGGAGCCGGACGAGCTGGTGATCGAGAAGTCGGTCCCCTCGCTCTTCCACAACACCCCCGCGGACGCCCGGCTGCGGGCCCGCGGCATCACCACCGTGCTGCTGGCCGGGGTGGCCACCGACATCGGCATCGACTTCACCGCCCGGCACGCGATGGCCTACGGGTACTTCACCGCGGTCATCGAGGACGCTTCGGCCAGCTACACCCGCGAGGCGCACGAGCACGCGATGGCGATCCTGCGGCCGTCCGTCTTCGTCGCCTCCAGCGACGAGGTGATCGCCGGCTGGTCCCGACACGGCGCCGCCTGAGCGATCCGCCACCGACAGCCGCCCAGCGCCGCACCTCTCTTGGCACTGGGCGGCTGTCGCACCTCAGGTGGGGGAGTTCACCGGCAGGGACAGGTACTGGCACTCCAGGTACTCGTCCAGGCCGTGGAGCCCGCCCTCGCGGCCGAGACCCGAGGTCTTGATTCCGCCGAAGGGTGCGGCGGCGGTGGAAACGAAGCCGCGGTTCACCCCGACGATCCCGAAGTCCAACGCCGTACCCACCCGCAGCGCCTTGGACAGGTCCTGTGTGAAGACGTAGGAGGCCAGGCCGGCCTGGGTGGCGTTGGCCGTCCGGATCGCGTCCGCCTCGTCCTTGAAGCGGCTCACGCAGGCCACCGGACCGAAGATCTCCTCCCGTGCGATGGCGCATTCCCCGGGCACGTCCACGAGGAGTGTGGGCGGGTAGTAGCTGCCAGGGCCCTCGGGCAGCGGCGCCTGCGCGGCGATCCGGGCGCCGGCCGCGACCGCCTCGTCCACCAGCCGGGAGACCTTCCGCACCGCCGCGTCGTCGATCAGCGGACCGACGTCCGTACCCTCGGCCCGGCCGGCGCCGACGCGCAGGGCGTGGAACCGTTCGGCGAGCGCCTCCACGAACGCGTCCGCGCTCGCGTCCTGCACCAGGATCCGGTTGGCCGCGATGCAGGACTGCCCGCTGTTGCGGAGCTTGGCGACCAGCACCTGGTCGAGATGGTCAGGCTCGGCGTCGTCGAAGACGATCAGCGGGGCATCCCCGCCCAGCTCCATCGAGGAGTTCACCACCCGCTCGGCGCCCGCGCGCAGCAGCGCACTGCCGACCCCGGTCGAGCCGGTGAAGGAGACCTTGCGCAGCGCCGGCGAGGCGAAGACCGCCTCGGAGACCTCTACCGCCCGCGTAGTGGAGAGCAGATTGACCACGCCGGCCGGCAGACCCAGCTCGTGCAGCAGCTCGACCAGCCGGACCGCGGTCAGCGGCGTCTGCGCTGCGGGCTTGACGACACTCGTGCAGCCGGCCGCCAGTGCCGGCGCCAGCTTGCGGGTGATCATCGCCAGCGGGAAGTTCCACGGCGTGATCAGCAGGCAGGGGCCGACCGGCCGGTACTGGGTCAGAATGCGCACCGCCCCCGCCGGGTCGGTGTAGTGCTCGCCGTGCGGGAGCTGGCTGGCCTGGTCGGCGAACCAGGCCAGGAACTGGGCGCCGTAGCCGACCTCGCCGCGGGCGTCGGCCAGGGTCTTGCCGCTCTCGGCGGTGATCAGATCGGCGAACTCTTCGGCGCGCTCCAGGACCGCGTTGTGCAGCTCGCGCAGCAGCCCGGCTCGCGTCCCGACCGGGGTCGCTCCCCAGGAGGACTGCGCGGCGGCAGCGGCCGCCAGGGCGTCGCTCGCGTCGGGTGCGCTCGCGTCCGCGAGGGTGGCCAGCACCGAGTCGTCCGCGGGGTTGCGCACCTCGAAGGTCCGGCCGTCGCTCCCGGCGCGCCAGGCGCCATCCACGTAGACGCCGGAGTGCGGTTCGGGTTCAGTCATCTTCCATCTCCTTGATGTGGCTGCGGGCCTTCGCGGCGACGCGCTCGGTCAGCGCCCCGTACTCCGCGAACTCGGTGATCCGGTTGCGCTGATTTTCAGACTTTCCACACTGGCCGGAAGGCGGCCGATCTAGAGTATACTGTATTCACTATCCTAGTAATAGGAGCGCTGTCGACGCCGACGGGATGTTCCGGGCGACCGTGAAAATCGCTCGAATTTATACAGCTACAACCGTTGACACGGTTTCGGGGGCGCGCCTAACTTACTGGATACATTATATAGCTGGGCATCGTTGCCCGGAGAAGGAGGTATCGCCGTGAGGGAAGACCGCCTCTTCGTCCCCACCCCGGACGGACCGATGGAGACCGCGGTGGTCTGGCCGGAGGGATCCGGACCGTTCCCCGCGGTGGTGATGTACCACCACATCGGGGGTCTCCACGAAGGTCTGCTCGCCCTCGCCCGCCGGCTCGCGTCCTACGGCTACTGCGTCTTCGCGCCGTCGCTGTACTGGCGGGTCGGCACGGTGGAGATCGACCCGGACAACACCGACCCGGTCTCGCTGGCCATGCGCGGGGTGGTCGTCAAGACCGCCGAGACGCCGTTTCAGGTCATGAACGACACCCGCTACCTGCTCGACTACATCAAGCACATGCGGCAGGTGGACGACGGCCCGCGCGGCGCCGTCGGCTACTGCCTCGGCGGGCTCTTCGCGGTCCGCGCCTCCTGCGTCTTCCCGGACGAGATCAAAGCCTCCGCCTCGCTGTACGGGGTGGGGATGCTGACCGAGGGCGAGGAGTCGCTGGAGGCGACGCTCGGGCGGATGACGGGGTCCACGTACCTCGCCTTCGCCGAGCACGACAAGCACGTCAGCGCCGAGGACGTGGAGCGGGTGCGGGAGCTGTTCGCCAAGCACTGCGAGGCCGACTGGTCGGTCGAGCGGCTGGACGGCACCCGGCACGGCTTCGCCTTCCCCGGGCGGCCGATGTACGACTTCGAGGCCGCGGAGCACACCTGGGACAAGGTGCTCAGCGTGTTCGACGCCAGGCTCGGGACCGGTGCGGGCTCCTGATGCGCTGTCCAGACAAGGGCTCTGCTCCGGTCCGCCGCCGGCGCAGAGCGTCCAAGTCCGTTGTCGCAGCGGCGGTCTGCGGATTGCTGTCGGCATCCCTCGCCGCCTGCGGCTCCGACCGGGCCCGCTCGGACAGCGCGCCCGGGCCGGTGGTGATCGGCGTCTCGGCCGCCCAGACCGGATACCTGTCCTCGGTCGACCTCGGCTACATCGCGGGGCTCAGGCTCGCCGTGCAGGAGATCAATGCCGCCGGCGGCGCGGGTGGCCGCAGACTGGAGATCTCCGGGGTCTCGGACGAGCAGTCCAATCCGGTGGTCGGAGTGCAGAACGTCAACAAGCTGGTGAACGCCGACAGTGTGGACGCCATTCTGGCCGGCGGGGACTCCACGGCCTGCAGTGCCGCGCGGCCGGTGGTCACCCGCAACCAGCTGCCGATGGTCTGCGTCGCACCGCCGCCCACCGGGAGCGCCTACCAGTTCGAGGTGTCCAGCTCGGTGGGCAAGATGGTCGAGACGATCATGGCCTATGTCAAGCACCTCGAGGTGAAGTCGGTGGCTTTCCTCGCCACCACCAGCGTGTACGGGCAGCTCATCGGCACCCTGGTCAAGGCGGCCGTCCAGGCGGACGGGATCAGTATCAGCTCCACCACGACCGTCTCCGCCACGGCGACCGACATGACGGCGACCATGCAGCAGGTGGCGGCCTCGCACCCGGGGGCGGTGGTGGACTCGATCGTCGGCCCCGGCCACATCCTGGAGGCCAAGGGCGCCGAGGCCGCGGGACTCGACGTGCCGGTGATCCAGATGAGCGACACCCTGCAGACCTTCGAACAGGCGGCGGCGGCCTATCCCAGGACGGAGTTCGTCGTCCAGGCCCCGCAGGCCTATCCGCTGATCCCGGACACCGCCCTGCGGCAGGCGGACCAAACCTTCCTCACCGCATACCAGGCCTCGCACGGAGATTCGGCGCTGGTCACCTCGGCCGCGTACGGCTGGGACGCCGTGCACATCCTCGCCGAGGCGGTGGCCCGCTCGGGCAGTGCCACCGGCCCGAAGGTGCAGGCCGAACTCAACTCGCTGAGCTGGCAGGGCGCGGTGAGCTCCTACCGCTACTCCACGAAGGACCACACCGGTCAGAACGCCACGGCCAACCCCAACTCGATAGGTAGCTACTCCGGTGACAAGCTCCACATCACTTTCCAGGGATGAGAACGGCACCCGGCCGCCAGACCCGGCGACCGCGGTGGTCGAGGCCGCCGGGCTGGGCGTCGCCTACGGCCGGGTGCAGGCGCTCGAGGGTGTGTCGATGTCCCTGCTCCGCGGGGAGACCGCCCTGGTGCTCGGACTGAACGGGGCCGGCAAGACCACCCTCCTCAAAGCACTGGCCGGACTGGTCGAGGCCGGCACCGGGACCGTCCGCCTCGGCGGTCTCGACGTCACGGCCATGCCGACGCATCGACGGGCTAGAGCCGGGCTCTCATTGGTCCCGGAGGGACGGGGAGTGCTGCCGGGCCTCAGCGTCCGCGACAACATCCTGCTCGGACTGCACACCGCCCCGCGCCGCCGCCGTCGCTCCGAGCACGAGGCGCTGGACTGGTCGACCGCCTTCTTCCCACCGCTGCGGGCCAAGATGAAGCAGGACTGCTCCACACTGAGCGGCGGCGAGATGCAGATGCTCGGCACGGCGCGGGCCCTGGTCGCCGACCCCAAGGTGCTGATGATCGACGAACCCTCGCTCGGTCTTGCCCCGAAGGCGACGGCGACTGTCTACCAGGCGCTGGGTCGCCTCCAGGAGGAGGGGATCTCGCTGCTGATCGTGGAGCAGAAGTCGGTCCCGCTGGTTCGGGATCCTGACCGGGTGGTGGTGCTGCGCAGCGGGCGCGTGGTCCGCGAGCTGCGGCACGCCCTGCCCTCCCCGGAGGAGCTGTCCGAGATCTACCTGGGCGGGGAGACCGAGAAGGAAGAAGGAGCCTTATGAGGTCCGAACTGTGGGAGAGAAGGAACGGCCTGGTCGTCCTGGCCGTGGGCGCGATACTGGTCGGCGTCGCGGTCTCCGGCTCCGCGTACTGGCTGTACTTGTTCTGCCTGGTGGCGATCTACGCGATCGTCGGGATCGGGTTCAACGTCGCCCTCGGGGTCGCGGGCCAGGTGACCTTCGCCCAGGTCGGCTTCATGGCGATCGGCGCCTACACCAGCGCGCTGCTCGAGGTGAAGGAGCACTGGAACCCGTGGCTCGCGATCCTCGCCGGGGTGGTGTTCTCCGCGGCCGTCGCCGCCCTGGTCTACCTGCCCTTCCTGCGGCTCAGGGGGCACTACCTCGCGATGGGCACGCTGGCGCTGGCCCTCGGCGTGCAGTCCCTGGCGACCAACGCCAGGGGCCTGACCGGCGGCGCCCTGGGCGTGGGCGACATCCCGACGATGACTATCGGCGGCTTCGCCGTCGACCAGACCATCGACTACTTCGTCCTGTTCTGGGTCGCCGCCGGGATCTGCCTCGGCGTCTACCACCTGCTGGTCTCCTCCCACCTGGGCCGGGCTTGGCGCGCGGTGGCGGCGCGGCCGGACGTGCCGGAGTCGGTCGGCGTCTCGGTCTCCCGGGTGCGGCTGCTCGCACTGGTGGTGGCGAGCGGGATGGCCGGGCTGGCGGGGGCGCTCTTCGGGCAGTTCCTCAGCTATGTGTCCCCCGACTACTTCGACTCGGTGATGATCGGCAACATCTTCTTCGTGCTCATCGTCGGCGGCAGCGGCCAGTTGGCCGGACCGCTGATCGGGGCGGCACTGGTGGTGCTGCTGCCGGAGCAGATCTCCTTCTTCGGCAGCTGGCAGAACGTGGCGATGCTCGCCGTACTGCTGCTCTGGCTGATCCTCTGGCCCTCCGGGATCCTCGGCGACGGCCGGGAACTGGGCAGCATCCGCGGGCTGCTGCCGAGACGCCGGCGGCTGCCGTTCGCCGCGACGAGGACGCGGACGCAGGAGGCGGTATGACCCAGCAACTGCTGGATGTGGCGGGCGTGTCGCGTTCCTTCGGCGGGGTCAGGGCGGTCGACGATGTGTCGCTTTCCGTCCTCCCGGGCGAGACGGTCGGGCTGATCGGGCCGAACGGCGCCGGCAAGTCCACCATGCTCGCCCTGATCGCCGGAGCCCTCCGCCCGGACCGCGGCACCGTGCGGTTCGCGGGGCACGACGTCACCTCGTACGCCACTGCCAAGCGGGCCCGGCTCGGGCTGGTGCGGACCTTCCAGGCGGCCAGCCCGCTGACGCGGATGACCGTGAAGGAGAACGTCCTGGCGGGCTACGCCTCCTCCTTTCGGGCCGGCGCGGTCGAGGTCCTGCTGAGGTCGCCGCGGATGCGGCGCGAGGAGCGCGCCTTCGGCGAGAAGGCCGACGAACTCCTCGAGTACTGCGGCCTCGCCGCCGACGCGGATCGGCCCGCTGGGGAGCTCTCCTTCGGCCGGCTGCGTCTGCTGGAGGTGGCCCGGGTGCTGGCGGCCGGCCCCCGGCTGCTGCTGCTCGACGAGCCGGGGGCCGGGCTCAACCACGTGGAGATCGACCGGCTGGCCGGGCTGCTCGACGATGTGCGGGCGCGCGGCACCTCGGTGCTGGTGGTCGACCACGACGTGTCCTTCCTCTTCTCCCTCTGCGACCGGGTCACCCTGCTCGACTTCGGCCGGCTGATCCTCAGCGGGCCCGCACAGCAGGTGCGGGAGAGCGAGGAACTGAGAACCGTCTACCTGGGAGAGCCCTCGTGATCGCCACCCTGGCCGTGGGCCTGGCCCTCGGCGCGATGTACGCACTGGTCGCGACCGGCTACACGATCGTCTACCGGGCCACCGGTGTGATCAACTTCGCCTCCGGGACCTATGTGGTGGTCGGCGGACTGGGCAGCTACTGGCTCTCCGAGCAGGAGCACTGGCCGTACGGCCTCGCGGTGGTCGGCGGGACGGTGCTGGCGGGGGTCTGGAGCAGCGTGCTCTGGTTCGTGATCATCGTCCCGCTCTGGCGCCGCCGGAGCCCCGGTTACATCGTCCTGCTCAGCACCGTGATGGTCGCGGCGCTCTCCGCCCCGCTGATCGAGAAGCTGGTCACGCCGGACGCGCAGACCCTCCCGGCCTGGGTGCCGGGCTGGCAGGTCCGGGTGGGGCAAAGCCGGATCAGCGGGCAGTACGTGCTGATCATGGCGGTCTCGATCGCGGTCGTGGTCGCCGTCACCCTGCTGCTGAGGTACTCCACCACCGGCCGGCGGCTGCGCGCTTGTGCGGCGAACCGGGAGACCAGCCGGCTGCTCGGCATTCACCCCGAGGGGGTCGGCGCGGTGGCGATGGCGGTCACCGGGCTGCTCGGTGGGCTGGCCGGGGCGATGGCCATCGCGGCGCAGGCCATCCAGCCGGACGTCGGCCTGTCCCTGAGCGTCTTCGCCTTCGTCGCCGCGGTTTTCGGCGGACTGGAGAGCGCCGCCGGGGCCTTCGCCGGCGGGCTGGTGCTCGGGGTCGCGCAGACCCTGGTGGACCGGTACTACACGGCCAGCTACGACGAGCTGATCGTCTTCGGGCTGCTGACAGCGGTGCTGCTGCTCCGGCCGCAGGGGCTGCTGGTCCGTTCCCGGCCACGATGAGGCGGGCGGCATTTTGAGCGCGCTTTCGCGACGAGATCGTGCGGGGCGGATCGAGGACGGCAGACGCATCAACCAGGTGCAGCCCGCCGAGCGGTACGGCGTCTCGCGGATCCCGGTCCGCGAGGCCCTCCGGCGGCTCCAGTCGGAATCCCTGGTCGTCCTGCCAGTGGCCCATGCACCCGTGGCCATCGGGTTACCGGTCGGTGCGATTCGCAGGTGGCGGGCCTACTCCAGCGGCGATCAGAGGTGATCCTGAAAGATGCGTTGCACCAAGCGCTTTCGAGCGCTGAGACGCGTAGTTCGAGGCCCCGGGACCCGACGAGCATGAGGGGTTTGTCGGGATCACATGCCTCGGCTGTCCCCGGGCGGAAGAAGTTCCGCGCCCGCGGCGAGTAGCTTTTCGGCCTCTACCTTGCCGTCGTCGGTTAGTGGGACCAGCGGAGGGCGTACGAAACCGGACTCGATGCGTCCCTGCTGAGCCAGCGCCCATTTCAGCGGTGCCGGGTTGGTCTCTATGAACAGGAGATCGGCCAGTGGGTGCAGGCGATAGTGCAAGTCGCGGGCTTTCGCGTAGTCGCCCGTATCCCAGGCTTCGTACATCTGAGCGACGGCCGCCGGAGCCAAATTGGCGACCGCACTGATGAATCCGACGCCGCCGAGGGCCAGCAAGGGAAGGCACAGCAATTCGATGCCCGACCACATCAGCAGGTCCGGTCCGCAGGCGTGCAGTACGCGGGAGAAGTGCGAGAAGTCCTTGGTCGTTTCCTTGATCCCGACGATATTGTCGAATTCGCGGTACAGGCGAGCGACTGTGCCGGGTGCGATATCCACTGCGGTTCTCGAGGGCACGTTGTAGATCACTATGGGCAGGTCGGGAAATTCCCGGGCGACGGTCGCGTACCAGTTGTAGAGGCCGAGTTGGGTGGGTTGCGCGTAGTAGGGAGTGATAACGAGTACGGCGTCGGCACCGGCATCACGGGCGACCGCGGTCAGGTCGAGGGTGTCATCGAGTTCGGCGCTGCCGGTTCCGGGAAGGAACGGCACGCGGTCGCCGACCGCCGTCGCGACCGTGCGGATCGCCTCGGCCCGTTCGGCCAACGTCTGCGCACCCGGTTCGCCGGTCGAACCGCCGAACGAAATGGCGTGAGTGCCGTTGCTCAGTTGGAACTCGACCAGGTCAGACAGGCTGGCGTGGTCGACGGTGCCGTCGGAGTGGAACGGGGTGATCAACGGCGCGATCGAACCGCGTATCTGGGCAGGGTCGTTGCGGAACTTCACGGTGCTTCTCCTGAGTTGCTCGCGTAGTGTTATTTCATTCGGTATCGGTGAGGGTGGTCAGCCAGTCCTCGTACCGCTTTTGCCAGATGTCGCCGAGCGGATAGAGGCCTTCGATCCCGGAACCCGCGGCCACCTGCTCGGTGATGAACCGCTCCTGACGCTCCTGCTCGGCCGCGGCGCCGAGCACCTCGCGCACCAGCGGCGGCGGGATGACCAGCACGCCGTCGTCGTCGCCGACAATCCAGTCGCCAGGCAAGACCGCTGCGCCGCCGCAGCCGATCGGAACATCGATGTCCCAGGGGACGTGACGTCGCCCGAGCACGGCGGGGTGCGGCCCGCCGTGGAATACCGAGATGCCGAGTTCCGCGACGACGGCCGCGTCACGCAGTCCGCCGTCGGTGACGACGGCTGCGGCTCCGCGCACCTCGGCACGTTTGGCCAGGATGTCACCGATCGTGCCGCTGCCACGCTCGCCCCGGGCCTCCATGACGAGGACCTCGCCGGGTTCCAGGGACTCGATGGCCCGCTTCTGGGCGTTGAATCCGTCGCCGCGTTCGGCGAACAGATCCTCCCGGTGGGGTAGGTAACGCAGAGTGCGCGCACGACCCGCGAACCGCGAACCCGGCTTAGCCGCCTGCACACCGTCGATGGTGACGTTGTTCAGTCCGTGCTTGCGCAGCTGCGCTGACAGGGTCGCCACCGACACTGTTGTCAGTTTCTCGCGGAGATCGTTTTCGGCAAGGTCGTCGGCCATGCTCGGTCACCTTTCTCGCTGGTGGTACGTACTCAGACAATCGGCTGAGGCCGAGAACGACAAGAAGCCCCGACCCGTAATTGTTAAACTTTATGCATGAATATCGACTTTGCGTTGCTGCGCTCTTTCGTCGTTCTCGCCGAGGAGTTGCACTTCGCGCGTGCCGCCGAGCGCCTGTACATCGAGCAGCCGGCGCTGAGTCAGCGAACTCGCCGTCTCGAGCGCAGGATCGCGGTCCAGCTATTCGACCGTGATACCCGTAACGTGCGGCTGACGCCCGCGGGGGTGGAGTTTCTCAACGACATCCGGGATGTGCTGGCGCGGTTCGATTCGGCGGTCGCTCGCGCGCAGGAAACGGCCTCGGGCGATCGCGGCACCATCCGGGTGGCCTACACGTTCAGCGTGGGCTACGAAACTTTGCCGGCGCTGCTCACCGGCCTCGATACGGATTCGGGGTTACAGGCGGAGGCACTGGAATTGTGGGAGAAGGACGTCCTGGACGCCGTACGCCGCCGGAGGCAGGATGTTGGGCTGGTGCGTTATGACCCCGATGATCCGGAGTTGGCCTCGGTGCTGATTCGCCGTGAGCGACTGGCTCTCGCGGTGCCACACGGGCACCACCTGGCCACACTGATGTCGGTGTCGTTGTCCGAAGTATCCGGTGAGCCGTTCGTGATCATTCCGCGCAGCGTGGCGCCCGGCTACCATGCGGTGATCGAGAAAGTATTCGCCAGAGCCGGATTCGCGCCCAAGACCGTCGCGAACGCTGTCCCGGGCAGCCGGGTCATGACAGATCTGCAGCGCAACAATGCCGTTGCCCTGCTGCCGATGTCCGCGCAGCGGGTTCATCCGGAAGGCGTGGCCGCCTTCCTGCGGATCGAAGACGATTTCGCGACCCTGCCCGTCCGATTGATCTACCGGGAGGATTCGAGCACGGCGGTGCGAGCGTTCGCCGACCGGGCACAACAGATCGCTCGTGAGCACCACTGGTTGTAGCAGGCGAGCCGCCGTCGGCGATTACCGTGTGCTCAATCGCGATCCTCGTCGTTTGCCGGCGCGGTGATCTCGTTCGAAATGTCGGCGAACCGGAAAACCTCCTGAGGGTTCTTCACGAGGATCTGCCGTCGTGTTGCTTCGTCCGGCGCGTACCGTGCGAAGAGGTCGAGCAGTTCGCCATCGTTCGGGACCGGGACGGGGCGGATCGGGTGCGGCCAGTCGCTGGCCCACAACATTCGGGTCGGTACCTGCTGGATGTACTCGTGCGCGTACGCGACGGCGTCATTCCAGGGGTGTCCGGCGGCTTCGGCACGCTTATCGCCGTTGGACAGCATCATCCACCAGTTCCCGCGCTGCAGCAGGTTGAGCATCTTCCGGAACCGGGGGTCGGCCAGGCCGTGGTCGTACTGCAATGGCCCCATGTGGTCGACGATGATATCGGCCTCCACATCGTCGAACAATGCGGTCACCTCGTCCGGATCCATGTCGACCAGCTGCAGCTTGAAGTACCAGCCGCGCTCCGTGACTCGTTCGATCGCCCGTCTGATCCGCTCCGGAGAGAGCCGGCTGGCGGTGAGTCTCGGATGAAAGTTGAACCGTGCGCCGCGCACGCCTGCCTCATGCATCTCGGTGAGCTGATCATCGGTCACCGAATCGTCGACGCGTCCGCAGCCCCGGTAGCCGCTGCCCGCGGTCGACAGCGCGTCGATGAGCGCCGAGTGGTCGGTGCCGTACGCGGTCGGCTGAACGATCACACCGCGGTCGATCCCGAGCACCGAATGTGTGCGCCGCATCGCGTGCACGGTGGCGTCGTAAGCGGTGTAGACGGCATTCGGCTGTACCGGAAACCGTTCTCGATCGCCGAAAACATGTACGTGGCTATCGCATGAACCGGCTGGCAGTTGCCATTTCGGCGCACGCGTCTCCGGATCGAAATTCCCGTATTCAACCATGCTTTTCTCCCTTGACCGCGTTGTCCTCGAGTACCGCGACGATTTCGCATTGCACCCGGATATGCGGACGGTTCGTCCCGACGGAAACCCGCCGCGCCGGTCGTCTGCCCGGGTCCGGGAACAGCGCGCACCACCATTCGTTGAGCACCGCGCGGTCGGCGGACCGGCCGAGCTGGATATCGAACTTCGCGATATCGTCCAGTGATCCGCCGACGGCGGCCAATACCGCCGCCACATTGGCGGACATCTGTGCGCATTCGTCCGCGAACTCGGCGGGAAAGCTCGTCGGGTCGGTGCCGTCCTTACCGCCGTGGACGACACCGGTGAAGAGCAAGTCGCCTACGCGACAGCCTGCCGGCACAGGATTCTCGTGCGAGAAACCCTCGATATAGATGCTCTCTCGTGGAGCCATTCGATCCTCTTTCCCCGCGCCACGGATACCGTGCGAAATTCGCGTACGCGACCACGTTCCGTCGGGAAACGCTAAACGCCGCCCGGTAGGGCCTCCAAGACAGGTCGGCGACCGATTTATGCACAAGCGTTATGGGTGAAACTCCGCGTCATTAATGCATACTTTTTATCAGTACGCTCCCTGTGTGCCTTGGTGCCGCTTTCGCCGGAGCTTACGTTTGTGGCGTACCCGACCAGCGAAAGGAGGCCTGACCCATGGCTCGGTTGAACGGCGTCGTCGAGCGCCTCGAACGGGGGCAGACGGTCCCGCCGATGTACGTCGATTGCCACGCGCACTTCACCAGCGTGCCGCAGGCGCTGAAACAATGGCGCAACCGGCAGATCGACGAGATCGAGCGGCATGGGCGGCATATGCCTGCCGGGGGACCGGACATCTCCGACAGTGAACTGGCTCGGGCCTTGTCCGGCGGGCCGATCTCGCTGCAGGCCGCGCGCGGGATCGACATGACCTTGCTGTCTCCCATCGCGGGCCTGATGGCGCACCACTACGGCGACCAGGAAACCAGCGTGGTCTGGAGCAGACTGAGCAACGACATCATCCATCGTGCGTGCGGGCTCTTTCCCGACCGCCTCGTGGGTGTCGGTCAGTTGCCGCAGTCTCCCGGCGAAAGTATCGACGCCAGCGTGGCCGAGCTACGGCGGTGTGTGAACGAACTGGGGTTCGTGGGGTGCAACCTGAATCCTGACCCCTCCGACGGTTACTGGCGGGCATCGTCGATCACCGACCCGTACTACTATCCGCTCTACGCCGAGATGGTCGAGCTGGGAGTGCCGGCCGTTGTCCATGCCTCGATGTCGGCCAACCCGGCCGTGCAAGGCACCTGTGCCCATTACCTCAACGCCGACACCACGGTGTTCATGCAGCTGTGCCAGTCCGACCTGTTCAGGGAGTTCCCCGAGCTGCGATTGATCCTGCCGCACGGTGGCGGGGCGGTTCCGTACCACTGGGACAGGTACCAGGGCGTTATGTACGACCAGGGTCGCGGTGATCTGCTCGACATCATCGGCGACAACGTGTACTTCGACACCTGCCTCTACGGGCAGCGGGGCATGCAGCTGCTGGTGGACACCGTGCCGGCGAAGAACCTGGTCTTCGCCTCGGAAATGATCGGCGCCGTACGAAGCACCGACCCCGCGACAGGCCGCCGGTACGACGACACCCGCACGCTGCTGGAGGAGGTTGCGGGATTGTCCGAAACGGGCCGCGCCGCGATCGCGTCCGGCAACGCGCTCAGGGTTTTTCCACGGCTGCGCGGAATTCTGGATACCGACGAGACATTCCCCGGAACCGGGCACAGCCACAATGTCGTGGGCTGAGAGGGAACCCATGACCAAGGTTTACGAAGCCATCGCCGACGCGTTCGTGGCGGAAGGAACCTCACATGTCTTCGGCATGATGGGCGACGCCAATATGCACTGGATGAACGCGGTCGCCGAGCGCGGCGTAGAGCTGTTCGAGGTCCGCCACGAAGGCTCGGGTCTGACGATGGCGGACGGCTGGTCGCGCGCCACCGGCCGTCCGGGCGTCGGGGCGACGACGTGCGGCCCCGGCGTCACCCAGCTCGCGACAGCGCTGGTCTGCGCGGCCCGCGCACGCACCCCGCTCGTCGTTTTTGCCGGTGCGGCGCCGCTGACCGATCCAGGCGACTCCCAGTACCTCGATCAGCGCAGATTCGCCGAAGCCGTGGAGTGTGGATTCGTGTCCGTGTTGGCACCGGCACGTGCTCGGACCGCGGTACGGGAGGCGTTCTGGCTGGCGCGTACGACGTCGAAACCGGTGATGATCAGCGTGCCCATGGATGTACAACTGGCAGAGTTCGACGGACCGGCGCACTACCTGCCGTCGACCGACCTCATCGATACCACCCCCGTGACGCCCGATCCGCAGCGCATCCAGGACGCCGCCGACCTCATCGCCGAGAGTGAGCGCGTGGTCGTTCTCGTCGGGAAGGGCGCGCGTTCGCCGGAGGTGGCCGGTCTCGTCATCCAGCTCCACGAGCGGACGCGCGCGTTGCTGGCCACCACGCTGCAGGCCAGCAACTGGCTGCGCGACCGGACGCCGTACCACGCCGGAATCGCCGGGGGCTACGGGACGAGAATCGCTCACGAATTGATGAGGGAGGCGGACTGCGTAGTCGCGGTAGGCGCCAGCCTGAATCAGTACACGATCTGGCACGGTCGCCTCTTCCCGAAGGCCGATATCGTCCACATCGACCGGGCCGGTCAGGTCGTACCGGGGGACGGCCGGCCGGTCGACTGTTATGTGCGCGGCGACGCCCGCCCGGCGCTCCAGCAGCTGATCACCGCACTCGGCGGCAGGACCCCGGCCGGAACCGGGTTCCACACGCCGGTGGTCGCCGAGCGACTTCGGGAGGCTACGACGCTGCGGGAACCGTTCCACCGGGAGCCAGATCGGCTGGACCCGCGCGAAGTTGTCCTCACGCTGGATCGGTTGATCCCCGAACGGCTTCCGCTCGTGCTGGGCAGCGGTCACCAAACCGATTTCGGGACCATGCTCTTCTCCCGGCCGCGAGAGGTCGTGTCCAACTACGGGCTGTTCGGTGCGATCGGCCAGGCGCCGCTGCTCACGATGGGCTGGACCCTCGGGCGGCACGGCCAGCCCACCTTCGTCGTGGAAGGGGATGCCAGCTTCATCATGCACCTGGCAGAGTTCGACACCGCATGCCGCTACCGCTGGCCGGTACTGATCCTGGTGATGAACGACGAGGCGCTCGGGGCCGAATACCACAAATCCGAAGCCCACGGGCTGCGCCGGGACCTCTCGGCGATTCGCTCGCCGGACCTCGGGGCCGTAGCCACCGCGATGGGTGGCCACGGGGCCACCGTGCGCACGATCGCCGCACTCGAAGCGGCGGTCGGCGATTTCGTCGCCGACCCCGAGCCCACGGTTGTCGATATTCGTATCACGCGCGCGGTGATGAGTGTGCCGTTCCGGCGGCTGTGGTGCGGGGAAGAGGTCTGATGAGGCGTCTCACCGCCGCTTTGCGCCGGTATCCGCACCTCGAACCGCTGCTCGACGGCAGTCCGGTCAGCGAGGGATACGCGCTCGATGTCGCGGACATCCACCCGATCCACGAAGCCTTCGCTCCGATGGTCCGGCACCTGCGCTATGACCTCAGTGAGCTCGCCGTCGCCACCTTGCTGCAGGCCATCGAATCCGATGTGCCGATCGCCGCCCTGCCGGTGGTCCCGCTCGGGAATTTCCCTCATCGGTCACTCTATGTATGGGGTGGTGACCGCCGGGTCGACCCGGCGGATCTGCCGGGGCGCAGGCTCGGCGTGCGCGCTTACAGCCAGACCACCGGGCTGTGGGCACGCGGAGTTCTCGGTGACGACTACGGGGTGTCCTCCCGCGACATCACCTGGGTGACCACCGAGGGCCCCCATGTCGCCACCGCGAAGGATCCGAGCAACGTCATCCGGACCTCCACGAACCTGGTCGACGCCCTGCGTGCCGGAGACCTCGCGTCGGTCGTGCTGGGCGCTCCGTTCGCCGCGAATGTCGACGGACTGGCCCCGCTGATTCCCGACTGGGAATCCCGGCAGGAGAGTTTCTTCGATCAGCATGGATGGGTGCCGGCGAACCATCTCGTCGTCGTGCGACGGGATCTGCTCCGCTCGGAGCCGGGGCTCATCCGTGCGTTCTACCGCGATCTGACCGCGAGTATCGAGGCCACAATGCGAAACGAACCGTCCGGGACGGTCCGCGGGCGTGCGGTGCGGTACGGCGTCGCTTCGGGTTTGCTCGACATGCTCGCGACAGCGATTCGGTACGCGCGGGAACAAGAGGTCATCCGGTGCGACCTCGACGCGGCGGATATCTTCGCCGACTTCGAAAAGTACGTAGGCGAGTCGTGACGCGGACAAGCTGCCCGACGGTTGCGAGAAAGGCAGGGCAACGATGACCTTCTACTTCGACACCCATACTCACGCCGTGTCCGGCGATACCGTCACCTACCCCGCGCGGCCGCTGGGCGGAATCCGGTCCGATTGGTCGCTTTCCCGTCCGGTCGACGGGGACGAGTTGATCGACCATCTCGACCGAGCGGGTGTGCGCTGGGCGGCGCTCGTGCAGGCGGCGACGGTATACGGGGTCGACAACCGGTACGCGGCGCACGTGCTGGCGCGGCACGCCGACCGCCTGGTCGGTGTGTGCTCGGTCGATTTCCTCTCCGATTCGGCCGTGGAGGATCTGCAGTACTGGATCCAGGAGCGGGGCTTTCGCGGCGTCCGCATCCGGATCGCCGACGGCGACACCAAGGTTGCCGACCCGGGTGCGGGCCTGTCCGACGAGCGGATGGCCGCCGTCTGGGACTACATCGACGATCACGGTATCCCGGTGTGTATTCAGATGCACTCCAAGCACACCGGTGAACTGCTGAAAGTGCTCGGCGAACACCCGGCGACAACAGTCGTGCTGGACCACGCCGGCCGACCCGATGCCAGTGGCGGCCCGGAATATCCGATGCTCGGCGAGATCGAACAGCTCGCGGCCTTCCCCGGGGTCCATCTCAAGATCACCCCCGCGGCGCTGCGCCGGCTCGGAAACCAGCCCGGCGCCGATGTCTCCGAGGTGTTGCGGCGGCTGGCGAAGAAGTTCGGAACCGGTCACCTGATGTGGGGCTCGGACTTTCCGGCCGCCCAGGGCTCGCTACGGGAGTCCCGGGAGCTGATCGAAAGCCGGTTGTCCTGGCTGGCCGAGCACGAGCGCCAGGCGGTCCTCGGCCACAACGCGGCCCGCGTCTACGGCGTGCGCGTCGGATGACGATGAGACCCGGCTTCTGCAAAGAACTTCGGAGTAACGCGGAGGACATGATGAGAACGGCACGAAATGGGGTCGGTGCGGCTCGGCGCGGGCTGCTGTGGCGCCGGTTCGGGGTCGCCGCAGGGGTTCTGCTGGTTGTCGCGGGCGCCACGACTGCGTGTGGGGCACAACTCGCACCCGCCGACCTTCCCTCCACCATGGATGCGCTCGTCAAGCAGGCTACGAGTGAGGGCGAGGTGGACTGGACAGCGGCCAAACCCAGGCAACAGATGCAGCCGTTGATCGACCTCTTCGAGCGGACCTACCCAGGCATCAAGGTCACGTACTCCGAAACCAAGGCCCCGAATCAGGTCAGCCAGCTCAATGTGCAGCAGGCCGCGCGGCGGGTGTCGGTCGATGTCGCGAACGCGGTGGGGCAGACGGTGATCCCTTCCATCCCGATGGCCGAGACCATCGACTGGTCCCGCTATGGCATCGCCGTCGAGAACATCTTCGACAAGAAGCTCGTCTACATCTGGGCTTCACCCAAGGTCTGGGTATACAACACCGCGAAGACCGACCGCTCCGAACTTCCGCGGACCTGGGACGGACTGCTGCGACCGCGATGGTCCGGCGGCACTGCCGCGGCGGATTCCCCGGCGCAGTTCATGGCTGTCTGGGACCTGGACCCAGCGCTGGGCGAGACCGCTGCGCTCCACTGGGCAAGGGAGTTCGCCGCGCAGACCCCGCACTACACGCCCACAGTCAACGAGGCCGAAGCGCTCGTGGAATCCGGACAGGTCGGCATCGGGACGAGCCTGGTCAACCTGGTGCTTCAGGCAAAAGCGAAGGGCGCGCCGATCGGGATCGCGCCACTGTCGCCGACCAGCGCCAGCGAGGCGTACCTCTATGTTCCGAAGGGCGCACCGCACCCGGCGGCCGCGGTGCTGCTGACCTCGTTCCTGTCCTCCGATAAGGCGCAGCAGTTGCTCGCCAAGACCTATAACTCACGGATTCCCAGCAGCACCGACTGCTCGGCTCCCGACCAGAGCGCCGTGTTGCGCGCGTTGTGCGACGCCGGCATGCGCTGGTTTCCCACGCCGACACCAGGCGACTACCGGAAACTGGCGAAATTCTTTCCTGAGGCGCAGAAGGCCCTCGGCACGAACATCGGCTAGATCTGCCTCGCGGACCTGTCGCCAGTCCACCGAGAAGGCCGGACGGCCTCGGCCGTGTCACGAGAGCAAGGAGTGAGGAGGCAATGATGCTTCGAACCCAGGAGTGTTCGTCATGAGCAGGACCGAGGTCGGCGACTCGCCCGCGGCGGTGACCGACGTACCGGAGCAGGCACCGCGCAAGCGGTTTGCGCCGGTCGAGCGCGGTGGACATCGCCTGACCGGAAACCTGGTCAACCTGGTGATGATCGTGCTCGCGGGTTACCTGGCGCTCGTCCCGCTGGTGATTCTGGTGTACTCCAGTTTCAAAGCGTCGACGACCCAACTGCCCTTCCAGGTGCCGGGGTTCTCGCTCGACAACTTCCGTCGCGTCTTCGAGTCGACCCAGTTTGCCTCGGTGGCTTTGAACACCGTCCTCTACGTCGTGGGCTCACTGATTATCGCTTTCATCCTCAGCACCGGCCTGGCCTACCTGATCGAGCGGACCGACATCCCGGGCCGGCGCTTCCTTGCGCCGATGGCACTGGCACCCATGGCGGTGCCGGTCACCGTGATGGCGATCGCCTGGGCGCTCGTGGCCAATCCGGTGAACGGTCCGCTGGCGGTACTCCTGCGCTCGACGATCGGTCTGAGCATCGATATCTACTCGCTGCCGGGCATGATCGTGGTGATGGGCATCTTCGGGGTGCCCAGCATGTACCTGATGATCGCCCCCGCCCTGGCCCGGATCAACCCCGAACTCGAGGAGGCCGCGGCGGCCACCGGTGCCCCGCTGCGGCGCCGTCTCCGGCTGATCGTGTTCCCTCTCGTCATGCCGGCCGTATCCGCTGCGGCCATGCTGTTCGTCGTCGTGGCACTGGAAGGCTTCGCCATCCCCGCGATTCTCGGGCTACCGAAGCAGATCTTCGTGTTCAGCAGCCAAATCCAGTATTACGTGGAACCGCCGACCGGTCTTCCCGACTACGGGCAAGCCAGTACCTATGGCGTGTTACTGCTCGCCGTGTCCTTGGTCATGCTGATGGTCTACCGGCGCCGCACTCGCGATGTCCACCGATTCCGGGTCGTGGTCGGCAAGGCGTACCGGCCTGCCAGGACATCCCTCGGAAGCTGGCGGATCCCGGTCTTCCTCGTCGTCTGCGCCTACCTGGTCATCGGGATCGGCCTGCCCCTCCTGGCCCTGCTCTGGACGAGCCTCTCCCCGTTCGTCCGTCCGATGGACCTATCCGGAATCGGCTCGATGACGCTGGCGAACTACGGCCACGTTTTCTCGACCCCCGATCTCGGACAGACACTGCTGAACACGGCGGTGGTGGTATTGCTCACCGCTACTGCGAGTACCGCGATATCGACCTGGATCGCGATCGCGGCCACGCACCGGCAGTTCCCCGGCAGCAAGTTCCTGTTCGAGATCACCTCGCTGGTTTTCGGAATCCCCAGTGTGGTGCTCGGGTTCTCCGTCCTGTTCCTGTACGTATTCGTTCCGATCCCGCCGATCTACGACACCGTGTGGATCATCGTCGTCGCCTTGGTCGCCCGCTATCTGCCGCGCGCGTCACGAATGATCCAAACCGCGCTATTACAACTCGACGACGGCTTGGTCGAGTCCGCCCGCGTCACCGGCGCGCAACCGGCCACGGTCACCAGGAAGGTGCTACTGCCGTTGTTGCGCCCGGCGCTGCGCAAGACCTGGCTGTGGGTTTTCGCCCAGGCACTCGGCGAACTGCCGATCGCGTTGGTGCTGACCAGTTCGCACAATCGCACACTCGTCGTGCAGCTGTGGGACACCTTCACGTCCAGCGGCGACTATCCGACGGCCAGCGCGCTGGCCGTCATCATCCTGGCCATCTCGTCCGTCGCGGTGTGGCTGGTGAACCGAGACGGCACATTGGAGGAAACGTAATGACGAATGCGGCCCGATCAGCGGAAGCTGCGCACACCGAGTCGGTCGTCATCACCCGGTTACGCAAGTCCTACAAGCGCGTCTCCGGCAGCGACGCCACCTATGCGATCGACGGCATCTCGTTCGATGTACCCAAGGGCAAATTCGTAACATTGCTCGGCCCGAGCGGCTGTGGGAAGACCACCACATTGCGCTGCGTGGCGGGGCTCGAACAGGCACAAGAAGGCCGGATCGATATGGGCGGCCGGATCGTGTTCGATGCTGCGGAAAACCGTTACGTACGGCCGGAAGACCGGCCGATCGCGATGGTGCCGCAGTCCTACGGCATCTGGCCGCATATGACGGTTATCGATAACGCTGCCTTTCCGCTGCGATATGGGCGCAACCGTAGCCGGTCCAAGGATGTACGCCCACGCGCCCTGCAGATGCTCGAACAGGTCGGGCTAGCCGGAATAGCCGACCGCTGGGCGACCCAGCTGAGCGGCGGCCAGCAGCAACGCCTTGCCTTCGCGCGTGCCCTCCTGTGTGAGCCCGAGGTGCTGTTGCTCGATGAGCCGCTGTCGAACCTCGATGCGAAACTGCGGGCTCAACTACGGCAGGAACTGCGATCTTTCCAAGAACAGTTCGGTGTTACCGCACTGTATGTGACGCACGACCAATCCGAAGCGCTTGCACTGTCGGACACGGTCATCGTGATGAACCAGGGCCGCATCGAACAGGTCGATGAGCCACAGCGTATCTACCACAGTCCCCGGACATCCTTCGTTGCCGACTTCATCGGGAGCGCCAACCTGTTCGCGGTGCAGCACGTATCCCGGCCGTGCCGTGACGGCAGCGTACTGGCCGGTACGAGCATAGGTCCCGTGCGCTGCGGGAACTCGACCGACGGCCCGGATCCGCGCAACGGCGACAGCGGCTTCGTATGTGTGCGCCCGGAGAATGTTCAGGTGCAAACCAGGGAAGGCGGACGCTCGGAGCTCGCGGATAACCAGTTCCACGGAACCGTGGTTTCGTCGGAATTCCTCGGGGACCGGGTCGAACTGGTGATCCGGTGTGGCGGTGAGGTGTCGCTCACCGCTTTCGCGCGCGCCGATTTCGGTTGCCGACCCGGCCAGGACATCGCGTTGAGGCTCGATCCCGCCACCACCACTTATCTTGCCAGCTGATATCGCATGCGCACAGTTCGCCGGCTGGGGCCCGAGGTTCCGCCCCCGGTCGGGGCTCGGTGGAAACCCCGCTACAGGTGAGACGATTGCTGTCGTGCCCGATGGAGGGACCGCGGTGGCGGCCGCCGCGATAGCTCGGACGTGGGCCGCAACCCCCGCCCGTTCGCGGTCGGCGGTACTGCACCGCGCGTTCGAACTGGGTGCTGTGTAACCGCGACAGGCAGTGGCAGCAACTCTGCTGCAAATCCACCGATGTTGAACGGACGAGTTGTGGGTTCTGGCCGAGCCGTTGTTACCAGAGTTCGCCCCGCGTCCGCAGGGTGGTGGCACCGCGCCGGCCGACGAGCGTGCGGTGTTCACTGCTGTGGTGTTCGTGCTGACCAGCGGTTGTGCTTGGCGGATGCTGCCGCCGTCGTTCGGTGTCACGGTCCCGACCGCGCATCGCCGGTTCAGCGTGGGGACCGACGCCGGGCTCTGGCGGCGATTACACCGGGCCGTGCTGGACGAGCTGGGCGGCAAGGGCTTGATCGACTGGTCGCGCGTGGTGATCGACGCGGCGGCGGCGCGAGCGAAAAAGGGGGCCCATGACCGGTCTGAGCCGGCCAGTCCGGCTCGAAGATCCACGTGCTGTCCGATCACACGGGAATCCCTCTGTCGGTGGGTATTTCGGCTGCGAACACCAACGATGCCGCAGCGTTGGAACCACTCGTGAAGGCGATACCCGCTGTGCGATCTCGACGTGGCCCGCGTCGGCGCCGCAAGCTGCATGCCGACAAAGCTTACGACACCGCTGGGCTGCGTCGATGGGTACGCGACCGGGGCATCGAAGTACGGATTGCCCGTAAAGGCATCGAGTCCGCTGAACCCCTGGGCCGGCACCGGTGGATCATCGAGCCCACGATGTCCTGGCTGACCGGCTACCGCCGACTCAACATCCGCTACGACCGCAAGGCCACCCACTACCTCGGATTCCTCACCCTCGCTGCAACATTGACCTGCTACAAGAAACTGGCGAAATCAACGACATGAGACACGGTCTCAGGACGGGGTTCTCGACGTCGAATTCGTGGTGTTCATTCTTCATTCCTCCGCTCACAGGAGGGACCGGAGGTGGCCACACTCCGGCGGTTGTTGCCGCAGGGGCGTGGTGCCGAAGTCGGGAATCGCCGAACCGCACGCGCGCGCGAGCAGGTCCGTCCCGTCGCGTGCGGTGAGATACCTTCGCGCGACGTCGTTTCGGACCGCTTCGATCATCCTGGCGACGTAGTCCGCATGCGTCGGATAGAGCTGCCGGAGCCGATCGGGCGAGAACGGCGCGGTCGTACCCGCGGCGATACAGGCGCTGCCGTCGTAGCTCGCGACGGGTACGGAGATCGGCGCCAATCGCAAACCGCCCACGGCGTTTCCGTCGCCGTCACGAGCCAGGGCCGCCGGCGCCCCGAGGATGGCGAGCGCGTTGATATTGCCGAGCACGGGGTCGCTCGCGCGGGTCACGTCATCGAGTACGGCTCCGGCGGGCGGCATCGGTTCCACCGCCCGCTCCAGTCCGGTGAATTCGAAGGGCGATGCGGCGGGTGCGGCGGTTCCGTCGGCGACCCATGCCTCCGTGTCGGCGATGGCCGCGTCGACGACGTACCGACGCGGGAACTCGTCGTTACCGGCGCAGGTCAGCGAGGCGCCGGGCCCTTCCTGACCGTAATTGCCGTCGGCGACCGCCGACGCCTCCTGTTCCGCGGCGCTGTGGGCGGGCTGCCCGAGCAGACTGTGCCCCGCCCAGCCGAGAACGCTGGCGAGCAGCCAGTGGTCGGTATGGGCGGCCCCGGCCACGGACCACGTCACGTGATTCGGGCCGGACGTCGGGCCGGGGCGGGCCGATTCCTCGCTCCACACCGTGACCGTCGGCACGCGATAGGAGGCCGGTTCGGCGGTGTGCCCGTCGGCATCGATGACGAATCCGTCGACGACGCGGGCGTCGCGATCGGCTCCGGTCAGAATGTAGTTGTCCAGCGCGATCGCCGACTGCGATTCCCCCACCGCGATGACATGGCGGGCAGTGAGGCCGCCCAGCGGCTGCGTGGGCCCGGTACGCCGCACCGCGCGGACGGCCTGCGAGAAGATGTCGTAGGAGTAGTCGTCGCCGGGGTGACCGAGTGGGCGATAGCGGTTGGGATCGAAGCCTTTCAAGGATGTCGGCGTGCAGACGCCGCCGAGGTCGTTCGCCGTCCCGGACAAGCCCAGCCCGCACACACCGACCTGTTGTGCGGTGATTTCGACGATGGCGTCTCCGGTGGCGAAAAGCTGCGGGTACGACCAGACCAGTTCGACCGGCGCGTCGATCTGCCCGGTGGTGTTGGCCCATTCGGTGACGACATTGCCGCTGAAGCGTGCCGGGTCGAGCGGGCGGTACACCACGATCCGTGTTGCATACGGCGCCGGGGCCGCCTGTGTCCCATAGGCTTTCGCGGTTCCGGCGAGGAAATACTCCGATTCGCCGTACCCGTAGTCACCGACCCGGAACGGCGCGTCCATCTCCGGGTGGCCTCGATCGCCACCCGAAATCGGCCCGGTGACAAGGGGTTCGGCCGCGGCGTTCGACGTCACGGCCGGCTGCGCCTGAGCCGCGCCGGGCTCGACGACGAGGACCAGAACCGCGGCGCAACACAGAGTCACTGATCTCGACAGGGCAGTCCGGAAGGCTCGCATCGACATAACTCCCCAAGTTTTCGAGGATATCTCGCTCTATATGCGGCGAGAATCACATTCTACTAAGAGCAGCATGATACTTGCGCCTTCTCGCGTCAACCGATGGACGCCGCTCCCGGACAGCGGGGCTCAGGCCGGACGCGGGCGCCGTGGCCGCCCCTTCCCCGGACCGCCCAGTGCGCGCAGGCAGAACTCCCACAGCCGCTCAGCGGCGTCCGGCTGGGCGGGGGCAAAGGCGTAGTAGTGGTAGACCGAGCGCACCAGCTCGGCGATGAACCAGGCATCGGATGCCGGATCGGCCGACCGCAACAGGCCGGCTTCGCGGGCGGCGACGATCTCGGTGCGCAGCAGATCCACGAAAGGCTGTTCGGCGTCGGCCAATTCCTTCGGGAATACACGATGCAACTGCCAGCGCGTCGCGACGATGAAACGGGCCGTCGCCTCGTCACGCTCGGAGTCGCCGACCCCGGCCAGCACGGTGATCACGTAGAAACGCAACCGCGCCAACGGGTCCGGCAATTCGCGGGCGGCCTCTGCCCACCGCTCGCACGCCTCGGTCATGGCATCGGCGACGACCGCGAGCAGCAATTGATCCTTACCGGCGAAGTAGCGGTAGAAGGTCTGCAGCGCGACCCCGGCTTCCTTCACCAGTTCTTGGGTGGTGAAGGAAGCATCGCCCTTCTCCTCGATGAGCCGGCGGGCCGCATCGAGCATCGCCCGCACGTGCGCGGCGATACGATCGCGGGACCGCTGCACCGCCGTCGATCGCTCGACGGCCTGTTCCTCAGCCCATGTCATTGTGTCGATACTAGCTGTGCCAGGAGCCTCGCCGAGTGTACGAGTAGCTACTTCAGCGTGCTGCCCGCATCGATCGGCAGCGGTACGCCGGTGATGTAGCGGGACTCTTCGGAGACCAGAAACAGCACCGCATTGCTGATGTCCTCGGGCTGCACCCACGGGATCGGCAGGATGTGGAAGTTGCGGCAGATCGGGACCAGATCGTCCGGGCCCGGATCACTGAGATCGGGCCGGAAGGACCGGTAGGTCGTCTCGTTCATCAACATGGGTGTGTTCACGTGCGTCGGATGCACCGAGTTCACCCGGATCGAATGCTGACCGAGTTCGACGGCCAGCGTGCGCATCAGCCCGACAATCCCGTGCTGGCCGAAACGTAGTGCCCGACATGGGGATACGCCTTCAACCCGCCGACCGAACTGGTCAGCACGACGGAACCGCCGCGACCGCCGGACTTGATATGTCCGACGCCGGCCTTCACCGTCTTCCACACTCCGGACAGATTCACGTCGATGGTCTCCTGCCAGCGGTCCTCGTCCATCTCGTCGAGCATCGCACCGCTGGTGCCGATTCCGGCGTTGGCGATGATGATGTCCAGGCCGCCGAGCTGTGCGACGCCCTCGCCGACCGCGGCGGCCAGGGCCGGGTAGTCCCGGACGTCGACCTGAGCGGTCACCACTCGCCGGCCCTGCGCTTCGACCAGCTCGGCCGTCTTCGCCAAATCCTCCGGGGTGGAGTGTGGTTCGGGAGTTCCGTCGATATGTGCGCAGATGTCGACGGCGATGATGTCGGCGCCTTCGTCCGCCAGACGCACGGCGTGGCTGCGCCCCTGACCGCGAGCCGCCCCGGTGATCAACGCGACCTTTCCTGCGACGCGTCCGGACATGGGAACCTCGATTCTGCACGATAGTGCACTGAAACTGCTTCTGGAGATAGAACTATGTTCTATTCTCAGCGAGCACGTTGCTATTGTCTACAGCCGGTCGTCCGGCCGCCAGTGGGGTGTAAAGCGATGACCGAGTCACCGATCGAAGCGGATTCCGAGATCGAGGTGTTCAACCCGGCCGATGCCGCGGTGATCGCCCGCATCCCGGTGGATTCGGCGGCCACCGTTCGGGCCAAGGTGGCGAATCTTCGTGCCCACCAGCGGGATTGGGAGGATCTCGGCCCCCGCGGGCGCGAGGTGTGGCTGCGCGCGTTCCAGGACTGGATCCTGGACAACGAGTCGCGGATCGCGGATGTGTTGCAGTCCGAGACCGGTAAGACGCGCGCCGACGCCGTCGTGGAGGCGCCCGCCGTCGCCGACCTGATCAAATACTGGTCCGGACATGCCCGGAGATACCTCGCCGACACCCGCGCGAGGCCGCACAGCCCGCTGTTCGCGATCAAGGCCCTGAGCACGAACTATCGCCCGTATCCGGTGGTGGGCGTGATCACGCCGTGGAATTTCCCGTTCGCCGCGCCCGCGATGGACACCATTCCGGCACTGGCGGCGGGAGCCGCGGTACTGGTCAAACCCTCCGAGGTGACGCCGCTGAGTGCGATCGAACTGGTGAAAGGGTGGCGGGAGATCGGTGCGCCACCAGTCTTCGACCTGGCGATCGGGCGCGGCGACACCGGCGCCGCGGTGACCGATCAGGTGGATTTCGTCCAGTTCACCGGCTCGACCCGGACCGGCCGCCGGATCGCCGTGCGATGTGCGGAACGGCTGATCCCGTGCAGTCTGGAACTCGGTGGCAAAGATCCGGCGCTGGTGCTCGCCGATGCCGACATAGACCGCGCGGTCAACGGAATCACCTGGGGCGGCATGGTCAATTCCGGTCAGGTCTGCACCTCGGTGGAGCGCGTGTACGTCGAGACGCCGGTGTACGACGAGTTCGTCGGCAAGCTCGTCGCGAAGGTCGACTCGCTGCGACAGGGCAAGGACGGCAAGGACTTCCGCTTCGACATCGGCGCGATGGCCACCCCGGCGCAGCGAGACCTCGTCGCCCGGCACATCGATGACGCCGTAGCCGGCGGCGCCCGGGTCCTCACCGGCGGCACACCACGTGGCGGCTTCTACGAGCCGACCGTCCTGGTCGACGTGGACCACACCATGGCCTGTATCCGGGAGGAGACCTTCGGGCCGACCCTGCCGGTGATCGAGGTCGCCGACGAGGCCGAGGCAATCCGGTTGGCGAACGATTCGGAGTTCGCGCTGTCGGCCTCGGTGTGGACCCGGGACACCGCGCGCGGTCTGCGTGTGGCGCGGCGGATCGAAGCCGGTGCGGTGAATGTCAACGATGTGATGGCCAACGCGTTCTGTGTCGCGGTCCCGATGGGCGGGTGGAAGCAGTCGGGTATGGGCGCCCGATTCGGCGGCCGCGCCGGGATTCTCAAATACTGTCGCGCACAGGCGATCACCGCACCGCGCCTGCCCGCGCCGTCCGACGAGGTGATGTGGTATCCGTCCACTCGTCTGGGCGCCGGGCTGGCCACCGCGGTGATGCGCGCGACCGCGGCGCGCGGGCTGCGGCGGATCGGGTTGCGCGCGCCGCGCCGCGGCTGACCGGTCGCCGCGCCCTCACCGGCCCGACACCGGCAGATCGCGCGGCACGCTTCCACGCAAGGCCGGCAGGCAGAACGCCCACAGGTGTTCGACCATGTCGTCGATGCTCTCGTGTTCCCGTGCGTAGGCGTAGTGGTGGAACACGGACATGACCAGCTTCATCGCGAGCCAGCCGTCGGCGTCCGGATCATGGGGATGCAGCAGGTCCGCTTCGGCGGCGGCGCGCAGCTCCCGTGCGATCAGATCCGCGATGGGCTGATTGGCCTGTGCCATCTCCTCCGGAAACAGCTGCTGGAGCCGCCAGTGCTGGGAGGTGATGAACTGGGGGCCGGTGCTGTTGATATCGGGCCGCAGTGAACGGAGTGTGCCGACGATGTACATCCGCCGCCGCTCCACCGGATCCGTCAGCTCGCGCGTCGCCGGTAGGACAGAGCCGTTGTCCGGACAGACCCGTTCGCTCGGCCGGTAGAGCGATCGGCGGTTCGGAGGTTCGGCTGGATCTGAATATCAGACCGGCGTGCCGGCGGGTGTGAACGGAAGGTTGCTCGATAGGTCGGCCTCGGAGTCCAGTTCGAGATCTACACTGTTGAAGACCATCGCCAGACAGGTGTAGGTGCCTGCGACGAAGAGCGCTTCCAATAACTGGCGGATGTCCAGCAGGCCGGTCAATTCCTCCCAGGTGGTGTTATCGACTCGATAGCGATCGATCATTTGATCGGTCGCGCGGAGCAGTAGGGCGTCCAGGCGATCCCACGTGTGGGTACTCGCACCGTCGGCAACGGCGTCGATCTGCTCGCTGGTGAGTCCGCATCGCTGACCGATGCGGGTGTGCTGTACCCATTCATAGGCCGACCGTGTTCGATAGGCGACGCGAAGAACAATCAATTCACGAAGACGCGGATCGAGTGCCGGCCGCTCCATCAGGACACTGTTGTAGGCCATCCAGGCGCTGCCCAGATCGATGTGGTGGCCGAACAGTCCGAGGACGTTGGGCAACGGGGGAGTGCCGGGCTCGCCGGAGAGGTACCGATCCGCGACGGCGAGATGTCCACGCAGCTTTTCTCGTGCCTCCGCACTCCAGGCTTCCGCGGGAAGCGGTGCGATGCGTGGCTGGGAGGGGTTGTTCATAGTGTTGAACGGCTCCTTTTCGACCTGACGGATTCGTTGTCGGAGGCCCGGCAGCGGCGGACGACGTCCCGGGAGCGGGACGTCAGAGCACGGCGCCGCCGTTGACGCCCAGCACCTGCCCGGTGATGAATCCGGCCTGTTCGGAGGCGAGGAATCCGGCCGCGGCAGCGATGTCTGCGGGAGTACCGAGGTGCCCGAGCGGGATGGAGCCGGCCATGACCTCGTTCGGGGGCAGGTGGCCCTCCGCCTGGGACTGGTGCTGCATCTCGGTCTCGATGCCCGATGGCGGAATGCTGTTGGCGGTGATTCCGGCCGTCGCGTACTCCCGGGCCAGGGATTTCGTGAGGGTGATGACCGCGCCCTTGGCCGCGGCGTAGTGCACCATCCTCGGTGAGCCCCGTTGCGCGCTGGAGGAGGAAATGGTGACGATCCGCCCCCAACCGGCCTCGACCATGTCGGGGATCGCGACCTGGCAGCAGTGGAAGGTGCCATTGAGGTTCACGTCGATCAGCCGCTGCCACGACTCCCAGGAGATCTCGGTGAAGGTGTCGAATCCGACCTGCCCGGCGCTGGTGACCAGGATTCCCACCGGCCCAAGCTCGCTGCGTGTCTTCGCGAACGCTTCCTCGACGGCGGGCCGGTCGGTGACGTCGACACCGACCGCCACGGCCTGCACTCCCAGGAGCCGCACCTCCTCGGCTACTCGCTGTGCGCGTGCACCATCGAGATCGAGCACCGCGACGTTGTGGCCGCGACGGCCCAGTTCCAGGCAGGTCGCCGCGCCGATACCCGACGCTCCTCCGGTGACCACTGCTACTCGGGTCATGGTCTGTTGTCCTTTTCCGCCGTCGACTGTGACGACTATTCGTAGATGACCCGTACTGTCGGCCCGAGCGGAATCGATTGACAGGTCAGCGTGTACCCGTCGGCCAGCTCTTCGTCGGTCAGTACGTCGTTGTTCAGCAGGCGCACGCTTCCCTCGGTCACCCGAGCGATACACGTTCCGCAAGAACCTGTTTCGCACGATGACGGCGGCTGCAGCCCTGCGGATCGTGCGGTCTGCAGCAGAGTCGACCCCGCCCGGTACTCGACGGCGGCCGTCTTCCGGCCGATCTCGACGATCACCTTCTCCGTGACCGGATCGGCCGCGTCGATATCCGGGACGACCGAACGGAAACGCTCGAGGTGAATCCGTGCCGGATCGACAACCTGGGTCCCCAGCACGGTCTCCACAGCGTCCATGAACGGAGCGGGCCCGCAGATGTAGTAGTCGGCATCTCCTGCGGTGGCAGCGAATTCCGTGATCGCGGCCGCGGAGAGAATGCCCTTCTCCTGGTCGATGTGGTGGTGCACCGCGAGCCTGCCGGAATGATGCTCGGCGAGTTCGTCCAGCTCTGGGGCGAAGATCACCGACCGCCGGTCCCGGTTGGCATAGAGCAACCGTAGATTCCGGTCCGTTCCCACCAAGGCAGTGCGCAGTAGCGAGAACACCGGGGTGATGCCGCTGCCGCCGGCGAACGCGACCAGCGGCCGATCCGACTCGGTGAGAACGAACCGACCCTGCGGCGCCGCCACATCGAGCACAGCGCCCGCGGTGACGTTGTCGTGCAGCCAATTGGATACCAGACCGTCGCGTTCGCGTTTGATGGTGATACGCGGGTTGTCGTTGATCGCCGGGGAGGACGACATCGAATAACACCGCTGATGCTCTGCGTCCGCGACGGTCACACGCACGGTGAGATATTGTCCGGCGTTGTACTGGAATCGGTCCCGTTGCGATCCAGGGACTTCCAGGACCAGGGAGATGGTGTCGTGAGTCTCCGGCACGACCTCCTCCACCCGTAGTGGAGTGAATCCGTCGGTGCCTGCGATCACGGCCGAGTCGCTCATATCGCTCCTGCTCGTCGTGTTCCGGCCAAGAGTATCAAGTACCTGACATCAAGGCAAGTACTTGATATTCGACGAGAGAAGCGTGAAATATGTTGGGGGCCTGCGCGTCTCAGCGACGCAGCGGAACCGGAGGTCAGTCGCTGCCGAGCAGCTTGTTACGGGTTCCCTGTTCGACCACCCGACTGAGCAAGTCGTGCAGAGTGCGCTGTTCGGCGGGAGTGAGTACGCCGAAGACCTCCTCGGTGGCGGCGACAGCGTCGGCGAAAACCGCCAAGGTCACCCGGCGGCCCTCGTCGGTGAGATACGACTGGATGATCCGGCCGTGCTGAGGATCGGGTTTGCGCTGCACCAGACCGCGGCGTTCGAGGACCGCCACCGCGGACTGGATGCCCTGAGGTGTGATCAGCAGCCGTCGGGACAGTTCGGCGCCCGACAGTCCCGGATCGTCGGTCAGCTGACGCATGAGCCCGAGTTGAGCGGTGGTGATGCCGTGCTCGGCGATGCTCTCGTTGAGGGTACGCAAGGTGAAGTGGAACGCCTGCTTGAGCAGCCACAGAATGTTGTCGGTGATTTCCATGCGTACCTCCCTGCCGAGCGCGGGTGCGGCGATCGGGGTGGCTGGTCGGTCCGGCCACGTCTCGACGTTATCGCACGATGTGAGGAGCTTCGAGCCGCCACCGAGTCGGACACGCGCCGGTGGCGAGGGCCGGCGCCGGACCTCACCAATAATCGCAAGTATTTGATATTCTTGCCCGGCTGGATCAACCGAGGAGTTTGTATGTATCGATCCGACGCATTGTTCGTCGGTGGAGCCTGGATCCCGCCGGCGACCTCGGCCACGATCGACGTCGTCTCACCGCACACGGAGAAGGTCGTCGGCCAGGTCCCGGCGGCGGCTCCGGCGGATGTGGATGCTGCCGTGCGCAGTGCCCGCGCGGCGTTCGACGAGGGCCCCTGGCCGCGGCTGGAGCCGGCGCACCGTATCGAGGCCGTCCGGCTGCTGGCACAGCACTACGCCGACAGCCGTACCGAGATGGCGGCACTGATCACCGAGGAGATGGGCGCGCCCACCTCTTTCGCGCAGCGTGCCCATGTCGGGCTCCCGAGCGTGATGATCGATGCCTACTGTCAGCTCGCGGAAAGCCATGCCTGGCAACAGTATCGGCCGGGCCGGTACGGTCACGACATCGACATCCGCCGTGAGCCCGTCGGTGTCGTCGCCGCGATCGTGCCGTGGAACATGCCACAGTTCCTGAGCATCACCAAGCTGATTCCCGCCCTTCTGGCAGGGTGTTGCGTCATCCTCAAGGCCGCGCCGGAAACTCCGCTGGATGCCCTGCTGCTGGCCGACATCATCGACCGCGCCGGACTGCCGGAGGGCGTCGTGAGTGTCCTGCCCGGCGATGCCGTCACCGGCGCGTACCTCGCCCAGCATCCCGGTGTGGACAAGGTGTCGTTCACCGGTTCCACCGCGGCCGGGAAATCGGTCGCCGCAGCCTGCGCGGTCAACCTCACCCGGGTCGATCTCGAACTCGGCGGCAAGTCCGCGGCGATCGCCCTCGACGACGCCGACCCCGAGGCATTCGCCACGGGGATCGTGTCGGCCAGCCTGAGCAACAGCGGGCAGATCTGCAACGCACTCACCCGCCTCGTGCTGCCCTCCACCCGTGCGGACGAGTTCGTCGAGGCGCTGGCCGAACGGATGCGGGCGTTGCGTATCGGCGACCCGAACGACCCGGATACCCGCGTCGGGCCGCTGGTCTCGCAGCGGCAACAGCACCGCGTCCTGGAGTACCTCGATCTCGGCATCGCCGAAGGCGCCCGCGCGGTGGTCGGCGGTAGCGGCGCACCCGCGGGCCTGGAGCAGGGCTGGTACGTCCGCCCCACTCTGTTCACCCGGGCCGACAACCAGATGCGCATCGCCCGCGAGGAAATATTCGGTCCCGTGCTCACGGCCTTGACCTATGACACCGAGGACCAGGCGATCGCGATCGCCAACGATTCCGATTACGGCCTGGCCGCGGCGGTCTGGAGCGGCGATCGCGACCACGCGACCGCTGTCGCCGGCCGGATCCGGGCCGGAACCGTGGGCATCAACCAGGGTTACGACATGGATCCGTTCGCTCCGTTCGGCGGCATGAAAGCCAGTGGGTACGGTCGGGAACTCGGTCCCGAGGGCCTGAATTCCTACACCGAGGTCAAGTCGATCTCGGCTCTGCCCAGCGCGTGAAGCAGGTGCGGCCGGGAGCGATCCCCGGCCGCACCGGACGGTAGTCGCCCGCGTGAATTCTCACCGTCCCGGCCCCGGCTCAGGGCTGTTTGTAGATCTGGCCGTCCTTCATGACGAACGAGACGTCCAGCAGTGCGGCGATATCGGTCGAGGGGTCGCCCGGCACCGCGATGATGTCGGCGAGGTATCCGGGCGCGAGCCGCCCGAGTTCGTCCTCGACCTCGATCAGCTCGGCGCTGGTGATCGTCGCGGCACGGATGGCCTGCAACGGGGTCATCCCCCGTTCCACCAGCGCGCCCAGTTCCTTGGCGTTCTGACCGTGCGGGATGGCCGGTGCGTCGGTGCCACACGCGATGCGCACACCGGCGGCGATCGCCTTCGGCAGCATCGCCTGGGCCCGCGGGAATACCTCGTTGGCCTTCTTCCGCAGCTCGGGAGCCACCCGGTCGACAGCCATCGCCTGTGTCAGATAGGTGGTCGACACCAGGAAGGTGTCGTGGTCGACCATCATCTGGATCGTGTCGTCGCTGGCCAGGAACCCGTGCTCGATACAGTCGATACCTGCCCGGATACAGGCGCGCACCGCGATGTCACCCACCGCATGAGCCGCCACGCGGATACCGGCACGATGCGCCTCGTCGGCGATCGCCACCAGCTCCTCGTCGGAGAACTGCTGTGAACCGGGAGATGTGCTGTGCGACATCACGCCGCCGGACGCCGACACCTTGATCACCTTCGCACCGTGGCGGATCTGGTACCGCACGCAAGCGCGGACATCGGACACGCCGTTGGCGATGCCCTCGGCGACACTCAGCGGCATGATGCCCGGCGCCAGACGCTGGAACACCGTCGGATCGAGATGACCACCGTAGGGCGTCACCGCGTGTCCCGCGCTGACGATGCGCGGCCCGACGTGCCACCCCTGGTCGATCGACCGCTGCAATGCGACATCGAGCAGGTAGCCGCCGGTCTTCACCATCAGCCCGAGGTTGCGCACCGAGGTGAAACCGGCTTCCAGGGTGGTCCGTGCGTTCACCGCACCCCGCAGCGTGCGATAGGCCGGATCGTCCTGGACGCCGTGCATCGGCAGCGGCAACCCCTCCGGACCTCCCGGGCCGCCGATGAGCAGATTGAGTTCCATGTCCATCAGGCCCGGCAGCAGCGTGACGTCACCCAGGTCGATCACCGTGGCCGCATCGACCGGATAGTCAGGATCGATCGCGGTGATCCGATTGCCTTCGACGACGATGAGCGCCGGCGAACGGACCTCGCCGGCCTCGACGTCGATCCACCGAGCGGCCCGCAGGACTGTCGTGCCCGTCACGGCACCGGCTCCAGCACGCAGTCGATAGCCGTGGCACCGGTGTCGGGAACGCGCGGCTGTCCCCAGCATTCGACCGGGAACGACACCTGAATCATCGAATACAACAGATACATGAGATTCAGATAGTCCTCGGGCAGCTCATCGAGGATGTACTTGTCCACACTCGAAAGTAATTCTTCGGCGCGCGGGGTGATCGCGTCATAGAAGGCCTGCATTTCGCTCATCGAACTCGCCAGCCGTTTGGCATACCGTTCCGATTGGGTGGGCAGGCACCAATCGCTGAACCGTTCGAGATCGGAGAATTCCGGAGGCAGCATCGCACTCATTTCTCTCATACTTCTACCTTGCGCCGCTGATAGGAATCGATCCAGGCGGCGGTCTCTTTGTGGAGGTGGCGCACCAGAATTTCCTGATCGTTGAGCAGATAGGTGTCCACCGCGCGCGATTCGAGCATCGACTGGGTCGCCTCCAGCGTATTGGCGTCCTGCAGGCCGAACTCTTTGAAGGATACGGCCGTCAATTCCTGCGCAACCCGCTCCCGCGGCGTCCGCGGCTGCGGCATATAGAGGTTTCCCTCGAAAATGTGCGAGTCGTATGATGTCGGCCAGTAGTGGTAGGTCAGATACCAGCCCTGCGACCAGATCAGGATCGTGAAATTGGGGAACAGCTGGAACGAATCCAGCCCCCACGGATCGCATTTGGCCGGATTCACGCCCTTCGGAAGTTCACCGATGCCCGGGGCGTCCCACTGGCCGAACAACCCGCTGCGGCAGATGTCCTCGATCGGTTTGCGCATCTCGTCAGCCATCTCCCAGGCGCGCACCCCAGAGGTGCTGACCAGCCGGTGCGGACCTTCGAGCCGGTAGTGCGGAGCCTCGAAACCCGCCTCGGCCGCAGCTTTCGAGTACGCCGCGGGCGACTGGTTCGCATGCAGCACCGGCGCGTGGTAGAACTCCTGAAAAGCATCCATGTAGAGCTTCCAGTTCGCCTTCACCGGAGACCTGAAATGCCACCGCGAGGTCATCTGGTCGAACGGATAACCTTCCATATCGGTGATCATCGGGCCGAGGAACTCCAACAACGACTGCTCGGGCACCTTCGCGAGATTGACGAAGATGAACCCGGCCCAGACCTCGCAGTGCACCGGCGCCAGCCCGTACCGGTCCTTGTCGACGTCGAAGAACTCACCTTCTTGCTGAACGAACTTCAGATCACCGTCCAGATCGTATCGCCAGCCGTGATATTTGCAGGTGAACTGACGGCACGTCCCCGCCGTCTCTTCCTTCGGGAAGTCGTTCCACACGAGTTTGTTTCCGCGATGACGGCACAGATTGTGAAAAGCGTTGACCTGCCCCTGACGATTGCGCACGACGAGGACCGACGTGCGGGCGATCGCGAGCTCTTTCGTAAAATAGCTGCCGGTATTCGAAAGCTGCTCCACCCGCCCGACATTGAGCCAGGCACGCTTGAATATGGCCTCGCGCTCCAGTTCGTAGATCTCGGGCGAGATCGAATCCTCGTAGGATACCGGATCGGTTCCCAGCTCGGGATAGTGCTGGGTCCAACTACCCTCCGAGGGCTTCGGATAGCGAGGCATATTCACTCCAGTCGAATTGAGCACCCACACAGATGCACGACCGCACGCCACTGCGATCACATGGTCCGGGCGTCCCGGACCGGCTGCGGCACTTCGTATCCGCGAAGTGCCGGCCAGGCCGTGCAGAACATCACGCTAGCCTCCTGCGTCACAGATCACAAGTAGTTGATACTAATGGGCTCGACTCCCGCTGAGAAGCGCCTGCTCCACCAGGGCGCGGCGGCGGCGCGGGTGCCGAACCCGGGCCGATCGCGGTGCGCGCCAACATCAACGGCGCACCTGGAGGCCGTGGCCGTCCGTGTGGACGGTCGGGCGCCAAGCGCCGAATAGAAAGTACTTGATATTCTGCCGCGGCAACGGATACAGTCGGCTCGTTGGACCCGACGTGGACGGTCCACCGTCACGCTTCATGCCGATCACGGTGGCGGGCAAGCGGATTGATTCTCCAACCCGCTGATGAGCGCTGCCTCGAAGCGTGCAGCAGTCACGGCTCGGGCCGCAGACCGCTGCGGTGAGGCGCGAAGCCGCCAGGCACTCCACGTCGACAGGCAAGGTGGGCGAGCGACCCACCGAATCCGAGGAGGACTGCCGTGACCGTCGGGGTCAAGCCCCCCAGCTGGACCGAGAAAGCCGGACTCAGCACTGGGTATGTCAACTACGAGGACTCAATCAGTCCGCAGTTCTATGAACTGGAGCGTGAAGCCGTCTTCAAGCGCGCCTGGCTCAATGTCGGCCGCGTCGAGCAACTGCCCCGGAAGGGCAGTTACATCACCAAGGAAATCGAGGTCGCGAAGACCTCGATCATCGTGGTACGCGGTACCGACGGTATCGTGCGCGCCTTCCACAACGTGTGCCGCCATCGCGGTAACAAGATTCTGTGGGACCACACCCCGCAGGACGACAGCGCCGGATTCTGCCGCCAGTTCATGTGCAAGTATCACGGCTGGCGCTACGGTCTCGACGGACAGTTGAATTTCGTTCTCCAGGAGGACGAATTCTTCGATATGGACAAATCTAGCTTGGGTCTGGTTCCGGTGCACTGCGAGGTGTGGGAAGGTTTCATCTTCGTCAATCTCGCCGAGACGCCGAGCCAGACATTGTCGGATTTCCTCGGACCGATGATGAAGGGCCTCGAAGGTTACCCGTTCGGCCTGATGACGGAGCGCTACGGTTTCAAGGCGAACATCAACAGCAACTGGAAGCTGTTTCTCGACGCTTTCCAGGAGTACTACCATGCGCCGGTCCTGCATTCGCAGCAGCAGGTGTCGTCGTTGCGATCGTACGAGACGGCATTCAAACTGCCCTACGTGACCACCTCGGGGCCACATCGCGCGGTGTCCACCGGTGGCTTCAAGGGGGTGCCGAGGCATTTGACGCCATTGGATCAGATGTACCCGATCGAGCAGGTCACCGAGGCCGGGCTGATGGGGCCGTGGCACCGTCCCGACCACCCGGAACTGCAGCCGGAGAATCTGCCCCCCGGTCGAAACCCCGGCGGCATCGACCCCTGGTCGATCACGAACTTCCAGATCTTCCCGAACTTCGTGATTCTGGTGTACGACCGTGGCTGGTACCTGACCTACAATTACTGGCCGACCAGCGTGAACACGCACGTATGGGAGATGAACTACTATTTCCCCGCCGCACGTACGGTGTCGGAGCGCATTCAGCACGAGGTCACCGCGACAGTGTCGAAGGACGCCGCATTGCAGGACGCCGCGACACTGGACGGCACCCAGCGTGGCCTCGAATCCGGCGTCGTCTCGTCGTTCCCGCTGTCCGACCAAGAGGTCACGGTGCGTCATTTCCATTCGACCATCGCCGAATGGGTCGATCTCTACCGCGGTGAGCGGGCGCGGACCGGAGGTATCGCATGAGCACACCGATGCTGCCCGAAGAATTCTCCGAGCTCGAGCCCTTCGCGGCGACGTGGTGCCTCGAGACCGAGAAACAGCGTTTCGCTACCCGCATCGGCAGCACCATGGAGGAGATGCACGCTTTCTACGATGCGGCATTCCCTCGTATCAAGGATGCGATGCGATATCTCGACGAATTCGACCTCGATGCACTGGACGGGCAGCAACTCAACCTGCTGCGGCTCGTCTATTCGGTGATCACCGTGTCGTTGCCCGTCGAGGCCTACGGCCAGCCCAGGACTCCCGACTCCGGAAACGCGCATTTCGACCGCATCGTGGAACCGGCCATCTGACCACGGCCGCGCTGGCGGCGCAGCAATCACCGGAAAGAGGATCCGAGCATGACCACCACCTTGAACACCAAACGACTGACCGACGCCGTGGGCGCCGAGATAATCGGCCTCACGACTGATGATCTACGCGACGACCAAGTCGCCGAAGCCGTCCTCGCTGCCCTGGAGGACTACGGCGTCCTGGTGTTCCGTGAACTACGCATCAACCCGGTCGACCAGGTCGAGTTCTGCACCCGACTCGGCGAGGTCGACTACGAGGAGGGACACCACGAGGTCCGCGGAATCTACCGGATCACCCTGGACAACGCGAAGCGGCCGAATGCGCACCTCATGAAGGGTACGTTCCAGTGGCACATGGACGGCTGCACGCCACTGCACGACGAGGCTCCGCAGAAAGCGACCATGCTCAGCGCCATCGCGGTGGCCGAGACGGGCGGCGAGACCGAATTCGCCAGCACCTACGCCGCCTACGACGCGCTCAGCGAAGCTGAGCGCAAGCATGTCGACTCGCTGCGAGTGCTGCACACGCTGGAAGCATCACAGAGCAAGACCTACCCGGATCCCACACCGGAGCAGCTCGCCAAATGGCGTGCCCGCCCCAGCAAAGAACATCCACTGGTGTGGACACACGCCACCGGCCGCAAGTCGCTGGTCATGGGCGCCCACGCCGACCACATCGTCGGCATGGACATCGACGAAGGCCGCGCCGTACTGGACGACCTGATCATCCGGGCCACCGATCCATCGGTCATCTACCGGCACGAGTGGAGCGTCGGCGACACGGTCATCTGGGACAACCACGGCCTCATGCACCGAGCCACCCCCTACGCGTCGAATTCGGACCGCGAAATGCTGCGCACCACAGTGCTCGGCAGCGAACAGATACGCTGATGGTCGCACGACGGTAGTGACGCCGGCGCGCACACGTTCACCGGTTGTGCGCTCTCGGCAACAGGGACTTGGTTTCGCCGCGTCGAAACCGAAGCCCCTCTTGCATCGGAACAACATTCCCGATCGGAATCCGTTGGTGAGCTCCGACTATCCGCAACCGGATCCGAGCCCTTCCACCTGGGGGTGGCGGGAACTGCGGAGATCTTCACAAGGTGCACATGTATCGTGCGCGCGGTCGTGCAACTCGTCAGCGCAATGCCCGGGCCTACTGTGCCAGCGTGTCCGGAGAACACAACTTCCCCCGGTTCAGCCTCGAAACCCCTGCGCGGCACCGGAATCGATCATAGGGCGCTGCTTATGCGATGGACTCCGTCCGGTGCGGGCGTAGCCTTTCCGGAGCGCCGGAATGTACAGACCCATGGAACTGACCGAAAACATGTTGTGGCTGCTCAAGCAGGCGTTTCATCTAGCCCTACGCACGGTCAACGAAGGTGTCGCCGACCGTGGAGGTGGGGTAACCCTCGCTCAGGTCGGACTCATGCGGCAGCTGACCAGTCGCCCCGGCTTGTCGGGCGCTGAGCTGTCCCGTCAATTGCTGATCACCCCGCAGGCGGTACAACTCGCACTGAAGATCCTGGAAAAACGCGGATTGGTGGAGCGGAAACCCGACCCCACCCACGGACGGATTCTTCAGACATTCCTGACCGACCACGGCCACGAGGTAGCCGCTGCCGTGGTCGGAGACGCCATCGCCGCGCATCACGACGTCTTCGGTGTGCTCACCACTGCCGAGCAGCAGACACTACACGACCTCCTGGGCCGCGTCGTGGAGCAAGGGACCGGTCATAACATGTTCCCCGACCACATCGACAACTGATACTCGCAGAGCGCACACCCGGAGGTCATGTCCGGCGAACAGCCGACTCGCTCGCCCCGACTCGTCGAAGTTCGCGACGCGATTCCCCGACTCGACGTCGCAGAAGACGACGGAGCAAATCAATCGGCCCCCGGACCCAGGTAGCGGAACTCACCGCGCAAATCGCCGCCCTGCGCACTGAGCTTGCCGACGGCCATAGACACTGATCATTACGCGGCGGCCGAGTGTATGACCGATGTCCCTCGAAACGTCGCCCGACCCGAACAGAATCCGCAGACGCCTACGGCGCTGACCGAGACCGCCGATCCGGTCGGCGCGCAACATGCCGGGCCGATTACACCGCAATCGGCATGAGCGATTGCCGACGAGATCACTTGTCGGCCAGTGGTTCTGACTCAGTTGAACGCTCGGCTCGCGGCATGGCAGCGCACCATCGGTGCCCGGTAGGGTGAAGATCAACCTCCAAGCAGCACAGGAGTATTCGGAGCAGGAACAGTTTCGGATCGCGCATTCACACCGCGAGCAAACCCCGCATGTCGAGGGCCGCCAGCGGTTGGGAACTCCGCCTCGGCCTGGGTACGCCCGGCTCGACACCGGCATTCAAGCGCCGTGGTCGGCCCTCACGCGGCCCATACTCCTCGGCGGGTACAAGTCGGTGACTGAGACTGACTGGCGCACAACAATTACCGTATGTGAAAGCGCGTGGGTCTTCCGGCCTTGTCCGGATCGTCGGCTTCCAGGCCTGCCCCGTAAACTCGGCGCCGACCAGCTCGCCGCCGCTCGCGCCGCGCTGGCGGCGAAACAGAAGCCTGTCCGTGCTTGACTGACTGCGGGGAGCCGATGGGAGGAGGGGCCGACCCGGTGGAGTCGGGAAAGCCACGGCCCGTGGGGGTTCGGCATCCTGGTGTCAAGGCGGCGATGGAAGCTGCCGTATGAGCCCGCAAGAATGAGAAAGGCAGTCAATTCCATGACAGACGACGGTCAGAGCAGCAGCGTGCCGCCCGCCCCGTGCCCCGGAACGCCGGAAGAGTGGCGCGCCTATCTGACCGAGTACAGCGACTGGGCTCTGGACTCCATGGACGAGGAGGAGCTCGCGGACCTGCTCGACCCCCGGTTCCAGCTCATACGCTCGGGCCTGTCGGAGCAGCAGGTCAGCAGCCGCTGGCTGGGGTACGAGCCGGCCGACGAGCAGCTGATCGCGGCGACCGAGGAGCGTCTCGGGGTGCCCCTGCCGCCGAGCCTGCGGGCCTTCCTCCGTACCAGCAACGGCTGGTGGCGCGTCGCGGGGTGGATCGATTCACTGCACCCCTGCGCCGAAATCGAATGGTTCACCAAGTGTTTCGGGGAGGAATGGCTCGAGGAGGGCAGCGACGGGAGCGACGACGTCTTCAGATTCGGCCTCGTCATTGCCCGGGGTGAGGACGTGCTGCTGTTGGACACCAGCGACGTCCTGGAGGACGGCGAGTACCGCGCGTACCTCCTCGCAGTGAAGTACGGCCAGCTCTCCGATCCCTGTGACAGCTTCAGCGAACTTCTCACCCTGGGGCGGGAGGAGTACAAGGACGTGGTCGAGTAAACTCCCCGTACTTCACGGCCGGAATATTGTCGGCGGGTAGCGTTGGTTGAGACCTTCCCGGTTCGACGGCACTACGGCTGCCGATGGGCCGACATCATCCGGATGAGCAGGTCGATGAGTTGATGGCGGTCGGCGTGCCACTTCTCGGTGGGCAGGTGGCCGCTGATATCGAGATCGGTGAGGCCGTGGGCCGCCGCCATGAGCACGCCGGCGGTGGGCTGGGCGTTGGCCGAGCCGACGGATCGGGCCACCAGCGTAAGGAAAACGTCCTGTGCCCGCGATGCCGCCTCGGTGGCGGCTGCGTGCGCCGTTCCGGCTGGCTGCGCGAACATCAACCGGTACAGGTGCGGCCGGGCGCGACCGAGATCGGACAGCGCCTCGAGTGCGGTGCGCAGCGCCGATTCGGCGGACAACCGGTCGTCGGCGGCGATGACGTCCAGGGCTTCCGCGACGCCGTCCCATGCCTCGGCGGCCAGGGCCATCAGCAACGTCTCCTTGTCGGCGAAATGCCGATACGGCGCGGTCCGGGAAACGCCTGCGCGACGTCCCACCTCGCGGAGCGTGACGGCGCCGGGACCGCCGAGGTCGAGCAGGTCCGACGCCGCGTCGAGCAGGTCCTGCCGGGTGTGCGCCGCGCTCTCGGCTCGTATCGTCACCAGGCAAAGATATCAGTTGACAATGTCCACTAAATACTCGTATAAATTGAGGTGACGGTGTCAACTGAAATCGGGTCGAGCGGTGGCCCACGACCGAGAGGGAGAGACCATGTACACGCTGGTAATGACCGGTGCGACCAGGGGCATCGGACGAGTCGCGATCGAGGAGATCCTGCGCACCGACCCCGACCTGCACGTGGTCGCACTCGTCAGGGCCCACGGAAGGACCGAATTCACCGAGGCCCTGGCCGAATTCGAGCAGCGCACCACGATCCTCGACGCGGATCTGGCAAGCATCGGCAGCATCCGAGCGGCCACCGCCGAGATCACCCGAGCACTCGAGGACGGCGCGTTACCACCGCTGCGCGGCATCGCCGCGAACGCGGGCCTGCAGTTCGTGGACGCCCTGCACGAGACGACCGACGGGTTCGAGACGACCTTCGCCGTCAACGTCCTCGCGAACCATCTGCTGCTGCGGGGGCTCGAATCGCACCTCCGGGCGCCGTCGCGGATCGTGATCACCGTGAGCGACACCCACTTCGGGGATTTTCGGCACACCGGCGGGATGGTCCCGGCGCCGCGGTGGGCGGCCCCCTCGACATTGTCGCGGCCGGGCGCCTTCGAGAACCCGGCCACGGTCGCCGCCGGCCGGACGGCGTACTCCACAAGCAAACTCGCGGCGATCTACCTGGTGCACGAGTGGGCGCGCCGACTCCCCGACGGCCAGGACATCGTCTCCTACAACCCGTCGCTCGTGCCCGGCACCGGGCTGGCCCGGGCGGCAAGCGCGCGCGACCGCTTCGTGAACCGGTGGCTCCTGCCCGCTCTCGCGATCACCCCGATCGTCGACCGGGCGCCCGCCGCCGGTCGCAAACTGGCGGACGCGATCCTCGGCCGCACGCCGGCGCCCTCGGGCGCCTACATCGACCGGACCCGGATGGTGCCGTCGTCCGACGAGTCCTACGACGCCGACCGCGAACACGAGTTGTGGGACTTCCTCGACGAACAGTTCACGCGATCAATTGCGTAGCAGCCGACACTGTCTTCGTCGCGAGTCACAGTCCCCAGTTCTGGTGCGACGACGATTGGATACGTTGCTGGACAGCATGTTTGATAGTTATCTGGTTGTTGCGTCGCGTTGGTCGTCGTCGGCTGTATATGCGCGAATGGTGTCGCCTATCGGCGGTATCTGTTGTCACGAAAGAGGGTTGGTGTGTCCGTGTTGGGGAGGGTGGTCGGTATCGGCTCGACGTGACGATGTGACATCCTTATAGGGCTGGCGAGCGAGCTTCACCACCCGGCGCATCACCGCCCCAGCAATCCTCTCGGCGGCAGGCTCTTTCACGAGCGGGTATAGCCTGTTCCTCGCAGCTCAACTTGTGGCAGATACGCCGCGGCACCTCATTTTTCTGCTCCAGCAACTGGTTGCGGAGGTACAGTTCGTGCGATGCAGGGGGATGCGCGCGAATTCATCGGCAGCCTGTAATTGCGACCAGCTATCGTGTCCGGTTCGCTGGACGCGTTGGAGTGCAACACTTTCCGGTACTGTTCCTTGGCATGCCCACACAACGAATGCTCGGCCGTTCCGAAGCAGGCAGAGAGGCAGGCAACGCGGCACCTCGAGCGGGGGGCATGCGGTGAGCGATACAGGACCAGGTGTGCGGGGTGAATCCCCGATGGCGTATGGATCCTCGGTATCCGCCGACTCGCATGTCCGGCTGGATGTCCCCGCGTTCGCGGCCGATCCGCACCGTGTCTACGCAGGGATGCGGCGGCACGGCCCGTTGGTACCGGTCGAGCTTTCTCCGGGTGTGCCGGCGACGCTCGTGATCGGCTACCAGGTGGCCGTGGAGATCCTCAACGACGAGCAGCATTTCCCTGCCGATTCCCGTCGATGGGAGAAGAACGCTTCGCCGGACTGCCCCCTGGTGCCGATGCTGGGTTACCGGCAGAATGCGCTGCGCACCGCGGGTGCGGAGCACAAGCGGTACCGGCGCACCATCATCGCCGCGTTGGAAACCGTCGACCTGCACAGGGTGCACGACGCGGTGGCGCGGGCCGCCGAGGCGTTGATCAACAGTTTCTGCGAGCGCGGTACCGCTGACCTGCGGACGGACTACGCGTTTCCGTTGACCTTCCGGGTCCTGAGCGAACTGATGGGTTTTCCCGAAGATGCCGCGGCCGCGGCTTATCAGGGGATGGCCGCGATGCTGGAGGGCGTCGGCGCCGAGGAGGGGCAGCAGCGTTTCGTCGAGGCTCTGATCGAAGTTGTCCAGCAGAAGCAGGCCGCGCCGGGCGACGATCTGACCTCGGAGCTGCTGAGGCATCCGGACGGGCTCGATCTGATGGAGATGGTGAATCAGGCGGCGCTGCTGTTCTCGATGGGCACGGAGCCGGCCTGCAATCTTATCCTCAACGCGTTGCTGCTGTTGATGACCGACGAACAATACGCCGGTGAGATCCTCAGCGGCACCATGGATACCCGGGATGCCATCGATGCCGTGCTGTTCGAGGATCCGCCGCTGGCGAACTGGTGTGTGAGCTACCCCAGACAGCCGCAACTCGTCGGCGATGTGTGGCTGCCGGCCGATCAACCGGTAGTGGTCAGCTTGGCCGCGTGCAACAACGATCCCGTCGTGGGTGGTGACCGCAGAGGCAACCGGTCGCACCTGGCGTGGGGCGCCGGTCCGCACGCCTGCCCGGCCCAGCCCCTCGCTCTGACGATCGCCTCGCAGGGCATCGATCTGCTGCTCGATGCCCTGCCGGACATCCGTCCGCAAATACCTGTGCGGCAACTGGATTGGAGGCTGGGGCAGTTCCACCGCGCCTTGGCGGCACTACCGGTTCGGTTCCCGGCCTGCCCGCCGATGCGTCTCGCCTGATGGGCGACGCGATAGACTCTCAGCTGGCGGATTCACCTGTCGCGCAGAGGCAGCCGTGGTGACGGCATCGGCAGATCCTCCTATCCTGCAACGACATCCGGTCGACCTGTGTGCGTCGCTGATGTCAGGCAACGGACCTGACGGAGGTTGTGTGGAACCACGCACGCGCGCAAGGATATTCCGTTAATCTATAGCCTGTACTTGTCTGGGAGATTGCTGCTCGGTGAGTTCATCCGCGCACCGATGAGCTCGTGACATCAACCGAGTCGCGGCAGCACGAGGGAGGGGGGTGAGGACTTCTGCGGCATCATCGTCCGCGGCATCCGACCTCGCGCCCAGCTTTTCCCTGGGCCAGATCACTGTCGGTTCGGCCCATGGTCGAGCCGAGCCGCTGTCCAGGCGTCTCACGGCAACTCATCGAAAGGCGGGCCCCACGATGACATCGACCTCGGAGCACTCCGAATTCCCGACCGGGCAGGAAGCTCGCGAGATCGACGCGGTCGTCGTCGGAGCCGGATTCGCCGGTCTCCACATGCTGCACAAGCTGCGCGAACTCGGACTCTCGGTACAGGTATACGAAGCCGGCGACGGACTCGGCGGCACGTGGTTCTGGAACCGCTATCCGGGCGCACGCGTCGATGTGAAGAGCATGTACTACAACTACTCCTTCGACCCGGAACTCGAACAGGAGTGGGAGTGGACGGAGAAGTATCCGCCGCAGCCGGAGCTGCTCCGCTACATCAACCACGTCGCCGATCGTTTCGATCTGCGTAAGGACGTGCGGTTGCGGACCCGCGTCACCGCTGCGGTCTACGACGAGTCCGCCGCGCGGTGGCGGATCACGACCGATCGGGGTGAGGTCGTCTCGGCGCGGTTCGCGATCATGGCGACAGGCTGTCTGTCGGTGCCGAAGATGGTGGAGATTCCGGGCATCGAGACCTTCCGGGGCCGCAGCTTCCACACCGGTCACTGGCCCGAGCGGGAGGTGGACTTCACCGGCCGGCGGGTCGCGGTGATCGGGACCGGTTCCTCTGGGGTGCAGGTCATCCCGCTCATCGCCCGAACGGCCGAGAAGCTCACCGTGTTCCAGCGGACTCCGAACTATGTTCTCCCCGCACGCAATCACGCCATCGATCCCGAATTCCAGCGCGGGATCAAGTCTCGCTACCGCGATGTGCGCAAGGCCAACCGGGAATCGGGCTTCGGCATCGCGCAACCCGAGGCCACCAAGGGGGCGCTCGAGGTGAGCGAACAGGAGCGAAATGCCTTCTATCGCAAGGTATGGGCGGACAAAGACAGCGAACTCGTCAGCATGATGGTCGGATTCACCGACACTCTCTCCGACGAAGCCTCCAACGAGACCGCCGCCCAGTTCATCCGCGACCGGATCGCCGAGATCGTGGCGGATCCGGCTGTCGCCCAGCTACTTCAGCCCGCCGGCTTCTTCGGTGTCAAGCGCCCGGTCCTGGGGACGGATTACTACGAGACCTTCAATCGTCCTAATGTCCGGCTCGTGGACGTCTCCACGACCCCGCTCGCCGAGATCACCGCGTCAGGACTCGCGACGACGCAGGAGAGTTTCGAGTTCGACGACATCATCTACGCCACCGGATACGACGCGATGACCGGTGCGCTGGACGCGATCGACATTCGTGGCCGGGATGGTGCGTCGCTGCGGGAGAAGTGGGCCGCCGGGCCTGTCACCTACCTCGGCCTCACCGCGGCGGGCTTTCCGAACCTCTTCACGATCACCGGCCCGGGTAGCCCATCGGTCCTGTCGAACATGATGGTGTCCATCGAGCAGCACGTCGACTGGGTGGCAGACGCGATCGATACGATGCGGACCAGGGGAGTCAAGGCCATGGAGGCCGAGACCGACGCGGAGCAGGCGTGGACTCGGCACGTCGGCGAAGCAGGCGATATGACGCTTTATCCGAAGGTGGACTCCTGGTACGTGGGGTCGAATGTGCCCGGCAAACCGAGGGTGATGTACGCGTACATCGGCGGCGTCGGAGCATATCGCGAAAAATGCGACCAGGTCGCCGCCGACGACTACGACGGGTTCACCCTGACACAGTGACCGAGCGAGAGCGGTGAGGCCGACGAACCATCCAGCGGCGCAATCAATCTCAGAATCACCCCAGCCGCTCGAGTACCTGGCCTCACCGATTCACTGATATTGGTGGCAGTGGGCGCACACATTCTCGCTGCGGCACAGCCGGCGAGGGTTTCTCGTCCCACGCCATCGGCACTGCGAACGCTCGGGATCACGGTCACCGGCGCGCCGTTGCCCGCCCCCGACTGTGCCTGCCGGGGCGGGTGTGGCAGGATAGGTGTCGAGCACGGGTTGTTGCAGTGATCGCCCGGCTCGCTACAGGAAGTCATAAAAAGTACATGTCACAAGGCAGTGTGAAGTGGTTCAACGGCGAAAAGGGCTTCGGATTCATCGCGCAGGACGGCGGCGGACCGGATGTTTTCGTCCACTACTCCGAGATTTCCGGCTCGGGCTTCAAGTCCCTTGATGAGGGCCAGCGTGTCGAGTTCGAGATCGGCCAAGGCCAGAAGGGCCCGCAGGCCCAGAGCGTCCGCGCCATCTAGGAGCCGATGAGAACAGAGACCCGCGCGGATCGCGCGGGTTTCTTGCTTTCTCGGGCCGGATCCCCCTACGCGATGTCGTCGCTGAGGTGGGCCTTCGGGGGCGCGGGCCGGGACACGGCCCCGTCGGGTGCTTCGGTCACCGCCGCGGCGCGGGGTCCTCGTGGTGCGAGCCGCTTGTTCGGATTGTCTGCTGCACATCGGATTTGGTGATCGCCAAGTAGGCCACCAGGGCGAGGATGAGCAGGCCGAATACGGCCACGACCGGTCCGTCGCCGATGCCGAGGCCGCTGGTGTCAGTAGGTTTGCCGAGCCAGTCCGCGACCGAGGCGCCAAGGGGGCGGGTCAGGACGTAGGCGGTCCAGAAGCACAGGATCGGGTTCCATCCCAGCCAGCGGTAACCGGCCGCAGGGATCAGGATCGCGACGGCGAACAGGGCCGCGGAGGTGGCGTAGCCCAGATGCAGTGTGTAGGCGGTGAAGTCGCCCAGGGCGGTGCCCATGGCGAAGGTCGCCATGACCGCAGCCCAGTAGAAGAGTTCGCGTCGTGTGGTGTCGACGGCATGGATGGACAGGGTGTGCTCGGTGCGATACCAAACGATGAACACCGCGGCCAGGGCCACCGCGTAGAAGGCGGTGGAGATCGGGTAGGGGACGCCGAGGACTACGTGCATCACATCGGCGGCCATGGTGCCGAAGACACCGACCCCCACGACCGCGAGCCAGTAGGTCCACGCGTTGTAGCGGCCCACGCGCAGCTGCAGCACGAGGGCCGCGGCGAAGACAACGAAGCCCAGGACGACGGCAATCTGCGGGTCGATACTGGTGACCAGGTAGTCGGAGGTGGATTCGCCCATGGCGGTGGACAATCCCTTGACGATCCAGAACGCCGCGGTGATCTCGGGTACGCGCAGCGCGCCGATGCGGGTCAGTGCGGACGAACTCGGTCTGCCGGATGGGGTGCTCAACGGGTCACCTTTGCGAATGAGAGGGGCGGACACGGCGGTAAACACCGCCCCGGCGCCGGGGAAGGGTGTCGAGAGATGGGGGTGGACAGCGGGTTTCGAGGGCGCGCGGCGGGCATCACGGCGCTGGCGGACATGGACTCTCGACACTATCCCCGACCGGCACTGAGAGCACGCTGAGAGCCTCCCGAACCCAGCGCCGCGGATCCCTCGGGGTTCCGGACGATCCCACGCCCGCGCATCCGGACATCGCGGGTCATCAACCGCCCGGACCGTGTCGTGCAGGGCGCCGACGACGATCGATTCCGGTTACGTGATCGCCGTGTGCGCTATTCCGAAGCGTGTCATGCGTTGGATCAGCCCAGTGCGGCAAGGAGATTCGTGAGGGTCTGGGTTTCGGTCGCCGGGTCCGGCATCGTGGCGCGCAGCGCGTTGATCCAGTCGGCGAAGGTTTCGCCGACTGTGGTGCACAGGACCTTGATGACCCAGAACCACATCGTGACCTCGGGTACCTTGCTCAGCATGCGCCGGGTCGTGCCGACCTCGGGCCCGGTCGTCTCAGTCATAGCCTGCGACCGTAGTGACCACTCGCTGTGGCAGCGCTGAGAATCGTTAGGCCGTCTCGGCTTGCTCGGCACTCTCAGTGTCTTCTCAGCGATGCGAGCGCAACCTTGGCAGACATTCTGATTGTCAGCCACCAGGACGGCGCCGGTTCCTCGAGCCGTGCGGCCGCGGATACGGAAGGCGGAGATCATGAGGTACGGCACTGGGTTGCGCGAGGAGATCATCCGGGACGGGGTCACCCCGTTGATCGGAATCTACGACATGTATTCGGCCTCGATCGCGGCGCAGCATTACGATGGAATGTTCGTGTCCGGCTTCGGTTTCGCGGCCTCCTATTACGGGTTGCCGGATATCGGGTTCATCGCGTGGCCCGACATGGTCGGGTTCGTGCAGCGATTACGTCTGGCGTTCCCGGACCAGCATCTGCTGGTCGACATCGACGACGGCTATGTCGATGTCGAGGTGGCGTGTCATGTCGTCGAGCAGTTGGAGGCGCTGGGTGCGTCGGCATTGGCGGCCACGGACGCCGATGTGCTGCTGATCGACGGCGTGCGCAGTGTCGAGTGGATCCGGAAGGTGCGTGGCGTGATCGGGTCGAAACCGTTGCTGTTCAACCAGATTGCCGGTGGCCTCTCGCCGCGGCTATCGTTGAGCGAACTGGAGGATCTCGGCGTCGATGTGGCGATCTATTCCACGCCGTGCCTGTTCGCGGCGCACACGGCGATGACCGAGATGCTGGTAAGGTTGCGCGCCGAGGACGGCCGCCTGGCCGATGTCGGCGACGGCGATGTCGGGGTGGCCACGTCGATCGCACTGCTGGAGGCGAACATCTCCCGCCGTCACCCCCGGCGGGCACCGCAACCGCTGACCGGCTCGCGGCGGTGATTCGGCTGCCGCGGGCGGCGTCGTTGGGGCTCGACCTGTACGGCACGGTCTGGCTGCTGATCTTCGGGTATCCGGCCGGGGCGTTACCCAAGAGTGCCAGGCTGATGTCGGGGACAACGGATCAGATCAACGACAATTTCCTGACCGCGGTCCCAGGTGCACGGCGCCTCGCCCGCCTCCGCGTGGGTGCGTGGAGTCCTGCCGCTGCTGTGGTGTGGCTATTCCACCGAACCATCGATCGAGGAGGTCGCATGAATACCCAACAGGATTCCGCTCACCGGGACGGCGGTGGCCGATGAACGGCGGCGGATACGCCCTGGCAGTCACGGTATTCCTGGCCTGCGCCGTGGAGGCGGTCGAGGCATTGACCATCGTGCTGGCCGCGGGCACCAGCCGCGGGTGGCGCTCAACTCTCCAGGGCATGGTGGCAGCCCTGGCGACACTGGCCGTCGTGGTCGCGGTCCTGGGTCCTGCCGTCCAGTTCGTCCCGTTGACCGTGCTGCGGGTGGTCGTGGGCGCGCTCCTGCTGACCTTCGGTCTGCAGTGGTTGCGCAAGGCAGTGTTGCGCGGGTCGGGATATAAGGCATTGCACGACGAAGCGGCCGCATACGAGAGGGAAATCGCCGCGGCCGCAACGGCGTCGACCGGTGGGCGCGGCAGCGTCCACGACTGGTACGCGTTCACGCTGTCGTTCAAGGGGATCTTCCTGGAGGGTCTCGAGGTGGTGTTCATCGTGGTGACCTTCGGCGCGAATCAGCACAATGTCCCGGTTGCCGCCCTGGGCGCCGCCCTCGCGGTGCTGGCTGTCGCCCTGCTCGGCGTGGCGGTCCGAGCGCCGCTGGCACGGGTGCCGGAGAACACCATGAAATTCGTCGTCGGGGTGATGCTCACCTCGTTCGGGATCTTCTGGTCCAGTGAGGGAGCCGGGGTGAGCTGGCCGCACGCGGACGCCGCGCTGCTGGTGCTGGTGCCCGCTGTGGCCGTGGTCGGGATCGCAACGGTGTTCCTACTCGGGCGGATTCGGGCCGCGGCGTTGCGGGCCGCGGAGGTATCCCAGTGAGCGCTCTCAAAGCCTTTTTCGCGTTCTGGTACGACTTCATCATCGGCGATGACTGGGTCGCCGCGCTCGGTGTGGTGATCGGGCTGGCGGCGACCGCCCTTCTCGTGCACCTCGGCGTGAACGCTTGGTGGCTGCTTCCAGCCCTGGTCGCCGTCGTATTCGGCATCTCGCTGCGGCGAGCGATCGCTTCCTGAGCCGGGATCGTCGACGACCGCGGTGTGCGAGGCTCGAGCCGCTACCGGTTCTTCTGTACGTGGGTGTTGCCGGTATCGAGGAGGGTGCCGTCGGCGCTGATCGGCGCGATTTCCGGGACGCGAGTGCCATGCTCGTCGACCAGGGTGGAGTGCTTCTCGCCCGGAGCGAAGGCATGGCGTTCGCCCCACTGCCGCAGGGTGAGGATGACCGGGAACAGGTCGCGGCCGGCGGCGGTGAGCACATATTCCTGACGTCGGCCCGACGCCGCGGTGCGCTGGGCGAGAAGCCCGTGAGCGATGAGCTTGTGCAGGCGATCGGTGAGGATGTTGCGGGCGATGCCGGTGCACCGCTGGAATTCGGTGAACGATCGCACACCGTCCATCGCATCGCGGATCACCAGCAGGCTCCACCTGTCGCCGACGAGGTCGAGCGCGCGAGCCGTGGGGCAGCCGGGATCGGTCCACTCGGGGTTCGGAGCGCGGACAGTGCTGCGCGACATGACACCTCCCGATGGGTTGCAGATTGCAACCATTATGCCGTACCGTCAAAACGGTTGCAATTTGCTACTGATTGAGGCCTGGAATGAACATGTGGCGACGGTTGCTGCTCGCGATGGTGTGCGGTGTCGCGGTGGCGAGCATCTATGCCGCGCAACCGGTTCTGGAGCCGATGGGGCGCGATCTCGGCCTGCCTCCCGGACTCACCGGATGGATCGTCTCGATCGCCCAATTCGGCTATCTGATAGGGCTGGTACTGCTGGTGCCGCTCGGCGATGTGGTGGCCGACAGGCGCCGACTCATCGCCGCGCACCTGGCGCTCACCGCGGTGGGCCTGATCCTGACGGCCTCGGCGCCGGCTGCCTGGCTGGCGTTCGCGGGGCTGGCAACGGCCGGACTGTTCGCGGTCGTGGTGCAGACCACCGTGGCCTACGCCGCGTCGGTCTCCCCGCCCGCCGAACGCGGACGCAACATCGGCGTCGTGACCTCGGGTGTGGTGGTCGGCATCCTCGGCGCCCGAGTCGTGACCGGCATGATCGCCGACGCGTGGGGATGGCGGAGCATCTACGTCGTGCTCGCGGTGCTGTCCCTCGGGCTGGCGGCCCTGGTCCCCGCCGTCCTTCCGGTGGAGGAGCGCTCTCGCCGGATCGCGGGATACCGCCGAGCCGTCGTCTCACTCGGCGAATTGTTCCGCCGGCGCACCTTCCTGACGCGCGGGCTCATCGCATTCTTCTTGTTCGCCTCGTTCGGAACCCTGTGGAACGGATATGCCCTGCCGCTAGCGGGCGCGCCGTGGCATCTGAGCGAGACTCGGATCGGACTGTTCGGCCTCGCCGGACTCGCCGGCGCAGTCGGCGCGGCACGCGCCGGACGGTGGGCCGATGCAGGACGGGCGCGCCTGGTCAGCGGCCTCGCCCTCGCCCTGCTCATCGGCTCGTGGGCGGCGATCGCGTACCTGCCGTGGTCCCTCTGGGTGCTCATCGTCGGAATCGTGGCGCTCGACTTCGCGGTCCAGGCCGTCCATGTGAGCAACCAGCACGTGCTCACCGCCTCATACCCGCAATACCTCAGCAGCGTCATCGGCGGCTACATGACCTTCTACTCCCTCGGCTCCGCCCTCGGCGCAGCCACCACCACCGCGGTCTTCGCCACCCACGGCTGGGTGGGCTCCAGCTTCCTCGGAGCCGGATTCGCCGCTTGCGCGCTGGCCGTCTGGGCGACCGACAAGCGAATCCCCCGCAGCGGCGCAAACCTTCACTCCGAGAATCCGGACACGCGCCGGACGCAGGAAGCCATGTAGGGCCACACGCCAGAACCAGACGCGCAGTCGCCGAACACGACGCTCGAAATGGGTGCGGTCGTCAGCTGCACAGAGCTTTGCGGAGCCTCTGATGCTGCGTCAGTGTGCCGGCATCCGGTCGGCGCCCCAGCTGGCTCGGATGTGCTCCATGACACGCCGCAATTCCTCGTCGTCGACCGATCCCGGATTTCCGGGTTCGAGCGGGTCGGAATGGAAGATGTAGAGGCGGGAGGCGAACTGCTCGAAAGGCAGCGATGCCTCACCGAACCGTTCGCCGTGCCCGGCGGTGCCCACGACCACTCCGTACCCCCAATCCTGACCGCTGTCGTTGTTGGGGTTGTAGAAGTAGACCCGCATGACGCCTTCGGGGTCGAGGGTGACCCGCAGCACGGTGATCGCATGCCAGCCGATGAAGCGCGCGGCGCTGTCGGTCACCGCGATCCCGGCTGGTTGCGGGTGGATCAGCGGAAGGTTGCCGTTGTGGAACGGGTGGTAGCTCGCGTAGAAGTCCCGCAGGAAATCGGTGAGGTCGATCAGCTTGCCGGTGGCCACGTCCACGTTGATGTGGAACCCCCGACCGGACCACCAGCCGTGGAACTCCGGGTTCACCCAGCGGTGCGGATCACCCTCGCGGCCCGCACACCGACGTCCCATCTCCGCGTAGATTCGATCCAGATGCGGGACCACCAGCAACGACACCGGATCCAGGTCCATCGGCAGGTGGGTCGCCACGCCGGAGACGCTGTCCCGGGAGGAGATCGGCTGCCCTTCGAAGTGCATGATTATCTCGTCGTCACGGGCAGTCCATACTACCGTCTGTAGCAGATAGTCGGGGTCGTTGGACGACCACATCGACAGCGCGCGAGCAGCTTGGCAGGTCGGGTTGTCGCCCTGCCCGACTCCGAGTGGTTGTCCCAGCACGCACAGCACACCCGACAGCAACCGGGCCCGCGGGTGGGGAGTGGGCCCGAACACCAGTTTCAGACGTTCCCGCGAGTATTCCGACGGGCGCGTCGAGAGCGCTCTCCACATCGCCGGCGCGACCGGCGGTTGATGCAGGATGCCACGTTCCAGCAGCAGGGCGAGGCCGTATATGCATTGCGCCGTTTCGATATGGACGGCTTCGTCGATCAGGGCGCGGACCAGATCGTGATAGCGCAGCAGGCATTCGATTCCGGTGCTGGACAATCCCAGCGCCTCGCTGATGAGGTAGTCCTCTTTCGCGAGCAGAAAGCGCAGCAGCACTACGTGATATGGCGAGACCAACCCGGTGTCGTGCATCGATCGGGCGAATCCTGTTGCCTCGAACCGCAATGCGCCGTCGTCCATGGTGTCCAGGCGAGCGCGGTAGACCTCGACGCCCGGATCCTCGCGACTGCCGTCGCTGGCGCCGTACAGACTGCTGATCAGCCGGTCCGCGCCCAGCGCGCTCACGCCCAGGTCGATGTCCGGATTACTGCGGGCGACGGCGATCTGGGTGATCATCTGCTTGATCTCGTCGACCTGGATGGGACGCTGGTGCAGGATGCGCCAGATCTCGTCGACCAGGTTTTCCAAGACGCTGTTGTACCCGATCTCTTCGACGATGTGGCGCAACAGGTCTCGCGCCATCCGAGGTGTCGCCCCCTGTAGAGTGCGTTCGGCCTCGTTCGGGGGCATGAACAACATCCTGAGATTGGCCGCCAGGACCAGGGAGAGATGGTCGCGGGCCTGCTCGGCGGTGACGAGCGGATGCGTGCGTTCGCCCGTGGCGACCGCGAGCAGCCGCAGATCGCTGACCACCTCCAGGACCGCGGTGTCGGCGTTGTCGCCGCGCAGCGAACTCGCGCTGAGCGCGGGGACCAGTATGTCCGGCCGCGCCCAGTCGGTGCCGAGAAACAACCCGGCGGTCTCCAGGCGATCAGCCCGGGTACGAACCGCCGGAACACCACCCGGGCACGACAGCACCCATCGCAACGCCTCGAAAACCTTCGGCAATTCGGCTTGCTTGCCGGAACCGTGCACCCTGGCAAGAGATTCGGCGGCGTCATCCAAGATGGCAAGACGCCTGTCCAGTGGTTGGCCGTCTGCGTCGAGTGAACCCACCCCGTGCCTCCGGAATCTCTTCGATGTGAATGCCGCTTCAACGCTGGACCGAAACAGCTCGCTGGGCCGTTCTACCCGAGTCGGTGAACTCCAAACCATCGCAACCGATTTCGCCGCTACGGCAAACCCGGAGCCGGGATCGCACCGGCTGTCACGACGTGGCGGTCGAAGTGAAGTTCTTCATGACCTTCTAGTGGGCGGCGCGGCTCAGTGCCGCCTCGAGCCGCCGTGCCTGCTTGATCAGCTGTGATGAGCCCTTGCGTGCCGCCAACTCGTCGACCCCCGGTATCGCGCCACGCGCCCCGGACCGCTCCGCGCAGTCGGCCGCGAGCGTGAGCAGGGCGCCGCCGGCGGGTGCCGGTTCTTGCGCCATGAGCCCGGGGAGGGCGCCGGAGAGTACCGCCCACACCGTGGCGTACGCGCCGGTGCGCGCCGCTTCCTGCAGCGCTGCCACGACCCGCTTCGGCTTGAGCCGGCGCAGGCCGGTCAACTCGGCGATATCCCGGCCGAGCCCTTCCGCGTCGAGTTGTCCGCGCGCGGCCAGCACGAGCATGGCGTCCACCGCGAACAGCTGTTCCTCGACGCGACGTGCCCCGAGCCCGTATGCCACCAGCAGATGGGTCGAGGGCCCGGCCGGCCCGCCCGACTCGGCCAGCGCGGGCAGTACGGGCACCGCGTGACCGAGGTGGTCGGAGTCGGCCAGGGCCGAGAAGGCCGACAGCATCCGCGCCGCGATGATCTCCCGATGCTGGGGCAAGACCGCCAGGGCCTGCGCAGAGCATTGTCCGCCGCCCCCGCACTTGCACGGATTACCGATGGGGTCGTGCGTGCCGAGCAGGGAGCGGAACGGTTCGGGATAGTCCTCATGTCCGGGAAGGGCATCGGTGCGCACGAGGACACCGGTGCGGGGGAGCGACTCGGTGTCCCGGGAGAGGACGGGATCGGGCAGGCCGTCCGTGGCGAGCCAGGCGGCCAGTCGTCGCCCTGCCGGGGAGGTGAGCCGGTCCGCCGTGACCCGTGCTTCGGGCGGCGCCTGCCGGTCCAGCCGCAGCAGGGCCTGGTCGAGGTCCGCCGGGGCGGGCTCGGTGCCCGAGTCCTCGTAGGTGGCGAGCCGGGCCACCAGTTCCGACGGGTCGATGGTCCCCGTCGACCAGGTGGGCGTGGCCAGCAGAAACGGCAAAGGGTCCCCCAGCTCCAGCCGCTCCCCGATCTCCGCCGCGCGCCTGAGGCAGACGGACCAGACCGCCGTGTGCGGGCACTGGTACTCCTGGGAGCGGAAACGCAGAGCTTTTACACCGGATTGGATGCCGAGTGCGCGCGTCTTGTCCTGTGCGGCCTTGCCCATGACGAACATGAGGACGGCCTCGAGCGCCTGCGCGAAGACGTTGTCGCTCAACCATGAGGCGGGCTGCTGGTAGGCCGCGACGACCGGTTCCAGGGCCGCACGCAGCCCCGTCGGGTCGGCGTGGGCGTAGACCACGAGGCTGTTCAGCGCCCGCTCCTCCTGCGCCGGAGTGCCCTTGCCGCGCAGCAGCGCGACGACCTCCTCGGCGAGCTCGGCGGGGGCGAGCGGTGTGGGATCCAGGCGCTCGGGATCCGGCACGGGCGGCAGCAGGTTCCTCTCCGCGACGGGCGGGTCGGCCTTCTCGGCGACCACGCCGCCAGCGAGCGCCTCGATCGCGCGTTCACGCAGGTCGGAGGGGAGCAGCTCGGCGCTCGCCGCCAGTTCGGCGAGGACGGCGTCGCCGGCGTGCTTGCGGTGGCGGACGGCCAGGGCGAGGGCCTTGTCCTGGAGGCTGTGGTCCTCGTGGCCGAAGACCTCGGCGGCCAGCGGCAGCAGCTCGTCGGTGAGGGATCGGTCGTGCCTGATCGCCTTGTCGAGCATGGCCAGCTGGGCGCGCACGATCTTCTTCTCGGGCCGGAACAGGGCCACCCGCGATGCCTCGACCAGGTGCTCGGTTTCCAGACGGCCCGCCTCGTCGAGTGCGGCCAGCGTCTCCTGGGCGCGGGCGGCCGTCAGCGAGTGCCCGTCGGAGAGCATCCGCACCCAGGTGAGGGTGTGCGCCGCACGCTCGTCCGCGGTCAGGTCCAGGGCGGTCAGCAGGGCGAGGAAGCCCTTCACGATGCCGAGCCGGCCGCCGCGCAGCAGCCGCGACAGACAGCCCTCGACCAGCATTTCCCGGCTGAGCAGCCCTTCCCGGGCGAGCCCCGCGAGCGCGTCGGGCCATCCGAGGTCGGTGTCCTGGAAGTCGGAGCCGGCCTCGTCCACCTCGAAGAGCCGGGGGACGGCCGCTGTCAGGAACGGATCATCCCGCAACCTTTCCATGATCGTCTTACCTCGCTCCAGGATGTCGCTCTCCCAGCCGAGGATGAAGGCGTCCGTCATGGGCGGCTCACAGCCGGTGATCAGCGACAGCCGCTTGATCAGCCCGTACTCCCAGCTGTCGACGGTGCGGCGTTGCGCCAGCCGGCGCGCTACCTCGTCCAGCCACTCGGGGGCGCGATCGCCCATGACGCCGACGGCAGCTCGGGGATCCTCGCGTGCGGCCCACCACAGATCGCGGCTCGTGAGCCATTGGGTCGCGGCCGCCGCGCCGGTGCAGCATCCCGTCCCTGCGAGCAGCAGGCCTTGGCGCACCGGCACGTTCCCCTCGCCGCGCCAGAGTTCCGGGGTGTCCTTGCGCCACTGCTCGAGCACCGCCAGCCCCTTGCGACGCTCGGCGTCGCTCAGGGCGCCGACCAGCGTGGGGATGTCCTGGACGCGGCACTCGCGTACCGCGTCGAGCAGGGCGCGGATGCCTTCGGCGGTCCCGTCGGGGATCCGGTAGTCCGGGAAGTCGTAGGTGTAGGTCATCGGGTGGCTCCGGTGGCAGTGTCGGTGTTGTCCTGGGCGGTGGTGCTCGTACAGGGGGTGGCCGCGCGGCGGGCGATTCGGACGGCGAGGGCGTGCTTGCACGGACCGCGTCCGCCGCGGTACTCGGCCCACCAGCGGCAGGTGCAGCTCAGCCGTCCTCCGGTGGATCTGACCCGGTGGCTGTGGTCCCCGACGGTGACGATGGCCGTCTCGCCGTCCAGGCGCACCGCGCCCGCCTCGACGAGGGCGCGGGCGGCGCGCAGCCGGGGATTGTCTCGCTCGGCCTGTCCGGTGTCGTACGGCAGCTCCCGATGGAAGTAGGCCGCCTCGGCCGTGTCGTAGCCGATGCGCCCGGCTGTGCCGAGGCGGGTGAGCGCGGCCCGGACCCGCTGTGGGGTCAGCCCGGACTGCGCGGCGAGGTCGGCGATGTCGACGGCGGGGTCCCATGCGAGCAGCACGGACACCAGGTCGGCGTCATCGGCCGACTCGTCCGCCGCCAGGGCGTCCAGGACGCTGCCCTCGCCGGAGAAGCCTCGTGTCGTGTCCGGGGACAGGGTGAGGGTCAGCCGCATCCCGGGCAGTCCGATCTCCCACGCGCTCGCCACTGGGCCGCTGCCCGCGGTGACGGCCGGGCCGTAGATCCGCAGCCCCGTCGCATGACGTAACACCCGGGTCAGCGCGGTCAGCCGCTCGGGCCCGGGCAGGCAGACCGCGCCGGGGACCGGCCGGGTGGTGGCGCGCAGCGAGCGGCCCGCCGGAACGACCCAGCGCACCGCCTTGGAGGCGCCGCGGGTGGTGCTGGGGCGTGGCAGCGCGCGCAGGAAACCCACGGCCTCGGCTGCCGGGAGTTCGGCGCGCAGGTCGAAGGCGGAAGCGATCACCTGGGTCTCAGCGAAGCCGCGCAGCCAGCGCCCGGGCAGCGGCACCTTCTTCTCCACCACCGGCCCCTCGAAGGTGGTGACGGTCATCTCGTCGGGCCCGACCTCCAGGCGCAGCGGATCGCTCGCCCCCACCCGGGCCAGGGCATCCTGGAGCGGGATGTTCACGTCGACGTTGGTCGTGCCGTGGCCGATATCGTCGCCGTCGAGGGCCTCGCCCAGCATGTCGAGCCGCGCGTACACCCCGCAGCAAGCCGAGAACGACTCGAACCTCAGCCGGTCCCCATCCCCGGTGACCACCGGGTCCCATGAGTAGTCCAGTTGCATCTGGTAGTAGCGGGCGGCGGCGATGTCCGCGACACACAACAGTCCGGCGGCGGCGACCTGGGGGTGGGTCAGGAAGCCGCGGAAGAAGCGCGGATGGGCTTCCTGCCCGGCCGGTGTGGCGCCGCCGGAGGTCTCCAAAGCGACTCTCCGCCCTTCTGCCGTGCTGTACACGGCAGAAGGGCGGAGATAGGTGTATGTCTGGGCCGAACTCGTCATGGCCGAGATGCTATGTGCCACCACTGACATGTACGGTAACGCTTCACTGGGGTGCGGGCCGCGGTTCGGACATCGACATCATGTCGAAGACCTCCCTCCACCGCGCCGACCGGCCCCATCAGCGCCCAGCTCGAATCCGCATGTCGAGCGTGAAACCAGCTCGCTACCAATGGATTACTCGTATCCGTTGTCGTAAGTCGATGTGCGGCAAATGTTCGGTCCTCGCGATCTGCAAATCGGCCAGCTGTACTAACGTATCTCGGCCCGCATACTGACTGGCGGAGAGTGCTGTTCGAGTCCCGCTGCGAACAGCATGGAGCGGTATCGGCCTTGACGGGCGGACTTCGTTGTGGCGCTCATTGTTTCGGGCACGATGTGTCGTAGTTGTGTCCGCCGTGCGTCATTCGTGTCGTTTCGGGTATGGCTCGCACAGTCGGCGCGTACGTGGCCGCCGCACGAGGACAGGGCAGAGCGGATGAGCTTCATCGGAAATCGAGGCGGATATCGTCGTCGTTATCGCGACGGTCGTGCGGAACGTGAGCGTCGTGGGGGTGGGTATCGGCGGTGGGGGCGGCGGAGTGTCGAGCGCAGAGGCGCGGCATCCGGTGGGTTGGAGACCGCTGCGCGGCTCGGATTCGTCGCGCGGGGGATCACGTACATCGTGGTCGGCGTGATCGGGGTCATGCTGGCGCTCGGCATCGCCCGGCACGAGCCCGAGCGAGCCGGGGCGCTGGAGGCCATCGCCACCAAGCCGCTGGGGTATCTGCTGTTGTGGATTCTGGTCATCGGGTTCGGCGCGCTGGCGGTGTGGCGTCTGGTGCAGGCCGCCTCGGGCCGGGCGTATCGGTCCGGTCGCGATCGACTCTTCGCGCTCGGCGCCGGAATCGGTTATGCCATCATCTTTTTCAGTACACTAATGTTCGTCGTGCACGGCCGGGCACCGGCCTCCGGCGATGCCACCGCCCGGGATCTGACCGCTCGGATATTGAGCCTGAGCGGAGGCCGGGTGATTCTCGTGTTGATCGGTCTGGCCATCGCTGCCGCCGGCATCGTGACGACACTGCGTGGTCTGCGGATCGAGTTCGTCGAGGATCTGCGGATGGGCTGGATGCGGCGCTCCACCCAGGACATGGTGGTGCTGCTCGGTCGCGTAGGTTACATCGCGCGTGGTCTGGTGGTCATCGGCATCGGAATCGCGGCCTTGTACGCGGCCGCCGACTACAACCCGGCCGACGCGAAGGGAGTCGACGGGGTGCTTCGCGAATTCGCCCAAACCGTCTTCGGCCCATGGCTTCTCATTCTGGTCGCCCTGGGATTGGTTGCCTTCGGGGTGTTCTCGTTCCTCGAGGCGCGGTGGCGACGAACCTACGGCGGCATCCCCGTGTGAGACACCCGCGGTGATGTGCCGATCCTCGGCGGGACCCCGGTTACCGGCCGGCTCGGCACAGTGCCTGGGCCAGATCGGCCCACAAATCCTCGACATCCTCCAGGCCGATCGATAGGCGCAGCAATCGGTCGCCGATTCCGGTGGCGGCTCGGATCTGTGGGTCCATGATGTGGTGCGACAGTGACGCGGGATGCTGGATCAGGCTGTCGACGCTGCCCAGGCTCACCGCCGGTGTGAACACCCGCACCGCCGCGACGACTGCGTGCGGGTCACCCGCGACCTCGATCGACACGATCGCTCCACCGCCGCTCATCTGGCCTCGGGGGCGGTCGGCCGTCCGGCCCGGGTAGTAGACCCGCGACACGGCCGGGTGGGTGGCGAGGCGGTCGGCGAGTTCGGCCGCTGTCGCCGCGGCGGCAGCCATCCGCACAGGCAGGGTGGCCAGGCCCCGCAGCAGCAGGTAGCCCGCCAGCGGATGCAACAACCCGCCCGTGGCGAAACGAATCTGCCGCAGGGTGCGAGCGTATTCCTCGGTGCACGCCACCACTCCGGCCATGACATCCCCGTGTCCGCCGAGGAACTTCGTGGCGCTGTGCAGCACGATCCGGGCGCCCCACTCGATCGGCCGCTGCGCGACCGGGGTGGCGAACGTGTTGTCCACCAGCAGCGGCACCTCGCCACATGCCTCGGTGAGCCGCCGCAGATCGACCTCGGTGAGCGTCGGGTTGGCCGGTGACTCGACGATCAACAGCCCGGTATCGGGCCGCACCGCCGCCGCGACCTCGTCCGGCGCCGCCCAGGTCACGGTCGTGCCCAGCAGTCCGGAGGCGAGCAGGTGGTCGCTGGTGCCGTACAGCGGCCGGATCGCGATCACATGGGGGCGCCCGGCCGCCACCGCCGCCAGCAAGCACGCCGACAACGCGGCCATACCGCTGCCGAACGCGACCGCGGCCTCGGCGCCCTCCAATTCGGCCAGCGCGGTCTCGAAGCGGGCGACGGTGGGGTTGCCCACCCGGCCGTAGACGGGCGGACCGTCGTCCAGCGCGCCTGTCCCGAGGACATCGAGCCGGGCGGCTTCGGCGCGGCTGTCGCGGGAGGGGTAGGTGGTGGACAGGTCCAGCGGCACGGCGTGCACACCGAGATCGGTCAGATCGTCCCGGCCGGCGTGCACCGCCCGGGTGCGTTGCGAGTATGTCGACATGCCTCTCACCGTGGCAGCGAGTTCGATTTCGCAGAGTATTCGCCGTCATATATTCGCTATATGACGGAAGATATACGCTTGGATTCGGTCGATGTCGCGATTTTACGGGCGTTGCAGAACGATGGTCGGATCGCGAACAAGGCGCTCGCCGCGATGGTGGGAGTGGCCCCGTCCACCTGTATGGAGCGCGTCGCCCGCTTGCGGCGAGCCGGGGTCATCGCCGGCTTCACGACCACGGTGGCACCCGAGGCGGTCGGCCGGACCGTGCAGGCCTTGCTCGCAGTACAGGTTCAGCCGCACTCGCGCCCGCTGGTGGACCCATTCGTCGTGCATGTGCTGGCCCAGCCGGAGACGATCGCGATGCATCACGTCACCGGCGCTCACGACTTCGTCGTGCATGTCGCGTGCCCGAGCACGAGCGAGCTGCAACGGCTCGTGCTGGACCAGTTCACCGCCCGGCGCGAGGTCGCCCGTGTGGAGACCCAGCTGATCTTCAGTACCTGGACCGGCGGCCCGATACTGCCGGCCGGCACCGTGACAGCTGGTCCTGGTGGCGTCAGGACGTGACCTCGGCCATCGGGGTGGCCAGGAAGGTCTCCGACGCGGTGGTGGGTCCAGCAGGATGTTCTGCGGCAACGTCCGGAGCCGCCCGCGTCCATCCGCGCGAAGTCCGCCCGCTCCGGCGGGATCTCGATGTCCCGCAGGAACTCTCGGCACGTGGCGTTACCGGCGGCGAGCGGCGGATCCGCGGCAGGGGATGGTTGCTCGCGCTGTGTCAGTCGATGGGCCCTCGGGCGGTCAGCACGGTTCTGAGCACGTGCTCGACCGCGGACTCGAACAGCGCACCCCGCAGCTCATTTCGTTCGGCGAGGTTGCGGGTGGCGAGGTCGAGCATCTGGTCGGGGGCGAGGCGGCGCACCACCAGGGCGGCAATGTCTTCCAGATCGAGATCGCTGTTCGCGTTGTCCAGTCTGGTCAGGGCGAACGCGACCAGGATTTCCTCATCGGTCATGCTCCGCCTCCGCCGTTCGCTCACGTGGCTACGCTGCTGGTAGCCAGCCTCAATGCTACGGTCTTCCTGCTTCGTGCACTGATCGCCTCGCGTTCAATCGCCGGCGGGTCGCCCGATGGGGTGAGGGCATGATCCGGTCGCCGTGGAGGTATATCGGCTGTTTCACCTGCGCTCATCGACGGCGACGACAGAGTCTTGCTCCGATGCCCGGACTCCCTCGGGAGGTTGCAGCAGTCGCAGGATCATCTCGACGGTGCGTTCGATCGGGCGCCGTCGGGCGGTGACGACGAAGGCGAGGGTGCGGGTCAGGACTGCGCCGAGCAGCATGTCGAATACGTCGTCCGGATCGACGTCCGGGTCGACGCTACCCGGCGGTGCAGCGGCCAGGATGTCCCGGAACTGCGGCCGGACCGAGACGCCCGGATAGGTCTCGGACGGGCCGGGCGGATCGGCGGTCTGCCGGTAGGCGAGCAGCCCCGCGGTGGCCGCCCGTGCGGCCGGAGCGTTGAAGGCGGCCATGTAGGCGCGGATGAATCGGCGCACATCGCGGCGTAGATCACCGGTGGGCTGGACGCTGACCGGGCTGAACCCGGGGAACGCGGCCTCCTCTATCAAGGCGATGCGCGACGGCCAGCGCCGGTAGATGGCCGAACCGTGCACGCCCGAGCGGGCGGCGACCGCCTGGACCGTCGTCGCCTCGAATCCGCGCTCGACGAGCAGCTCGCGCGTGGCCGCGAGCGTCCGCTCGTCGAT
>NZ_JAGPOX010000250.1 GCF_019038435.1 Nocardia alni
CTCGGCAAGCTGCCGCCCGTCGGTTCCGGCGGCAGCCGACTCGACGGCGACCGGATACGCCCACCGTCCCCGAACTGGCCCCTGCTGAGCCAACGCAAGGCCCCGATACCTACCCGTCCCGACAAGCCACACCAGCCCCGGCCGCGACGCTCACCCCCACTCGCGCGTGAGCCACCGCCCCGGCTTCCACGGCACCCGACTCGATACCCAGTGCCAGGCTCTAGTCAGCCCGCAACTCCGCGCCAATGGCCTCGCCATCACGACAGGCCGTACCAGCCTCCCGGTCACGACACTCACCCCGCTCACACATGAACCGCCACCCCAGATTCCACAACACGCCGATTCCACGCCAAGGATCCAAGCCGTAGGCAGCCCCATCAGCCGCTCGATGCGAGCCACGACATCGATGTTGACGCCTTTCCACCAGGTCACAACAGCTCCCGGTCACGATGCGACACTCACCCGGCTCACACATGAGCCGCCACCCCAGATTCCACAGCGCCGCGCGGAGATCGACGGCTCGACACGACGGATCCGGACCCAGGCGGGTCCCACCCCGCTGCTCGATGCGAACCACGACGTCAGCGCCGATGCCTGCCACATCCCGGCGAACCGCTTCCAGCTCCGGTCACCGGTCCGCTCATGAGGGGTTGGCGGCTTCCCGGTGCCTCTCCGAGCGGCGGACCTGGGCTCGATTGGAGACAGTCGCTGCTCATCCGGGCCGCGACGTCGGCGATGGCTGCCGAGTACCGACATGCCACGCCGCCGTCCCGGTCGTGATGTAACACTCACCCGGCTCACATATGAGCCGGCACCCCCGATTCGCAGCGCCGCGCGGAGATCGATGGCTCGACACGACGGATTCGGACCCAGGCGGGTCCCACCCGGCTGCTCGATATGAGCCACGGCGTCAGTGCCGATGCCTGCCACATCCCGACCAGCCGCTCCAGCGCCCTCGTCACGATCCGCGCATGAGGGGTTGGTGCGGCTTCAGGGGCGCGATCCGTTCGGCGACGCCACCCGGCCCGCGCTGGACCCCCCGGGGCCTCTTTTGAGCGACGGATCTGGGCTCAGCCTGGTGCACTCGCTGCACATGCGGGCCGCGACGTCGGCGATGGCGACCGCGTACCGACGCGCCGTGCCGTCGTCCGGGTCGTAACGCTCGCGCATGAGCAGTCGAGCGCCGACTCCGTCGCGAGCGGGCACACACGCGCGTAGGAGAGGTCAGCCGATTGCCGATCCTGCGGTGAGGCCGCCGTCGACCACGAACTCGGCGCCGGTACAGTAGCTCGACTCGCGGCTTGCCAGGAATACGACCAGGCCGCTGACCTCCTCCGGGAGTCCTAGGCGGGCCCGGGGGTTCGCGGATCTGTCGATGGGTGGGACCTGGCCTACCGGTACGCCGATCATGGGGGTTGCGATGCCGCCGGGGTGGACGGAATTCACGCGTACGCCGTGTGGGGACAATTCCAGCGCCGCGGACTTGGTCAGGCCGCGCACGCCGAACTTGGACGCGGTGTAGGCGTGCATTCCGGCCACGCCCTGTATGCCCGCGGCGGAGGAAATATTGACCACCGACGACTCGCCCGCGGCCACCAGGGCGTCACGCGCGGCGGTCAGGCCCAGGAAGGGGCCCGTCAGGTTCACCGAAAGCATGCGGTCCCACTGCTTTTCGGTGTATGTGCCGAGCGGTCCGCCGTCCAGCAGGCCCGCGTTGTTGACCAGCACGTCGAGATGGCCGAACGTCTCGACCGCGAGAGCGACGGCGGCGGCCCAGTCGTCCGCGCGGGTCACGTCGAGACGCGTGTACACCGCGCGCTCCCCCAACTCCTGGGCCAGCCCAGCCCCGGCCTCGTCGGCGATATCGGCCACGACCACCGCGGCGTCCTCGGCGACGAAGGCACGCGCATGGCAGGCGCCCATCCCCGAGGCCGCGCCGGTGATCAGCGCGACGCGCCCACTCAATCGTTCTGTCACAGCGATGAACTCCCTATCTGACGAGTGCTGATCTGACGAGTGCGGCCGACTCTGCGGGCCATGTAGTCCCGCGGCACGATTCAGTGAGACCGCACGGGTTGCGACTGGCAGGTAGATAATACGAAATAGATTGGGGTATAAGGCTGTTCGTCCTACCACATGCCGCTCCTGAGACGCATTGACGACTCGAGGCACAGCACGCGGCAGGCAGCACTGTAGATAGCAAGCATTTTTTCCATCTCAGCCGAAACACCTCGGCGCATAGATTCCTCCGCACCGACACGCAGCACCAACGAAGCACACTGAGGGCATGAGTCGCAAACACACAGCGAGTAGCGCCTCAGTTAGTGAGCCGTTGATGAGCACATATTTGTCTCAGCCGAAATAGACCGGCGCACAGGATCATTCGCCCAGTTGCGTATCACCATCGAGGCACACTGAAGGCTCGCAACGGGCAACGGGCAACGGGCAACGGGCAACGGGCAACGGGCAACGGGCAACGGGCAACGGGCAACGGGCAACGGGTGAGTACATCTTCGTCTCATACGAAATATGTTGACTCACAGTGTTATTAGACACATTGTATATCACCGGCGAGGCGCGCTCGAGAGTCGGAGCGCAGCAAGCAGCGCGTGGCGCGGCAGAGGTTGAGTACATACTCGATTCATCCGCAATAGCTTGGCGCACAAGATTATTCACCCTGTTGCGTATCACCGCCGAGACGCGCTGGCGGCTCGAGGCGCAGCACGCAGCGGGTGGTGCTGTAGATGGTGGGCATGCATTCGTTGCAATGGGTGCAGGCTGAGCGGGTGGCGGGGTCGGATTTAATGCGGTGCAAGAGGTCTGGCTCTCGTAGAAGCGCGCGGCCCATGGCGACGAAGTCGAAACCCTCGCTCATCGCGGTGCGCATGGTCTCCAGATTCGTAATGCCGCCCAGCAGGATCAGGGGCATCGCCAGCTCGCGACGGAATTGGCGGGCTCGGTCCAGCAGATAGGCTTCGCGATAGGGGTACTCGCGCAAGAACTTTCCGCCGATCGCGCGAAATCCCCAGCGCGTCGGGATCGGCAGCGTCGCGGCGAAGGACTTGCGGGGCGCGTCGCCGTGGAACAGCAGCATCGGGTTGAGCAGCGAACTGCCCGCGGTAAGTTCGAGTGCGTCCAGCGCGCCGTCCTGTTCGAGCCAGGCCGCCACTTGGAGCGAATCCTCCAGTGCGAGTCCGCCGGGCACCCCGTCGAGCATGTTCAGCTTCGCGGTGATCGCCAGCCGTCCGCCCACCGCCTCGCGCACCGCCCGGGCGATCTCGCGCGACAGGCGGGCGCGGTTCTCCACCGATCCGCCGTACCGGTCGGTGCGGTGGTTGAGCCGGGGGCTCAGGAACGCACTCGCCAGATAGTTGTGGCCGAAGTGGATCTCCACCGCGTCGAATCCGGCCTGCTCGGCCAGGCGGGCCGCATCGGCGTGGGCGGAAACGACTTCCGCGAGCTGCGCCACATCGGGTGACCGGGTGAACCGCATACCCAGCGGGTTGAACATGCGGCCCGGCGCCAGTGCGGGGGCCCGGTTCGAGGCGGCGTTGGCAACGGGACCGGCATGGCCGAGCTGCGCGCTCACCGCCGCACCCTCGGCGTGCACCGCATCGGTGAGCCGCCGCAGTCCGGGCACCGCCTCCGGGCGCATCCACAGCTGATGCCGGTCGGTCCGTCCGCCGGGCGCGACCGCGCAGTAGGCCACGGTCGTCATACCGACCCCACCCGCGGCCATCTCGCGATGAAACGCGATCAGCTCATCGGTGACCAGCGCCTCGGGCGTGCGCCCCTCGAAGGTCGCGGCCTTGATCACCCTGTTACGCAAGGTGATCGGCCCCAGTGCGGCCGGTGTGAATACATCAGGCATATTTCTTCTCCTGCGGAACGGACGAACTCGGCGACAACGCACTCGAGCGTCGTCGTCGCCATGACGGGCACGGTGTGGAATCCATGGCTCTGCGATTCGAACCCAGGTAGCCCCGATGCTCGAGAGACCGATCACCGCGTCGCCCAGCGTGCTCGAAACCGGCGCGGCCAACTGCGAATACACCCCCCGCTCGGCCGACGTGGAGCGGAGAATCATCCGGCCGCGCCCGGCGCCCACATCTCCCGATCACCCAGCTTCTCCTGTGGCACAGGTCAATCCAGCGACCACGAAATCGCGCAGCGTGACAACGGACGCCGACGACGGGTCGTGACCGCGTGATTCAGCGCTGCGCGGCTCACCCCCGCCGAACCGCATGATGATCAGATCGAAGGCCAGCCCCCAGCGCCGACGGCTCTCCGCCTCGTCCAGCCCGGGCAGCATCCCGGCCCAGGTGTCCAGGCGAAACCAGGGCCGCTGCCATATCGCGGGATGACGCCCCAGCACGAACCGCGCCAGCAGCCGCAGATGCAACCGGCCGACCGGATCGGCGGCCAGCTCGACGAACGGCGCGATCACCGCGTCGACCACCTCGCGCACCCCGGCGTCACGCGCGGCCAACTCGTCCAGCCGCGCACCCCACAGCGCGCCGAGCCGATCCTCGAGCAGCGCCGCGACCAGCGCCTCCTTGGAGCCGAAATGGTAATGCACCGCAGCGGGATTCGCGCCCGCCGCGGCACAGATCCCCCGCACGGACACCGCGCTGTATTCCTCGGTGAGCAACAGCCGCTCGGCCGCCGCCAACAACCGCTCGCGGGTATCCGCCGGAGGTCTGGTCTTCGCTGCCACACCCTCAGTGGACCACATTTCAATCACCGATTCAATCACTGATTGAATTCCACCCCGCCAACTCCATACCGCCGACCTGCCAGCTCCACACCACCGAGCCGCCCCGCACCCCATGTCTTTGATCACGCGCGCGGTCCGGCACTACCGCAGGTCGCGGTCCCGCTGGCCGGAATCGGTGCTGTCTCGGCATCTGCGAATGGCCTAGCGTGCGAAGAGGACTGCGAACACGGCGAGGAAGGGCGACGCGGAGCTATGACAGCACTGACGTACGAGAACACGTTGCGCGAGTTGCACACCGACCAGGGCGTGCTGCGATATCACGAAGCCGGCGACGGACCTCCGCTGCTGATGCTGCACGGGTCGGGCCCCGGGGTGTCCGGATGGCGCAACTACCGGGGCAACCTCGCCGTCTTCGCCGAGCATTTCCGCTGCCTGGTGCTGGAATTTCCGGGATTCGGGGTCAGTGATCCGACCGATCAGCATCCGATGGTCGCCGCGCCGGCCTCGGTGCTGCGCTTCCTGAAGGGCCTCGGCCTGGATCAGGTTGCCGTGATCGGCAATTCGATGGGCGGGATCGTGGCGGCGAATCTGGCCATCGCGCAGCCGAATCTGTTCTCGCGCATCGTCACCATCGGCGGCGTGGGCGCCAATGTGCTCAGTCCCGCACCGGGCGAGGGCATCAACCTGCTGATGGATTTCACCGACAACCCCTCGCGCGAGGCGCTGATCGCCTGGCTGCATTCGATGGTGTACGACCGCGCGATCGTCACCGAGGAGATGATCGAGGAACGCTGGGCCCTGGCCACCGAGCCCAAGACCCTGGAATCGGCGCGGCGCATGTACAGCCGCGCGGCCATGACCGCGGGCGCGGCCGCCGCCCGCGCCTCGGATCAGCCCCCGTACTGGGCGATGCTGCACAAGATCGCCGCACCGACCCTCGTCACCTGGGGCCGCGACGACCGGGTGAGCCCGGTGGACATGGCTCTGATCCCCCTGCGCACCCTGCCCCGCGGCGAGATCCACGTGTTCCCGAACTGCGGCCACTGGGTGATGATCGAACAGAAGGCCGCCTGGGAAAGCGCGGTGCTCGCCTTCCTCACGCGAGCCGACTGATCTCCGTGCAGCCGCCAACGATCATGCGACCACCTGACCGCGGACCGACTTACTCTCAACCACCCGCTCGCCCGCGCCGGTCTCGAACAGATGTTGCTCCACCGTGCTGGGGTGATGTGCATGGTGTCGGCGCACTACCGCCGCAGCACGCCACTGCCCGGACAACGAACTCGCCGCACGCATGAAGCTGCTCCCCGGAGCTTGGAACCGATTTTCTCGGTCCAACTTCCAGGGAGCAGTTCAATTCGCGTGCGGCCCGTTCATACGCGAGGTCAATCGGCCGAAATGCGGCGTTGGACCGGCACGCCGATGCGCGGGTGCGCTCAGTCCTCCGCGACCACGACCTGGACGGGGATGTTGCCGCGAGTGGCGTTGGAGTACGGGCAGACCTGGTGGGCGGCGTCGGCCAGCTCCTGGGCCTGCTCGCGAGTCAGGTGCGGCAGGGACACCTCGAGGGTGACCTCGAGCGCGAAGCCGCCCGTGTCGTTCGGGCCGATGCCGACCTTCGCGCCGACCGCGGAATCGTCGATATTCGCCTTGGCCTTGCTGCCGACCAGTCGCAGCGCCGAATGGAAGCACGCCGCGTAGCCCGCGGCGAACAGCTGTTCCGGGTTGGTGCCCTCGCCGCTGCCGCCCATCTCCTTCGGAAACGCCAGTGCCACATCGACTTTGCCGTCGGTGGTGCGCGCGTGGCCGTTGCGGCCGTCGCCGGTGGCCAGGGCCTCGGCAGTGTAGAGAGTCGCCATCTCAGTTCTCCTTCGGAGTGTGGGTGTTCTTCGGGGAGGTCAATGCCCCGCTCAGGCGCCGCAGCAGGGCGCGCAGCGTCCGGAGTTCCTCGTGTGACAGACCCACGGCATCGGCCATCTCGGCCGGGATGCCGCACGCCTGGGCGCGCAGCGCAGCGCCGGACTCGGTGAGGTGGACCTCGACGCGCCGCTCATCGGCCGCCGAACGAGTCCGCACCACCAGTCCCGCCGCCGCGAGCCGCTTGAGCAGCGGCGACAGGGTCCCGGAATCCAAGGCCAGCGCCTCGCACACCTCACCTACGCTGACCGGGCCACGCTCCCACAGCACGAGCATCACCAGGTACTGCGGATAGGTCAGCCCCAACGCCTCCAACTTGGGCCGGTAGGTCGCCGTCATCGCCCGCGAAGCTGCGTACAAGGGAAAACACAGCTGTTCATCGAGAGCGAGCGGATCAGTCACAACCAAAACGGTAGCCCAAAATTAAATTGTACGCAACTGTGTTTTCGCGGATGAGCCCCAGCGCTGATCTGTTGGCATCCCGAAGTTGCTCGAGCGGGTTGTCACCTCGATGGGACCGGCCAGGTCCCGGCGTCGCTCTGTCGGCACCCCAAGTTGCTCGAGCGGGGTTCTCACGTTGGCGTGACGGACGGGTTTCGAGCGCCGCCCGGCCGGCACCCCGAGCTGCTCACGCAGTTCTCACTTCGACGGGACGGGCAGATCCCCAACGTCGCTCGGCCGACATCCCGGTCGCGACGATGACGCACCATATCTTCGAGGCGTCGGATGTACGACGGCCAGCGGCTGAGCCGCTCGCGTGACTGCGCTCGCCGGAATTTCAGGGAGTGCCGTCGCGCGCAAGTTTCTTCCTTGCGGTGACCGGCAGACCCCAGCCCCGCCCAGTCGACACCC
>NZ_JAGPOX010000251.1 GCF_019038435.1 Nocardia alni
AGCTGTGTATAAGAGACAGCCCCCGCCCCCGGGGCGGGGGCCCCGGGGGCGGGGGCGTCACCGGGACGGGATGCCTCACTCACGCCTACCAGCCTAATGGGACGCCGCGAACCGGGTTCGACCGGCCATCCGCGACGACGCTCAGGGTCGCTGCGGATTCGCTGTCGGGTGATGTGCGACACGTCACCAAGCCGTACGCTTATCCGATTTGTCTATTACTTCCCCTTTACCAACACCAGATCATTCGAGTACGTGGGGGGTCCGGTGCAACGATGTCGCTATCTGATGAGGGAACTGTCGATTACGGAAAGGTTTGCGAATGACTGCGATCACCGCGGCGAGCCGCACGTTTGGTTCCGTCAACGGCCAGGAGGCCCTCCTGACCCCAGGCCAAGTTGCGGCGTTGTTCCACGTAGATCCGAAGACCGTCACCCGGTGGGCACATGCCGGGCGATTGGGCTCCTTGCGCACTCCAGGCGGCCACCGGCGTTTCCGTGAGACCGAGGTGATGCAGCTGCTGCGGTCGCTGACCACCGAGGCGACCCGGGTATAGCCCTTATTTCGACGTAGGCGGTGCCGCAGGTACGTCCACGGATTACCCTCGATGTCAGGAGGTGAACGACGTGACGTACCTGTTGGCACTCATCGCGGTCGTGGCCGTGGCGATGTTGTGCTGGAAGGCGTTCGGACCACAGCGTCCCAACCGTATCGATGCCGGACATACGGCTGGCCGACGCAAACGCACCATCGGACCGGACGACGATCCGGATTTTCTCTGGCGCATCTCGCGTCAGCATCGCGACGGCGACCCGGGCGCGGGCGAGTAGCGCCCGGGCCCGCAAGCCTCACAACACGGCGAATCTAGTGGTTCGCCAGATGGATGCTCTCCCACGCCGCCAGCGCGGTCGCGACCGACGCGGGCCCCGCGGGCATGAGCGGTAGACGGACCGCGGCCGTCGGAATCAGGTTCCGGGCCGCGAGAACAGCCTTGATCACCACCGGATTCGGCTCGGCGAACAGCGCCGCGGCCAATGGCGCGAGCCTGTTGCCGAGTTCGCGGCCGCGTTCCATCGCGCCCTGCCGCCACGCCGCGACCAAGTCGGCGTAGGCGGCCGGGGCGACGTTCGCGCAGGCCAGGATCGCGCCCCGAGCGCCGAGGGCCAGCAGCGGCGCGGCATAGAGGTCATCGCCGGACAGCACCGCGATATCGGACCGCACCCGGCTCAGGAAGGCGATCGTCGTATCGTCGATACCGCCGACGGCATGCTTGAAACCCGCCACATTGGGCAGTTCGGCCAGGCGGCACAGCGTCTCGGCGCTCAGCACCCGGCTCGTGCGGTGCGGGACGTTGTAGATCACCAGCGGTACCGGTGAGTTCGCCGCGAGATGCCGAAAATGTTCCACCACGCCCTCCTCCGACGGGCGGGTGTAATACGGCACGACCACCAGCGCGGCCGCGGCTATAGAGTCCAGGGCGCTCAACGCGCGCAGCGAATCGGCGGTCGAATTCGATCCGGCCCCGACGATCAGCGGGACACCACGCTCGCGGCACACCTGTGTGCAGATCTCCAGTACCCGGCGCCGTTCTTCAGCGCTGAGCGTCGCGGGCTCACCCGTCGTACCCAGGGCCACAATTCCGTCCGCACCCTGGTCGAGCACGCGGTGGGCCAGGTCTGCCAAGGGGGCTTCGGCGAGTTCGCCGGTATCGGTGAATGGGGTGACGAGCGGGACGAATAGGCCGTCCAGTCTCATTGCGGTGTTGGTCATGCCCCCAAGATTGAGCGCTTCGATTCACCAGGTCTATTTCACATTTCTTCCGATAAGCCTAAGCTTATCTGATGCTCGATGTCCGGCGATTACGCCTGCTCCGCGAGTTGGCCCGGCGCGGGACCATCGCCGCGGTCGCCGAGGCCCTGTCCTATACCCCGTCGGCGGTGTCGCAACAGCTCACCGCCCTCGAGCGCGAGGCCCGAACGCCGCTGCTCGAACGCACCGGCCGCAGCGTCGCGCTCACCCCGGCCGCGCTACGGCTGGTCGAACACGCCGATACGATTCTGGCCGTGCTGGACCAGGCCGCGGCCGAACTCGCCACAGCACATGAGCAGCTCACCGGCACACTGCGCATCGGCGCCTTTCCGACCGCGCTGCATTCGATCATCTCCCCGGCGCTGGTGCGCCTGAGCCGCGAACATCCCCGGCTGGAACTGTCGGTCACGGAACTGGATCCGGCGAGCGCGCCCGCCGCCCTGCGCGCGCAGACCCTCGACATCGCCCTCGTGCAGGAGTACGACTATGTGCCCCGCGAGCCCGAATCCGGCCTCGATACCGAGGAATTCCTGACCGAGACCGTCTATTTGGCGGCCACCGATGTCGGCCCCCTTACCGCACAACGCCATTCGACCTGGATCTCCGGCACGCCCGGCACGCTGTGCCACATTATGACCGTAAGAGCCTGCCAGGCCGCGGGATTCACTCCGCATGTCCGCCACCACGCCGACGATTTCGGTACCGTGCTCGCCCTCGTCGCCGGCGGGCAGGGCGTCGCGTTCGTGCCGGAACTGGGCACCCTGGCGGTCCCCGACGGCGTCGTGCTCACGCCGCTGACCACTTGCCGCCGTACCCATCTGGCCTATCGACGCGGTAACGGCGGCCATCCGATCATCGCCGCGGCCCGCTCGGCGCTGCAGGCCTCGGCGCTGTCGGCACTGCGTCCCGCGAGTCGTTCACTCACTCCGCGCCCGAGTCGCGGGCCAGGTGGCTGACCGCCCGAAGCTCCTCGGAATCCCACATCCCCCGAATCCCCGGCAGTTCGACGAGATAGGCGTGGATCTGCTCGTCGGTCCACCCGTGGGACTCCCGTAGGCCGGACGACATCATGCCCAGATATCGCCCTGAGGGCTTGCGCAACTCGACCCTCGACGGCTCCCACGACGCGGTAAAAGTCAGTGCGGGAACCCCATCCACATCCCCGACATAGACCAGCGTCTCGTACCGCCCTTCCCCCAACCGGACAACACCGTCCCGCCGGACCACATCCAGATCGACCTCCGGCACCGAGCCGGGCGCCCGATACATCTCCTGCGCAACCAGATCCGCGAACTGCCCCTCGGACAACAGATACCCACACCCCGCGGCCCCGCGCGGCCAACCATCCACAGGCTGTTGCGCATAAAACGCAACCCCACCGGTCCACACCCGACTCTCCCAGGCGAAATACACACTCCCCGGCAAGACCATCCCCCGCCGCGCCCGCGGCGCCGTCGAATCCCGAAACCCCGGATAAACCCGCGTCGCCCCCGGCGGATTCCCGCCCCGCACATAGTAATTCAGCCGTCGCGCCGACAGATTCGACCCGTAGGCGACATACCAGACAGAGCGCATACGAATCAGACCGGCCCGCGGTACATGTGCGACTCACTCACCATGACGTCACAGATCATCCGCCCTGGGGTGTCAGCCGTGGTCGTAGAGGTCGCTGTAGCTCGCCGCGATCCACAGCACGTGAAACACTTCCCCCGCCCGGAAACCGGCGAAGGGAAGGTTTCCCTCGTGGCGAAAGACCATGAACTTTTCCTTCGAGAGAGACTCGGGCACGGCCGGGCGAAAGGCGCCACGCGGCAAGAATTCCCAGCCGAGGCCGTGGCGGTCGTGCTGAACAAGATCCTGCCAGGTGAATTGTGTGCGCTTGTGCCATTTGACCAGGAACTCGCGACACTGCCGTTCGGTAAGCTCCGCGATCCCGAAGTTGGGTTGCAGATGCCTGAGGCACAAGATCGGATGACCTCCACCAGGTAGCAGCGGTGAAGCCGCGTCGTCGTCGATCTTGGTCGTGTGAGTAGGAGCCTTGCCTTTGCGGCTACTCTTGCTCATGCCCGGTGATACGCCTTGATCCGCTCCACAGTGATCGGCGTGTTCGGTCCGGTATCGAATGCCTCGATCCACGCAGGCTCCCGATGTGTCATCTCACGCAACGCCCACGCCGCGTACACACCGTAGCGGTCCCATGTCGCGAGAAGAGTCTTCTCGACGTCCTCGAAGTCACCCCAGTCGAACGGGTCAGCAAATCGCTCGGGGGGTATCGGGCTGCTGCCGTACTGCTTCAGCGCGTGGTAAACGGCAGGCACAACCGGTCCGTGCGCCCACGCCTCGATCTGGTCGGCAAACAACGGCTCCCCGGTCTCCTCGATCCGCTTGACCTGAGCGTAGAACAGAAGCTTCTGCACCTCGAGATTCGTGAGCGTCGCCTCGGCGCCTTCGTCAGCCCAGGATACGAACCACCGGGCGATCTCGATCGCCGTCAAACCCTTCCGTGCCATCGTCGTCCCCCATCCCGCGTTCATGTCCTGTCTGGGTCAGGGTACCGCCCGAACGTCACAGACCACGAACTACCGTGATCGGCAGCGTACCGGCACCCCGGCCGCCACATCGGGCTGATCCGACGCCGACGAGAATCCGCAGTTCAGAGAAGGTTTCGCCGCGCTAGTTGAGTCCGGCGTACGAATGCAGGCCGCTCACCACGATGTTGATGATGAACAGGTTGAACAACATTGCCACGAAGCCGGCGACGTTGATCCAGGCGGCTCGGGTTTCGCGCCAGCCGGAGGTGGCCCGGGCGTGGAGGTAGGCGGCGTAGATGAGCCAGGCGATCAGGGAGACCGTTTCTTTGGGGTCCCAGCCCCAGAAGCGGCCCCAGGCCGATTCGGCCCAGATGGCGCCCAGGATGATGCCGGTGCCGAAGATCGGGAAGCCGATGATGGTGGTGCGGTAGGCCAGACGGTCCAGAGCGCGGGCGTCGGGGAGGCGACGGGCTACCGCGCCCAGGACGTTGTCGGATTCCTGACCGGCGGGCTGGAGCAGGCGCAGCAGGAACAGCAGGCTGGACACACCCGCCACCAGGAACACGCCGCTGCCGATGCTGACCACGGTCACGTGGATCGGCAGCCAGTAGGACTTGAGCGCGGGCACGACGGGGGCCGCGTCGGCGTACAGGACGGTGCCGGCCAGGAACATCAGGATCAGCACCGGCACCAGCAGGAACGCCCACATGCCCCGGTAGCGCTCGTGCCGCAGCAGCACCACGCCGAGCGTGACGGCCGCGCCGGTCGCCATCGTCACGAACTCGTACATGTTGCCGAGCGGGAAACGGTGAGTGGCGAAGCCGCGCAACACGATCGACAGGATATGCAGCCCGAGCGCCACGAACAGCACGGCGAAGGCCATATTGCCGATGCGCTCGGAGGCCGGCTTCGAGGGGACCTGCTCGATCCGGCCCGGGCCGCTCGGCGTCCCGGTACCGACGCCCGCGCCCACCAGGGCGGGCTCACGCCGCTCGGCCCTGCTGGTGTACGCGATGGCGAACTGCACCAGCAGCATCACGAAGACCAGGCAATACACCACGATCGCCGACTTGAACGCCAGATCACTGTAGGAGGCGATGGTCTCGTCGATCGGCATTGCTTACTCTCCCGTGTTCTCGGTCCGCGAGGCACCCAGCAGGCGGCTGCGGAGGCGGTCGAACTCGCCGCCCCACCCGGCCTGATCGGTACGGGCCAGGCCGCCCATTTCTACTACGGTACGTCGTTCATCGACGATAGTCCCGGCGGGGGGCACAGACGACACCGCCGAATCGGAGTCCTGCGGATCCGCGCTGTCGTCGGGATAGGCGCGCAACCAGATACGGCGACGCTTGACCACCAGCGACACCAGCAGCCCGGCCATCATCGACACCGCGAACACCAGCACCCAGCCCTGCGACGGATCGTGCGAGACCTGAAGGTTGGCGAACTCCTTGGCGCCGTCGAAGGTCACCTTGGTGCCATCGGACAACGTCGCCGACTGTCCCGGCGTCAGATTCACCCGCGTCTGCTTGACCAGACGCCCCTGCTTGATCATCTCCGGATCCAGCGAGAACAGCGACTGGGGACGGCCGGTATCCAGCCCCGTCTCGCCGCGATAGATGTCGATGGCCACCGCGGGATCGTTCAGCGCCGGGAACGAGGAGGTCAGCAGGCTTCCGTGCATGAACGCGGTAGGCGCGAACAGACCCTCGATCGCGATCTGATGCTTATGCCGCTCATCCTCGGAGCCGTACATGCCGCCGGGCGGATCGAACCGCATGACGCCACTGGACAGGAAGGTCGTGTCGCTGGAGATCCACTGCACCGACTGGGTGCGGGTCTCGCCGTTGGGATAGGTGACGGTGAAGGTGGGCGCGTAACCGTGTCCCTGCACGTACACCCGGTCGCCGACCACCCGCAGCGGATGATTCACCTGAATCGCGGTATTGCGCCAGGTGTTGGTGGTCAGATCCTTACCGGTCTCGTACGAGATGTGCGCGGTGAACATCTGCGCCTCGCCGGTGGGCAGATAGTCGGCCTTGAAATCGTTGACGCGTACGCACAGCGGGGTCAGTCCGGTGCCGTCGATCAGATTGCCCGCGCGGAACGAGTCGAACACCGCCGGTGAGGTGGTGCAGAAGCCGGGTCCGCCGTCGGCGATGACGACGACATTGCCCTCGTAGCCGAACATCTTGCCCGCGGCGACCGCGATCAGCAGCCCGACCAGCGACAGATGGAAGACCAGGTTGCCGAATTCGCGGAAGTACCCCTTCTCCGCCGAAAGCGTGGTCCCCTGCGCCTCGGCGCGCTCGATGACCCGCCATCCGCGAAGCTGCTTGCGCGCCTTGGCGATCACATCCTCGGGCGAATCCGCGACAATCGTCGAATAGTGATGCGGCAGCCGGGACAGGTTGCGCGGCACCGCGACCGGCGGCGTGCGCAGCGCCTTGTAGTGGTCGACCACCCGCGGCACGATGCAGCCGATCAGCGAGATGAACAGCAGCGCGTAGACCGCGGTGAACCAGAAGCTGGAGAACACGTCGAACAGCTGCAGCCGATTCATCAACGGGCCCAGCGTCGGCCGGTCGGCGATGTACTTGTCGACCTTCTGCGCGTTGAGGCTGCGCTGCGGCAGCAGGGCGCCCGGAATCGCGGCCAAGGCCAGCAGGAACAGCAGGATCAGCGCGGTCCGCATGTTGGTCAGACCGCGCCAGGCGTTGCGGATCAACGCCAGAACGCGGCGCGGCGCGGACTGG
>NZ_JAGPOX010000252.1 GCF_019038435.1 Nocardia alni
CCCCCGCCCGGTCCCCACCGTCGCCACGGTAGCCGACCACCTCGACCACATGCGCGAGGTAGCGGGCATCGACCACATCGGCCTCGGCGGTGACTTCGACGGCACCGCCTTCGTCACCGCGGGCCTCGACGACGTCGCAGGCTACCCCAACCTGTTCGCCGAACTCCTCGCCCGCGACTGGTCAACCGAGGACCTCGGAAAATTGGCCTGGCACAACGCCGTCCGCGTACTACGTGAAGCAGAAAACGTCGCCAGCGAACTCCAGAACACCCTCCGACCCTCGATCGCAACCATCGATCAACTCGATGGAAACGGCTGAGTATCCGTTCTGGAGTTCAGCGACTCACCGGCTTCGCATCAGGCTCCGAACACAGCGTCGAGTGATGTGGCGTTGACAGTCCTGTCCGCCCAGCGTTCCAGTTGGTTTGTATCGGTGCAGGACTCGACCCGGCGGCGAACTTCCTTGCTGATCGAGAATCCACGGGCAGCGAGCATCCGAAGCAGTATGCGGGCTTCACCTTCGGTTCGCCCTTCGGTTAGGCCTTCGGTTCGCCCTTCCGCGCGTCCTTCGGTTAGGCCTTCCGCGTGAGCCTCTGTCTTGATCTTCTCGAAGAACGGGTCCTTGAACTCGAAAGCCATCATTTCCTCCATATGGGTACGTGCCGCCTCAGAGGCAAGGGCCTTGACCAGGCCAGTGTAAGTGAAGCGGCGGTCGGGATCGAGGGCGGCGAATCTGTGCAGTACTTCCTCGCGGGCTGCTGGCCGGTCCAAATTCAGCGCTCCGGTGAACGCGGCCAGTACGGTGAGTTCGGCGGCCACCTTCGCATGTGCCGGGTCGTTCGGGTCCGGAGTCTCGTCGGGGCCGATCGCGATCGGTTCCAGCACGAAGTTCGGGTGTCCGGTGTGGATCGGTCGTCGGCAGGCCTGCGCGGTGCGGCGATTGCGTGCCAACATCATGAGCACAGCGCCGCAGCGATGATGCCGTTGCGCGATCGCCACATAGGCGGGCAGTGCGCGGCGTTTCTCCTCAGTGGGTGGCGCGGTTTGTGATTCGGCTACCAAGGCCAGTTTGTCGTGGCCGTCTTGGAGCACAGTGCAGTGATCGGCGAGGAACACCGCGGCGTCCGCGTCGCTCAGGTTGCTGTCGGTTGGAGTGATGGTCGGGTTGGCGGGCACCGCCAGATCGGTATAACCGGTCAGTAATACCCGTGCCAGCTGCGGGTTATTCCGCAGCAGTTCGGCGGGTGTCTCATGAGGGATTTTGGGCACATGCTCACAGTGCCTGGGCTGAAAAGTGTTTCGCCAGCAGCTGATCGGCGAGTCGTGAGCGACACACGCAGGCAGGAAATTTGGAATAGCGCTTTTGGAAAAGTGGTGGACTATTCGCTCTCGCGGGCGGTTTCGTACTTGGCTTCGACTGCTTGGCTGTGGCGGCGTTCGCGGATTTTCCAGATGATCACGGCCAGGATGACGATGACGACCACCGCGATCGTCATGCCTCGGCCGACGGTGGCGGCGAGTTTTTCGGCGGAGTGGCCGGCGAGGTAGCCGACCAGTACGAAGGCGGTGCCCCAGACAACGCCGCCGGAGGCGTTGAAGGCCAGGAAGCGGGGGTAGGGCATGCGGGAGGTGCCGACCAGGGCGGGCATTACCGCGCGGAAGAATGCGGTGAAGCGGCCCAGGAATACCGCCCAGCCGCCGCGGCGGGACAGGAAATCCTGTGCTCGGTCCAGACGGCCGCGATAGCGGTCCAAAGCGTGCAGGGCGAGGATTCGGGTGCCGAAATGTTTGCCGACCTCGTAACCGACGCTGTCGCCGATGATCGCGGCCAGGACCACCAGGACGATCATCGCCCACAGTTGTACGTGGCCGCGGCTGGCCGCTATCCCGCCGATCACCGCGGCAGTCTCGCCGGGGAGCACGAAGCCGACGAAGATCGCGTCCTCGGCGAAGACCAGCAGGCCCACGGCCAGGTAGACCCAGACCGGCGCGATGTTCAGGAGCCGCTCCAACAGCGAGTTCATGTCGGCAACGCTACCCGGTGGCCCGGGGCAGCGGCGTGAGCGTACGCACCGTTCACCGTCGCCGAGATCCGGGATCGGTCTATCGCAGGATCCGGCCGGCCGAACGGCCAGGACTCCCGTAAGTGTTGATCACCTGAGCATCACCCGCAGAGGGCGCCGTGCCTGGGCCGGCGCATGGTGAACGGTGCCGGCGCTCAGCTGGGCGGGCGCAGGGCGGCGAACTCGTCGGTGACGCGGATCTCGCTGTCGGTGAAGCGGTAGAGGGCGGCCGGTCGACCGCCCGCCTTGCCGGATGCGGCCGTAGCGCCGGTAGGCGTTATTACCTTGCGGCGGCTGAGGACTCGCTGCAAGTTGGTTGTATCGACCTCATACCCCAGTGCTGTGCAATAGATTTCGCGTAGCGCGGACATGGTGAAGGTCGGCGGGGCAAGGGCGAAGGCGATATTCGTGTAGGAGAGCTTGGCGGCCAGGCGCGTGCGGGCGTGCCGGGCCACGATGCCGTGGTCGAAGGACATCCGCGGCAAGGCGGACACCGGATACCAGTGGGTGTCCGGCGGCAGCTGCGGGTCCGCGGTCAACGGCACCAGGCCCAGATAGGCCGAGGCGATCCGGCGCGGCGGCGGCACGCGGTGCGGATCACTGAAGACCCAGACCTGTTCCAGATGCAGCAGCTCGCGCACGTCCACCTTCTCGGCGAGTTGCCGACGGGCCGATTCGTCCAGGTCCTCGTCGTCGCGCAGCCGCCCGCCGGGCAGCGACCAGGTACCGGTCTGCGGCTCCATCGCGCGCTGCCACAGCAGCACGGCCAGTTCGGTGCGCGATCCGGGCGAGCCGAGTCCACCCACCCCGGCGGCTCCGCAACCTCCACCGCCTTGCCATCCCCGTCGGGGAGAGTTCGGATCGATCGGCTCGCTATCGGCTTGACCTGCGGCGATGGTGTCGCGAAAGCGACGAACCTGGAACACGGCGGTAAGCGATTCGTGAATGGTGCTACTATGGGGCACGTTTTCGATTATAAGTCGAAAACCGATAGGATGCGAAATCGGCGAAGATGCCGGGCGCATGAGAGAGGAGCCACCCATGGCGACTGCGACGTTTGCCGGGCGCGTCATCGACGGCCCGTCGGGGTTCACGGGGGTCGAGGCGACGCCGGAATGGGCCGCCGAGGTCAAGCGGCTGGCGCGCCAGCGCAACGCGACCATCCTGGCGCACAACTACCAGCTGCCCGAGATCCAGGACATCGCCGACCACGTCGGTGATTCGCTGGCGCTCTCGCGTATCGCCGCGCAGGCCCCCGAGGACACGATCGTGTTCTGCGGTGTGCACTTCATGGCCGAGACAGCCAAGATCCTGAGCCCCGACAAGACCGTGCTGATCCCGGATCAGCGCGCGGGCTGCTCACTGGCCGACTCCATCTCCGCCGACGAACTGCGCGAATGGAAGTCCGAACACCCTGGGGCCGTGGTGGTCTCGTATGTCAACACGACCGCGGCGGTCAAGGCGCTGACCGACATCTGCTGCACCTCGTCCAACGCGGTGGACGTCGTGGCCTCCATCGATCCCGATCGAGAGGTGCTGTTCCTGCCGGACCAGTTCCTCGGCGCACACGTCAAACGGGTGACCGGCCGCCAGAATATGCACATCTGGGCGGGCGAATGCCACGTGCACGCCGGCATCAACGGCGCCGAGCTCACCGAGCAGGCCCGCACCCACCCGGACGCCGAACTGTTCGTCCACCCCGAATGCGGTTGCGCCACATCGGCGCTGTACCTGGCGGGCGAGGGCGCGTTCCCGGCCGACCGCGTGCACATCCTGTCCACCGGCGGCATGATCGACGCTGCCCGGGCCACACAGGCGCGGAGCTTGCGGAGCGCCCCGGAGACACGGTCGAATCAGGTGCTGGTCGCCACCGAGATCGGCATGCTGCACCAGCTGCGCAAGGCCGCCCCGGATATCGACTTCCAGGCCGTCAACGATCGCGCCTCGTGCAAATACATGAAGATGATCACCCCGGCCGCGCTGCTGCGGTGCCTGACCGAGAACCGCGACGAGGTGCACGTCGATCCGGAAACCGCCGCGGCGGGCCGTGATTCGGTGCTGCGCATGATCGCGATCGGTCAATCCGGCGGCGGGGAATGAGCGAGTCGTGATGTCCGATACGACAATTGGCTGGGAGGCCGAGGCCGACCTGGTGGTGATCGGCGGGGGCGTCGCGGGCCTGACCGCCGCTCGCACGGCGTCGCTGCGCGGCCTGCGGGTTCTCACCCTCAGCAAGGGCGGGCCGACCGACACCTCCACGCAGTACGCCCAAGGCGGGATCGCGGTCGTCGCGCCGCACGGTGATTCGGTGGACTCGCATGTGCAGGACACCGTCACCGCGGGCGCCGGGCTGTGTGATCCCGAGGCGGTGCGCTCGATCGTCGAGGGCGGCCGGGACGCGGTCACCGCGCTGACCGACCTCGGTGCGGTCTTCGATCTGGGGCGCGACGGCCAGGTCTCCCGCACCCGCGAGGGCGGGCACAGCACCCGCCGCATCATCCACGCCGGCGGCGACGCCACCGGCGCGGAGGTGCAGCGCGCACTCAATGCGGCCGGAATGCCGGTGCTGTTCGGCGCGGCAGCGGTACGAATCGTCACCGGGGCCGACGGCGTCCAGGGCGTTGTAGCGGTGTCGGACAAGGGATTCGGTGTGATCCACACGCCCGCCGTACTGCTGGCGACCGGCGGGTTCGGCCAGCTGTACGCGTGCAGCACCAATCCACCCGGCGCCACCGCCGACGGGATCGCCCTGGCCCTGCGGGCCGGTGCGACGGTGGCCGATCTGGAATTCGTGCAGTTCCATCCGACGGTCCTGTTCACACCGGGCGGACTGGGACGACGGCCGCTGATCAGCGAGGCCGTCCGCGGCGAGGGTGCGACACTCGTGGATTCCGAGGGGAATTCAGTGACCGCCGGGGTCCATCCGCGCGGTGATCTGGCCCCGCGCGATGTGGTGTCCCGAGCGATCGCCGCCCGCATGCAGACCTTGGGCACAGATCATGTCTACCTCGACGCCCGCGCGATCGACGGTTTCGCGGGGCGGTTTCCGACCATCACCGCCTCCTGCCTGGAGGCGGGAATCGACCCGCGCGGGGACCTGATCCCGGTCGCGCCCGCCGCGCACTACCAGTGCGGCGGGATCGTCACCGACACCCACGGTCGCACCGTGGTTCCCGGCCTCTACGCCGCCGGGGAGGCCGCTCGTACCGGACTGCACGGCGCGAATCGCCTGGCCTCCAACAGCCTGCTCGAGGGTCTGGTGGTGGGCGAGCGCGTCGGCACGGCGGCCGTCGAGCGGCGGGGCGTCGCGGCGCGGGTCACCGAGGCCGGTCCGGCGACCTTCCCGCGAATCGACCGAAAGGCATTGCAGGAGTTGATGACCGACCACGCGGGAGTGGTCCGGGACGGTGACGGCCTGCGCGGGGCGATGTTGCGGCTGCTGGGCCTGCTCGGCGGCACGGATACCACCCCGTCCACGGAAACCGCCTCGGTCATACGGGATCTGGAGGACGCGTCCCTGACGCTGACCGCCCGCGCGATGCTGGTCGTCGCGACGACACGCACCGAAAGCCGCGGCTGCCACACCCGATCCGATTACCCGGACTCCCGCGACGAGTTGCGGCGCAGCCTGCCTGTGCGGCTGGGTCCGGATGGTCGCCCGCAGATCGTCACCGCGAATGCGGAGCGCACTGGCCCGGTGCCGTTGGTGACAGCGAGGGCGTCGTGAACGGTACGAGACGAATTCGAGGAGTACACCGATGACGCTGGACGCTGGGCTCGACAGTGCGCAGATCATGACCCTGATTCGCACCGCCCTGGACGAGGACCTGCGGTACGGACCCGATATCACCACGGCCGCGACGGTTCCCGCCGACGCGGTGGTGAAGGCGTCGATGGCGGCCCGGCAGCCGGGCACCGTCGCCGGAATCGATGTGGGTCTGCTGGTGCTCGACGAGGTGATCGGCGCGGGCAATTACGAGGTTACCGAGCGGGTCGCCGACGGTGCCCGGGTGGCCCGCGGCGATACGGTCCTGACCGTGCTGGCGCCGACCCGGGGCCTGCTGACCGCCGAGCGCACCATGCTGAACCTGGTGACCCACCTGTCCGGCATCGCCACCGCGACCGCCGCCTGGGTGGACGCGGTGTCCGGCACCGACTGCCGAATCCGGGACAGCCGAAAGACGCTGCCTGGCCTGCGCTCGCTGCAGAAGTACGCGGTGCGGATGGGCGGGGGAGTCAACCACCGCATGGGCCTCGGAGATGCCGCGCTGATCAAGGACAACCACGTGGTGGCCGCCGGTTCGGTGGTGGCGGCGCTGCGCGCGGTGCGCGAGCACGCACCCGATATCGCGTGCGAGGTCGAGGTGGACACCCTGGAACAGTTGGACGCGGTGCTGGCCGAGGACGTTGAACTGGTCCTGCTGGACAACTTCCCGCTGTGGGCCACCCAGGCCGCCGTGCAGCGTCGCAACACCCGCGCGCCCCGGACGAAACTCGAGTCCTCCGGCGGACTGTCGCTCGACGTCGCCGCCGAATACGCCCGCACCGGGGTCGACTACTTCGCCGTCGGCGCGCTGACCCACTCGGTCACCGTGCTCGACCTGGGTCTGGACATGTAGATGACAAAGCCCGAGCATCCGGATTACCACTGGGACGGCGCGGCCCTGGATCTGGACGACTACCTGACCCGTATCGGGTTCACCGGCGAGCGCACTCCCACCCTGGAGACGCTGCGGGCCCTGCAATTCGCGCACGCCACCACGTTCCCGTTCGAGAACCTGGAGATCATCCTCGGCCGCCCGATTCATCTGGATCTGGAGTCGTTGCAGGACAAACTGATTCGCCGCCGTCGCGGCGGCTACTGCTACGAGCAGGTCCAGCTGTTCGCCGCCGCCCTGGAACGACTGGGATTCGGCGTCACCGGCCTGCTCGGCCGGGTTCAGCTCGGCGCCGACGGACTGCGCCCCCCCACCCATTCCCTGC
>NZ_JAGPOX010000253.1 GCF_019038435.1 Nocardia alni
GGTGTCGGGGCGGGACAGCTCTACCTCGGCGTCGCGGACCACACGCACGACGGGTGCCGCGACTTTCAGATAGTCCTGGGCGGCGGTCAGTTTCGCCCGGACGCCCTGGGCCAGATCGGCATTCGGATCCGAGACGGCCGCGACCAGGGCTTCCAGCGTGCCGAAACGGGAGATCAGGGTGGCCGCGGACTTGTCGCCGATGCCCGCGACGCCGGGCAGGCCGTCGGAGGCGTCGCCGCGCAACGTCGCCATATCGGCGTAGGCCTGCCCGGCATTGTGCTGCGGCACACCGTATTTCGCGGATATCTCGGCCGGACCCCACAATTCGGCCTTGGCCAGGCCGCGGCCGACGTAGAACACCCGCACCGGCGGAGACGGCTCGTCGCGCACGAGCTGCAGCAGGTCGCGGTCGCCGCTGACGACGATCACCTCGTCCTCGCGCTCACGGGTGGCCAGGGTGCCGATCACGTCGTCGGCCTCGAGCCCCTCGGCCCCGGCCGTCGCGATACCCGCCGCCTCGAGCACCTCGAGGATCATGCCGACCTGCGGGGTGAGCGTGTCGGGCACCTCCTCGGCGCCCGCGGCCGCGCCCGCTGAATCGTCCAGCCGGTGCGCCTTGTACGAGGGCAGCAGCTCGACCCGGAACCGCGGCCGCCAGTCCAGATCCAGGCAGACCGCCAGCCGCCCAGGCTCGTGTCGCGTGATCAGCGCGGCCACCATATCGGTGAACCCGCGCAGCGCGTTGACCGGCCGCCCGTCCGTTGCGGTGATCTTCTCCGGGACGGCGTAGAAGGCCCGGAACCACAGACTGGCCCCGTCGAGCAGCAATAAGGGACGGTCGGATTTCATGGCAGCGACGGTACCCGGTCGGGGCGACAATTCGTGCCGGGACGCGACTGCGCCACGGTCGGCGACCGGTTCAGCGAGCGAACTGGTAGTCGCACCGGATTCGGCCACTGGGGTCCAGCAGCGCGAAGACGGTTCCGGTCCACGCCGGCTCCCCGTGCGCACGAGTGGGCGGCATATCAGCCGGAAGGCGCCTGCGGAGATCGCCTGAAGGCGCCGAGCCGGTTGTCGGCCGTGGTGGCGAGGCGGTCGCCGGGAGCATGCCGTCGGTTGTCGGGGCCGGCGGGTAACGTTGGGCGGCATGAGTGGGACGCAGGCACGATTCGAGGCTGAGGTGTATGGGCAGCGGCTGGAGCGCGCTGCGGAGTTGCTGCGGACGGCGCATCTGGATGCGCTGCTGATCTCTCCGGGGCCGGATCTGCGGTATCTGATCGGTTCGCGGGCGCAGTCCTTCGAGCGCCTGACCTGTCTGGTCGTCCCGGCCAGTGGTGAGACACCGTCGGTGGTCATCCCGAAGATGGAGCTGGCGGGACTGGCCGATTCGGCGGCCGACGAACTGGGGCTGCAGATTCTGGATTGGACCGATGGCATCGACCCCTACCTGGTCGTGAAGTCCGCGCTGAACGCCGGCGCCCGTGTCGCGGTCGACGATGCGATGCCCGCACTGCACCTGTTGCCGCTCGCGGCGGCGTTCAACGCGTTGCCTGTCTCGGCCACCCCGGTGCTGCGGCAGGTGCGTATGCGCAAGGACCCCAGTGAGATCGAGGCGTTGCGTCGCGCCGGCGCGGCGATCGATCGTGTCCACGCGCGGGTTGGCGAATGGCTGCGCGCCGGGCGCACCGAGAACGAGGTGGCCGCCGACATCACCGAAGCGATCGTGGCCGAGGGCCATACCGAGGCTGCTTTCGTGATCGTCGGCAGCGGCCCGACCGGCGCGAATCCGCACAAGGAGCATACCGAGCGCCGCATCGAATCCGGCGATGTGGTGGTAGTGGACATCGGTGGCCCGGTCGAGCCCGGCTACTACTCCGACTCCACCCGCACCTACGTCGTCGGCGAGCCCGATCCCGAGATCGCGGCGGCCATCGCGGTGCTCGAGCGTGCCCAGGCGGCCGCCGTGGCGGCCGTGCGCCCCGGCATCACCGCCGAATCGGTCGACGCCGCTGCGCGAGATATATTGGCGCAGGCCGGTTTCGGCGACGCGTTCATTCACCGCACCGGCCACGGCATCGGCCTGTCCGTGCACGAGGAGCCCTACATCGTCGCCGGTAACGACATCGTCCTCGAGCCCGGCATGGCCTTCAGCATCGAGCCCGGCATCTACTTCCCCGGCCAGTGGGGCGCCCGCATCGAGGACATCGTGATCGTCACCGAGGACGGCTGCGAATCGGTCAACCACCGCCCGCACGGTCTCACCGCAGTTTAGAACGGTCTTTACGCGGCGGGAACTGATAGTGGACGGTTCCGCCTCCGAGGTGCTGCGTGAAATTTTACCGGCAGGCACCGGTTTGGGGCTGCGCTCGATGTCCGGCGGCGGTTTCGCGGGCAGGCGTCGACGGCTACCGGGTTCCGCAGTGGCCCGCTCGAATCGGACCCGCGGTAGATTCACCTCGACTTCGGAGTCGATGATCTCGAGGCGTTGCTGCTGGATTCGAGTGCGACCACGCCGCAGCATCAGCTGGCGGGTGGTGGGGCGTGTGTTCTGATGGGCCGTGCTGGGCGCCGCTACTGTCCGACTCGAGTGAGATGGATCGGCGCTCGCGACAGGTGCTGTGCGTCGGCCATCGGTTGGAATGTGGGGGTTCTGGGATGACCTGGGCCTCGTAGTAGAGGTAGCCGGGTGCGGTCGAAACCCGTTGGGGTTCATCGGTAGAACGTGCCGTGGATGGGTACGGTTTCGTACAATCGGAGTCGTGCGGCACCTTGTGCGTTCGGTGTGGGACGAACCTCGGGCACCGGATCCGCCGCGGCGGACGTGGTGGGATCGGGTGCTCGTTGGGGTGCTCATGGGGTTGGTGGTGCTGGAAGGGCTTGTGCGGCCGGAACTTCCGCACCGAGTGTTATGGATGGTCGTCGGGGTGTCGATCGTGCCGACGTTGCTGTGGCGGCGCACCAGACCGGTGGAGATGGTGACGATCGCCTTCGTGCTCTCGACCGTCGGGACCGTGCTGGCGGATGGCGAACAGTCGAATATGCGCAGCCTGGCGGTGCTGCTGTTGTTGCCGTTCGCGGTGGTGCGGTGGGGGTCCGGGCGCGAGGTGCTGCTCGGATCGACGGTCGTGCTGGTGACTGTTGTTTTCTCGCTGGCGGTTTCGGACCTCACGGCGGCCGACGTCGCGGGCGGTCTGATCGTGGTGTTCGCGGTGGTGGCCCTGGGTTTGGCCCTGCGGTACCGGGCGGGGGCGAAGGCGCGCGAACTGGATCAGGTCAAACTGCTCGAACGGGAGCGGCTGGCCCGCGATCTGCACGACAGCGTCGCACATCACGTGTCCGCCATCGTGATTCGCGCGCAGGCGGGCGTGGTGGCGTCGGCGTCCCGGCCCGACGCGGCGGTGGACGCGCTGCGCCTGATCGAGGCCGAGGCCACGCGCACGCTCGGTGAGATGCGCGCGATGGTTCATATGCTCCGCCGTGACCATCCGGACCGGGACGGCGATCCTAGTCCCGGCATCGACGACATCGACGGACTCGCCAGGACTGCCGGCCACGGCCCGGCGGTGGACGTCGAGATCATCGGTGATGTCGCCGATCTACCCGGCGCTCTCGGCACCGCGATCTACCGGCTGGCCCAGGAATCGGTGACCAACGCCCTGCGTCACGCGCGCAACGCGACCCACGTGCGGGTTCGGCTCGACGCCGATGACACGACGGTGCGTCTGCTCGTATGCGACGACGGAGATCCCGTGCGTGGCGCTGTGCCTTCCGGCTACGGGCTCCTCGGTATGAGTGAGCGCGCCACCCTGCTCGGCGGCAGGTGCGAGGCGGGTCCGGATCCGGGCCGGGGGTGGCGGGTGAGTGCGTCGCTGCCGCGCGCGGCGGGCCGGGCCGGGTGATCGAGTGAACGAGAACCTGCGGGTGGTGGTCGCCGACGATCAGGAGATCGTCCGTACCGGGCTGGTGATGATTCTCGATGCTCAGCCGGGCATCGAGGTGGTCGGTACGGCCCCGGACGGGCAGCAGGCTGTCGAACTCGCGCGGCGCCTGCGTCCCGATGTGTGCCTGTTCGATATTCGTATGCCGAAGCTCGACGGTATCGAGGCCACCCGTCGCCTCGCCGGGCCGGACGCGGCGGATCCCCTTGCCGTGGTGGTGATTACGACATTCGATCTCGACGAGTACGTCTACGCGGCACTGCGTGCCGGGGCGCGCGGATTCCTGCTCAAGGAAGCCGGACCGGACATGCTCGCGCAGGCCGTGCACGCGGCCGCGAACGGTGATGCCCTCATCGCGCCGAGCGTGACCGCGCGACTGCTGAACGCCTTCGCCGGGTCCGGTCCCAATCCGTCTGCACCGCAGCTGGTTTCGCCGCTGACCGAGCGCGAGGAGCAGATTCTGGCGATCGTCGCGCGGGGACGGACCAACAGCGAGATCGCCGCCGAACTGCACATCAGCCTCAGTACGGTGAAGACCCACCTCGCCGGCTTGATGGCTAAGCTCGGCGTGCGCAATCGCGTCGAGATCGTCATCTGGGCCTACGAGACGCACCGCGTAGAGCGCTGACCCGATCGGCCGGAAGTACTACCTCTCGACCGGACGATCGGCCGAGGCGGTTCGAGACTTTGTCCCGATGTGGCGGGAGGTCCCAATGGCGAGGATGGTGATATGAAAGCAATTGTGCAGCAGGGATATGGCTCGCCGGAGCGGGTATTCACGCTCGACGATATCGCCCTTCCCGAGGTCGGAGCCGATGATGTGCTGGTTCGCATGCGGGCCACCAGTGTCAACACGCCGGACTGGGCCGCCGCGGTCGGGCTGCCCTACATTCTGCGGTTGCAGTCCGGACTGCGGACGCCCAAGACGCCGGTGCGGGGTTCCGATATCGCCGGAATCGTGGAGGCCGTCGGAACGAATGTGACCGATCTCCGGCCCGGCGACGAGGTGTTCGGATCGACGTGGGACCCCGCCGGCTCGACACCGGCCGGCACCTTCGCCGAATACACGGTCGCACCGGCGAACCGGCTGATCGTCAAGCCCGCCGGACTGAGCTTCGAGGCGGCCGCGGCGTCGGTCATGTCGGGCATCACCGCCTTGACGGCCATCTGTGACGTGGGTGAGGCCGGACCCGGGAAGCGCGTGCTGATCAACGGCGCCTCGGGGGGAGTGGGATCGTGCGCGGTGCAGCTCGCCAAGGCACTCGATGCGCAGGTCACCGGCGTGTGCAGCAGCCGCAACATCGAATTCGTCCAGTCGCTCGGCGCCGATCACGTCATCGATTACACCCAGCAGGACTTCACCCGTGGCCCGGAGCGCTACGACGTCATTCTGGACAACGTGCTGAATCATCCGCCCACGGTCAGCGCCCGGGTCCTGGCACCCGGCGGAACCCTGATCCCCAACAGCATCGGCGAGGCCCGGGGCGTTCTGGGCAGCATGCCCAGGATCGGCCGCGCCCTGCTGATGGCTCGCTGGGGCTCCACCGACGTCCGCACCGTCACTTGCGTCCCGGACCGGGACAACCTGCGAGCCCTCGCCAGTCTCCTGGACTCCGGTGACATGACGGTGATCATCGAGAAGACCTACGGCCTGGGCGATGCCGCCGCGGCGGTGGCCCATATGCTGAGTCACCGTGCCCGCGGCAAGATCGTCATCACGATGTAGACGCTCTTCTCGGTAGTGAGCGAGATCCCTGTGCTCGGTTTGTCAATCACGTTGTCCGGGTGAGGAATAGCGTTCGATACGGACCGGGTGAGCACGCTGAATTCGTTCACCGGTCGCTGCGCTGCTCGAAAGACCGAGAATGGACGGGAGCGCCCGACACCCAGGCCCGGAAATGCTCGTCTGTCGGGACGGTGAGGTCGCGCCGCAGAATTGCCGTTCCGTCAGCTGCTCCCCAAGAGCACACCTCCGTCGCCCTCGAGGCCGCGGCGCTGATCGAGGCCATCGAACGCGGTGTATCTCGCGGTGGTCGCCAGCGGGGACGTCAGGCGCGCAGGGTGCCGCTGGCCAGGAGGCGAGTGGGGCGGATGGCGACGACGACCCGGGCCGGGTTCTCGCGCGGGGTCCGGTACCGGCTGGTGTAGCGGCGTTCACCCTCGGAGACGTCCGCCGGGTCGGTGAGGACGTCGGCGGGGCCCTCCAGCGTGAGCCAGCGGCGGCCGTCGACCTGGCTTACCGCGGCATAGCCGGTGCGCTGCACATTCCGGGCCTTCACCGTGTGGCCCGAGGTGATGATGCGGACGAGCCCGGACTCGTCGTCCCAGGTGAACCCCACCGCGACCACGTGCGGGGTGCCGTTCGGGCGCAGCGTGGTGAGTGTGGCCAGATGCCGCTCGGTGACGAACTCGAGTGCGGCGGGTGGCAGTTCGAGAAGGGCGCTGGTCATGGTGTGACGCTAGCAAGCGTCCTGTGCGGGTGGTCTGCCTGGCCGAGGTTTCAGCTCGTCGGGGGGAACTGTCGGCGGACGCTCCAACGCGGACCCGGTGACGCCGGACCGGGTCCACAATGGGCGATGTTGACATCGGCATACATCATGCGGCGCTGACGATCAGTGCAGCGGAGTCTGCTGCCCGGCCTGAAGCTACATTCTGTGCGCCCGAATGTCCGATATCGGCGTTTTTGGTGCGCAGAATGTAGCTCCAGGCCGGATCATCGGCCAGCACGAGAAGGTCGCCCGGAGCCGAATATGCCTGTGCTCGGCGTATGTAACGCGCCGAGGGCGGGTGTAGGAGGGATAGGTCTCTGGGCGTGCTGTCACGGGGCGTGGCGTGTTTGTGGGTCGCGACCGGTGTGTGATGGGTAGTGGGTGCGGGTGGGTTGTGGCTTGGCGGTACGGGTGCGGGCGGTAGCGCGTTTGTGGGTCGCGATCAGTGGGTGCTGGATGGTGACCATGGGTGTGGGTCGGATGGGGTTCGGCGGTGTGGTCATGATCGGGGTGTCCTGGGTGGTTAGTGCGGGGT
>NZ_JAGPOX010000254.1 GCF_019038435.1 Nocardia alni
CTACCCGGACCTGCGCACGATCCCTCTCACCCCCACACCCCACCTGGACTCTGTCCTGCGCCACGGTCACCCAACGCCCGATCTCCCCACCGCCGCGGCCGAGGCCGGCCCGCGATGGACATACGGTGGCACTGCTGGACGCATCGGTGTTCAGCACGACACGGTCGGGGTAGCGGACACGCAGGTCTCGCCTCACCGGCCGTTCGATAGGCACCATCGCCGGGGCGACACCCACCGTGAGTTCCGGTCTGTTTTGCGCGATATGTGTTAGGTTCGCGGAAATCCGAGCAGTTGTTCGATTGTTTTTCGGCTCGTGGCGGTGATCTGCCCCGCAATGGCCGGTGTTCGTGCGTGATCCACAGCAGTTCGACCGCAGCGCCCGCTGCGCACCGAAAGGATTAGCGCTTGTCCGCAGCAATTTTCTCGGGGTTGGTAGCGCTCGGGTCGGCCGCGCTCACATTGGCGGACACCATCACCAGCATCGCCGCCAACATCACCTTCATCCTCGCCGCCTTCGGCCTGATCTAGCCCGGCACCAAGGAGAATCGATGAGCACCAGCACCTGGCCAGGCCTCGTGATCCTCGCCGCGGCCACGACGTTGACGGCCACCGCCGCGGGCACGGCCGCGGCTCGACCGGCGGACACACCGACCTGTTCGGTACCGCGCGAGCTGACCGGCAAGGATCTGATCCTGTTCGGCAACGAACCGACCGCGCCCGGCGCCTCGGGAGCCGACATGCTCACCTTCGTGCATGTCACCGGACCCGACTCGCTGCGCTACCTGATCGTCGGGGCGGGCCCTCGCCGCGAGGCGCACTACACGTACACCGTATCCACGCCCGGCACCGCCATCCTCGCCGTGCAGACCGCCGACCCGAGACCGGTCCCCTACACGCTCACCCTGCGCTGCCGCACCGAAACCACCGGTGACTACAGCTATTCCGTTCCTGGGGCTCCCACGAGGCACCCCCGTCCCGACCTCACCGCGGCATACCGGGTGGCCCCGCAGCACTGAGTGCGCCCGGCGGGTGAACTCTACGAGACCGTCACCGTGTAGGTGCCCGGATGCACGCCTGCCCATCGCCTGCCATCGGGCATCCGTATGTTGCCGGTCGTATCCGATGGCGCGGTGACGTTCAGCCGAGCAGCTCCCGCAGCTTGTCCGCCGACATGGCCCCGGGCTGACGCCGCTCTCGCGCATGCTCGTCGACCAGCCGCTGCAGCAGATCGTTGACCGGCGTCGGCACGTCGTGCAACCGGCCCAGCAGCGCGATCTCACCATTGAGGTAGTCGACCTCGACCGTGCCGGTGCCGCGAGCCAGACTCTGGGAGGTGGATCCGGACAGCGGCACGCCCTCGACCGGTCGCACCTGCATCTGATCCCCTTGCGTCGCTTGGCGTTCGGCCGGGGTGGTGTAGGCGATACCCGCCGCGTTCAGCACCCGTTCGCCCTCGGCCCGAGCCTCCTGCCACAGCTCGCTCGCCGCCCGCGCCGCGTCTCCCAGCAGCGCCAAGAGCGCGTTTCCCAGATTGTCCAGCAGCTTGCCGTACTTCCATCGCATCACGTCCGGAACCACCGGTGCGTCGAAGAGGCTCACCGTCAGGTGCTTGCCGAATTCTTCCAGCACAGAATCACTTCCGTGCGGATAACGCCCCAGGGTGAGTATCCCGTTGCGCGGCCCGGCATGGACGACCACCACACCCGGCTCCAGGTGAGTCGCGGGCAACCACACGCACATGCCGTACACCGTGCGGAACACGCGCTGAGCGACCCGCTCGTTCTCCACCCCATTCTGCGCGCACACCAACGGGAGCCGATCCGCGGCGACACCGCCGCCTTCCACCGGCGCCACGCCCCACTGCGCCAGCGCGGCAGCGGTATCTTGTGACTTCACCGCGAGAATCAGAAGATCGTCGCGACGCAGCTCACCGAGTTCTGCGGGGCTCGCGGCCGTCGGCACCGAAATGCTTTCCGTACCCGCCGCTGTCACCAGCCGCAGTCCGTGCTCGCGCAGTGCCGCCAGATGCGCGCCGCGGGCGACCAGCACCACCTCGTGACCGCTCTGGGCCAGCCGCCCGCCGATCGCACCGCCGACAGCACCCGCTCCGATGATGATGTACCGCATGGGAGCGATGCTAAGCGCGCTCAGGTTCCCCCCTGCCGCCGGGGCTCGTGCGGTACGCCCCGGCTCCCGAAGACTTCACACGCTGCATGAACCTTCCTGACACCCATCCCGGATCATCTCCACAGAGCGCATACAGGATTCTCACAGCGACGCCTAGTGAAATAAGACACGGCACACCAACCGATGCGCGACCGAGGGTTCGGAAGGGGCGAGTGAGATGTTGGAAGAGGATGTCGCCGGGGCTATGCGCGGTGACCGTGTCGCGATCTCCCGAGTTCTCGAGACGATTCGCCCGATGATCGTGCGCTACTGCCGTGCCCGCGTCAACAGCACCTCCGGTGCCCTCTCCGCCGACGATATCGCCCAGGAAGTGTGCATCGCGGTGTTCCGGGCGCTGCCCCGGTACCGGGACGAGGGCCGGCCCTTCATGGCCTTCGTCTACAGCATCGCCGCACACAAGGTGGCCGACGCGTATCGCACCGCCGCCCGCAACCGCATGACCCCGACCGCCGAAATCCCCGACCTGCCTTCTCGGGACATCGACCCGGAACAGTGGGCGATGCAATCGGAGTCGGCCCGCCAGGTCAGCGACCTCCTGGACATCCTGCCCGCGCAGCAACGCGAAATCCTCATCCTGCGAGTGGTAGTGGGCCTGTCGGCCGCCGAAACCGCCGCCGCGGTGGGCAGTACGGCCGGAGCCATCCGCGTCACCCAGCACCGCGCCATGGCCAAATTGCGTGCGCGGCTCGCGGCCGAGGCGCCGCGACGGGAATTGCTGGCGCTGTAGGGGAAGGGACTTCACACTCCGTCTGCTCGGATCCGAAGGGCAGCGAGTTCATCTGCCAGACGGTCGATCTGGCCCTGAAGTCCCTCCCGCTCCGCGGTCGCCGCAGCACGCTCGGCCACCAGGATCCGGTCGAGCTGATCTATGTCGAACCGCGGCGTGATGTGCCGACTGCAATTCCAATCATGGCCCTCGACGATGACCATGATGGAGCGCTCGGCCGGACCACGAATCGTCCCGAGCGGGGTTTCCATCAGCCGCGCAAGGAGTTCCGGATCGTCATCGCGCTCGACGGACCGTGCCCGGCCGTAGAGCTTCAACCGCCGGCGGGTCGGATAATCGATGAAAAACAGTGCCGCCCGGGGATTCTCGTCCAGATTGCCGGTCGTCACGTACTGCTTGTTTCCCGTCAGATCGGCCAGCGCGATCGTCTGCGGATCCAGGATCTGCACAAATCCCGCCGGACCGCCGCGGTGCTGGATGTAGGGCCACCCGTCGGGGGTGACGGTGGCGAGAAAGAACGAATCTGCGGCGGTGATGAATTCGGTCTCTCGCTCGGTCAGCCGATGCGGCACACCATCGTCGCGGGAGCGCAGCCGATCCGCGTACGCCGCCGCACTGCCGGCGCCACGCTGACGTTCTCTGGCGCGGGCGGAAAACGCGATATTCGCATAGCGGTTGGACATGGCTACACTCCTGATTTCACTCTGGTTGTGACACAGTGCTTCCCGAGGCGAGGGCGGCGTCCAGTAGTGTCGCGGCGGCCGCACGCGCATCCGCGCCGCAGTCGGCGCTACCGTCGATCTGAGTGATTACGCTCGACCCCTCCATCAGCAGCAGCATCTGCCGGGCCAATGGGTCGGGCTCGCCGACGCCCGCCTCTGCCAGCAGTTCGTGCATCAACTCCCGATACCGTTGCAGGTGACCGCGTGTCACGTCACTGGCGGTCGGTCCGCCGCGGCTGTCGGCGCTGTAGTTGATCACCGGGCAGCCGCGGTAGTTGCGCTCGGCGTACCAGCGTGTCAGCAGATCGAAGACCGCGAGCACGCGCTCGCGGCCCGGGGGGAGTTCGGCCAGCTGTTCACGCAGCCAGGCGTGCGTGCGGTCGCTGCGCGCACGGACCACCGCCTCGGCCAGCCCCTCCTTGGAGCCGAAATATCGGTAGATGGTCAGCTGCGAGGCGTTCGATTCGTTCGCCACCTCCCGCATGCCCACCGCGGCGAGGCTACGTTCGTAGAACAACCGCGCGGCGGCCTCCAACACCCGCGCGCGCGTCGCGTCCGGATCTATCGTCGTCCCTGCTCTCACCGGCATGTCCGGGTTCACCTCCGTACTGTTCGGCGGGTATCCGCCCGAACCGTACCGCGCACCGGTCCATCCGTACCCACACGGTCGCTCAGTAGTACGAAAAGGCCTGCGGCCCCGGTGAAAACGGCCCCGGCGGGCAGCATGTACAGCGCCGGCCCACCGGCGATGACGCCCGCGCCCAGGGCACTGGCGCCGAAGCTCGCCACATAAGGCGCCGACAGATTCAACGAGGTCACCAGCGGCGCTCCGCCCACGGGCGCATACGCAATGATCCGGTGCTGTTGCGGACCGATAACCGCGAAGCTCACTGCCCCGAGAGTCCCTCCATGACCGCCACGAGAGCTGACCGGCCGAACCCGCACCGACATGCAGTGTGCGACCGATTTGCGGCAGCAGCCCGACAATCACGAATCCGTCGGTGCCTACCGCGAATGCGGCCAGGGTCAGGAGCAGGGTGCGTGCCCGCCAATCCTGCCCGGACGAGGTGTCCTCACGCTCCGTCACCCATTGAAGATAACGCTCGTTACCATCTAGGTCAAGCGCGGCCGCCTCGCCCGGGATCGGCCGATTCACCAGGCACAGCCGGCACTCGATCAAGCCGGGATCGGCGGCTCCAGCACAATCGCGACGTTCATCCAGAAGCCCGCAGACGCCAGTGTCACCAACAGCGTGGCCAGCGCCTTCTCGTCGTAATGCTTCGCGGCCTCGGCCCACAGGTCCTCCGGCACCCGTTTACGGCCGCGCACCGCCGGCTGGAACACCGCCTCGGTCAACGCGAGGGCCGCGCGCTCGGCGTCGGTGAAATACTCAGCGTCCCACCAGGTCGCCACGCCGGCGATACGTTCCTCGGACTCCCCCGCCGAACGCAGTGCCGTCGAATGCCGGATGACCTGATAGGTGCTGCCGACGATCTGCCCGGCGCGCAGGTACATCAGGGTTCCCGTTGCCGCCGGAACCGAGCCGTTGGTGGTGGCCCGCACCAAAGCGCCTGCCACCTCCTGAATTTCGGGCACGAGCGCATTGGCATCCGCTATCCGCACCATGATTCCTCCATTGTTTCGGTAAAGATGTTGGCGAGCGCGTTATTTCGCAACCGCACTCACTCTTGTGACGAGGGGGCGCCCGAAAAGGTGACCACCGTGGGCGCCGGATCTCCGGAAAAATCCGCGGGTTCGAGCCGGGCCAGTCGCTCGGGCGCGGTCACGATGTCGATCTGGGTGATCCACCCCCGTGGAGCGGCGAAGATCGTCACCGAGAACAGCTCTCCCTCAACGATGTTCACCAACCCCACCCGGCCGTCGACCAGCACCGGATGCGAAACCATGACCGGCACGAGGCCACGCCGGTATCGCCCGGCCTGTCCGGCCACCGACGCCGCACCCCGCACGATGTGCGTACCGTCGGCCGCATCGACCCGCAGCACCACATCCGGATCGAGAATGGCCAGCAGCGCATCGAAATCGCCACCCCGCGCGGCGATCTGGAACGCGTCCACCACCCGGCACTGTGCCGCCGGATCCAGCTGCGTGCCCGGGGCAGCGCCACGCACCCGCAGCCGCGCCCGGCTCGCCAGCTTCTTGGCCGTCGCGGGCGTGCGGTCGACGATGGGCGCGATCTGCTCGAAGGGCAGGCCGAACAGATCGTGCAGGACGAACGCCAGCCGCTCGGCCGGGCTCAGCGTATCCAGCACGACCTGCAACGCCAGTCCCACCGAATCGGCCAGTAGCGCCCGCTGTTCCGGGTCCTGCACCACGCCGAGTTCGGACTCCCGATCGTCCAGCGGATCCTCCCGCCGGACCTTCCTGGTACGCAACATGTCAAGACAGACCCGGCCGACCACCGTGGTCAGCCAGCCGCCCAGATTGCCGATATCGCCCGCGTCCGTGCGGGCCAGACGCAGCCACGCCTCCTGCACGGCGTCCTCGGCCTCGGCGCTCGAGCCGAGCATGCGGTAGGCCACCGACCGCAGGCGCGGTCGATGGGCCTCGAATTCGACGGCGAGAAGCTCATGCGGCGGCACGGCGCGCACCCCTTTCCATGGGTTTCGCCTTACTGACGACCCGGGCCGGGCAAAGGTGACATCCCTACACGGCCGTGTCACGAGCACCGAATGCCACCACTGATCCGGCGAGAAGATAGGGTCCGTATTGTCCGTGCGAAAACGTCCTTCAGAACACGTCTCCGGGAGTCGATCGGGTGCTGCGACAAGGTGCGATGGCTGGCACAGCCACCGTGACGACTGCCCAACTGCTACGCCGAGGCGCGGTCACCGCCGCGGTGGCCGTGATCGCCGTCGCGACGGCACAGTCCGGTAGGGCCGAACCGCTGCCCTGGGCGCCCGCGCCCGTGAACGCCTGCGGTGAAACGGGTCTCGATCCGGCCGCGCGCCGGCCCGATCCGAAGGCCCCGGTGCCCCCGCCCGCGCCGCAGCAGCCGCCCACGGTCCAGGTGCAGGTTCTGCAACCCAAGATCACGCCGGTGATGGTGCCCAAACAGGTCAACCACACCCGCATCGCCGCGGCCCCGCTACCGCCGGACCTGTGCGTCAACCCGTGCCCGCAGCTCACGAACGGTGTCACCCGCACCGCCAACCCGATCCCACCGGGCACACCGACCTGGCCCGAAGGCCCCCCGTCGGCACCAGCACCGACAACCACACCAACCCCTGTCCCTTATACACATCTGACGCTGCCGACGACGGAGAGAGTGTAGATCGCG
>NZ_JAGPOX010000255.1 GCF_019038435.1 Nocardia alni
CGCCGCGTGAGATGCCCGCGCCCCGCCACGAGCCGTCCATGCCCAGTCACGAGGGCCAGCCGAACGCCATGATCAACCCCGGTCCCGGAGCAGGCGGCTCCATGCCCGACGCGCACACCGCACCGCACATGCCGATGCAGCCGCCGGTCACCATCATGCCGCAGATGCCGATGAGACCCGCTGCACACCTTATGGATTCGAACGAGACATCCCCATGGGCAGGTCACGACGGGCTGCATGCCGGCCTGTTCTCGGCCGGGCTGACGCCGGCGACCACCCCGGCCTTCGCGCACATCCCGGACCACTCGGTCCTCGACCTGCACACCGCACTGTGACGGATCGGAATGATGGACGACGGAATCATGGACACAGCACCTCCGGTCACGGTGGAGCCGACTACCGGCAGGGCTTCGCTGTGAACGCGCACATCGACGCGGCGGCGGCCGTCGTGACGAACCACAGTGGGGTGCGGCGGTGACGACCTTGGAATCCGCGGCCAAACACCCCGACGCCATGAGGCCGCTCCTCGGGCAACTGGACGAGCTGCTCGGACTCACCCGAGCCGCCGCCCGCGCCGATCTGACCGCGCGCCTGAACATGTCCCGAGCCCGGGTCGCTGATCCCCGAGTGCGCCTGGTGGTCGTCGGCCAGCCCAAGAACGGGATGAGCACCCTGGTCAACGGCCTGGTCGGGACCATGGTCAGCGCGACCGGCAGCCCGGTGAGCGTGCCGGTGATCGCCGAGTACGGACCGCAGTCCACCGCCACCCTGGTCCGCGCGCTGCCCGGTGGACGCACCGAACGGCTGCCGGTGGATCCGCTGAATCCGGGCGCCGCCTTCTCCGCCGACGGGGTGATCCGCGCCGAGTTCACCGATCCGAGCCCACTGCTGGCCGAGGGTTTCGTGGTGATGGACGCGCCCGGCGCCCCCGCCGATACGCCGGCTACCTGGTCGCTGATCGCCGCCGCCGACGCGGTGCTGTATGTGACCGACGCCGGGAACGAGTACACCCCCGAACAGATCGTGCTGCTCGCGCGCATCCAGCAGGTCTGCCCGACGGTGATCTGCGTGTTGAACAAGATCGATCGGTATGCGACCTGGTCGCGGGTGCAGCAGCGCAACCGCGAGCTGCTCGACGAGGCCGGACTCGGATTCGCCGTCGCCCCGATCTCGGCCGAGCGGCATCTGCAGGCGGCGGGGGATCAGCGCCGGGACGTCGAATCCGGTGTGCCGCAACTGGTCGACCATCTGCGCGAATATGTGCTGCGGCGCGCGGACGGGCTGGCCCGGGATGCCGCGGTGCGCGACATCCGCACCATCACCGATCATCTGGCCCTGACGCTGCGCAGCGAGGCCGAGACGGTGCGTGACCCGCGCCGGCTGTCCGAGATCACCGAGCGCCTGCGCGCCGCCCGGGCCGAGGCCGACGATCTGCGCCAGCGCACCGCCAATTGGCAGGTCACCCTGGCCGACGGCTGCTCGGATCTGATGGCCGATATCGAGCACGATCTGCGCCAGCGCCTGCGCGGCCTGACCCGTGACGCCGAGGCCGAGATCCTGCGGCGCGATCCGGCCCGGCGCTGGGCGAAATTCGGCGCCGATCTGGACGCGCGCATCGGCGAGGCGGTGGAGGAGAACTTCGTCATCGCGCACTACCGCTCGGTGGAGCTGGCCGAGGAGGTGGCGGCCAAATTCCCCGAGGGCGAGCACGAGACCGGGCTACCGGATCTGCGCCTGGAGAATCCGGCCGAGGCGCTCGAGCCGGTCACCTCCCTGGAACCCCTGACGACCGCGAAAATCGGTGTGGTCCAACCGATCCTGAATGTGATGCGCGGCTCCTACGGCGGCCTGCTGATGGTCGGCGTGCTGCTGGCGGCCGTGATGCACATCCCGCCGGTGAACTGGTATTCGGGTGCGGCCGCGGTCCTGCTGGGCCTCAACGCCCTGTGGGAGGACCGCAGGCTGCGGCGCGAACGCCGCCAGGCCGAGGCCAAGATGGCCGTCGCCCGCCTGATGGACGACGTCGTCTTCCAGGTGAGCCGGGAATCGCGCAACCGCCTGCGCGGCGTCCAGCGCACCCTGCGCGACTACTTCACCGAGATCGCCAACCAGACGTTGCGGTCGGTCGACGAATCCCTGCGCGCCGCCGAGGAGGCCGCGGCCGAGCAGTCCGGCCCGATCCGCGACCGCCGCCTCTCGGAGATCGAGTCGAATCTGGTGCGCCTGCGGGAGATCCGCGAACGCGCCGACGCCTTGGGCGCCGGGCGCGGTTAGCCGCAGTGGTCAGTTCGTTCGGTGGGCGGGGTGGAATTCGCCGGAGGTGATCTTCTGTTCCGCGCGGATGACGTGGGTGAGGGCGTTGATCAGGGCCAGGTGGGTGAAGGCCTGGGGGAAGTTGCCCAGGTGGCGGCCGGTGCGCGGGTCGATCTCCTCGGCGTAGAGCTCCAGCGGGCTCGCGTAGCCCAGGAGGCGTTCGCACAGGTGCCGGGCTCGTTGCAGTTCGCCGATCTCCACCAGGGCCGATACCAGCCAGAACGAGCAGATGGTGAAGGTGCCCTCGACGCCGGACAGGCCGTCGTCGGTGGTGTCGGTGCGGTAGCGCAGGACCAGGCCCTGGTCGGTGAGGTTGTCGGCGATGGCCAGGACGGTCTTGACGACCCGGGGGTCGTCGGGCGGCAGGAAGCGCAGCAGCGGCACCAGAAGCAGGGAGGCGTCCAGGGTGTCGCTGCCGTAGGACTGGGTGAACACACCGTCGGCGTTGACGCCGTTGTCGAGGATGTCGGCGTGGATCTCGTCGGCCAGGTCTGACCATTTCTTGGCGAAATCGGTTTCGCCGTGCAGTTCGGCCAGGCGGGCGCCGCGGTCCAGGGCCACCCAGCACATCACCTTGGAGGAGGTGAAATGCTGTGGCTCGCCGCGTACCTCCCAGATGCCGCGATCGGGGTCGCGCCAGTGCGTTATCGCGGCCTGCACCTGCTTTTCCAGCACGGGCCACAACGTCTCCGGGACCTGCTGACGTGACTTCACATGCAGATACACCGAATCCAGAATGGTGCCCCAGATATCGTGCTGCTCTTGGTTGTACGCGCCATTGCCGATGCGCACCGGGCGCGCGCCGTCGTAGCCGCGCAGATGACCCAGCTCGTATTCGGTGATCGTGCGCTCGCCGCCGATGCCGTACAGCACCTGCAACGGCAGGATTTCCCCGTTGCCGGTGGTCGCCGCGTCGTGCAGGAAGTTGAAGAAGTCGTCGGCCTCGCGGTTCATGCCGAGCGTGTACAGGCCCCACAGGGCGAAGGTGGAGTCGCGCACCCAGGCGTAGCGGTAGTCCCAGTTCCGTTCCCCGCCAGGGGTTTCCGGGAGCGAGGTGGTGGCGGCGGCGAGCAGCGCGCCGGTCGGGGCGAAGGTCAGGCCCTTGAGCGTGAGGGCGCTGCGCTGCAGGTAGCCGCGCCACGGGTGATCCGGGAATTTGCCGAGGGTGATCCACTGCCGCCAGCACTCCGAGGTGGCCCACATCTTCTCCGCCGCCTCGGCGAAGGTGCGCGGCGCGGGCAGTTCCGACCACGACAGGGCGATGTATACCGAATCGCCCTCCTGCATCCGGGTGTGGGCGCGGGCCTCGCGACCCTCCAGGCCCAGGCGCAGGTCGGTGGTGAGAGTGATACTCGTGCAGGCGGCTTCGCCCTCGCAGGTTGCGGTGGCCTGCTCGTATACCTCACCCGTGTACTCCCACAGGGCGGGTGCGCGGTGGTAGTCGAAGGCCGGTTCGCAGCTGACCTCCAGCTCCACGACGCCGTTCACGCATTTCACCGTGCGCAGCAGCATGTGCTCGGCGTCCCAGTCGCGCGGGGTGCGGCGATGGGTGCGGCTGCGCTTATCGTTGTTGTGCCACGGCCCGAGCACCAGCGCGTCGCGCACGATCAGCCAGCCGGTGTCGGTTTGCCAGGTGGTCTCCACGATCATTCCGCCCGGGAGGTAGCGTCGCGCGGCCGGGACGTTCACTCCGTACGGGCCGACCCGGAAATGTCCGGCGCTGCGGTCCAGCATCGCGCCGAACACGCTGGGGGAGTCCGGGCGCGGCAGACACATCCACTCCACCGACCCGTTGCGGGCGATCAGGCAGCTGCTCTCACAGTCGGACAGGAACGCGTAGTCGTCGATGGGCGGAAACGCCGATTTGTGTGTGAATCCGGTGGCGCTCGGCAGGTATCCGGCCGTGAGCTGGTCATCCGGGACGTCGCCGAGGGCGTCGCGCCGTACAGGGGACTCGTCCGGGCTGGGGTGGTCGACGGCGGAGGAGACATCATCGTCGTGGGCGACAGCATGGGGTGTCGTATCCTCGGCGAGGAGGGCGTCGGGGGCGTCGCTCAGCGGTTCGTCATAGGACGGCATAGTCACCATCATGTGCCCGCGTCGGCGAGCACGCCAGCACTGGGCGGCGGGGCAGGCGAACTCAGCGCGTGAGCAACCAGGCCACGACGACCAGGACGAGCAGGGCGATCAGGGCCAATTGCACCCGGGAGCGAGGCATCACACCGTTTCTTTCTGTCGCGAGCGCGCGGCGCCGGAAAACGGGGTCGGTGAGTCGGTGAACGGTTCGGGCCCGATGAACTCGGGCCCGTCCGGCTCGTCCTCGGCGCTGTCCGGCCCCGGCCCGGTCTCGCGCGGCCGGGACTTGGGCCTGCTCGCCTGTGACCGGTCGCGGCCGAGCACGCGCAGCACGCTGCGCAGACCGCGATCCAGCAGGTAGGCGATGGCGAAGCTGACCGGGACCATCCCGATCAGCACGATCGCGAACTGCGGTAGAAACGGCAGGCCCGCGACCCATAATTCGAACCCGTCCCACCATCCAGCAATGCGATGCACAGGCCCAGCCTAGTAGGTCCAGATGGACATACCAGCCCCCCGGTGAAGTTCACCGCTGAACTCAACCGCCGCGCCGGCCTGCCGTCCCGGTGTCGAGACGAACGCACTGCACGGTGTCGGTTGCCCGGGGTACGCTCCGATCCATGCCAACCGATGAGGATTTTGCTGAGATCACGCAGCTGCTGGAGGCCGACGAGACAGACGAGTCCCCCCGTCTGATCGTCACCCACATCACCTCCCCCGAGGAAGCCCTCGAGATGGTCCGGGCCGCTCAGGTGCTCGGTTTGGGCGTACGCCTGAGCAACCGGCTGCGGATCGAGGAAGACGAGGACGGCGAGGCGACCGCCGCGGACGAGTGGGTTCTGGATCTGCTCGAGAGCCCGCCGGAGGTCGAGGAGGAGTAAGCCTCCCGTCGTCCTCCGGCCCGATTGTGGCCGGGATCACAGACCGAGTTTCTTCCCGATCTTCGAGACCGTCTGACCGACTTCCTGCCCCACGGTGCTGACCGCGGACCCGACGTCGCGGCCGAGGTTGCGCACCGTGCGGATCAGGGGGTCCTCCGAGGCGTCGAAGTTCTCTCGGTACGCGCGGGTGGCGTCACGGATCTCCTCGCTGATCCGGATGTTCTTGTCCTGATCGCGCAGCGGATAGCTGCCGGACAGGATGCGGTCGTAGTCGCCGGAGGTGATCCAGCGCCGCAGCTCGGCCGCCCGCAGCACCGAGAACGGGTGCGTCTGCAACTCCAGATTCAACAGTTTGAGCACACCGTCGCGCAGATCGCCGGTGCGGTCGTAGTCGTCGGCCTGCTCGAGGAACGCCGCATGGCTCATCTCCGAGACCATCGCCCCGCCGGCCAGCTTCATATGCACCCGCACGGAGGCCTCCACATCCTGCCCGCACAGCAGTCCGGCCCGATCGCCCGACAGCTCGGACTTGCGGCTCCACTCCATCAGCGCCGCCACGATCGCGCGCACCGCCCAGCCGCCCACCGGCATCCAGCCGAAGCTGGCCGCGAAGTTCAGCAGATGCATCAGCATCGTGCGGTACACCGCATGCCCGGACAGCGCGTGGCCGAGTTCGTGCCCGACCACGAACCGCAGCTCCTCGACATCCATCAGCTCGATCAGCCCGGTGGTCAGCACGACGAACGGGGTGTCCATGCCGATGGTGAACGCGTTGGCGTCCGGATCCTGCAGCACGAACATCTCCGGTGTGACCGACGCGTCGAGGATGCGCACGGCGTCCGCGCGCAGCTCGTGCAGGGTCTTGAACTGCCGTTCGTCCACGCGCACCGCCGTCGCCAGATACATCAGCCGGTGCTGACGTTCGCGCAGTAGCCCCGACAGGGTGCGCAGCACGGTGTCGAATCCGGCGAACGTGCGCAATGCCACCAGTGCGGTGCGATCGGCCGGATGTTCCCAGGCCCGGGTGCTGATCCCGGGGAATTCGCGGCGTCTGCGGTCCGGAGCATGAGGCCGGTCCGCCGGCTGCCCGCCACCTCCCACGGAATCGCTCGGCGATGGTGTCACCTGTCCCCTCGAATCCTCGGTAGGTCGCGGTGGTTCATCCCGCTCTGCTACAGTCTGCCCGTGTCGTCGAGTGTTGTCCCGCAGGTCCGCCATGAATTGGCGTTGATCGCAGTCGGTTGCCTCGTCATCGCAGACGTCTACTGTCGTCGATAACATAACGGGCACGTCTGCGCGGCATACCCACCTAACCAGTAGACTGGCGCGCGCTCTACTTCTCTCGCCGATATGCCCGGACCCCGGCGGCTCTCGCCGCAGATGCGCCACTGCCGTCATCGTTGTTCACGGCAGATCTCCTCCGATAACCGTTGTTCACCCCGTCCTCACCTGTTAAACCGGTGTCGGCGGGGCAGTAGGAAAGGGTCTACCCCTATGTCTCGCAGCCTTCGGCTACTCTCGCGTCGTCGCTCCGTTGCCGCCGCGCTCACCGCACTGGCGGCTGTGACCCTCACGGCATGCGGGGGCAGGGCCAGCG
>NZ_JAGPOX010000256.1 GCF_019038435.1 Nocardia alni
GTCTTTTGGGGGCGCGGCCCCCAAACCCCAGCCCGGAGGGGCTTCGCCCCCCGGACCCCCCTTCCAGCTGGTGGCGTGGGGTATCGGAGGTGCGGTGGGCGTGGATTCGGCGTTCGAGGTGGTTGCGTTCGGGGGTGAGTGGTTGCGTTCGGGGGTGAGTGGTTGTGTTCAGAGGGGCGATCGGGGTTTGTTCGGTCAGGGGTGTTCGCGGGATCCGTTTACTGCGTTGCGGAAGACCCAGCGCAGGCCCACGAAGCGGATCAGGGTGGCTATCAGGTTGGCTACTACCAGGACCAGGAGTTCCAGGTGGACTACTGCGTTCGGGGCCCAGTGGTGTAGGGCGAACAGGGAACCGCTGGTCAGGAGCCAGGTGAAGGCGAAGATCAGGAGGCCTTGGATCTGGTGCGATATCGCCTTGGTTCCGCCTCGGACGCCGAAGGTGAAGGCGCGGTTGGCGGTGGTGTTGCCGATGGCGGTGATCAGCAGGGCGGCGAAGTTCGCTATCTGGCCGCCGGTGAGGGGCTGTAAGAGTAGGAACAGGACCATGTAGGCCAGGGTGGAGATCACGCCTACTATGCCGAAGCGGACGGCCTGGCCGACCATGCCCAGGGGGACTCCCTCGACCAAGGGCTCGCGGCCGATGGCGGCGCGCAGCTCGTTGATCGGCAGTTGGCCGGTCGCGAGGGCGCGGCCCAGGCGCCAGACGCCCTGGAGGTCCTTGCGGGCGGTGTCGATGATGTTGACGCTCGAGTTCGGGTCGTCGATCCAATCGACGGGGACCTCGTGGATGCGCAGGCCGGCTCGTTCGGCGATCACCAGCAACTCGGTGTCGAAGAACCATTCGCCGTCCTGGACCAGCGGCAACACGAGTTGCCCGACATCGGTTCGCATGGCCTTGAAGCCGCACTGGGCATCGGAGAAGCCGGCCTGCAGCGAGGCCTTGAGGATCAGGTTGTAGCAGCGGGAGATGAATTCGCGCTTCGGGCCGCGCACCACGCGCGAGGACTTGGCCAGGCGCGTGCCGATCGCGAGATCCGAATGCCCGGAGACCAACGGTGCGACCAGCGGCAGCAGTGCGTTCAGGTCGGTGGACAGGTCCACGTCCATGTAGGCGACGACCTGTGCGTCCGAGACCTCCCACACCGCGCGCAGCGCACGGCCGCGGCCCTTGCGGTCCAGGTGCGCCACCTGGACGGTGTCGAATTCGTCCGCCAACGCCCGGGCCACTGCGAGCGTGGAATCGGTGGAGGCGTTGTCCGCGATGGTGATGCGAGTGGTGAACGGAAATCCGTTGCTCAGGAAGGCGTGCAACCGGCGAACACAGCCGTCGAGATCGTGCTCCTCGTTGTAGACCGGAATCACCACATCCAGCACAGGAGTCACTACGGCATCGTCCGGTTCGCACACCTGGGTGGCCGTCGCGGTGTCGGTCATATACCCACCCTGGGTGATCAGGCTTTGGTATGCCTGCGGCCTGGCTGGGAAACCTCTGAGAGACATCTCCGTAACCTTGCGAAATGCCGGACTTGCCCTACAATTTTTCGGCGGTTTTACTGCCCGGTGTCGCCGTGTAGCCGCCACAGCGGTGACACCGGCCCGTGGCCCGCGCCCAGATCGTACGAGGCCTCGAGGCATCGCCTGGTCCACTCCTTGGCGAAGGCGACGGCCTCGGGGACGTCGTATCCGTGGGCGAGCGCGCAGGCGGTGGCCGCTGCCAGGGTGTCGCCGCCGCCGTGATCGTTGCCGGTGCCGATGCGCGGGGCGGACAGCTCGGTGATGGTGTCGCCGTCGTACAGCAGATCCGTGCTGACCGGCGACGTGCGCAGATGTCCGCCCTTCACGATCGCCCAGCGCGGGCCCAGCGCGTGCAGCGCCTCGGCCGCCTTGCGCGCGGTGCGATCGTCGACGACGTCGATGCCGGTGAGCAGCCGCACCTCGTCCAGATTCGGCGTGACGAGGGTGGCGCACGGAATCAGCGTGTGCCGCACCGCGTCCAGGGCCTCGGCATGCAGCAGCGGATCGCCGTGCATGGAGGCCGCGACCGGATCCACCACCAGCGGGATCTCGCCCTCACGACCGATGCCCAGCTCCCGGCACACACCCGCGACCGCCTCGATGATCGCGGTCGAGGCGAGCATGCCGGTCTTGGCCGCGCCGATGCCGATATCGGTCACCACCGTGCGCACCTGTCCGGCGACCATTTCGGCCGGAATCTCGTGAAATCCGCTGACGCCCAGCGAGTTCTGCACCGTCACCGCCGCGACCGCGACACAGGCGTGCACGCCCAGCATGGCCATGGTGCGGGTATCGGCCTGGATGCCCGCACCGCCGCCGGAGTCGGTTCCGGCGATCGTGAGCGCACGGACCGGGGTCTGTCCGTCGGGCGGTAAGGGCAGCAGTTTCACGGGACCACAGTACGACGCGCCGATTCGGACCCGCTGTACAGAGGTTAATGAAAACGATTACCATTAGCATGTGACCGCATCGAACCAGAACCCGCTGCCCGTGACCGTCCTGTCCGGATTCCTCGGCGCGGGCAAGACGACCCTGCTCAACCACATCCTCGCGGGCCGCGACGGCCGCCGCGTGGCGGTGATCGTGAACGATATGAGCGAGGTGAACATCGACGCCGCCCTCGTCGCCGGGCAAGGTCACCTGGACCGGACCGAGGAGAGGCTCGTCGAACTCACCAACGGCTGTATCTGCTGCACGCTGCGGGAGGACCTGATCGAGTCGGTCGGCACGCTGGCCCGGGAGGGTCGCTTCGATCAGCTGGTGATCGAGTCCACCGGCATCTCCGAGCCCATGCCGGTGGCCGCCACGTTCGAGTGGGAGTTCGAGGACGGGTTCCGGCTGGGCGATATCGCCCGCCTGGACACCATGGTGACGGTGGTCGACGCGTCCACGTTCCTGGTCGAGGTGGTGCGAGGGCAGGCGTTGGCCGATCGGAACATGCAGGCCGGTCAGGGGGACGAGCGCACGATCGCCGATCTGCTCGTCGACCAGGTCGAGTTCGCGAATGTCTTGATACTCAACAAGACCGACCTGGTGAGCGCGAATGCCGTTGGCACGGTGGAGACTACGATCCGCCGGATGAATCCCGCCGCGAAGATCGTCCGGTCCGTGCGCGGCGAGGTGGACCTGTCGGAGGTGCTCGGCACCGGCCTGTACACCCCCGACGTCGCGGCCCAATTCGACGGCTGGGACGCCGAACTCGAGGGCGGCCACACCCCCGAGACCGAGGAATACGGCATCAGCAGCCTCACCTTCACCGCCGACCGCCCCTTCCACCCGCAACGCCTGGAATCCGCGCTGGCCCAGATGAATCGCCTGCTGCGCAGCAAGGGCTTCTTCTGGCTCGCCTCGCGCCCGGAGTTGGCGGCCATCTGGTCCCAGGCGGGCCCGAACCTGACCTTCGAGCCGGGCGGCTACTGGGAGTCCCTGGATTTGCCTCCGGGGCAGGAGATCGTCTTCATCGGCGTGAAACTGGACCGTCCGCATGTGCGGGATCTACTGAACTCGGCCCTGCTCACCGACGCCGAGATGAAAGCTGGACCACAGGCGTGGCAACGGTACCCGGACTCCTTTCCGGTCTGGGGTGAGATGCACGAACACGCCTGAGTCGATGCTTGGCGGCCGCGGCCGCTCGGCAGAGGTAGTGTCACCGAGGTGAAACACTGTGTGGCCCTCTGCCTTGCGGTTGCCGCGATGTCGTTCGGCGGCACGGCGTCGGCCGCGCCGGTGCCGCCGCAGGTGAGTCCCGGGGCGGATGTCTACAGCGGATACGCCGCCGTCGCGCCCTCGTTCCGGACCGTGAGCGCGCACTGGAAGCAGACGGCGGTGACCTGCCCGCCGTCCGATCTCGACGGTCTGGCCGGTGGGGTGGCCAACACGGTCATGACCGGTAGTTCCGTCGTACGGGTTCCGGGCCTGCTCGCCGTTCCGGATGGCCTGGCGGGGACGCTGTTCGTACCGCACGTCGCGCAGTGGGTGGGGTTGGTCGGTATGAACGGCCCGACCGATCGCAGCCTCGTTCAGACGGGTACCGCGACCCTGTGTTCGGACGGTGTGCCGCATTACACGGCCTTTTTCGAAACGCCGTCCTTCGCCAACCAGTCGGGCGAGCCGCACCCCGATGCCGACGCTCCCGGTGTGAGCTGGGAGAACCCGCCGACCAAACCGGGCGACGATATGGCGGCCACGGTGAGCTGGGATGGCGCCGCCACCTACCGCCTGACCGTGGCCGACACCACGCGGGGCTGGCACTACGGCGCGACCTACCACAGCGGGGTGATTCCCACCGCGGCGCTGACCGTTGGCGAGTCCATTCCCTACAACGTGCCCGGGTTCACGCCGATGACATTCACCCATGTCACCGCCGACGGAAAGCCGTTCGCCGCTTACCATCCGCGGCGGTTGGCGATCACGCCGCCGGGGCTCGTTCCTACCCCGCTGACCAGCGATTCGTTCACGGTTCCGTCGCCGTGAGGTGAAACGCCCGCCGCCTCCGCACCGCGCTTTTCACAATCCGCCGAGCCGGGCGAGCACGTCGAACGCGGTCTCGGCGGTGTCGTGCAACGCGCGGATCTCACCCACGGTCGTGTCGTGCAGGGCCGGATTCTGTAGTGCCAGCCCGTTGCCGAACACGATGACGTTGTACCCGTCGTCGGCGGCCTCCAGCATGGGGCCTGTCGCAACGCCTTGTCCGACAAGCAGATCCAGTCCTTCGCCGAGAAAGTAGAACCGCCACAGCGGCCCGATGTCGACCCCGTACGCCGACTTGGTCCGATCGATGATCGGCGTACCGACCCGGGCGATCGAATCCACGAGCTTGAAGTGATCGCCCGCGTCCTGCGGCCGGGCGTTCGCCGCCGCGACCGAGTACGTCAGATCGACCGTGAGATGCGCGTTGTAGCCCGCCATCGCCACCCGGGCCCCGGAGACGCCGCAGTCAGCCGCCAGCGAAAAGTACTGTGCCCAATGCGGTTCGACCATCCCGCCCGCGAACTCGCCGTGAAAGTTGACCAGCAGACGCCGCGCGAGCTCCAGACTCACCGCATGCGCGTAGTCCGGGTGGGCGAATGCCGCGGGATCTCGCTGTAGCGGCATCACGGCCCGCTGCTCCGCCAGATCGAGCCCGACCAGAAACAGCCCGCGCCGATCCCGATGATCCGCCAGAATCTCGGTGATCCGATGATGCCGTTCGATCACCTCCTCGAGCCGCTGCATCACGGTCCCGGCCAGTGTGCTGGTATCGGACAGCGCGGCAATCGTGCCGACCTCGCGCGCCGAGAGCGGACTCCCACATCCCGCCGTCGCGACGGACGGCGCCGCGGCCGTAGCCTCCGCACCGCCGAGAGCAAGTGCGACACAGGCCATCCCAGCCACTATCGCCCTGACAACCCTGATCGGAACCACCCCGGACGCCTCCTCAGGCTGATTTGTGATCACAGCAGAGCGCGGTGCGGCACTATTAGACCACTACCGTGAGGAGTTTCGATGCGTTGGTTGCGTACCCTGCTCGCCGTGCCGCTCGCCTCCGGAGCGCTGTTCGCCGCCGCGGGCACGGCGTCTGCCGATCCGGCCACCACCTTCACCCCCGTCTACACCCTGGGCGGCGGCGCCTTCCCCTGCGCCGGCCAGATCGAAGCCTTCCACGACCCACAGAACACCTACCTCGGCCGGCAAGCGGTGTGGGTCCGCGCCGATTTCACCTATCTACCGATCCCGACCGCCGTATGCAGCGCCACGGCCACACTCCACTGGCACAACCTCGATACCGGCGCGAGCGGCGGATTCCCCCCGGTCTGGCTGGGTGACGGCACCCCGTTCGGCCAGACGAACGCACTCTGGGTCCCCGAAACCCTGCCGACCGGCCCGGGCCGGGTACAGGTCACGATCGATACGAACTACCCGCACATTCCCGGCGGGGGAACGTACTACTCGCCCGCGTAAGGCGTAGCGACGCACTCGAAATCGGCCGAACGGGCCGATTCCGGCACCGTGCGTGGGGTGGCGGTGACCCCGGCGATGGCCTCGGTAGCCTGATGCGAATTCTGCATGACCAATTTTCACGAACCGATTTCGGGAGTTGCTCATGAATTGGCACCGCTCACTGTGCATTGCGGCCGCGGCTATGGCCGGGCTCGCCGGGACCACGCTCAGCACCGGACCGGCGTCCGCGGATTTCGCAACCAAGATCGATCCTGCGATCACCCTCGGTAGCGGGGCATTTCCCTGTGCGGGATACGTGCGAGCCCTCTACGATCCGGCGCGAGAATCCCATGGCCGCCAGGTGGTCTGGTTGCGGGCCGATTTCGGCTATCGGCTGGCACAGGTACGGGTCTGCGCCGCCGAGGCGATCCTGAGCTGGCGCAATATCGACACGGGAGAAGCCGGTAGCAGCATGCAACCTCTCCCGCTCCACGATGGCCGCACTCGCGGCCGCACCGATGCGATGTGGGTGCCGTTCGACCTCGGCCGCCACCCGGGGCACTACCAGGTCCTGGTCGGGACCGATCTGCCCCACGTCAACGGCAGCGGTGAGATCACCGTGCCGCGCTGACGCGGCCGGACCTTCACCGCAGTCCTGCGAAGAATCGCCGGATGTCGGCGAGCAGTACCTCGGTTGCCTCGTGGGCGGCGTAGTGGCCGCCGGCGTCGTTGGCGCTGCGGGGCTGCGGGTCGGTGTCGTAGCTGTTCCAGCTGACGATGTTCTTGTGGTCGCGGTCGGCGAAGCGGCGGATCGACTGGAAATCGCCCTTGAACATGGACAGGGCGGTCGGGACGGTGGTGGGCTCGGCGGGGGTGC
>NZ_JAGPOX010000257.1 GCF_019038435.1 Nocardia alni
GACCCCACCGCCGGCCGCCCCTGCGCCCAAACCGGTCTCGAACGCCCCGGGCGCCACCGCCGCCCACCCGGGCGCGCCGAATTCCATTGTGCCCGACACACTCGCCGAGCCCGCGGCGACGGCAGTGACCGGCGCAGCGACGGTCGAACTCTCCGACGACCAGCACCATCATCCCGACGACGATCATCCTCGCGCACCGCGCGTCCGGGTCAGATACGAGGGCGATCGGGACCGATTGAACAAACAGGTCGACCTCAAACACGAGTCGCACGCGGCCGAGATGGCCCGTATCGATGACTATGTCGAGCCCACGATAGGTGAATAATGACAACGTGGTCGTTCGAGGAGGAGGAATTCGCAGCCCTGTGGTTCGGGCCGGCGAACGACCGGATGCTCTACCCGCTGGATTATCTGTCCCGATTCGCCCATACGAATGAGCGCGACCGCTTCTGGGAGCAGGTACGCCACCACTATTCCGACAAGGGCGAGCTGACCTGGGATCAGGCGGACATGCTGCGGCGTGCGTTCACGGTGCTCACCGCGCCGGAGGTGTGGGCCGAGGTACACGGCGTCTCGGATCAGGCGGGCCCGATCCGGGTCGCCGCCGCCCGGCACGACCGACAGGCCGCTCTCGCAATACAATTCACACGCAAACCCCGCATCGAGATCAGCCTCATCACAGCGGACACCCTGGCCACCCAGCTCGCCGGTCTACTGCCGCACTGCCCACCCGGCGCCCGCCCGCCGGAGGCGTTCGCCGTCACCGACCTCTACCCCGAACGCCACCCGACCGTCCACTACGCCGGGGAATCCACTCCGCTGCAACGATATCGGCGACTGATCCGCCGCCCCGCCGACGGCGCCGGCCTGATCACGGTATTCCGCGGCCCCCGCAACACCGGCGCCGAACAACCCCGCAAAGTCGGCTGCGTCCGCTGGTACGACATCCGGGACGACGGCCGCTACCTCGAATCCGGCAACAACACCATCACCGTCCAGCCCGCCGACCAACCCGCGATCCAGTCCGCCATCGCCCGCCTCCTGGACTCCGCCCTCGACGAATACCGCGACTACGTCGACGATCTCGGCGAATTCGCCCGCCGCTAGATACGCGGCGAACAACCGATTCTGTCGACGATCTCACCGTTCGGGATCGTCATCCCGAACTCACCACGGTTGCCGATGTCCTGAGCAGGATCGGCGACCAGCATGATCACGCCGACGCGCTCACCGAGCGTCCATTGCCGGCCGCTCACCCGATGCGCTGCTGAACAATCTGTCTTATCGATCCGCTCTCGCAGCCGGGCATCGACCGCCGAATCCTGCTGCCGACAGCGGGAACCCTTATCGCCGAGAAGGATTCGACGAGCTTGCCCGGCAGTCCGGGCTGACACCTACCATGGCGAGGCCCTCTCGCTCAGGCGGATTCCGCGAGGCTGACCGATTGCCAGACATCGGCGAGATGGTCGAGGGGGATGTCCAGGGCGCGGCTCAGGCCGACGACCGTGCCGAAGGCGGGGCTGGGCAGGCGGCCGGACTCGATCTTGCGGAGCGTCTCGGGGGAGATTCCGGCGGTGCGGGCCACCTCGGCGAGATCCCTGTCCGCACGGGCTGCACGCAGGTAGCAGCCGAGACGACGACCGGCCTCGACCTGGGCGGGGGTGAGTGGGAGGCGGACCATGCGGGTCAGCCTACCGGATCACCGCCCGGCTTGGTATTTAAATACCACTCGAGCTAGGTTGGTATTTAAATACCCAACTGGAGGCATTAGTGGTCGAGTTGAAGACGCCCGCCGAGATCGAGAAGATGCGGGTGACCGGGCAGTTCGTTGCCGACGTTCTGGCAGGGCTGCGCGAGCGCGCCGTCGTGGGGGTGAATCTGCTGGAGTTGGAGCAGTACGTGCGCGAACGTATCCGGGAACGCGGCGCGGTGTCGTGCTACTGGGACTACTCGCCGTCCTTCGGCCGCGGGCCGTTCCGCAACACCGTCTGCCTGTCGGTGAATGATGCTGTGCTGCATGGACTTCCGTTCGACTATCCGCTGTGCGACGGCGACGTGCTGACCATGGACCTGGCCGTAGGCATCGACGGCTGGGTGGCCGATTCGGCGACCACGACGATCGTCGGCACAGCAGCCGAACCCGACCGCCGCCTGGTCGCCACCACCGAGGAGGCCCTCGCCGCCGCCATCGCAGTGGCGGTGCCGGGTAATCGGATCGGCGATATCTCCGCCGCCATCGCCGCCGTCGCCCGCACCCACGGCTATCCGATCAACACCCAATTCGGCGGGCACGGCCTGGGCCGCACCATGCACGAGGATCCGCACATCCCGAACGACGGCCGTGCCGGACGCGGATTCCGCCTCCTCCCCGGCCTGACCATCGCCATCGAACCGTGGTTCGCCGCCACCACCGACCGCATCGTCGTCGATCCCGACGGCTGGACATTGCGCTCAGCCGACGGTTCCCGCACAGCCCACAGCGAACACACCATCGCCGTCACCGACGACGGCCCCCAGATACTCACCCTCGCTGCCTGACACCCTGCCGTCCACCCGAACTCGATGTATTGGGCGAAGAGCCATCAGGCGCGGGATGTCGGGGCGACAGCACGCGGATTATCTCAGTAGGCTGCCAGGCGTGGACAATCCTTTCGGCGAGGTCGGCACCGCCGACTACGTTCTGCTCACCAGTTTTCGCAAAGACGGCACGCCGGTCGGCACCGCGCTGTGGGCGGCGCTGGACAACGGCAAACTCTACGTATGGACCGTGACGGACAGCTGGAAGGTCAAGCGCATCCGTCGCAATCCACAGGTGACGCTGCAGCCGTGCGACCGTTCCGGTAAGCCGCACGGCGCCGTCGTGAAGGGCACCGCAGAGATTCTGGACGGCGCCGCCGCCGACCGGGTGCGCGGCATGATCCGCGGCAAATACTCGGTGCTCGGCTGGCTCATCGTCACCGGCAGCACCCTCCGGCGCGGCAAAAAGGGCACTGTCGGCATCGAAATCACCGCCGACGCGTAGGCTTTCGCCCAACACAGCTCCGCATCGCAACGGATGCGCCGGATCCACGGCCAGGTGCGACCCCATAAAATCAATGGCCCTGCTACAACCGCACGCAGCTGCCGATTCATCGCGATACCGGCCATTCCGATCGATACCTCGCACGCGACCAGAACACCCGCGCCGACCCAACCCGAACAGCCACGCCAACACCACCTACAGCACCGGATCGCAATGGATGCGCGAGGTTTTCGGCTGCGGCCACACGGAAAGGCCGTAGCCATTCCCGTCAATACCGCACGCCGCCAATACGATCACCTTCGGCCAGTTGAGAAAGCCGACGTGAACCAGGCTGGCCCAGGCAGGATCAATGGACGGGTAGTTGTTACCGCGCACGCGACCCCAACGACCACGTCGACACCACCCACACGGCCGCTGCCGGCAACCGAGAGTCGACCCGAGCCAGGCTGGCATGGACAGGGATCAATGCGGGGGCCAGTTGTTGCCGACGTCCCCTGACGAGCAGGCTCCTACTCGCCGCCGCCTACTCCGGACCGACCTGCTGAGTGATGGCGATGCCGATCGAACGGTCGCGGCCCAGGAACAGCTTGTGCGCTCGGATCATGACGGTGCCGATCACGCCGTATTTGCGGCCGACCACACCGCGCACACGCTCGGTACCCGCCTCGTCGAGCAGCGCCGCCGTGCCGGTCAGCACCTCGCCGCCGTCGGTGCGACCACGGTTGTCGCAGCGCTGCAGCGTCACCTCGGGGTTGCGGCGGATCCGCTTGACCTTCCAGGTCTTGGGGTTGGTCCACACGACGATCCGGTCGCCGTCGGGCGCCACCCAGACGGGCGCACCCACCGGCGTGCCGTCCTTCTTATAGGTCGTCAGCAGGGCGTATTTGCTCTGTGCCAGTTCGTTCCATGTCATGCGACAACGCTATGCCCCGGCTTCGAGCCCCGCATCCGTATCCGGACGCATCCGCAAATACCACCGGGAACGTAGCCCCCACCGGTCCAGGCTGAGGAGAACCGGCCTCCCGCTACATTCTTGCGGCCGATTTGTCCGGAACCGGACAGAAGAGGCGACAAAATGTAGCAAAAGGCCGGGCCGGAGCCGCCCTCCTCGATCAAAACGACGAGATCAGCAGCGAACCGCTACTCCAGTTCCCCTTCGGTCTCCAGGTACACCTGCCGCAGCCGCTCGAGCGTCTCGCGTTCGGGTTCCTCCCACAGGCCGCGCTCGGCCGCCTCGAGCAGGCGTTCGGCGATACCGTGCAGGGCCCACGGATTCGACTGCTCCATGAACTTGCGATTGATCTCGTCGAAGACGTAACTCTCGGAGAGTTTTTCGTACATCCAGTCGGCCACGACATTGGTCGTCGCGTCGTAGCCGAACAGGTAGTCCACGGTGGCGGCCATCTCGAACGCCCCCTTGTAACCGTGCCGCCGCATCGCCTCGAGCCAGCGCGGATTCACCACGCGGGCACGGAATACCCGGGCGGTCTCCTCCGAGAGGGTGCGGGTACGCACGGCGTCGGGCCGGGTGCTGTCGCCTATGTAGGCCTCCGGATTCGTGCCGGTCAGCGCGCGCACCGCGGCCACCATGCCGCCGTGGTACTGGAAGTAGTCGTCGGAGTCCGCGATGTCGTGCTCGCGGGTGTCGGTGTTCTTGGCCGCCACGGCGATTCGACGGTAGGCCGCGCGCATATCGTCCGCGGCGGGAGCGCCGTCCAGGTCGCGGCCGTAGGCGAAACCACCCCACGCGGTGTACACCTGCGCCAGATCGTCGTCGGTGCGCCAGCTCTTGGAGTCGATGAGCTGCAACAGCCCCGCGCCATATGTGCCCGGCTTGGAGCCGAAAATCCTTGTGGTGGAGCGTCGTTCGTCGCCATGCTCGGCCAGGTCGGCTCGGCTGTGCGCGCGTACGTAATTCTGTTCGGCGGGCTCGTCCAGCCCGGCGACCAACCGGACCGCGTCGTCCAGCAGCGCGAGCACGTGCGGGAAGGCGTCGCGGAAGAAGCCGCTGATGCGCACGGTCACGTCGATGCGCGGTCGGCCCAGCTCCGTCACCGAGATCGGCTCCAGCGTGGTGACGCGGCGGCTTGCCTCGTCCCAGATCGGCCGAACACCCAGCAGCGCAAGCACTTCGGCTATATCGTCGCCCGAGGTGCGCATCGCCGAAGTGCCCCACACCGAAAGCCCGACCGAGCGCGGGTACTCCCCGTGATCGGCCAGATACCGCTCCAGCAGCGAATCCGCCATCGCCTGGCCTGTCTCCCACGCCAGCCGCGAGGGCACCGCCTTGGGATCCACCGAGTAGAAGTTCCGCCCGGTCGGCAGCACGTTGATCAAGCCGCGCAGCGGCGACCCGCTCGGCCCCGCCGGAATGAATCCACCGTCCAGCGCGTGCAGAATCCGATCGACCTCCACCCCCGTCTGCCGCAGCCGAGGCGCCACCTCGGTCGCCGCGAACCGCAGCACCCGCCGCACCGCGTCCGACCGCGCGGTCATCGGCTCCGAGGAACCGGAGGCACTGCCCGGGAACGCCGCCGAAACCGCCTCGTGCGCGGCAACACTCGCCTGTCGATCCGGAGTCACCCCGCCCGGACCCGACC
>NZ_JAGPOX010000258.1 GCF_019038435.1 Nocardia alni
GGCTATTTGGTGATGGAGGTTGTGGCGTTGGATGGCGCGCAGGACGCCTACGGTGACCAGGTTTTGGGCGCTGAACAGGGCCGTGGGGCGGTCGGGGCGGGACAGGAGGGCGTGGGTGGCTGCCTCGGCGGCTTCGGGGGAGTGTAGGTCGGCGCAGATCAGGGTGGGGTCCAGAGGGGTGCCGGAATGGGCCAGGCCCTCGACGTAGCCGGCGTAGCGCTGTTCGGCGGTCCAGATCTTGTGCAGGTCACCTAGATACGCGATGCGGCGGTGGCCCTGGGCGGCGAGGTGTTCCACGGCGCGGCGGGCGCCGGCGCGGTTGTCCGTTGTGACGCTGTCGATTTCGTCGGCGGTGGGGAGGCGGTCGACGAAAACCACGGGGGTGCCGCGCTTTCGCTCGTGGATCAGCATGCCGTGATCGGCGCCGACCGGCATCACGATCAGGCCGTCGACGCGGCGCGTGAGCAGGGCGTCGAGCACCTCGCGCTGGCGAGCGGGATTCTCGTCGCTGGACACCGCGAACACCAAAGTTCCACGGCCGTGGGCGAAATCCTCCACCGCGCGGTGCAGCGTCGAGGCGAACGGGTTCGCCACATCCATCAGCACCAAGCCGATCGCGGCGGTCTTCTGCCCGTGCCCGCGCAGCGTGCTGGCCGCGAGATTGTGCCGGTAGTCGAGCATGGCGGCGGCGTCCGTCACGCGCGCGGCCAGCTCCGGGGATACCCCGGCCTCCCCGCGCACCACCCGCGACACGGTCTTGATGCTCACGCCCGCGAGCGCCGCGACCTCCCGCATGGTGGCGGTGCGAGGGCGCGACGGGCTCGAGGCGGAGGAGTCTGACAACGCTGACATCGCCTTCTTTCTAGCACGTCCGAGATCGGAAAAATCGGATGGATATCGTTGGTGATTCGAGAGTAAGTGCCTCTAGACGTGAGCCGCGTCACGATCTATGGTCACTGACAACGTTGTCTAACGCAGTCCCGCAGGAGCACATCGATGTCTTCACGTGCCACCCGAATCGCCGCACTTTGTTTCGCACTCACCACCGTCGCCCTCGCCGCCACCGCCTGCGGTAAGGGGTCCGGCACCGGGCAGATCCAGGTCGGCCTGATCGTCAAGACCGACACCAACCCCTATTTCGTCAAGATGGAGCAGGGCGCGCAGAAGGCCGCCAGCGCGGCGGGCGTCAAACTCGTCACCGCCGCGGGCAAGTTCGACGGCGACAACGCCAGTCAGGTCACGGCGATCGAGAACATGGTCGACGAGGGCGTCAAGGGCATCATGATCACCGCCAGCGACACCAAGGCGATCGTCCCCGCCATCCAGAAGGCCCGCGCGAAAGGCGTTGTGGTGTACGCGCTGGACACCCCGACCGAGCCGGAGTCTGCGGTGGACGGGTTGTTCGCGACCAACAACTTCACCGCCGGGCAGCTGATCGGCAAGTACGCCAAGGCCGTCGAGGGCGCCAAGCCGGTGAAGATCGCGATGATCGATCTCGAGCCGGGCGCCAGCGTCGGAGTGTTGCGGCACAACGGATTCCTGAACGGGTACGGCGCGGCGCAGACCACACAGGATATGTCCGATGAGGTCAGCGCCTCGGACGTGGTGTGCACCCAGCCCGCCGAGGGCGATCAGGCGAAATCGCAGACGGCGATGGAGACCTGCCTGCAGAAGGATCCGGACATCAACCTCGTCTACACGATCAATGAGCCCTCCGCGCTGGGCGCCTACACCGCGCTCAAGACCGCGGGCAAGCAGAACGACGCGCTGATCGTCTCCATCGACGGCGGCTGCACCGGTGTGCAGGGCGTCCGGGACGGCAAGATCGCCGCCACCGCACAGCAATACCCGCTGAAGATGGCCCAGATGGGTGTGCAGGCGATCGTCGACTACGCCAAGAACAGCAAGAAGACTTCCGGCTACACCGACACCGGCGTCAACCTCATCACCGCCACACCCCAAGCGGGCCTGTCCTCCCAGGATGTGCAGTACGGTTTGGCCAACTGCTGGGGCTGATCCCGACGCCATCGACGCTCGAAGGACCCGCATGACCGCAACCGAAACACCGGAAACCGCACCGCCGCAAGATAAAACCTCGCTGATCTCGCGCGTGCTGAGCCTGCCGAACTTCGGCCCGATCGCGGCCATCGTCATCGCCGTGATCATCTTCTCCGCCGAGTCCAACCGGTTTCTCACCGGCGGCAACTTCTCGCTGATCGTGCAGCAGGTGATGGAGGTCGGCACCCTGGCCATCGGCCAGACGCTGATCATCCTCACCGCCGGAATCGACCTGTCCAACGGTGCGGTGATGGCGCTGGGCAATATCGCGATCACGAAACTGGCCGTGGACAACGGAGTTCCGCCGCTGCTGGCGATCGTGCTCGGTCTGGCGCTGACCGCGGCGTTCGGCCTGGTGAACGGCGCGCTGGTGAGCATGGTCAAGCTGCCGCCGTTCATCGTCACCCTCGGCACCTACGGTGTGGCGTTCGCGCTCACGCATATCTACTCGGGGGAGCAGACGATCTCGGGGCTGCCCTCGATGCTCACCTTCTTCGACAAGACGTTCCCGCTGGGCAGTACGGACATCACCTACGGTTCGGTGGCGATGCTGGTGCTGTTCGCCATCGCCTGGTACGTGCTGCGGCAGACCTCGGCGGGTCGGCACATCTACGCCGTCGGCAACAATCCGGAGGCCGCGCGGCTCAGCGGAATCAACACGCGCCGAGTGCTTCTCGGCGTCTACACCATCGCCGGGCTGATCTACGGCCTAGCCGCGCTGCTGTTGGTCGCGCGCACCGGCGTCGGCGATCCCAATGCCGGGCAGACGGACAACCTGGACTCCATCACCGCCGTGGTGCTGGGCGGCACGAGCCTGTTCGGCGGGCGCGGCAGCGTGATCGGCACCCTGCTGGGCGCGCTGATCGTCGGGATCATTCGAAACGGGTTGCAGCTCATGGGTGTCGAGGCCATCTATCAAACCCTGATCACCGGCATCCTGGTGATCGCCGCGGTCGCTGTGGATCAGTTCAACCGCAGGAGGCAGCAGCGATGAGCGATGATAGGCCGAAAACGCCTGTCCTGCAGGCCAAGGGGCTGGTGAAACGCTACGGTCACGTCACCGCCCTGGACGGCGCGGATTTCGATCTGTACCCGAACGAGATCGTCGCGGTGATCGGCGACAACGGCGCGGGGAAATCCACTCTGATCAAGGCGCTTTCGGGCGCGCTGACGCCGGATGAGGGGGAGATCCTGGTAGACGGTAAGCGGGTTCGGTTCCGCCGGCCCACCGATGCCCGCCGTGCCGGGATCGAGACCGTCTACCAGGATCTCGCGGTCGCACCCGCGCTCGATATCGCCGACAACCTGTTCCTGGGCAGGGAATTACGCCGGCACGGTGTACTCGGCTCGGTGTTCCGGCTACTGGACAAGGATCGGATGATCCGCGAGTCACAAGAGCACATGGCGAATTTGAAGATCGGCATCCGCTCGATGAAGCAGCCGGTCGAGACGCTCTCGGGCGGCCAGCGCCAGGGTGTCGCGGTGGCGCGCAGCGCGGCCTTCGCACGGCATGTGGTAATCATGGACGAGCCCACCGCGGCGCTCGGGGTCAAGGAGACAGGCATGGTCCTGGATCTGATCCGCCAGGTTCGCGACCGCGGCCTGGCAGTGATCGTGATCAGCCACAACATGCCGAACGTCTTCGAGATCGCCGACCGGGTGCACATCCAGCGGCTGGGTCGTCGGGTCGCGGTGATCGAGCCGCACGAGTTCTCGATGTCCGACGCGGTAGCGATCATGACCGGCGCGATGGCCGGTGAGGAGGTGGACAGTCACCGTGTCAGCGGGTGAGGACGGCGAGGCCGTCGTGGATGAGGGCGGCGGCGCCATGGCGGGTCAGCACGGTACCCCCGTGGTGAGTGGGCACGGCACCGCAGTGGAGGGCGAGCGCATCATAGCCGTGGCGGGTGAGGCCCTGGTGGATCTGGTGCCGACCGGCGCGCCCGGACAATTCGCCGCGATGCCCGGCGGCAGTCCGACCAATGTGGCCGTCGGGCTCGGGCGCTTGGAGGTCCCGGTCCGGATGCTCGCGCGGACCGGCACCGGAACGCTCGGGGACCGGGTGCGGAAGTTTCTCCTGGACAATGCCATCCGGCTCGATCATGTGGTGCGGGGCAGCGAGCCGACCTCGCTGGCGATCCTCGATCTGGACGCGAACGGGGTGGCGCGCTACGACTTCCGCATCGACGGCACCGCGGACTGGCAGTGGACCGACACCGACCTGGCGCACGCCCTGGACGGCGATGTGGTCGCGCTGCACACCGGATCGCTGGCGATGACGCAGCAGCCCGGTGCGGACACGCTACAGCGGCTGGTGCGGCGGGCGCGCCCGGCCTCGACCATCTCCTACGACCCGAATATGCGGCCGCAGTTGATGATTCACGACCAGGCCCTGGCCCGGGTCCGTGAGATGCTGCCGCTGACCGACGTGCTGAAGGTCAGCTCCGACGATCTGGCCTGGTTGTATCCGGGGCGTCCGGTCGAGGAGGTACTCACCGACTGGGTCGCGTGCGGCCCGGCGATCGTCGTGGTCACCCTCGGCCCCGACGGCGCGTTGGCCGCCACCGCGGAGGACCCCACGCCGATTCGCCGCCCCGGCAGGCGCATCGAGGTGGTGGACACCGTCGGCGCGGGCGATGCCTTCGCCTCCGGGCTGCTCGCGGGCCTGCACCGCCGTGACCTGCTCGGCGCTGATCGGCGAACGGCGTTGCGGGCGTTGGGCAAGTCGGACCTCGAGGAGTTGCTCGACGAGGCGATACTCGTCGCCGCGCTCGATTGCGAGCGAATCGGCGCCGATCCGCCGACTGCGGAACAGGTTCGCGCCCAGGGAATCAGCTGACCCGATGTGCTCGTGAGCCGGAATCCACAGAAGGGTTGATCGGTCGGGTAGCGGTGAATTCCGGCCAGGAACACGCCGGGACGATGCCGGGTGCGCTGCGTGCGGTCGCGGACCACGTGTCCGCCGCGTGGGCGGGCTAGTTCGTACCGGCGACTCCCGGCTGGCTCGGCGGTGTGCCCATGCCGGGCATTGCGCCGCCGGGGCCGAATTGTCCTTGGCCGCTGGATGTCTGGTTGGGGTCACCGGCCATACTGCCCGGCCCGTTCATGCCCATTCCGCCCATTCGGCCGCGGCGTGCCATGCCGTTGGGCGAGCTCATGGCGCCCTCGGTGATTTCGGTAGCTGTGGATGTGCCGTTCGTGTCGGTAGCCCGGATGCTGACCGTGTCGCCTACCTTCACGCCGGAGCTCTCCTGGGTATTCGAGCCGATGGTGTAGGTGTGCGTGTAGTTGTCCGCGCTCTTGGCGGTGATCGAACCGGCGGAGACCGCGGTAACGGTGCCGGTCTGGGTCAGCTCGGTGGTGTAGCCGCCGTTGCCGTCGGAGGCCACGAACTGGCCGTGCAGCGGCGCGGCCGATCCGCCCGGCCCGCCGGGACCGAGGGAGTTGCCGCCGGTACCGCCCTGCCCGCCTGGACCGCCCTGCCCGCCGGGTCCGTTCCAGCTCATCCCGGGCC
>NZ_JAGPOX010000259.1 GCF_019038435.1 Nocardia alni
GGTTGGGGGTCTTCGTCTGGGCGATGCTCAGCGGGCTCGGCGTGGCCGGGTTGCTCGCGGCCTCGGCGCAGGCGTTCACGGTCGTGAAGATCGCCGGCGCGGTGTATCTGTGCTATCTGGGGGTGCGGGCGCTGCTGGCGGCGCGGCGCGGCGCGTACGACACCGCCGCGGAGGGCGGCGCGCGCCCGGTCGGGGTGGCCGTGGGATTCCGGCAGGGCCTGCTCAACAACCTGCTCAATCCCAAGGCGGCGGTGTTCTTCCTGGCGCTGCTGCCGCAGTTCCTGCCCGCACACGCGAGCCTCGCCGACACCGGCGAGACGGCGTTCACCACGATGCTGACCACGACGGCGTGGTACCTGGTGCTCGCGGCCGGAATCGCCACGCTGCGACAGGTTTTCACGCGCCGGCGGGTTCGCCGGACGATCGATGCGGTGATGGGGACGCTGATGGTCGGCATCGGTGTGCGGATAGCGTTGGAGTCCAACTGATCCGGGACGTCCGGCGCGGCAGTGGCCGCGGGGCGGAACACGCTAGGGTGACAGCGGCGATTGTGCAATCGGACTTGCGTTGATGGAGAGAGCTTGTGGTGACCGGGATCGACGTCGTCTATCTGTCGTACGATGAGCCGCTCGCCGACGAGCTGTATGTCCGGCTCCGACGGGTCTTCGGGCGCGGAATCAAACGGCTGCACGGAGTCTCACCGCTGCGACGGGCGCTCAAACTCACCGCCGAGCTCGTCGACACCGAGCACTACTGGCTGGTCGACGGCGACTTCGAGGTCGACCTGAGCTTCGACCCCGCCCGGGTGCCGCCGCAGGGCGATGACGTCGCGATGACGGTGCTCCAGGCGCGCAACGCGCTCAACGGCCTGATCTACGGCAACGGCGGCCTCAAGGTGATTCGCACCGAGGCGATGCGGCAGATGGGCGATGAGACGGTCGATGTGCTGGCCGCGATCGGCAAGGTCGAGTTCCTGCAGATCTGCGCGGGCGTCACCCGCATCAACCAGACACCCTTTCACGCCTGGAAGGCCGCCTACCGCGAAGTGGCGATGATCTCGCGTGGCAGCGAATACGGGATGGAGCCGCACTGGGCCGAGCACGTCATCGACAGCTGGATAAACGGCGGCGACGGTATCCATGCCGCGTTCGGCACGTCGGGGGCGTACGCCGGGATCGAGTTCGCACGCCGCGTCGAGGCCGACAGCGAGCAGTGGCAGCAGATCAACGACCCGGCCTGGCTGCGGCAGCAGTTCGACGACTGCTATCGCTCGCCGATGAACCTGCCTTAGCCCGCCCTGGCCGCCTTTCCGGTTACGGACGGCCGACGCCGGGGGTCTGAGGCGCGCTCGGGCCGGAACCCTCGATGGCCGGGCGACCATACTGTTGTGCCTACTCATCAGTAGGGATACTGGGCGCAGCGCCATCGGCGCGGTAGATTACATGTATCGTGCGGTTACTCATAAGTAGGAGGCGTGCAATGCCCAAGCCGGAACCGGCCGTTTTCGAGCGACTACACGGCTATATCGCGATCGACCCCGCCCAGGAGCGCACGACGCGCACGATCACCGAGACGTTCACCGGTGAGCCGCTCGGTGAGGTGCCGGTCGGCACGGCCGAGGACGTCGCGGCGGCGTTCGACCGGGCGCGCGCGGCGCAGGCGAAATGGGCCGCGCGCCAGGTCGCCGAGCGCGCGGCGATCCTGGACCGGTACCGCGCGATGGTGGTGCGCCACCGCGAGGAGCTGATGGACATCGTCCAGGCCGAGACCGGCAAGGCCCGCTGGGCCGCGCAGGAGGAGGTCATGGGGCTGATGTTCGCCGCCCGGTACTACTCCCGCGTCGCGCCGAAACTGCTTGCGCCGCGGTCGGTTCCGGGCGCGTTCCCGGTGCTGAACAAGGCCTCGGTGCATGCGGTGCCCAAGGGTGTGGTCGGGGTGATCGCGCCGTGGAACTATCCGATGCTGCTGGCCATCGGCGACGCGCTGCCGGCGCTGGCCGCCGGGAACGCCGTGGTGGTCAAGCCGGACAGCCAGACCCCGTACTCGTCGCTGGCGAATGTGGAACTGCTGGTGCGCGCCGGAGTGCCGCGCGACATCCTCCAGGTGGTGCCGGGCGCCGGATCGGTGGTCGGCACCGCGATCGTGGAGACCTGCGACTACCTGATGTTCACCGGCTCCACCTCGACCGGGCGCACCCTGGCCCAGCAGTGTGGCCGGCGGCTGATCGGCTTCTCGGCCGAGCTCGGCGGCAAGAACCCGATGATCGTCACCCGCGGCGCGAACCTGGACAAGGTGGCGCGCGCGGCAGTGCGGGCGTGTTTCTCCAACGCCGGGCAGTTGTGCATCTCGATCGAGCGGATCTATGTGGAGCGCTCGATCGCCGACGAGTTCACCGAGAAGTTCGCCGCCGCGGTGCGTGCGGCGAAACTCGGTGCGGCATACGACTTCTCGGCCGATATCGGCAGCCTGATCTCCGAGGCGCAGCTCGAGACGGTGAGCAAACATGTCGCCGACGCGGTGTCCAAGGGTGCGACGGTGCTCGCGGGCGGCCACGCGCGTTCGGATCTGGGGCCGCTGTTCTTCGAACCGACGGTGCTCTCGGCGGTGACCGAGGAGATGGAATGCGCCCGCAACGAGACCTTCGGCCCGCTGGTGTCGATCTACCCCGTCGCCGACGCGGCCGAGGCGATCGAGAAGGCCAACGACACCGAGTACGGCCTCAACGCCAGCGTCTGGGCCGCCACCGCGGCCGAGGGTGAGCGCATCGCCGCCAAGGTGCACGCCGGAACCGTCTGTGTCGACGAGGGTTACGCCCCGGCGTGGGGTACCACGGCCGGACCGATGGGCGGGGTGGGCGCCTCGGGCGTAGGTCGCCGGCACGGTCCCGACGGGCTGTTGAAGTACACCGAGCCGCAGCAGATCGTCACCACGCGTTTCATGAATCTGGATGCGCCGCGCGGCATTCCGCAGTCCCGGTGGCAGCCGATGCTGATGAACCTGGCCCGCGCCATCAGGTTCCTGCCAGGCAGGTGAGCCCAGCCGCATCCCGGCGGATTCCGGTCACCGAGCACGCCGGAATGACGGCGGGTGACAGTGAGTGACCCGACGCTGCCGCGCCACGTGCATAGGGGTGGCGCGGCAGCGCGGGCGGTATCCGGCGCGGAGTGGACGGCCGTGTCGGACACCTCGCAATGTGGTTCGGAGGGTTCAATTCTCGGTGATCTGCGCCCCGGTTCGCGGCGGATTCGCTTCGCACACCTCATATTCGGCGTCGGTGAGCAAGCGCGAGCGGATCAGGAAACGCACGCCCTCGGGCGCCTCGAGGGAGAATCCACTGCCCCGGCCCGGGACCACGTCCACGGTCAGGTAGGTGTGCCGCCAATACTCGTACTGGTCGGCGCTCATCCAGAACGGGGTCTGCCCGGGCAGCTCGCCCAGCAGCACATCCGCGGCGCCGACCCGGAACTCGCCGCGCTGATAGCACATGGGAGAGCTGCCGTCGCAGCAGCCGCCGGACTGGTGGAACATCACCGGACCGTGCCGCTCGACCAGGTCGGCGAGCAGCCCGGCCGCGTCGTCGGTGATGCCGACCCGCGGCACGGTCTCGGTCATCAGAAGAATCCGAGCTTGTTCGGCGAGTAGCTCACCAGCAGGTTCTTGGTCTGCTGGTAGTGGTCGAGCATCATCTTGTGGTTCTCCCGGCCGATTCCGGACTTCTTGTATCCGCCGAATGCCGCGTGCGCGGGATAGACGTGATAGCAATTCGTCCACACGCGTCCGGCCTGCAGTGCCCGGCCGACTCTGTACGCGGTGTTCATATCCCGCGACCACACGCCCGCGCCCAGCCCGTAGAGGGTGTCGTTGGCGATCGAGATCGCCTCGTCCACTGTGTCGTACCGGGTCACCGACACCACCGGACCGAAGATCTCCTCCTGGAAGATCCGCATCTCGTTGCCGCCCTCGAAGATGGTCGGCTCGATGTAGAAACCGTTCGGGAATCCCTCGACCTTGCGAATCTCGCCGCCGGTCAGCACCTTTGCACCCTCGCGGCGGCCGATATCGATATAGGACAGGATCTTCTCGAACTGGTCGTTACTGGCCTGCGCGCCCAGCATGGTGGTCGTGTCCAGGGGATTGCCGCCGGTGATCTCCTTGGTCCGCGCGATGCAGCGAGCCATGAAATCGTCGTAGATCGACGAATGGACCAGCGCGCGCGACGGGCAGGTGCACACCTCGCCTTGATTCAGCGCGAACATCACGAATCCCTCGACCGCCTTGTCCAGGAATGCGTCGTCGGCGGACATCACGTCGGGCAGGAAGATATTCGGGCTCTTCCCGCCCAGTTCCAGGGTGACCGGGATGATGTTCTCGCTGGCGTACTGCATGATCAATCGACCGGTGGTGGTTTCCCCGGTGAACGCCACCTTCGCCACCTTCGGGCTCTGGGCCAGGGGCTTCCCGGCCTCGATGCCGAATCCGTTGACCACGTTCACCACGCCCGGCGGCAGCAGGTCCGCGATCAATTCCATCACCAGCAGCAGGGAGGCCGGTGTCTGCTCGGCGGGCTTGATCACCACGGCGTTCCCGGCGGCCAGCGCGGGGGCGAGTTTCCAGGTGGCCATGAGGATCGGGAAATTCCACGGGATGATCTGGCCGACCACGCCGAGCGGTTCGTGGAAGTGATACGCGATCGTGTCCTCGTCGATTTCGGAGATTCCGCCCTCCTGCGCACGCACCGCGCCGGCGAAATAGCGGAAATGGTCCACGGCCAGCGGTATATCCGCGGCGAGGGTTTCGCGAACGGGTTTGCCGTTCTCCCACGCCTCCGCGACCGCGAGGCGTTCGAGGTTCTCCTCGATCCGGTCGGCGATCTTGTTGAGCAGGTTGGCGCGCTGGCCGGCCGGGGTCGCGCCCCATTTCGGGGCGGCGGCATGCGCGGCGTCCAGGGCCAGATCGATATCGGCCGCGGTGGACCGGGCGACTTCACAGAACGTTTCACCGTCGATCGGGGAGGGATTCTCGAAATACTTCCCCTCGACCGGCGCCTTCCAGTCTCCGCCGATGAAATTGTCGTAGCGGCGTGCGTATTCGACGATGCTGCCCTCGGTACCGGGCTTTGCGTAGATCATGTTGCTCGCTTCTGTCGAACGGCGGCGCGGGCGTTCGACGAGCACGCAGCAGCCCTGCACACCCTGCACCCGCTCCGCGGCAGTTGATCCTGGGACGGGCGTCATTGTGGGGTACCAGGGTTGGCGAGAGGTTGGCGAGGCCGGGTTGTCGCGTGGCGGTGTGGAGTCGGCACGCAGAGTGCAGTTCGGTGTCGTGGTCGTGCGCTGACGACTGGTGGGTCGCAGGCGCGGGGGTACTCACCCGCGCAGGGCGGCGTGGAGGCG
>NZ_JAGPOX010000025.1 GCF_019038435.1 Nocardia alni
GGAGGGGCGGCGGCCCTTGGCGGTGTCGGCGTAGAGGGTGAACTGGCTGACGACCAGGATGGGGGCGGACAGGTCGGCGGCGGAGCGTTCGCCCTCCAGGATGCGCAGCCGAAACAGCTTGTCGGCCAGTGCTTTCGCGGTCGCTGCCGTATCGGTGTGTGTCACGCCGACCAGGGCGGCCAGACCGTGCGGCGCGCCCGTGGCGGCCGGGTCGATGCGGCCGACCACCTCGTCGCCGACGGTTACCCGAGCGGAGCTCACCCGCTGTACCAGTATTCGCACAACGCCCATCTTGGCAGTTCGGATTTCGCTCGTCGGCTTCGCACCACGGCCATTCGTCGTTCATATCCGTGCAACGGCGGGTTCGCCGAAGTCTGTCATGGTGCCTTGGATGGCAGAGCGATTCAGTCCCGCCGAGTTGGAGGGCATGATCGAGGGCGCGCAGGATCAGTTGCGCGCCATCGCGCGCATCCAGACCGAGCGCGCGCAGTTGATCGGTACCGGGACCGCGTCCCGCAGGCGTGTGACGGTCAGCGTGAATGCCGACGGGGTCGTGATCGAGACGAAGTTCGCATCGGACGCCGACGACCTGGATCTGCCGGAGATCGCGAAGGCCGTCACCGAGGCGGCGCAGAACGCGGCACGGGACCTGGCCGAGAAGAATCGTGCGCTGATGGCGCCACTGCAGGGCCGGCGGGCGCGGATGCCCAGGCTCGCGGACCTGCTCGAGGGCATGCCCGACCTGCGCGGGAATATGCCCACACCGCCGAAGCCCTCACTCGCGCCACCGAATTCGCCCCAACGCGTGCCGTCGAGCGACGCGCCGAGCCCGGCCGATACACCGACCGCGGATGCCGGGGCGTACGAGGACGCGGTGTCCTATGAGGACGCGGCACTGGAACAGCAGCGCGACACCAGGTCTCGAACCACAGAGTCCGGTTGGTGACGGCCGGGGTTCACCACCACGACCGCGGCCGCAGCTCGTTCGCCAGATCGACCAGGGCGTAGCGCTGTAACCGGCGGGGGGTGGTGCGGGCGATGTGCCGTAGTACCAGTTCGATGCCCTCGCGCAGCTCCCGCTCGGTGTAGTGCAGGCCCAGGATGGTGGCGCCGGGTTCCGGGGGACGTTCACCCCGGCGCAGCCAGGACAGGGCCGCACCCATGACCAGGACCTGCATCTGGAGCAGGCGGGGTTCGTCGACGAGGTCGCGCAGGTGCGCGGCGGCCTCGTCCAGGTCGTCCTGCGTCAGCGTGACGGCGGGGCGCGAGGCCAGCAGCAGGCAGGCCGTCATCCGCGCGACGTTGTGGTGGCGCGAGGTCTCGGGCATCTGCTCCAGCGTGTGCACCGCGGCGCGGGTGTCGCCGCCGGCGGCCAGGCGGCGGGCCACACCGAAGGCGGCGCTGGAGATTCCGTGATTGGTCTGCCAGACCGCGCGATAGTGGTCGGTCGCGGTGCCGGCCCACCGGCTCGGGCGGGGGTCGCTCGCGTCGGATTCCTCGATATCGTCCTCGAGCAGCAGTTCCGCGGTGGCGGCCAGGGCCAGCTGCGGCGCGATCTCGCCGGGCACCATCGAGGCGACCAGATCGAAGTGCTCGTACGCCTGCTCGTGTGACCCACCGGTGAGTTCGGCCATTCCGGCGTACCACTCGATGCGCCAGTCGGTGCGGTACCCGTCGTCCAGTCCGGCCAGTTTCGAGCGCGCGTGGTGCACCTGTCCCAGATCGAGATACGCACGGATCTCGGTCAATGTGCCTTCCAGCTCGAAGGTTTCGGGTGTGGCGATCTTGCCCTTGCGCATGTTCTCGCGGCTCTGGCGCAGCGTGTCCAGGGCCCGGTTCGGATCGCCGTGCAGCAGCGGCGACAACAGTTCCGCGCTGGGATCCTCGTTGTCTATCAACGGAATCGGCAGCGCGGCCACCACACTGGCGGCGTCGAGTACGGCGACGCGGCGCACACCGTCCACGATGCCGTCGGTCTGCCGGATGAGCGTGTCGACACCGAAATCGCCGCGCGGAGCGTCGAATACGGACGAGACCTGCGGATACTCCCTACCGGTGTCCGCGGCCAGGACCAGGCGCAGCACGCCCAGCAGCTGCCGATACATCGCGTAGGCGCTCGGAAAGCGCTGTGCCGGATCGGGATCAGTAGCCCGGCGCAGCAGCCGGGAGAAGCACGGATATTGGCGCAGCACCGGTTCCTCGCCGGGCGAGGGTATTCCGGGCAGCTTGTGCCCGTGCTTGTCGGTGGGCATCCGCAGGGTCAGCGCGGCCAGGGTGCGCCCGACGGTGTAGATGTCCGAGGCCACGGTCGGTCCGGTCCGGGTGAATTCGGGCGCCTGGTATCCGGGTGTGCCGTACAGGCTCCCGCCGGACTCCCGCGCCGCCACCGCGCCCAGGTCGATCAGCTTGACGTCGTCCTCGCCGACCATGATGTTGTCGGGTTTGAGGTCGTTGTAGGCCAGCCCGAGTGAATGCAGATAATCCAGTGCCGGAAGGACTTCCAGCATGTAGGCGAGCGCCTCGGACACCGGGAGATATTCGGGCGCGCGCTGGTCCAGCTCGATCTTGAGCGAGCGCCCGCCGACGTATTCCATCACGATATAGCCGCACGGAATCCCGTCCGCGGAGCGATGTTTGACGAAGTTGTAGATCTTGACGATCGAGGGATGCGTCATCTCGGACAGGAACTGGCGCTCGGCCAGTGCGACCACATGGGCCTCGAGGTCGAGGGGGTTCTGCAAACCCTTGAGCACCACCCATCGGCCGCTGACGTTGCGGTCGCGGGCCAGGAATATCCAGCCCATCCCGCCGTAGGCCAGGCAGCCACGCACCTCGTACTGATCGGCGACGACCTCACCGGGCTGCAGCATCGGCCGGAAATTGAACGGCGAGCCGCAGTTCGCGCAGTTTCCGGCCGTGGCGCCGGCTACATCGTTGGTGGACTCGCCGGAGCGCCCCACCGGTCGCAGACATTTCCAGCAGTACCGCTTGTCCTCGGGAACCTCCGGATCGCGCAGCACCGCGGCGGTCGGATCGACCGGATTCACCCGCGGCAGCGTGACCAGCCCCGCGCCCAGCCGCCGCACGCTCGGGCGCGAGCGCACGTCGGGTTCCGCCGTCGTCGGCAGCCGCTCACCCCCCGGATTGGGCTGGGTGAGGTCCACCCGCCGGGTCCCCCACTGGTAGGGCGTACCGGGGGCATCGCGCAACTGTCGCGTCGCCAGCGGGGGCACAGCCGGCACGGGACTCCCTTGGCCAGAAGGGCTGGAATTCTCGGCCATTCGCCTTCTTCGAAACCTCGAACCTCGTATCGACCCGGAAAACCCGACCGCTCCGCAGTCTGGGACTGCGGAGCGGCCGGGGGCCGGTCCCGAGGGTGTCACGGCTGGTTACCGGGGCCTACGGGCATTAGTGCGATTGTGCCTCATCATCCGGCTTCGTGCCGGGAGACTGGTCGCGTCCCTCGAGCGGGCGCTCGGGCAGCACCGGGAACGCGCCGGTGTATCCGACCCGCTCCTGAGCCAGTGCCATTACCCGCTTGCGGGTCAGGAACCATCCCGCGGGCATCAGCACGCCTGCGACCACGGCCATCGCGACGAGCGCACCCCACTCGGTGGCGTCGCCGCTGACGGCCATCAGCACCACGACCACCGCGAGGAATACCAGCGTCGCGTAGCCGGTGTAGGGAGCGCCGAACAGTCGGAACGACGGCCTGGTCACCTTGCCCTCCTTCGACCATCGATGCAGCTGCAACTGGCAGAGGGTGATGGTGGTCCAGGCGAACATGGTGCCCAGGGCCGACATGTTCATCACGATCTCGAATGCCTTCGCCGGGACGACGGCGTTGAGCCCGACGCCCAGCAGTGCGACGCAGCCGGTGGCCAGGATGCCCACATAGGGCACACCGTTCTTGTTCATTCGCGAGGCGATCTTCGGGGCCGTGCCGTTCATGGACAGCGAGCGCAGGATGCGGCCGGTGGAGTACAGCCCGGCGTTCAAGCTGGAGAACGCCGCGGTCAGTACGACCAGGTTCATGAACGTCGCGCCGCCGTGGATGCCCAGTTTGGCGAAGAACGTGACGAACGGGCTGACCTTCGGGTTGAAGTCCGACCACGGAATCAGCAGCGACAGCAGAAGCAGCGAGCCTACGTAGAACAACGCGATGCGCACGATGACGGAGTTGATCGCGCGGGGCATGATCTTCTCCGGGTTCTCCGCCTCGCCGGCCGCGGTGCCGATCAGCTCGACCGCCGCGTAGGCGAAGATGACGCCCGTGACGGACAGCGCCAGTGGCCATGTGCCGTGTGGGAACAGGCCGCCGTGCTGGCTGATCACGCTCCAACCGGTGCTCTGACCGTCCAGCTTGAACCGTCCACCCAGGAATACGACACCCAGGACCAGGAACCCGACCAGCGCGACGACCTTGATCAGCGCGGCCCAGAACTCCATCTCGCCGAACCACTTCACCGAGATCATGTTGATGCTCAGCACGATGGCCAGCGCGATGAAGGCGAGCACCCACTGTGGCACGACCTTGAACGCGCCCCAGAAGTGCATGTAGGTGGCGATCGCGGTGATATCCGCGATGCCGGTCATGCACCAGTGGAAGAAGTACATCCAGCCGACGCCGAACGCGAGCTTCTCGCCGTAGAATTCCCGGGCATAGGAGACGAACGAGCCGGAGGACGGCCGGTGCAGGACCAGCTCACCCAGGGCGCGAAGTATGAAGAATACGAAGATGCCGCAGACAGCATACGCGATGAACAGGCTCGCGCCCGAGGAGTGCAACCGGGCGCTCGCACCCAGGAACAGACCCGTTCCGATGGCGCCGCCGATTGCGATCATCTGCAGCTGGCGTGGGCGAAGCGCCTTGTGGTAGCCCTCGTCCTCCGCAGTCAGCGCATTGTTCTGCGTCTGCGGAGGAGGTTGAAGGGTGGTCATTGGGCGGGGCCCTTTCCTGTGATGCCAATCATACCGCTGTGTGGTGTAACGTACCGCTGAAAGATGGCACATGCAAGGGGCTGGGTCAGTTTTGGTGAGTTGTAACGTCATGGAAATCCAACGCAGCCACCGAAACCCGTTGGTAACCGATGCTGTGGCCAGCGGTTTCGCTATGGTTTCCTGGAGGTATGGCAGTGGAATCTGAGTTCACGATCGACGAGCTCGCTCGCGAGTCCGGGATGACGGTACGCACTCTGCGCGTATATAACGAGCGAGGGTTGCTCCCACCACCGCAACTAAAGGGCCGCACGGGGTTCTACAGCGAAGAGCACCTCAATCGAGTTCGCATCATCAGCCGGTTGCTCGATCGTGGCATCAAGCTCAACGGCGTTCGTGATCTGCTGGAGGCCTGGGATCGGGGCGACGACCTGGCCGCAGTGCTCGGGGTGAGCGCCGTCTCGGCCCCGGTCGCACCCCCGCCGTCCAGGCCGACACCCGCGACCGTCGAAACCACTGTCGCCGCGGCGGATCTGGCCGAACGCTACGCGGATATTCCCAACGGCCTGGCCCGGGTTGTGCAGGCCGGGCTGTACGAGCCACAGGACGCGGCCACGTATCGGGTGAAGGACCCGCAGCTGGTCGATATCGCCGCGCAGCTACAGGCCGCGGGTGTGCCGCCGACGCGGGTGCTGGACGAGTTGGAGCGGCTGCGCGACGACTGTGATCACATCGCACGGCAGTTCGTGGACATGTTCGAGCGCACGGCGGTGCGGGAGTTCCGTCGTTCCGAGCGCTCGTCGCAGGATGTGGCGGAACTGGTCGCGCACCTCTCGATGACACGCGTCACGCCCGGCCGGGTGGCGGGAGAACTCATCGGCCAGTACGTGACTCGCTACCTCGAGCATGTGACGCGCGAACTGGGAGATGTGCTGCCCGACGGGGTATGAGGCTCAGTCGGCGTCGTCGTTGACCGACCAGCGTCGGTCGCGGGCGTCGTCCTGGTTGCGGTCCGCGGGCGGGGTGAACGGGGCGCGTTGCGTCTCGGGGGTTTTCGCGCGCAGATCGGGCAGGCCCTCGACCATCGCGGACAGGCTCGGCAGGCGCGAGCGAGTCTTGCGGATCGGCTTCATCAGCTCTTCGGCCATGCGGGCGACCTTGACCGCCGCGTCCTGCGCGGCCTCGGTCACCGCCATCGCGATGTCGTCGTAGTCCAGATCGTCGATGTCGTCGGAGAATTCGGTGTCGATGGGGACGCCGTCGGCATTGCAGGTGACGGTGACCCGCCCCTCGCGGGCGCTGGCGGTGGCGGTGAGTTCGGTGCGCTTGCGCTGCACCTCGGCGATGGAACGGATCTGCGAGTTGACCGTGTCCATCAGGTCTGCGATGTCGGCCTTGGTTCGCTCATTGTCCACGGTGGTGAAACCTCCTGGTTTCAGGGTGTTTTCAATCAGACTATATTGAATTCGTAAGTGGCGTATCGGGGTTTTTCCATTCCGGCCTCCTCCCAGTAGTAACTGTGGCGGCCGATATGACCCAGCCGGACCCTGGTGTCCGCCATGACGCGAAAACCACTGCGGCGCACGCGTTCACAGAACGAGTACTCGGCATTCATGTACCAGTAGTCGTCCTGGCCCTGGGGGAGCAGCATGGGGAGGAAGTACGGGACGGTGACGCGGTCGAACTGCTTGTTGCACACCGGAAGTTCCTCGTGCACGATCATCTGCTCGTACACCACCCGCTGGGTGTAGAAGAAACCCATTGCCGCGTAACGGATCTCCAGTAGACCCCCGCCCTCACCGAAAGTGATCCGGGGGGTATCCGGCAGCAGGCTGCACGCCAGTTCGCGTACGCCCTTGCGCGGGTAGATGCCGCAGGCGACCGGCAGGTCGTGCTCGCGCAGCATATCGACGGAGTTCGCGTCGAAACCGATATCGGAATCGATCCACATCAGCGCCTCGTAGTCCTCGAGCAGCGCGTCGGTGGCCATCTGACTGCGCCCCTGATCGATCGCGGCGTAGCGGGGCACGGCGCGCACGGCATAGCCGCGGGCCTCGAGCTGGCCCAGTCCCCGGGCGCATTCGGGTTCGAGGTATCCGCCGATCGGAACCAGGACGATGCAGCGGGATGGGTCCATCGAATACTTCGCTTTCGTTCGCTTGGGGTGGCAGGGGTCAGAAGTTGAAGGTGAACGAGCTGAATCGCTCGCGCGCGGAGCCCGCGTCCTCCCATTCGTACGTTTGCCGGCCGATGTGGCCCAACCGGATCCGGGTGTCGGCCATCACCCGGTATCCGCAGCGGTGCGCCCGCTCGCAGAAGGCGAAGTCCTCGCCCAGGTACCAGAAGTTCTCGCCGACCGGCACGGCCATCGGGAGGAAGTACGGCACAACCGGCCGGCCGAACTGCTTGTTACAGGTCGGAAGCCCCTCGTGCTCCTGGATATTCTCGTACACCTCGCGCTTGGTCAGCAGGAATCCCGTTGCGCCGTACTTGATCTCGGCCAGTCCGCCGCCGACGCCGAAGGTCATATGCTGTGTCCCCGGCGAGAGGTGGACCACCAGCTCGCGCTGGCCCTTCTTGGAGTAGATGGCGCATGAGATCGGCAGATTGAGGCGGCGCAGCTGCTCGACCGCGTCGACCGGGAAGGAGATGTCGGCGTCGATCCAGAACAGCTCATCGAATCCGGCCGCCAGCGCATCGCTGGCCATCTGGCTGCGTACCTGGTCGATGCCCGAGGCGCCGTACACCCGCCACACCGGATAGCCCAGCTGCTCGAGTTCGAAAAGACCGCGCGCGCAATCGGGTTCGATGCTGTCGGCGACCGGGACCAGGATCACGCAGCGCGAGGGGTCCAAGGGCTCGCGCGGATCGAGGGGCGCCAGGCGGTGATCCGGCTCCGGCTCGGGGGCGGCGACGAGTGGGTTGTCCGGGTCGGCCGCGATGGCGCGCGCCACCTTCGGGACGACGAGTTCGAGCTCGTTCGCGGTGAGGAATCGCTCGAGCTCGGTGACCCGGTCATCCTCGCCGTCGATGGCCTGCGGGTCCGGCGCCGGGTGGGCCTGCACGCTGCGGACCGTGACGGCGTCGACGATGGCGATCTGATCCTGGGCGGGAATGGTCGGCCACATCGAGCTCAGGCCCAGGCCGGTCGTGGTGTCGGCGAACTCGGCCAGGCAACTGCGCAGCAGGCTGTGGCTGAAGCAGGGGGCGACGGTATCGACGAAATTCGTGTAGCGCAGCACGTTTCCCGCTACGACCCGGGTGATGTCGTGGTCGGCGTGGCTATCGGTGGAGAAGGCGGGCTGAGCCAGCGACAGGTGGTATTCGGCGATGATGTCGAACATCGCGTTGATCGAGGCCAGATCCGCCTCGATATGGTCGTCCGGCAGCCAGATGTAGTCGTAGCCCGCGATGGTGTCGGACAGTTCGTCGATCACCTGGTGCAGCGCGGGCCATTTCGGGCCCTTCGCCTCGACCAGGGTGATGTCGGGGCTCTGGAAAGGCTCCGGATCGTCCCCGGCGTAGCCGACGATCAGATCCCAGTTCCGGTCGCCCGGACCGCTCAGCCACACCGCGTGCTGGGAGGAGTCGCCGGCACGGACGATGACCAGGTTGCGGCGTTGCTGTGCTGCCGGCTCGCCGGACTGCGGCGCCTCGGCGTCGGTGGATTGTGGTGCCTCGGACTCGCCCGGCTGCTGTGCCACTGGTCTCGCTCCGCTCACTTCTCGGCAGCCGACGGCGCAGGGACGTCGGACGATTCTGGGGTCTCGGGGGATTGCGCTGTCTCGCTGGGTGATTCCACTGCCTCGGCGAGCGGTTGCGCCGATACCTCCTGCGCGGACCGCTCGGCATCGTCGCTGGACGATTCCGCCGCCTGCTCTTGGTCCTGCTTCGGCTCGGGTGGCGGGCCCAGGTGATAGGTGTAGGTGTCGAAGCGGGCGGTGTCGATGCCCGCCTCCTCCCAGCTGTACGCATCCCGGCCGATGTGCCCCAGGCGAATTCGAGTATCGGCCATGACCTTGAAGCCGCTGCGCCGCGCCCGCTCGGAGAAGGCGAAGTCCTCGCCGAGATACCAGTGGTTTTCGCCGTCCAGGGTGATCATCGGCAGGAAGTAGGGCACGGTCGGCCGGTGGAACTGCTTGTTGCAGACCGGAAGCTGTTCGGCCGCTTCGATCTTCTCGTAGACCACTCGCTTGGTGAGCAGGAATCCCGTTGCGGCGTACTTGATCTCGATCGGTCCGCCGTGCCGCCCGAACACCAGCTTCTCGGTGCCTGGCTCGAAGTGCACCGTCAGCTCGCGCTTGCCCTTCTTGGCGTAGACCGCGCAGACGAGCGGCAGGTCCAGGGCGCGCAGGCGGTTCACCGCGTCGAAGGGGAACTCGATGTCGGAGTCGATCCACATCAACTCCTCGAATCCGGCCGCCAGCGCGTCGGTCGCCATCTGGCTGCGCGCCTGATCGATCGCCGACGCCCCGTACAGCCGCCACACCGTGTAGCCCTGCCGCTCCAGCTCGAAAAGCCCACGGGCACAGGCTGGTTCGATCTTATCGGCCACCGGGACCAGTACCACGCACCTGGCCGGATCCAGGACATTGCGCGCCGGCGCCTGCCAGCTGAGACGACGCTTGACCAGGCTGGCCGGTTCCGGGAATCCCGCCGGGATACCGCGGTGCACGACCTGCGGCTGGCGCGAGATGCCCTTGCGCCGCATATAGGCCTGGTACTCCTCCTCCGGATCCTCCACGCCCGCTTCCTGCACCGCGCGATAGAGCGGACCGGAGCCCTGCTGGCGGGTGTGCCGCACGGGGGTGATGTCGAGGATGGCGGTCTGGCCCTCGGTCAGCATGCTCGCCCAGACGTAGTCCATGCCCCAGCCGGTCTGGGTCTCCCCGAATTCGCCGAGCGTGCGGTGCAGGAAGTCGCGGCTCAGTATCGGCCCCATGACCTCGGCGAAGTTGGTGAAGCGCAGCGTGTAGCGGGGATCGATCTTGGTGATCGGGTGCACGATCGAACTGTCCGCGGTCAGCGCGGGCTGGGCCAGGGAGAGCCGGTATTCGGCGCAGTAGTCGAACATCATGTTGACCGTCGCGGTGTCCGCGTCGAGGTCGTCGTCCGGTAGCCAGATGTAGTCGTACTGGTTGATCGCCTCGCCGAGTTCATCGATCAGCGTGCGCAGCGGGGGCCATTTCGGACCCTTGGCGTCCACCCGCACCGCATCGGGATACCGGAAGATGTCGGGATCGTCGCCGTAGTAGCTGACGATCAGATCCCAGTTCCGGTCCACGGGACCGGCCATCCAGTTCTCGTGCAGCGACGTGTCGCCGGCACGGACAATGACTAGATTGCGTCGCACTTCGCCAGTATTACATTGCACTGCGATACTCGCCCGCGCGCACTTTTCCTCAGCAGCCTTCGCCGCGCCGCGCCGGGCGGCCACGGTAACCGTGATACGTCTTTCGCGCGCCAATTCTCGACCACACCGAATCTTCCTCTCGCCCAGGAGAAGCCCAATGTGCAGGCGGCACTGTCTCGTTCACCTGCTCGGCAGATTACCGCAACCCAGACGAGCACTGCGTGCCATCTGGAAGTAATGCTGGTGAAACGTTCCGCAGTTCGGTCGCGATGAGGTTGAATATAGGGAAAAGCCAACCGTGCCGGGCGTTCTGCCGGGGCGCAGCCGAGTGCGCCTTCGGACGATCTTTCCCGGCATGCGTCGCGGTCGGTCCGGGGCTAGCATTGGGCGGTGGAGGTTGCCGATGAGCGCAGGCATGAGTAATGAGCGATTGATGGCTGATGCTGCGATGTTGATGGACGCGTTCAAGGAGCAAATGTCTGGCATCGCCGGGGTTCAGCGCGACCGGTCTCAGCTCACGGCCACCGTCACTGCCTGCGACAAGCGGATATCGGTCACTGTCAACGCAGATGGCATCTTGATAGCTACGAAGTTCGCCGAGGACATCAGGGATATCTCCTATGAGGAGATCGCCGCGGCGATGACTCAGGCCGTGCAGGCCGCGGCGCAGAAGGTGCAGAAAATGAGCGCCGAACTCATGGAACCGCTGCGGGAGCAGAAGGCAAGGTTGCCGCGCCTGTCGGACATCATCGAGGGCGCACCCGATCTCGGCGAGATGATGCCCGTCGCGCCGCCGGTATCACTGAGCCCGCCGGATTCGGACGAGCGTGTCCGTGCGGCGGAACGACCCGACATGATCTTCCAGGATGTGGAGGATATGCCGCGCTCGTTCATCAGTGATACCGACCGGTAGGTGCTGGTTGTACCGATATGGGACTTTATCTGCCACCAGAGCTTCGCTGGCTCGGCTATGTCGCGGGATCGGAATGGCCCGACGGCGATGAGACCGTAATCTGGGAGGTCGCCCAGATCTGGCACGACGCCGCGAACGGTATTCGCGGGGTCGTTCCCGAGGTGCAGACCGCCAAGGGCCAGGCCGTCGGCGCCTACCGCTCCGGCTCGGGCGCGGACAGCATCTCGCAGATGTTCGACGAGATCCTCAACGGCGACAGCTCGTTGGATCAGCTGGCCACCTATATGGATCAGCTCGGCGACGCCGCCAACAGTATGGGCACCTCGGTGCAGTCGGCCAAGCTCATGGTGATCATCTCGCTGATCCTGCTGGCCATCGAGATCGCCTGGGCCTGGGCGTTTCCGCCGACCGCACCCGCGGTCGAGGCGGCCGAGGTGGGCGCGACGCGGTTGGTCGTGCGATTCCTGGGCCGAATGATCGAGGATCAGATCGTAGAGCGCGTGCTGCGGCTCTTCGGCGAGAAGTTCGCTCAGCTGGCCAAGGGCTGGGTCGCCACGATCCTCAAGGGCGCACTGACCTCCGGCGGCGTCGACGCCGCCGTGCAACTGGGCGAGATGGCCGCGGGCCATCAAAAGAACTTCAACGTCAACGAATTCGCCACCTCACTGCTCGGCGGCGCGGCCGCGGGCGCCGGCGGCAAGCTGTTCGGCGACATCTTCGGCAAGCAGAGCTCCAAGCTGTTCGGCGATCTGTCGAATACGTTCGCGCGCACCGGGCACGGCATGCTCGTCGGCGCGGCGGGTGGCGAATTCGGCAACCTGGTCACCGATCTCGTGGCCGCGGGCATGACCGGAGACTGGTCCGGCACCTTCGGCAACGCCGCGGGCTGGGCCGGCGGCGCCGCGCACGGTGTGATGAGCGGTGGCGTCCGGGCGTTCCGGGGCGATTACGTCCCGTCGGGATCGTTCAAATTCGAGGTCGGGTCCTTCGACAAGGAGGGCAACGGCTGGTCCGCGGGCTTCACTAAATCGGGGGACGACGCGCCGATCGTGACGTCGACCGGATATCGCGGCGGCAGTTCGAATTCCGGCGGCGACGACAAACTGTCGTCGCCGGTGCCCGGCGGTCGTTCCGGGGCCGGTAACAGTGACGAGATCTCCAGTCCCATCAACGGTTCCAGCAATCGTGGCGTGAACGATCCGTCCAATCGTGGCGTGAACGATCCGTCGAATACGGGTAATTCGAACGGCATTCGGTCCACGAACGGATCGGACTCCACGAATGCTCCTGGCGCGCCGCGGTCTACGCCTGTCCGTGATCCATCGGAACAGTCGAATCCGATCACCAGCGGGACGACCGACGACACGCGCACCACGCCGGCCGGTACGACCGACGAGACCGTGTCCACCGGGAACGCCGGTGGCGCGAAACCCGCGACCGTAGAGGATTCCAGTAGCAACGGCAACGTCGGTGGCACCGGCGGCCTCGGTGGGCAGCGATCGACACCCAGCGAGGGCACCGAGGGGCAGCAGTCCGAGAACGTACCGTCGTCTTCGTCCTCGCAGTCCTCCACGTACTCCTCGGTCGGCGCCGGAGACGGCACGACCGCGCGTCCGACGCTGCGCATCGACACCAGCGTCGCGAACAGCCCGAGCAGCTCGACCAAGGGCTCGGTGGAGGACGAGGTGTCGCCGGTGAGCCCGGTCAGCCCGGGATCGCGGTCCTCACTGAGCGACGAGCCCGTCAGCCCGATCGACGAGGAGGAGACCCCGCCCTGGAGCCAGACCGGCGGCCAGACCCAGTCCTCGAGTCTCGGATCGAATTCCGGTGCGGCCCAGTCGAGTCCGGTCGAATCGACCTCGAGCCCGGCGGCCGGGGCGAACTCCTCGCCGACCACGTCGAGCAGCTCGCCCGCTCGGTCGTCGGGTCTGTCGTCGAGCAGCACCGGCGGATCGAGCGGCACGGCGTCGGGGACGCGCAACCCCCTGGCCGCGTCCTCGACGGGTGCGCAGGCCGGTGGTTCGGCCGGGTCGACGTCGTCCACGGCCACCGGCGGCGTCCGCGGCGCGGCGAGCACCGGCGACGGCTCGTCGCCCCTGCCGACCCGATCCAGCAGTCTCGGCAGCGGAAGTTCCAGCGGGACCCCGAGCGACTCCTCGCCCAGCAGCGGCGGTGTGCGCAACCCGAGCAACAGTTCGCCGTCCCCGTCGAGCACCAGCAGCCCGAGCGAGAGCACGGTGACGCCCGGGTCGAGAACCGGTACCGGCGGCGGTGATTCGAACTCCTCGAGCGACACACCGCTGGCTCCGTACGGATCTCGTGCCGGCGCAGGGGATTCCGGATCGCCGACGCCGGGCGTTACCGGCGGCAGGTCCGGTTCCGGCGCCGGGAACGACGATCCGACGTGGAAGCGGAACAAGGACGGCACCGTCACCGTCAAGCTCCCCGACGGCACCGAGGTCCAGGTGCAGGAGGGCTTCGTCTACGTCGGCACGCCGGGCCGCGCCGACGGCGGTGGCGATTACGAGCCGCACTATCTCGGCCGGGACGGGTCGGTGCGGCTGGCCGGGCCCAACGGGTCGACGGTCACCGTCAAACCCGACGGCGAGACCGAAACCGTCCAGCGCGGCGGCGAGGCGAAGACCAAGTACCAGCCGGACGGCACGAAGATCGAGTCCGCGCCCGGCGAGCCGACCCGGGTCACCACCCCCGACGGCACCGAGCACATCGTGCCGACCGACAAGGCGGGGTGGACCAGGACGGGAAACGGCGGGTTCACCGTCACCTCGCACGACGGTACCGAGCACACCATCGACAAGGACGGCAACATCGTCATCGGCCGTCCCGGCGACGAGCACGGCATCAAGGTGTCCGCCGATGGCAAGTCCGTCGATTTCGTCGGCCCCGACCACGAAACAGGTTCCGGGACAGGCAAGTCCGGCCGTACGGGGTGGTGGCGTTTCGGTGGCGGCAAGCCGGCCGGGCACGCGGGCGAGCAGAGCTTCGGCCGGCCCGATCGCACGACGCATACCGTGCTGCCCGACGGCGGTGGTGTGCGCACCACCGGCCCGGACGGCTCGACGACGACCGTGAAGCCGGACGGCTCGACAGAATTCACCCACAACGGCCGTACCACTGCCTACGACCCCGAGGGACAGAAGATCGAGTCCGGCGGGGACGAGCCCACCGTGGTCACCAAGCCCGACGGCACCACCCACGACATACCGATGGGCGAGTCGAGCTGGGAGAAGTCCGGCGGCGGCTTCAACATGGATTCCCACGAGGGCACCACCCACACCCTGGACGACGGGGGCAAGACGGTGTCGGTGGGGCGCGGGCAGAAGGATCCGCTGCGATTCACCCTGCACACCGGCGCCAAGGCCGGCGAATCCTCCGGGGACGCCAAGTCTTCCGGCGACGAGAAGGCGTCGGGTTCCGACGACGCCAAGTCCGGTGACAAGCCGAGCCTGATCGGTTCCCTGGCCAAGCGCCTGGGCTTCGGCGGCGCCAAGAACGAGCCCCGGTCGGTCGACTTCTACGGCCACGACGACAAACCGGTGAAACTCGAGGTCAGCGACAAGGGCATCGTCAAGATCACCAACCCGGACGAGTCCACCGTCACCGTCAGGCCGGACGGCTCGGCCGAATTCGTCTCCAAAGACGGTGTCAAGACCGGATTCCGTTCCGGTGGTAAGGAATCCGGTTCGAAGTCCGAGTGGGCCGACAGCGACGCCAGTTGGAGCAAGGACGACGAGGGCAAGGTGACGATCACCTCGCCGGACGGCCGTAAATTCACCGTCAGCGGTGAAAAGGACGCCAAGGACATCAGTTTCGAGCACCCGGGCGATGCGGAGCAGTCGGTCACCGTGAAGCCCGACTACTCGATCGAGGTCGGTCGCGGCGACACCACCGCGCACACCGTGAAGCCCGACAACTCGGTGGAAACCAAGACCCCCGAGGGCGTCACCACCACCGTGCACACCAACGGCACGATGAGGCACGTGCAGACCGACGAGACCACCACGGTGATGAAGCCGGAGGGCACCGAGGTGCGCACCGGCCCCGATCAGCCGACCGTGGTGATCCGCGAGGACGGCACCGAACAGATCCTCGAATCCGACCACTCGGTGAAGGTGACCGAACCCGACGGCACCACCCACACCATCAACGATTCGAGGAACCCGCTGCTCGGCCGGGAGACCACCCACCCGGACGGTTCGCGCACCACGGTCGCGAAGTCGCCCGACGGATTCGGGCTCGGCGACCGGATCACCGGCCCGCGCCGTCCCGAGGGCGTGGACCTGAACCGGCCCGACGGCACGAAGCTGGAGCTCAACGGTAAGGGTGAGGTCAAGGTCACCGACCCGAGCGGCACGACCTACGAGAAGACCTCCGGCGGCAAGGTCAAGGTCACCGGTCCGGACGGGGAAGAGGTCGGCGACAAGCAGCCCATCGAGTCCAAGGGCGGCACCGCGAAACTGTCCAACGGCGCGACCATCGAGAACACCCCCGACGGCTTCAAGGTGTTCCACGACGACTCGGTGTCCGAGGTCGGCAAGTCCGGCGTGAAATTCACCGATATGGAAGGGATTTCGCGCGAGACCCAGCCCGACGGGATGATCCGGACGAAGACTCCCCCGAAGGGGGGCGCGAAGTATCCCGACGGGGATTCCGACGCGGAGGTCCCCGGCAACACCATCCGCGAGGTTCGCCCCGACGGTTCTGTCCGCGTGACCGAACCCGACGGAACCTCCTCGGGCAGCCGCCCGGACGGCACCAGTTGGACCGTCGACAAGGACGGCATGGTCCACGTCAACGAGCCCGACGGCACCATGCTGCCGCCGGTCGACCGCGCCTCGCCGCACCTGACCGGCGGTCAGATCGTCGGGCTGCTGCGTTCGCGGTATGTCGCGCCCCCGCAGCAGCCGCCCCCGATGGAGTACGTCGCGCCGATAGCGCCGTCGAGCGAGGAAATGATTCCGGTGGACATGTTCACCGAATCGCAGCCGCCGCCGTACATCCCGCCGCCGCCCTACAACCCTCCTCCGTTCACATACACCCCGCCCCCGTTCACCTACAACCCGCCGTGGTCGAACAACTGGGACAACTACCACGCGACCAATCCGGCCGGTTTCCACGAGCCGGACATGTCGGGTCTCAACAATCTGGCGGGCCGCGAGGCCGCGGGACTGGGCAACCTGTCCCACCTGGCGTCGGGCCTGTCCGCGCCCGCGGGTCTGTCGGCGCGTGAACTGGCAGGTCTGTCGAACCTGTCGAACATTCCGGGCCTGTCGAGTCTCGGTGCGATGAACGGACTTTCGGCGCAGCAACTGGCGGGTCTGTCGGGATTGAACGGCCTGGCCGGTCTGTCGCCGTCGCAGCTGTCGAGCCTGTCGAGCCTGTCGCCCTCGCAGCTGGCGAATCTGGCCGGTCTGTCGCCGTCGGAGCTGTCGCAACTGTCGAATCTGTCGCCGCAGCAGCTCGCCGCGCTCTCTGGCATGTCGCCGCAGCAGCTGGCGGCACTGTCGCCCGCGCAGTTGGCGAGCTTGTCGCCGCAGCAGCTCGCGTCGCTGGCGAGCCTGTCGCCGCAGCAGCTTTCGGCGCTGTCGAACATGTCACCCTCGGAGTTGGCGAGCCTGTCGCCGCAGGAGCTGTCCGCGCTGGCGGGCATGTCACCCCAGCAGATCGCGCAGCTGGCGAACATGTCGCCGCAGCAGGTGCAGAACCTGCTGTCGAATATGGCAGGAACCAACGGGGGACAGGGTAATTCGACCGGATCGTCGGGCGCGGACGGCGGTGCGCTGTCCGGGCTCAACGGCCTCCAGTCGGCGCTGAACAGCCTCTCGGGCCTGGGCGGCCTGAACGGGCTGAACGATCTGGCGGGCAACCACGACATGTCTGCCCTGACGAACGCGCTCAGCGGACAGAACGGATTCCCGGGTCTGTCGGCCTCGGACATGCTGAATTCCGCGGGGCAGAACGGATTCGGCGGTTCGGACGGTCTGGGGTCCGGTGACGGATCGGGCGGCAGCGGTCAGGGCGAATCGCCCACTCAGGAGTACGGTCCCGACGCGGCCAAGTCGATGGCCGACGTCACCAACGATTCGGGCTCGCCGCACGCCGGAGCGGACGGCTCGGGTCCGGGACATCAGGATCCGGTGCAGACCGAGGATCCTCAGTCGCAACACAATCCGATGGGGCACGGCGGCGCGGGATCCCCGGGCGGCGGTGAGCCGGAGGGATCCCCCGGAGCAGGTGGCGGCCGCCCGTCGCCGGAGGCCGAGGAAGCCGAGCGTAAGAAGGATCGGAAGAAGAAACGTACCGCCCGGAAAAAACGCAAGCCGCCCAAGGCTTTGCTGGTGCCCTCGCCGGACGACGAGTTGGCGCCCGAGGACGACGAGCTGGAGTCCGAGGACGACGAGTTGGAGTCCGACGATGACGAGTTGGAGTCCGATGACGAGCAAGCGCCTGAATACCAGCAGCCACCTTACGACGAGCTGGTACCCGAACCCGCCGCGGACGTGGACGTCATGTTCAACCTGGGGAATCCGGCCGGCGCCCAGACGCGTTCGAACAACAAGCCGATCACCGTCACGGTGAACTCGGCGCCCGACAGCGAACCACCCGGAGCCTGAAAAGTGGTTACAGGCTCGACTCGAAGCACTAGGACGTATATGAGGGAGTTGGAAGACAATGGCCAGCACTAGCAGCGGTGGAAGCATCGGGACGTCCACCGGTGGGCCCACGGACACGTCCGGCAATGACGGGAATGTCTGGTCGGGCCTGGCCAATCAGGCGGGCGGCAACAACCCCACCCTCGGTGTCAGCACAACGGTCAAGGCCGCGTATCAGGTGTTCCTGAACAGTGCGAAAGCGGTCAACGAGCTGAACCAGCAGATGGACTGGTACGCCAAGTACATCACCGACAACAAGATGAACGCCATCCCGGATATCTCGAACGAGCACGGCGGCGTCGAACTCACCCAGATCTACAACCAGAAGGGCACGGTGATCCTTCAGGGGATCGCCGGTCTCCAGTCGATCCTGACGAATATGGAGAACACCTTCCTCGATGCGCTGAAGGCGTACCAGAAGGCCGACTCCAGCTCTACCGACGACCTCACCAGCATCGCCGGCGCGGCCATGACGAACAGCCCGGCCAACAGCAATCCACCGGGCGCAGCGGACTTCGGTGTGAACGACCCGGGCGATATGCCGGACCAGCCGACGAAACCGACCAATGCGGACAACGGTCAGACGGTGTCGGTCAGCGACGCGGCTTCGTGGGGCTTCGACCAGTTCTATAATTTCGGTCGGTCGATCATGGCCAACGGCGGCGCGGACTGGAACACCGATGAGGCCGGAGTTCGCTACGCTTGGATGTCCAATCAGATGGGCGACGACATAGCGACCCTGGTCAGCACACTCAGCAACATCCAGGGCGATTACTGGACCGGTACCGGCGCGGACGCGGCCCAGGCGGCCGTGACACGTTTCGACGACGGTTCGAAGGCATTCACCGACAGCATCAATGAGCTCGCCTCGTCCCTGAACTACACATCGACCTGGCTGAAGATCACCTTCGACGCCATGCCCGCGTATACCTACGAGCAATTCCGTAGTGGGGACGGTGTGCCGCACGTCCGGTACGTCAACTGCACACTGCAGAAATGGCGCAAAAACTACGCCAGCGCCTACAAGAACGATTACTCCGCGGGCATCCAGGGTTCGCTGCAGAGCCTTCCGCTGATCACCGTGCTCGGCCAAGGCACCGGCAACACCAGTTCCAGCGGTTCGGCCAGTAGCAGTGCCACCGGTTCGACTAGCGGCAGCGCCAGCGGTACGGCCAGCGGCAGCGCCAGCGGTTCGGCCAGTGGCGGCGCCAGTGGCAGCGCCAGTGGTACGGGTAGTGGCACCGGCAGCGGGACCGGTACCGGCGGCGGGGCCAACAGCGGCACTTACGGTACGGGCTATTCGGCCGGTTACTCCGCTGGTTTCGCCGCAGGCGAGGCGGCGGCGGAACACGGCGGCGGCAGCAGCACCGGCGGCGGTGGAACAGGTGGCGGTACCGGTGGCGGCGGTGGCAGTACCACCACCGGTGGCACCGGCGGTGGTACTGGTGGCGGTACCGGTGGCGGCGGTGGCAGCTACGGCACGGGCGGCAGCTCCGGCAGCACATACGGTGCGGGCAGCACGGGCGGTGGTACCGGTGGCGGCACCGGCGGCGGCACCGGCGGCGGCGCGGGCGCGTACACCGGCAGCCAAGGCAGCACCTACGGCGGTCAGACGGGCCAGAACTCCGGCGCCGGTTCGTACGGCAGCGCCTACGGTTCGGGCGCCAACGCCGCGTCGAACGCCTACGCGGCGGGCTATTCGGCGGCCATGTCGGCGGCGCAGGCCTACATGAGCGCGGTTGGCGCCGCCTCGGGTGGCGTCTACGGCAGCGGCGGGATGTCGGGATCCGGATACAGCACACTCAGTGGTGCGTTCGGCAGTGGGTCCGGCTACAGCTACGGCAGCGGCAGCGGCGGCAGCACCTATGGCAGCGGCAGCGGCGCCGGCACCTATGGCAGCGGGTCGAACGCCTACGGGGCGGGCTATTCGGCCGGTTACTCCGCGGGCTTCCTGGCCGGCGAGGAGGCCATGTCGGGTGCGGGTCTGGGGACCGGCGATTCACTGCTGAATTCCCTGTCCGGCCTGAGCAACCTGGGCAGCACCCTGGGTGGTGCGCTGTCCAGCGTGCTGCCGGGTCTGGTCAACGCGATGTCCTCGGGTATCAACCAACTCGGTGGTGCGCTCAACAACGCGATGAGCGGTATCGGCGCGGGTCTCGCCGACGTCGGGCACCAGGTCGGCGATATGGGTAACCAGCTCGGCCAGCAGTTGCAGACCGCTCCGGCGGATGTCTCGAAGCTGTTCCCGCGGGCGACCGTCGCCGATCAGCACGATCCGGGCCAGGTGACCGCTACACCGGGCGATTCCAGCGGCATGCCCGGCATGCCAGGCATGGGCGGCATGGGCCAGGGCGGGCAGCAGGGCGGTTCGAAGGAACACAAGCGAGCGAAATATCTGGACGGGTCCTCGAACCTCGACGACATCCTCGATCCGGTTGACAAGGTGAGGCCGGTGATCGAACCGTGAACGGTCTGAAGTGGGACTTCACCGGCATCGAATTCCAGGTGCTGTGTGAAAAATATCGGGCCGGTGAGCTCCCGGATCCGCTGTTCTACACCCTCGACGAGCCCATGACGCTCGATCAGTCCGCGCGGCTGAAAGAGAAGACCTGGGAAGAACTCCGGATGAAGTGGGATCCGGCCTGGGACGCGATGATCGACGTCATGTGCGCGCCGGAGCTGTTCGTACGGATACACGGCTGGGACGAGCACGATATCGATAACGGGCAGAAGTCGCTGTACATGCACTTCGCCCGCAGTGGTGCGCAGGCGTTCAAATTCGAGCAGAAGCCCGGAAAAACCCTGTGGCACACCGACGGTTTCGTGGTGACCGAATGCGATGCGCGCAGCCTGGCCAACGACGTGGTGCGCGCGTTGCCCTCGGTCGAGGCGGGGCATCTGCCCAGCGTGCCGATCATCATCGATCCGGCCGAGCATATGGGCAATTACGGCGGCAGCTTCTTCAGGGACGACGACGAGGATCCGCCCGCGGTCGCCTCGACGAAGTTCTTCAATCTGCGTGCGTCGCTGACCGGGTCCATCCTGATCGTGCAGGGGCGCTCCAAATATGGTCCGCGCGGCATCCAGGAGACCAAGATGCTGTTCCGGGATGTGATCGAGGACGGCCGCTATGTCATGGCGATGGACGACGCGCCGATCGCGGAGGCCGTCGGCCCGATACAACTGGCCCAGCGTATCCAGAAGGACATCGACAATCTGATGCAACGAATGGATACCCACTGGGAGGCCCAAAATGACGACCGTTACTGATACTCCGGTCGACCCTCTGAAAGGAGATTCTCATGGCCGATAAACCGGTCGAGGTCAACACCGACCAGCTGCGCACCGCAGCCGGCACGATGAACGATGTGCACGGCAGGGTGAACGAGGTCGTGACGAGCCTGACGAACAACCTGAACGCCAAGGGTTATCCGTGGGGCCACGACAGCTACGGCAACAAGTTCACCGAGGGCGAAAGCGGGTACACCACGTCGAGCAAGAACCTGATGTCGGGCGCGGACAACATGTCCAGCTCGCTCAGTCAGTTCGGCAGCGGCATGTACGACGCGGCCAAGAAGATCGACGACATGGACAAGCGCTGACCTTCGCCCGCAGGGTGGTTGTGCCGAGATATTCCGCACAACCACCCGGTTCGCTGTGTGTTGGCGGCCGCGTCAAATACAGGTAAGAACCAGGTTTCGGCATACCCATCTCCGGCGCATGGGGTGATCATGGAGGTGAGGGGTCCACTGCGGACGTCTCCCGGAGGTGAATCGCCATGTCGCGTAACTCGTCCCATTCCGACCACCCGGTCTGCACCGCAGAGGTGCACCCCTCCGATCTAGCCGAGGCGCATCGGCTGATGCAGGTACACCGGGCGTGTCCCCGTTCGTGTCCGTCCCGCAGCGCGGCCCTGGCGATGCTGGTCGCGGCGGGACATTATCGGCTCTCGAACCGATTCGGCCCGCACGACGACGTCGGCCAGGTTGCCAGCTGACCCTCACCCCGTGGTTGGCCGCGCCGCTCGATATGCCCGGCGCGGCTCCTCGAGCTGCGACGAATTCGCAGGCGCCCCCAACTGTTCGGGTGGATGACACGTTCTGTTGGTGTTACCGTTGGGAATCAACCACCTGCGTTTGCTGGATCGGGATTCGGCACGGGCGTAGGAGGTTCGAGGGCACTCGACGTGGGTTGTCCGGGCGCGGCAGGAGAGGGGTGTGTGGTGGGGACCCAGAGATTTCAGATCGACCCCGCGGCCTTTCGCAGTTCGGCGAACGTGACCAGAAGCGTCGCCGATAAGCTCCGCGGCATCTGGACCGGCCTGGCCTCCGGATTGGACGGCCTGGGCAGCCCCTGGGGCACCGATAAGATCGGCGCTCAGTTCGCCAATGGCACAAGTGGTAACGGCTATCTGTCGACCGTGTCCGAGATGGGTGACGGAATTACCGGCGGCAAGGGCTTCTGCGCCTCCATCGATAATCTGGCCGACGGTCAGGACTCCACCGCGGACTATATCGAAAAGCAGATCGAGCAGGACAATAAAGCGCCCTATCAATCGGCTGGGCAGTAGTCGTGCCCGAAGGCGGTGGCCCGGAACAATTTCCGGACCTGATGGAGGATATTCGAGCCACGCTGAACACCGTGGCCAGATTGCAGCGTGAGCGTACCGCGCTGGTCGGCCGGGCGACGGTGCGCCGCGGCAGGGTCAGTGTCGCGGTCAACGCCGACAACGTGCTGGTCGATCTGAAATTCGGCCGGGACGTGGAGGATCTGGACTATCCGGAATTGGCCCGCGCCGTCATCGAGGCGGCCCACGCCGCGACGGCAGAGGTGGGCCGCAAATCCAAAGAGCTGATGCAGCCGCTGCAGGATCAGCGGGCCCGGTTGCCGAAACTCTCCGACCTGGTCCCGGGCATGCCGAATCTGCGTGACCAATTGCCCGTGCCCGAACCGCCGCCGTCGACCAGGCCCGCCTCCGGCGATCGAAGTGCCGGTGCGGGCGAGGAATTCGACGGCGCGGAAATGATGGAAAGGCGCGGTCCCCGGGAACCGGGAGTTACCGATTCCGGTTGGTGAACAGGGACTGAGGTGATCGCCCATGGGGTGGGGCGACGATCTGATGAGCGGCCTGGGCTGGGTCGCCGGCTCCGAATGGCCGGACGGCGATCCGGGGCTCATGCGCGATCTCGCCGAGTTGTGGCGCACCGCGGGCAGCCAGCTGACCGACCTGGAATCGGATCTCGAAGCCGCCAAGAATGCCGCGCTGGCCGCTTATCCGTCCGGGCAGGCACACGACGAGATCGCCGCGGCCTTCGAACAGCTCGAGAACGGCTATACCACCGCCAAGGGCACGCCCTCGGTCACCGACGAGAACAATCAATCCATCGCCCGCCTGGCGTATTTGTTCGGGCAGGTCGCCGACGGCGCGGACAATACCGCGAATCAGATCGAGGCCGGGCAGTGGATGGTCGAATCCTCCCTGGCCCTGCTGGCTGTCGAGATCGCCGCCGCGTGGTTGTTCCCGCCGACCGCGCCCGCGGAGGAGGCGTTGGCGGTCGCGAGTACGCGCCTGGCGATTCGGATGTTCATCTCCCGGGTGCGTGCCGAGGTCGCCGAATGGGTGGAGTCCAAGATCTCCAGCGCCATCATCCGTTTCATCCTCAAGCATGTGCTGATCAATACGCTGATCGGTGCGGGGCAGGGTACGGCGATCCAGATGCTCCAGATCGCACAGGGGCACAAGAAGAGCTTCGATTACAACGAACTCGCCTCGACGACACTGTCGGCTGCCGCAGCGGGTGCGGTTGCCGGGCCGCTGGGGCACGGGCTGGGGCAGTGGCTCGAGGATAAGGCCCTGTCGCCGTTCCTCGAGGACATCATCATGGCAAAGGCCGGCGGGTTGGCCGGCGGTACTGCGGGATTCGGTGCGAGCCTTGGATTGACGTTCGGTGAATCGCTCTGGAACAACGACGGGAATTTCGGGAAAGCGTGGTCCGACACCGTCACGCAGGCCGAGCAGTTCGATCCGCGCATGCTCACCGGCGGCGTGTTGAGCGGGTCGATCACCGGCATGTTCAAGGGGTCGATCACCCGGCACTTCGAGATGAGCGACAGTTGGGGCCGCGGCATGGCGGCGGGGATCACCCCGGGCGCACCGCGATTCAGCGATCTGCCGGGGGTGGGCCCGCGTGGTGTCGGCGATGTGAACCCGGGGGATGGTTCGCTCCCGCATGCGGCGCTGTCCACGGACAGCGGCCTCTCCGCAGGTGACGGCAGGACCGCAGGCGTCGTCGGCGCCGGAGACGACGGTGCCGTACGCCCGGCCGGAGCGGGGACCGACGGCTCGGGCCCCAATGTTTCCGCCACACAGCCGGAACGTCCCGCCCAAGTGCCGTCCAGTGCGACACCGGAGGCGGTCTCGGCCGACAAGTCCTCGGCCCTGCCCAGGGCGCAGACCAACGGCGTGAACGCATCCGGTCTCGACCGGGCGGCGGGCGGCGCTTCGTCGGTGGGTGAGGCCGGGCGCTCGCCTGCCGAGCCGAGCGCATCGGCATCGCGGGCTGGTATGGCCGGTGATAACCGGTCCCTCGGCGATACGAATTTGTCGCGCGGATCGTCGGCGCAGACCGAATCCACCAGTGTGTCCCAGGATTCGGGATCGAAGATCCGCGCCGGATCCCCGGGCGAGCAGCCGGGCACATCTCGATCCGGTGCCGCGGAGCAGGGCCGGAACGTCCGGGCCGTCGCCCTGCCCGAGACACATACTCCGCGCGCGGGTGCGGCGGATGCGAACTCCTCGTCCGCAATTCGCCGATCCGAGCCGGGCTCCGCGGAATCGGATCCGGGGCGGTCGCGTGCATCCGCCACATCGGACGGCCAGGGCAAGGATGAACGGTCCGGTGTCGAGGTCCGTTCGGCCACGGATGATTCGGGAAGGAATGATTCGGGCAAGCCCGGTTCTACCGCGGACGGTACGGGCCGGGACGGCTCGGGAAGGAACGGTTCCGGTGACGGCAGGGGTGACCAGCCCGGGCTGGTCGCGCTGCGGAAACTGATGTCCCTGCACCCCGGCGGCGACCGCGTCCATGATCTGGAGCGGATGGTCGGTCCGGAAGGTACCGACCACGCCGAACTCATCGCGGCGGCCGGCGGCCGGTTCCGGCAATTCGCCGAGGGGCATGCCGAGATCGCCGTCCTGCTGCGGCGACTCGGCAACGGCTCGACCGCGCTGGTCGCCGACACCTTTCACAGCCAAACCGACAAGTACGGCGTCGGTGGTCGCCTGCTGGTGCTGGAGAACCGCGACGGCGAGATCATCGTTCACGAGGCGGCCGCGGGCTCCGAACACGGATTCCCGCCCGATGTGCCGCACGAGCTGGCGCGTACCCAGGCGATCGTGTTCGACGACAAGGGAACTCCGCTGGACCGAGTGGGCGGCCGGGCTCGCCGCTGGATGTTCGCCGAGGGCGCCGGAGCCGCCGAGAAATCGACACTGGGCGCCATGCTGCGTGACCACGAGGCCGATCTGACCCGGGATGTGCTGTCGGCCGGGGCATTCGACCGGAGGCTGCCCGACGGCGTCACCGGTCGGCATGTTGTCGAGGCCCTCGACGAGCACGCCGGCCCGGCCGACGCACAACGGATGCGAGAGCAGTTGTCGCAGCACGAATTCGGCCGCGATATACTGAACCGCCTCGGTGAGCATCCGGTCGAGAGCTTCCGGATGTTCGAGAAGAACAGCAACGGTCGATGCGCGGTCGGAGTCCTGCACGAGCTGCGGCGGATGCATCCCGACGCGGGCATCCGGCTGTTCGGCCGCGCGATCGACGAATACGGTGTGCACCCTGACGAATTGCGGGTCGCCACCGGAGGCAGGATCGGCCTGTACGGTGACCATCAGAAGATCGTCGACGAATTGAACCGGCTGGGGCGGGGATCCAGCGCCGTTGTGGTCGATTCGTACAGGGGCGTCGCGGACGACAGTAACCACAACGTCGGCGACCACGCTTATCTGCTGGTCAACACCGGTGACCGAATCATGGTGCGGGACAGCGCAGCCGGCGAGGAGCACGGCTTCCCGCCCGACGAGCCGCACGAGCTGACCGGCTACCGCAAGGCCATCCTGATCGACCCGGACGGCCACCCCGCCGAATCGCTGCCCGAGGGTGAGCGCGAGACGTTGGCGCACCAGGTCTTCGACCGCGAGTCTGCCGGGCGGATCGGCCTGGCGGTGACCACGGAGATCGATACCCAGGTGCGAACTCTGCTGGAGCGCACCGAGATCGGCCGCGCGGCACTCGAGTCACTGGACGCGATGCCGGTGCGTACACGTAACGCCGTCAGGGCGGCGAGAACCGTGCTCGGTGAATTCAGCCCCACCGCCCAGCGTATTTCGGTGTACTCGACCGGGAGATCGGTGGTCGAGCAGGCCTCGGTACTGATCCACGAGTGGACTCATGCGGAGGCGTTCGTGGATGGTAAGACGCCCCTGGAGCCGCTGGCGGTGACCCGTGACGAGTACGTCCACGCCCTGTTGGACGAGGAACTGCGTTGCAATCTGCGTCAAGCGCAGCTCGAACGGGAATTGGCCGCTCTCGGCGAGCCCACGCCGGCCCCGCGCGAGGCCGTCCGGGTCTACGATCGCGAGCGTCAGGCGGCACTGGACGAGGGGGCGACCGAGTCGCAGGCGCACCGGCGGGCGACCGAGGCCGGCATCGACTACCTCGGTCAGGAGAGACCCCCGGACGGCCAGACATACAGCGAAACATACGGTCGTTACTGGGATCACGCGAATGCACATGCGCAATCGGCTCCCGATGCCGGCGCCGCGCGGAGCGAGGAACTCTCGCCCGAGGCCGTCGAACGGATGCGCCCGGAATTGCAGCGCCGCGCCAATCTCCACAATCTCCGGGCGGAGCTGGCCGAACAGCTGAACGACGCATGGCAGGCGCACGGCCTGACCCGGAACCCGGGACAGGACCTGCGCGACCCGGTCGTGCGCAAGCTGAACGAGGTGGACGAGGCCGTGGCCGCCGCGAGCGTGGATCAATTGCCCGCACTACACCGCGAACAGCATCAGCTGCGGGAACTGCTCGACCTGGGTGACCGATACACCAATCTCAGCGCCCGCATCGACCGGAGCACCAAGGCGTTGCACGATCTGGCCGCGACCGAGATCGTGAACAAGGCCATGATCACCGATCCGCGCCGAACGCGCCTGTCCGGCCGGGCTTTCCGATCCTCCGGCGAAAATCCGTGGATCATGGTCGTGGCCGGCCCCGCTGGACATGACGAGGTCTTGGTGGATCCGGCCGTCGCGCAGGCGATCGAAGCCTTGCCCAACGCCCGGGCGGTGCGAACGATCGTCGAGGTGGACCGGATCGGCACGGTAACCCTGCGTATGCCCTCGGATCTCCCGGAGACACCGATCGGGCACGCGGACGACGTGGTGCCCTGGGATCTGGCGGGGCACGCCACCGTCGAACGCCTCGCCGAGATCCGCGCGACGCTCTCGCGAACCCCGGTGGGCCGCTGGGCCGTCGAGGTCACGCGGGGTGTGCGAGTCGAACACACCGACGATCCCTCGGAGCAGGGGTACGACCCGCTCACGAACCGACTGGTGCTGGATGCCGGCCTGTCCGACCAGGAGCATATGGCGGCGCTGGTGCATACCGCGATTCACGCGGAGATGGCTCGGGCGCGCGGTACGGACGGGTCGTTGGACCAGCGGATACGGAACTCTTCCCGCATGTTCGTGGAGGAGATGCTGGACGAGCAGCGTCGTGCGCAGGCCGCGGAAATCGTAGCGGCGATCCAGCTTCGAGCGGCGAGTGTGCCCGTGCGCGAGCCCGAGGGGGTGCGCGAGTACACCGAGACGTTCTATCGGGCACGCGACGCCGAGGCCGAGCGTCTGGGTTTCGGTGGCGGTGAACCGATCCCGGCGTCGGTACGGGCCCGGCTGGAGAGCCGGGCGCACGAGGCCGGAGTGGAGGCGCTGCGGCCGATCATCGAGGGGCATCTGGAAAACGGCCGGTTCTACCGGGACATCTACGAGCAGCAGTGGGACGACGCGCACGGGGTGGTCCCCTTCGATCAGCATGTTCTGAACGTGCTGCGCTGGGAGGGGATCCAGGCGCATTCGTTCCGGTCGGGACCGGAGATCTCCGGAGTGCGCCATGCGGAGGTGGTGGTCTTCGGCGATCGCAGCGAGGCGCTGCGGGTGACCTATGAGAACGCGGATTTCGCCGCGGCCGAGGTGCTTTCGGCGCGGATAGCGCACATGCTCGGTCTGGACGTGGCGGTGCCGGTCGCGGTCGGCGACGCGGTCTACCTTCCTACGGGCCTCGATACCCTCGAACTGCACCGAATGCTCGATCCCTCGGGTCATCCACCGGCGCTGGACCTGCACGATGCCCTCCTCGGAATTCCCCAGGGTGAACTCGGAGATCGCATAGGGTCCGGTACCGACCACCAGAATGCGTGGGTGCGCAACCATCTCGGATTCGACCTCGGGCCCGCCGGCGCCGAACCGAGCGACTTCGCGCGCACCTATCTGAACGCCGACGGCACGGTACACGACCATGACATGACCGTCTCGCAGGTGGGACGACTGCGCGAGATGTTCCGCGCCCTGCGCCCGGACTTCGAGGCCCTCGGCCACGGTGACTGGCACGCCGTGGTCCTGCGGCGCATCGATGATCTCGAGGCCCACGCCCGCCCCGACGACCGGGCGCGCTCCGATGATCCCGAACCGTTCCGCCAGCGTGCTGACCCGGGAGAACTGTTGCTGCGCCGCCGGGGCGCGGTGGTGCGGCCCTCGATCTGGCCCCGGGAACGGACGGAAGATCGGGGGGTGTCGAGCGTGGAGGACACGCCGGGCGTGCTGGCACAGAGCGAGCCGCCGCCCCGCAACCCGCAATCGCCGGAGCCCGAGGAGAATTCGTCCTCGCCGGACTCCGACCCGAACAACCCACCGGCGCAGCCCGATCCCGGCAACTCGTCGGCGCCCCCCGACCCGGGTACGCAGACCCCGGCCCGCACCCCCGACCTACCCGCCGACATCCGCCTGCGTGCGGCCTTCGACCAGTTGAGCGACAACCGTGCCCTGTCCGCACCGGAACTGGCCCGCCTGCTGGCCGATCCGCGCCTTTCCCGCACCGAACGCCGAGCATTGGTGACCGCGCTGCTCGACGGGATGGATCACGGATATCACCGGGACAGCATCGATCTGGCCGTCGCACGCACCCGGGTTCTGCGTGAACTGGGAGTGGACTCGGGCCGAATCCGCATGCGCCCGATCCGATTCGGCGGCCGGGGCGAAACCAACGTGGACCACGCTTCCATCCGGTACGGCCGGGCTCGCCAGTACGAGTACACGATGTCCGGGCCGGATGCGCGCAAGATCGCCGCCGCGCTCGACCGGGCGATCCGCCGCGGCCGGGCCGATGCGCTCACCGACCCGCTAGAGGCGCTGACTCACGCACTGCTGCAAGGGGATTCGGCACGGCGCGTACCGATGCCGTCGACCCTGCGGCGCCGGGACGATGTGGTGTTCGACGAACACGGCCACATCCTCACCGATAAGGCCGCCGTGGCGGCGGCGCAGCAGGATCGGATCGACGCCGCGCGCCGGCGCGCGGACGAGCGGCGCGAGGAACAGCTGGCCCGGACCCAGCAGGCCGCCGCCGACGCGATGCGATCGCGCGTCGACGCCGAGCGGCCGCTGCGCGATGCGATCGACCGGGTCAACGAGCTCGAGGCCGCCGCCCGGGCACGCGGCGAATCGCATACCTCCCGGGTGGATTGGGAGGAACTGGCAGATCCGCGGCACGGCGAGCTGGTGATCGCGGATCTGCGCAACCAGACCATGCGGATACTCCTGTCCGATCCCACACTCCAGGAACACAATCGGGCGCGCCACGACGCCTACGACGCGCTCGATACCGCATTCCGGGCCCACCGTGACGCCGCTCAGCACGAGTCCGAGACCGTGGCCCAGCTGCGGGCCCTCGCCGAACAGGGGGCCCTGCGCACGGTCAACGCGACCTCGATGCCCGGCGAACCCCGCGTGGGCGTGATCGATGGCCCCGCGCGGCGCATCGCGGTGGTCCTGTGGGACGACTCGGTATCGGCCGCGGAGGTGCTCGCCCATGCCGCCCGGAGGTATCCGGAGCTCACCGGGCTGATCGGCGAGGATCGCGCCCAGCCCGTCGTCCTGCGAATCGCCGCGGACGACCAGGGCCATCTCACCGTGCTGCGCGAGGACGACCGCTCGGTGGACGAGCGCCTGCGGGAATTGGCGCTGCGCCGTGAGACTCTCGTCGAATCCCGCGACAACCTGATCGACCTGCGCGATCAACTCGCGCAGGATCTGGGCATCCCCGAGACGGCCCTGGACACGCAGGAGGACTTCGGCGGCGCGCTGCGCACCGCGCGCGAACAGGCCGGTGTGCAGAACTTCGACGACCTCGACACCGTGCGTCAGCTGATCGAGGCCCGGACCCGGGTGCAGGAACTGGACGGCCGGATCGCCTCCCTGGATCACGAAGTGGATGCGCTGGAACGGAATCCGTCACTGCGGGACGAGCAGGAACGGCTGCTGAGACGCTGGCGCGAACTCACCGAACGGCGCGAGGCCATCGATGAACAGCTCACCGCGCTCGCGGGAACCGTGCACGTGCACGACTTCTCGGGCGCCGATTACGAGCGGTCGGTGCTGGCGCGGCTGCGCGAGGCGCAGGAGCGCACGATCCGGACCCCGGCGTCGATCGATAACCCGGGCACGGTCGAGCACCGCCCGAACTCGCCGGCCGAGGTGGCCCAGCGGCGCTCGCAGATTCGCCGATTGATGGAGCTGGTCGGCAGTATCGAGCATCTGGATTCCGAGCGCACCTACCTCGAACATCGGCTGCAGGAGTTGGCGATCGACGGCATCGGCGACGGCGTACCCCGGGCGCCCGAGCTGGCTCGCAGGCTGCTGCGCCTGGACAGCGAGCGTGCCGCGCTGCTGGAGGATCCGCGCACCGCCCGGCTGCGAGCGAATCGGGACGACCTCCTGAACCGATTGCGGCGCACAGGGATCGACGTCTCGGACACTGATCTGCACGCCGATGCCGAGACGGTGCGCGCGATGCTGGACGCGCGCAGGGCGGAGGCGGCCGGGCGCACCGACGGAACCCGGCAATCGACGCTGCGGATGATCGATGACCTCGAGCGCACCGCCGGCGAGCTGAGGTCGGTCGAGAACGAGCTGGGCCGCATCGACGACCGGACCGCATGGGTGACCGGGCGGTGGGATCAGGCGCTCGAGCAGGAGGGCGCGGTGCGGGTGACCGACTTCGCCGGTGTGCACCCGCGTCTCGAGCGCGACGGCGAACAACAGCTGATCGGCGAGGTCGCCCTGGTGGAGGGCGAACACGCGCGGATCGTCGTAATGGGGACGCGACGCGGGCCGGACGGGTCGGTGGCCGAATTCGACCAGGTCCTGCAGCGCGGCATCGAGACCGATACCAGGATCGCGGGGGCCATGCTGGAGGGGGCCGAGGTCGAGTACCGGGAGATGATCGCGGGCCCGGGAGGCGTGCGCGGCGAATCGCTGCCGGGGCCTGGGGCGGCGGACCGCCGCGTGTACTTCACCGACGACCCGGTCGGCGGTCATCCGTCCCTCCGGATGGTCGCCTGGCGGGACAGCGGCGGTACCTGGCACGGGGTGGATCCGATCCGGGCCAGATGGCATCGCAGCGACGAGACGAATACACCCGAGGGATACCATCCCGGCGACCCCGACTGGTGGAACGGCCTGGTGTACTACATCGACTCGGTGGCCCTGCCGTTCTACCATATTCCGCACGGTGAAATCGCGGAAGATCTGTTGCCGTACAACGAATTCGCGGTCACCGGACAGTTCGACACCGGCAATATCCCGGACGACCAGCTGTTCACACCCGAAATTGGCGGTCATATCAACGCGGCCCAGCGTTTTCCGCGCATGTTTCTGCAAGCCATGAAACTTCCGATGGTGCAGGAATACATCCGCAGCCATCCGGAGATCGGGGACTGGATCAAAGAACGTCCCTGGCTCATGCGAAAGCCGCCGTTCTCCACGGCGCTGGCGAGTTACGAATGGCACCGGGGCGATCAATGGGACGTCGAGCCCATGTTCCCCGATCGCCATTCCGGCGAGAACTCCAGCGATCCGATCCGCGCCGAGATCCCCGCACAGACACGGGCCCTCTACGACCGCTTGCGCAACACCACCCCGGACGAGTTCCGGCAGGAGCGGCAGGCCGCGGCGGCACGGGAGGTGGTCACCGGATTCCACGCCGGTCTGGTGCGGCTGGTGCGCGGCTTCCGGCCCGGTGATCCCGCGCAGAGTGCGGCGTTGCACGACTATATCGAGCACGCCACGCGGGAATACGCGCCCGCGTTCCGCACCGAGGATCCGGCCGCGGTCGGTGACACCCTGACCCATGTGCAGGAGTTGCTGAGCGGACAATTCACCGACGGCCGGGTTCCACGCGAAATGGTCGACCGGCTCGTGGACGCGCTCGCGCCGCATATGCGCAACGATTTCGCGGGCGGTGACGTGATCGCCGATCAGTGGCGGCTGCTGTCCTGGCGGGATCGGCAATACGAAATGTTCCGCGCCGACCCGGAATTGGCCGACAAGATCGTGGCCGGACTGACCCAGCACGCCCGTAACGAGCGGGTGCTGGCCGCGCGCGACGTCGTGGATCGGATTCGCCGGCAATTGATCGAGGAGATTCCGCCCGGCGAGCGGACGCATCCCGAATTCCCGCAGCGCCTACGCCGGCGTGTGGACGTGCTGCTCGACGAACTCCGCGACGGTGATCTCCGGAACCTGAAGTACCGCACCGTGAAAAAGTTCGGCGATCTGTATCAGGCCGCGGATGACGGGCTGTCCCGATTCCGGCGCGTCCTGGAAGAATCGCACACCACTGCGATCGCCGAGCCCGGCGAGAGCCTCACCGACGCGTACGACCGGATCCTCGGAGACGGCTCACAGGATCCGGCCGCCGACCTGACCGAGCGGCAGTTGCGCGAGGTGACCGAGCGGCTGTTGATCGGCGATCGGACCGATCCGGAGTACGCGCAGGTGCTGCGCGAACGGATCGACCAGGTGTTCGGTGCGCTGACGGACGGCGAGGTCGCCGAATTCGGTTCGCGCACCGCCGATGCGGCTCGAACGGTCGCCGACTTGGGTGACCTGGTGTTCGGCGATATGGCCGGCACTTCGCGGTTGAAACGGGTCCTCGACGCGTTCGTCACCGAGAACCGCGATGCGATGCACGACATCGTCTTACAGGTGCACAACCGGCTCATGGAGACCGGCGGGCGGATCACCGACGAGACGGTCGACGGGATCGCCGAGGAACTGGAAGACAGGATGCGCGAGGACTATTCGGCGACCACCGCCAAATGGCCGTCGCTGGATCTGACCAGGGATCAGGTTCAGCAGGTGCTCGATCACCTGATGGAGAACGAACACTGGGTGCACGATCACCTGGACCCCGACGGGCGGATGGTCCGGCGGCGGATGAGCCAGGTCGCCGACGTGGCCGAGGCGATCAACCGGCTGATCGACGTGGAACCGGTGGGGGACAGGGTGATTCCGCGCCTGCGGCATCCGCTGACCGCCGATGTGATCATGCTGCACGACGCGCTCGCCGAGGCCGTGTATACCCACGAGCATCCGTTCGGCACCTGGTATGACGCGAACGTCCGGGCCGCGGCCGAGGGCTTCGACTGGGACGAGAACCGCCCACCCCTGACCGGGTGGCGCGAACGGATCGGCTTCCGGTCCGATATCGCCGAACTGCTCGAACCCATGCTCGCCACCGAGAGGCTCGAGCGCACCTCGGTCGTCCTCGACGACGCGGCTCGGGCACTGGGCCTGGACCCGCAGGAGGTCCTGGACGCGATGGCGCACGATCCGGTGCGGCAACTGCTGCACGACGTGCGCTCGGCACAGATCGGCGACGCGGGCCTGGCCCGGGCCGACGCTCTGGACGACACGATCCGGCAGTACCGGCAGGCCGAACGATTCCACGGTCCGCGCGCCGAGGAACGGCGTCGGCAGGCCGCCGAGGCGCTGGCGCACGCGGCCGGGGAGGTCGGGCTGGACCCGCAGGACGTGTATGCCGCGCTGGCCCGAAATCCGGTGCGGGAGTTGGTGGAATCCCTGCGAAACGGCCAGGCCGACGACACCGGGCGGGCGCGGGTCGACGTGCTGGACGCCGCGATCCGCGAGCGCAACGAGGCCCTGGCTCGCCTCGCCCACGCCACCCGCGGCGCCGAGGTGGAATCTCGGTTGCACACTGGTCGCGACCCTCTCGAACTCGCTCTGCCGGGCAATCGTGACCGGCTGCGCCTGCCCGCTCTGCAAGATCGGCTCGAGCGGGCGCAGGACGCGCTGGACTCCGCGGCGCGGCGTGCGGGTGTGGATGTGCTCGATGCGATGGGCGGCGGGCCGGACTACTTCGACCGTCTGCGGGCCGAGCAGCCCGACGATGCCGGACGCTCCCGGGTGGACGAGCTCGAGCGGGCCGTACACGAATTCGACTCGGCCGATGAGGATGTGCTGCGGGCGCGCGGAGTCGTGGCGCGGTCCGAACTCTCGGCCGCCGGGCGCGCCGCACTGGGCCGCGCACCCCTGATCGAGGCGCTCGCGCCGTACGAGCGGGCACTGCGGGAGGCGGAGCAGAACCTCGACCGGGCGCAGGCGTCGGTGGATCGGCAGCAGGTGGTGGTCGACCAGGCCCGGGATCGACGCGATCGGGTGGGCGAGTTGCTGGGCCTGGAACCCGACGCGCTCGCGCGGCTGACGAAGCGCAGCCGGATTCGGGCGCTGATCGACGAACTCACCGCACGGGCCGACGCCGGTGGGCCGGATGCGCCGGACCACCTGCTGATTCGGCGATTGGCGGCAGCGGCCCGGGAGGTCGTCGCGGTGAGGCGCGACCTGATCGGGGCGCGGCGGGACCTGACCGGGGCGCAGAACCGTGTGGACGAGCTTCAGGAGCGGCTGCGAGCGGAGACCGTGCGTTTTCAAGTCGCTCAGGCCACCGCCGAGCGGGCGAATTCCATTGCTGCACAGGCGCGTAGAGACGACATGGCACAGCGCGCCCGGGAACAGCGGATACCCGAGCTGCTCCGGCAGGTCGACGACCTGGCCGGGCGGGCCGAGGCCGTCGCCGGAACCGACCACCAGGCAGCGGTTCTGGCTTTGCAGCAGGCCCGCACCGCGTTGCGGGAGGCACAGGACGCTCTGGAATCCGATCTGGCACACGAGCGGGCGATGCTGGCCGGCGTCGCACAGGACGTCGAGAGGGGTCTGGTCGACGCGCCCCACCGGCACAGGCTGATTCAGGACCGGATGAGCGCTCTGGAACAGCGGCTGGACGAATTGCGTTCGCGGGGCGGGGAACTCGCCGATTTGCAGGCTCGCCTGCACGAGCGGAACGCGATCCGCGCGGTCTCGGGCCTGTCGTTGCTGCCGGGCGATATCGCACAGTCGGAGCACGCTGCGCGACCATCGTATTCGGAGCAGTCCTTCGAGCTTGCGGGGCATTCTGGCGCCGAGATCGAGTCCGCCGCGGCCGTCGCCGAACGAAATCTGCACGCCGCGCGCGAGGTTCGCGAGGGCCTGGAATCGGAACTGGCACAGCGGCGGCAGCACCTGGCCGCCGCGCAGGCCGCGGCCGAGGCCGCTCGCACCCGGGCTCTCGGCTCCCTGCCGATCGAGCCGGATGCGCTGGGCGAGCTCGACGATCCGAATATCGTGGACAACGCCGCCGAGGCCGCGCAGCGCACCTGGCAGGTGGGACGACGGGATCCGCGTGTGGCGGTGATCGACGGGTTGCGCGATGCGTTGCGGGAGCGGGAGCGGGCCAGGGCCGAGGTGGAACGCATGGAAACGGATCTCGAGCGGGCGCGTGAGCGGGAGCGGGAGTTGGAGCAGGCGCACGCCGCAGTCCTCGCCGAACTGGCCGCCGTTCCCGGCCGCGACGGGCCGGCGCAGTTGAACTCCGGCGAGGGCGGGTCCGGTGAGAACGGGTCTGGTGAGGATGAGCCCGGCAACGCTGGAGATAGCGGCGCAGGCCGGGGCGGCGGGCGGCCACCCAGGAGTCCGGGAAGTCGTGGCGCGCATGGCGACGACGGCCAGGGCGATCCGCAGGGGCATGGCAGGCGGCAAGGTCCGACCAGCGACTCCCCGTGGAACCACATGTCGCGAATCCCACATCCGCCGCGCTTCATCAGCCCTGCACAACTTCCCAACGCTCCTGTGCAGGCTCCGTTCTTCGACATCCCGGAACCGCAACTACCCTCGCCAGCGCCGGCGCCACCGACCGAGCCCGGGCCTTCGCCGACCCCGACGCCCGGTCCGGTCGGACCTTCGGGGCCGGACGAGCACTGCGGCCCGGGTGAACAAACCGGTCCTCCCGGACCTGTGGGTTCGAGTGGGCCCGTCGGCTCGACCGGACCGGCTGGCGCGAGTGGACCCGCCGGCTCGTCCGGATCAACGGGTGATACTGGACCACAAGGTGGTTCATCGGGGAGTCGGAGCGGCGGTTCATCGGTTATCCCGGATTTGTTGTCCGACATCGAACAGGCCATCGGCCCGATCACCGACGCACTGCTCGCCGATGTACAACAGTGGGAGCATCCCGATCAGCCGCGGCCGGAAGACGAACCGCCTAGCCCGAACAATCAAGTACCGCAGGGTGATTCGTTGCCGCAGATAGACAATAAGGATAGGCCGCAACCGCCCGGCGTCGGCCACGAGCCGTGGAATGGACCGTCTCCGTGGGACAGCCGGCCGCCGCGGAACGGACACGAATGGATCCCGCCGCACGGCAATAGTCAACTGCCGACGAATGATTCATCCCGGCAGCCCTTGATCGGACCGCCGATGCCGCCCCAGGCATCACCCAGCGCGGGCTCCCGCCCGCGCCGCGGCGGCCAGCGCCGGGACGGGCCCGCCGACCCGCGACACTCGCCCCCACAGCCGCGAATACTGTTGCAGCCCTTCGATGCTCTGAGCGGTCCGGCAGTCCTGGACCTCGGCACCGGCGAGATGTACGCCGCGACGAACATCGGCCCCGCAGCCGGCCTCTACGGCAGCATCGGCGGTACCCCGGTGGCGTGCTACCGCGATCGCGGCAGTCTGCTGCTGCGTACGCCGGGTCGGATCTTCGATCTGGACGATCCGGCGACCGGAATCTATTGGGACCGAAGTCGAAGCGGGCAGCAGCTCTTCCAGGTGGGCGTGGCGGGTGTGCGCGCCTTCGAGGTGCGCTACCCCGCACCCGGCACGAACCTCGACTTCGGGCTGTGGCTGCGGGACCTGCATGCGGACGGCGGGCGTCGAGTCGATGTATTCCGTTAATATGAGGATGTCGCAAATGTTATTCCGTTGTCATCATATCGCGGGCTACCGTTGATGAGATGGCGCGATGGCGGTGTACGCGGCAAGATTGCGCGTAGATGAAGGCTGCCGCGTGAGGCGATGAGAGAGGGCTAACCGAATGACCGATCCGCACCAGGACTCTCCCGCGGGCGGCGGGCTGCCGGACGTCAATTTCAGCCTGAGCGGTTTGGGGGGTCCGGCATCGCAGTCCGCGCCGCCGAGCGAGCCCGCCGCCGCGCCGGACGCGCCGGAGCGCTCGCTGGTGGACGAGGAGTCCACCGCGCTGGATACGGAGGCCGTCGCCGAGGGTTCCTCGATCGAGGATCAGGCCGGTCAGCTGGCCCAGAACATCGCGCGTGAGCTCGCCGTCACCGGTCCGGAGGGCTGGCGCAGGCTGGAGTCGTTTTTCGCGCTGACGGTGGCGGGCGGTCTCGCGTACACGCTGTACTACAACGACGCCGACCAAGGGGTGCGGCTCGAGGTACCCGAGGAGATCCTCGAGATGGCCCGGCTGCACCGCGAGGTGTCCGCCCAGGCCACCGACGGTCCGTGGTGGCGAATGGTTGTCACCATGGACGTGACGGGGCAGGTCGAGGCCGATTTCGACTACGGCGACGTGCCGTTCCCCGACGATCAGCTGTTCGTTCCCGAGGCGTATCTGGCCGACCTCCAGGCGTTTCCGCGTGAGCGGGTGCCGGTGTGGCTGGCGGCGTACGTCGGGCACGACAACCGCCAGTGGCGTACCGCGCAGCAGGCGGGCGTCCAGTCGCGCACCGACCAGGACGCCGGGATCGGCCCGGTGCGCTCCCTCGACGATTTCCCGGTGCTGCCGGTCCTATGGGCGCGCTGGGCGACGATCGCGGCGTCGTTCGTGGCGGTCGGCTCGGAGGTCGGTCCGCGAGTCCTGCCCGCGCTGGCCCTGTTCGAGGGTTTCTCGCGCAGCGGCTCCACCCTGTACGTGCTGCCCGGCGGCCGCGCGGTGCTGTCCGGCGGTGTGTGGGACGCCCCGGAACTCGACGCGGCCTACAACGGTGGCGAGCCCATGCCGGATCTCTACGCCGGCGCCCCGGAGTGGGTGGCCAACCAGGTACTCAATCCTCGTGCGGCGCGCGGTGTCCTGTCGTTCTGCTACTGGTGGGACAACGGCAGCTGGTTCCGCGGCGAATCGCCCACCTCCGATCAACTCAGCTCGGCCGTGCCCGGCGTATGGACCGCGCAGACTGCCGCGGAGGTGGTCGCCGGCCTCGCGAGTTCGGAGCCGACCGAGGAGCAGCGCGAGGCCGCGGCCAACCTGGTGGCCGCCGCGGAAGCCGGCGTGGTGACCCGCAATACGCTCGTCGCCCTGTTCGACGACCCGGCCGACGACATCGACGGCGCCCTGTTCCAGCTGTCGATGGCCGGCCTGGTCACCGAGGTCCCCGAACAGCTCTCCTCCGAGCGCGCGATCACCCTGGTCCGCGAATTCATCCGCGGCCAAGACATCGACACCACCAACTACCCCCTGGAAAACCTGGTCGCCGAACGCCTCACCGTCGGCTGGATGGTCTTCGTCCCCACCCAACCCGACGAGATCGCCATCGGCCGCGCCATCTTCTACATAGCCGACGACGGCGTCATCGAACAGTCCTCCTCCTCGGTAGCCCCCTCCATCTACGCCGAGGGTTTCGAACAGCGCTTCAACCAGCGCCGCACCAGCACGGGGGTGGATTTCCCGATCTAGGGGATGGTGAGCTTGCACGGCGTCTACGGCTACTGCGAACCGTGCGGGATGACATGCCGACCGATGGCGCTCGGCATCGGGAACGTGTCATGATGACGGTAGTGGTGACCCTGATATATGGGGCAGACGGCCAGGGCTCTTCATGTCAAGATGTGGATGAAGATGAGCCGCTGCCGGGGCTGGTACGGCTACGCAGGAGTTGACAGACAGATGGTGCCAACGGGCCGCGCAGCGTTGGGCCGACACCACTTCCCGAGTATCTCGTCGTAGAAGGACCGACCGATGGCAGACAGCAGCGATTTCACCGCCCTCACCAAGGCCGCCAAGGGAAACTACATCCGGCTGGACCCGCAAGCCGCGCAGGACTGCGCCAAGATGTGCAGCGATTTGATCACCGAGCTCAACAGCGCGATCAACGACGCCACGAACCTCTCCACGCTCGCCAAGAACAAAGCCTTCGGCGACGACGGCATCATCCCGAACGCGAAGGATCTCGCCGACCGCTACGACGCCCTCGCGGACAGCGGCGACTCCTCGCTGCAGCACGTACTGGGAAAGCACGTCAAGGTCGTCAGCGACATGATGGATACCTTCATTGCGGCCGGCCGCGCGTACCTGACGAACGAAAATGCCTCTGCCGCGGATATTTCCAAGTACGACAATACGATAAAGGCGCTGCCGCGGTAGCCCGTGGGATTTCCGTCGTCCTTGCCCTGTGGAGGTAACCAATGAGCGGTCCAGATTCTGACAGCGTGTCGCTGAATACTTTCAGCCCGCCGGACAAGATCACCGACCCGGGTACCGTACTCGGCGCCAGCAGTCAGATCAAGACCGAGGTCGGCCAGATCAAATGGGAGACCTATAACCAGACGCTGGAAAATCTTGTGACGTATCGCGATTCGATCAACACCAATTGGGTGAAAGGCATGGCGACGACCTGGAGCACTCACGGCAGCAATCTGACTTCGCTCGCCGGTGACTTCTGGAACGAAGTGTACGCGAAGATCATCGATTCCTGGGATTCTACCGGTGGTGCCGTCGCGTCGACGGCCGTGCAGCGCTACGCCGACCAACTGTCGCAACTCCCCGTCATCATGAACGCGATCGCGAACAGCCTGGGCTTCTCGGCGACATTCCTCGATGACACGAAAAAAAATATTCCCGACCAACACGGCCTGTTGAGCGACGGGACAGAGGTCATAACTCACATCGACGACAGCGAGAACGGCTATAGCGACAGCGGCAGCGACTACGGCCAGAACTACACCACGTGGGCCCCATACAGCAGCCAGGTGCAAAATCTCATGAAGCAGGAGTTGACGAAGCGGGCCAACGACGTCATCAACGAGATCTTCGTTCCCAACGGGAAATCCGTGGACGCGGCCATGCCGATCTTCCCGCTGCCGCAATCGGTGACGAGTGGGCTCCCGGACCCGACCGGCAAGGTCAGCACCCCTGGCCCTGGTCCCAGTCCTGGTCCCGGGCCCAGCCTCAGCCTCCCCGGTCCTGCTCCGAGTCTCGGCCTCACCGGCCTGACGAATGCCGCGACGAACACAGACCAGCAGCAGGCCGAGCTGGCCAAGCAGGAGGCCGCCTACCAGGCGCAGCAACAGCAGGCCGCGCAGCAGCAGCAACAGCAGGCCGCGCAGCAGCAACAGCAGGATTCGCAGCAGCAGGACTCGCAGGCGGCGCAGGAGGCGGCGCAGCAGGGTCTGCAGGCGGCCCAGCAGGCCGCGCAGCAGCTGACTCAACCCACCGCCGCTGATGCCGCGCGAGATCTCGCCGGCGACATGGGGGGACTGGCCGGTTTGACCGGCCCGGCGCTCGCCGGACTCGGAATGGGCGGCCCGGACGGTGCACTCGGCAGGGCGATGAGCGCCACCAAGGGCGCCCTGCTCGCCTCGGAAGAGCAGGCCTCCAGGCTGTTCCCGCGCGCCGCGATGGTCGCCAAGGCCGAGGAGGCTGCCATCGGGGAGGCTCGTGCCGGGATGGCTTCGGCGGGCGTCCCGGGCCCGATGGGTATGGGCGCCGGACGAGGTCAGCAGGAGAAGGAGAAGGAGAAGAAGCGCGCCGAATTCCTGGATTCGGAGGAGTGGCTCGAGCAGGCCATGGGTGAGGCCCCGTTGACTTCGAAGCCGATCGTCGACGGATGAGCACTCACCTGGGGCGATTGACGTCGTTCGAACTCGTGGTGCTGTGGGAGCTGATGTCGAACGACCGCCTGCCGTTCCCGCTGACGCACTGGCCGACTCACCGATACGAGGATGACTACATCCGCGCGAAAAAGGAGACGGCGGAACGGATCTCGAGGAATCCGCCGCTCCAACCGCCGCAGGGGTGGGAGACCGCCGATCTATTGCAGCTGTGGAAGGCCGCGGTCAATCCGGACATTGTCATCTGGGCGGCGGGCGAGGGGGCCGGCGACGAGACGGATATGCAGACGGTGACGCGTGTGGTCGGACTGCGGCGCGAGGGTTTCGCGGTGGTCCTGGCCCAGCAGCCGGGCGAGACCATCGACCGCGGCGGTGACGTCGACGTCTACCAGACCGATGTCGTCGGGCTGGCGAAGGCCGTGATCGCCCGGCTGCCGAAGGCCGGGCGCGGTAAGGATAAGGAGGTCCCGATCTTCCCACCGGAGTCGGACAGAGTCGGCTACAGGTACGACTCGTCGCCGGTGCGGGATCCGATCGGATCCCCGCAGCAGCGCTCCGACCGCTGGCGCCGTGCCGAGACGACCCGCGTCGGCAAGTTGAAGGTCGAACCGGGCAGTGGGGCGCACTGGATCCAGGACCGCCGCGGCTATTCGATGCATTGGCGCGATCTTGCCGATGACGGCCGCTACCTGATCGAGTCAACAGCGAGTCCGGTCGCAGTTGCGGTGGACGACAACGCATTCGAGATATTTGTCAACCAGCGAGTCGCCGCACTGGTCCGGCGGATCCGGGAGGACCGCCCCACCGAACGTGACTCCCGAGTCTCCTGAGCGGCGGGCACAGGGATCGTCCGATGTTCGACGAGATGACGCGGGACACGCTCGGGTTCCTGCTCGAGACGCACTTCTACGACAGACGCCTGCCCGGCCTCGGCGCGGTTGTCGAGGTGGGCGATCAGCGATGGGAGCTTGCGCTCGGCGTCTCGGACGTGACCACCGGTGAACCGTTCCGGATCGGCGACCACTACCGCATCGGAAGCGTCACGAAATCATTTACCGCGACGGCCGTCCTGCAGCAGATCGACAGTGGCCGAATCGGTTTCGACGATACGCTCGAACCCTTCGTCCCGGGGATTCCGAACGGTGAGCGCATCACGATCAAGCACCTGTTGACCATGACGTCCGGTGTCCCGGACTTTTCCGATGTGGCGGACTGGTGGCCGGCGATCGAGGGCGTGTCGTTCGACACTGCCGACGCGGACTGGCCGCAGGAGCGCAAGATCGACGTGATGCGCAGCAGGCCGGCGACTTTCGAACCGGGTGTCAGGGCTCGCTACTGCGACAGCAACTACATTCTGCTCGGGCTCGTGCTCGAGCAGGTGACCGGCAAGTCGGCGGCCGATGTGATCAACGGCGACGTGGTCGCGGCGGTGCCGGGCCTGAACAACACCGAATTTCCCTCGGTCGCAAAGCTTCCCGACCCGCATCCGACCCTCTATGCACTCGTGCCGGACAGTGGCACGTTGTGTGAGCTCGGCGACATGAACCCCAATGTCCTGTGGACGGCCGCCGCGATGACCTCGACGGTCGACGACCTCCTGATCTGGGTGCGTGAACTTGCCGACGGCACACTGTTGTCGGCGGACCTGCAGCGTGAGCGATTGACGGCGCGGCACCTGGACGGCCGGCGCGCCTACCATCGGTACGGGCTCGGGGTGCAGCGCCTCGGTGCGCTGGTCGGCCATAGCGGCATCATGCCCGGTTCGTCGTGCGCGGTGTACCGCTATCCCGCCGAGGATGCGTCGGTCGCGGTCGTGACCAACGCGTTGGTGAACGACAACGCCATCAGCATGGACATCGCCCTCGAGCTCGTACGGGCGCTCTACCCGAGGTTCCTCGACGGGTGAGCCGCCGAGCTCGAATACCCGACCGCGGTCACACTGAACGACCACCTCTGCGAAGCGTTGGAATGATCGGCGCAGCTGCGGACGCCCAATTGTCAGGGCATTATGGCACTGTGTGGCGTACGATAGGTGCGCCCACCTGGAAACGGTTGCGCAGTGGACGATTGGGGTTGCGCTATGAGCTCCGGACGGTATGAGGGCTTCGACGACGAGTACGGGGATTCGAATCCCGGTGTGGGCTCAGGGGTTGTCGGTGAGGGGATGTTCGAGTATCGGGACGGCGAGTCGGCCGATGGCGGTCCGGTGGTGGTCGCGGGAGAGGTGATCGGGGCGACCGGGAAAACCGATCCCGGGGCCGGCGGCTCGGCCGATGGGGGAGACTCCGGCGCGCCGGAGCAGGTGTTCACCGAATGGACCGCGGCCTCGCGCACCGGTTCGATCACCGTGCGGACCAGCGATCAGGGGCTGCCGCTGGGGATTTCGGTGGATCCGGCCGAGTTGCGGCGGGATCCGCGGGCGCTGGCGGCCGAGGTGTTGCGGCTGTGTAAGCAGGCGGCGAACCGGGCGGCGCTGGCGCGGCGGGCGGAGTTCGAGGAGATCGGTGTCGATCAGGACGCGCTGCGGCTGATGGGATTGCCGACACCGGAGCAGGTCGCGCAGTCCGAGATCCGGGAAGAGGACGAGGACGAGTACGAACCCGAAAGTTGGTTGCGCTCGGTGTAAGCGGAGCGGTCGGTGCGGACAAAAGTTGAACGACTGCATTTTGCATTGGTTTGATACAGACGGGTCGGTCTGTACTGATGGCCGATCGTATCGAGGAGTGTGATGTACGAATCCATGGACGAACTCGAGGCCAGCGTGCGGCGACGGCTGTATCGGCTGCGCGACCTCGGGGACAATATGGCGGCGATTCGGTCCCGGGAAACCTCGGAGGACGGCGCGGTCACGGTCGAGGTCGACGGTAACGGCGCATTGCTGGATCTCGAACTGTCCGAGACGATTTCGCGAATGACACCCGAACAGTTCGAGAGTGCGGTCGTGACTACCGCATACGCCGCTGCCGTTAACGCCTTCGCCGAACGAGCCGATCTAGTCAATACGTTCAACGATGAGGTAGCAGGCTGGTGAATTTTGCTACCGGATCGCCGCCCCTGGATCTGTGGGGCGTGCTATCTGTAGCGGGATGTCGGTCCGTCTGTTTACCATGATGACAAGCGATTGCCTTACCAGAGGTGGGAATTCGATGGACCGTGTCGCGGCAACACCAGATGCCATTCGTAACTACGCAGACGCCTCGGCGGCGATGGCGACCACCGTCGCCACTGCGGGCAACGTCGACCAGGTCGCGACCGTTGGCGCGGCCGTGCCGGTGTTCGGCCTGATCGGGCAGGACTTCCTCGCGTCGTTCGCCTACGCCCAGGCCAACCACATCTCGTCGGTCAACGAGCTGGCCGCAGTGCACGCCGGTACCGCGGCGGCGGCCTACGGGAGCGCCGCCAAGTATCAGAACACCGACGGCGAGTCGGCGAGTGACCTCGGTTCGGTCTAGCTGATGACCGCGCCGATCGACCCGAGCATCTCAGACCTGCTGCGGGGTAGCTCGCTGGCGCCCATGATGGACCAGCCGGTGAACCACATCCTGCAGACCATGGGATTGCCTCCGCTGCCGACGATCCCGGCGGCGTCGCCCCTTCCGGGCCTGCCGCCGCTGCCGACCATCGACCTGGGGGCCATCGTCAAGCCGATGACCGACATGTTGTCGAGCTTCGGCACCGGGCACTTCGGTGGGGCCGGGTCGCATCCGGCGGCCGATCCGGCGTCCGCGGCCCGGCCCGCGGTCAAATCCGCGTTGCATCCCGCGGTCGCCGCGGCCCCTGCCGCACCGTCCGACTCCGCGCCGACGCAGAACGCCACGGCGACGCAGAACACCCCGGCGACGGGCAACTCCGCGGGCACGACGCAGAGTGGTACGGGTGCGCAGAGCACCCCGGCGGCGGCCGCGCCTACTTCGAAACCCCCTGCGGCGCGGAGTGGTTCACCCAAGCCTGCGCAGTCGGGTTCGCCCGCCGGTTCGACCGCGCCGGGTTCCGGGCAGCCCGCACACCTGAACCCCGACCCGACCCAGGTCCTACAGGCCATCACAACGGGTCTGCAGACCGCCCTGTCGCTGGGCAGCGCCGCGCTGCCGATCCTGATGCAGCTGTGGCAGGGCCAGGGTTCCCAGTCGGCTGCCTCCACCGCGAGCCAGGCGTCCTCCTCCGGTACCCAGCTGGTCGGCCAGAGCACCAGTCAGAAGGCTATTCTCGGCGCGGGCGCCACCTCGGTGGCCACGGGCGGCGCGTTGATGACGGGTGTCGTGAGCAAATACCTGACCACCGCGGCGATGACCGCGCCGTTCCTGGCGGTGCCGGGCGGGCAGGTGTTCCTCGCCGGGGCCACGGCCGAGTCGATCGCCGAAGGCCTTGCGGTACTGGCGAAGACGCGGCTCGAAATGACCTTCCACAGCGCCAATATGACCGCGGCGGGCCACAAGGTGAAGGTCAGCTCCACGCCGACCGGTGTGTCCTCCGCCGCGTCCTCGGTATCGGACGCCGCCTCCTCGACCGCCTCCGATGCGTCGAGCGCGGCGTCGTCCACGACCTCCTCGTCGAGCAGTGGGCTGGAACAGCTGGTGCAACAGCTGGCCTCGCCGGTCTCCCAATTGCTCAGTACCGGTGCGCAATCCATCGGACAGCTGGCGACCGCAGCCCGGCCGGCCACCACCGATGCGGCCAAATCCATCGACTCGGTTAACAGCAGCGGAGCCGGCGGCGATTTGATGGGTGAGTCCGGTTCCGGCGGAGGCGGTCTCGGCGGTGGCGGTGTCGTCACCTCCGCGGCGCCTGCCGCACAGCTCAACCCCTGGACGGGTACGGCCGCGGCCGAGGGTTCATCCCTCGGTGCGGGCACACCCGAGCCCGCCGCCGTCGAACCGGCGTCGGCCACCAGCAGTCCCGGCTATATGCCGATGGGTGGCGGCGGAATGGGCGCCATGGGCATGGCCAAGTCGACCGCGGCCGCCGGGGCAGCCGATGCCGGTTCACAGAGCAACCTGGTGACGGGCAACAACGGCGACGCGGTCGTCGGTCCGCTGGAAGGTGTTTCACTTCCCGTGGTCGGTGCGCAGGCGAATTCGCAGGCCATCGAGGCGCCGCCGGACAAAGAACTGACGTTGTGATGGTGTGTTCTATCCGATTGTGAGGACGTCATGGCAGATAACGATTTCAACGGAGTGTATTTCGATCCGCAGGCGGCCACCGAGGCTGCCGGTCGGCTCGACGCGCTGGCTCAGCGCCTGCAGAACGACGTCGCCGAGGGCAAGCCCTCGCTGACCGTTCCGTCGGCCGGCGCCGACGAGGTGTCGATGCGGGCGGCGGGCACCATGAACGACGTCGCCGACTCGTTCTCGACCAGCGCCGATGCCGGTGTCGAGGAATTGCAGAAGCTGGCGGCCTCGCTGCGCGCGCAGGTCGACCACTTCGGCCGCGTCGAGGACGCGAACGTCGCCGGCGTCGAGAACGCGCGCCAGGTATAGAGGGCAGAGAAACCATGATCGAGCCACCGCAGTCCGGGTTCACCGGCGTGGTCTGGGAGTCGCGCCAGCCCGACCAGCTGGCGCGGGATCTCGGTACCGGCCCGGGTCCCATCCCGATGGCGGAGGCCGGTGCCACGTGGGCACACCTGGCCTCCAGCTTCGGTGCTGCGGCGGTCGAGTACGAGTCGATCCTGGTGATGCTGCGCGGTGCGTGGCAGTCCGTCTCGAGTGCCACTGTGCACGAGCGGATTTCGTCGCTGAGCGACTGGCTCGGCGGCGCCGCGCAGGCCGCGGCCGCCAATGCGGCCAGGGCCGAGCAGCAGGCCGCCGCCAATGAGCTTGCCCGGCTGACCATGCCGAATATCGCCGATATCCAACTGATTCAGCAGGCCGAGCAGATGCTGCAGCAGATCGGTCTCGGTCTCGGCGCACCGATCCAGGCGATCGCCGCGGTGACCGATACCAACGCCGATGCCGCCAAGGCCGCGGCGGCGCGGGTGATGCGCGTCTACGAGGCGGCGACCGACCCGCTGGCCGTTCCCTGGGTGCAGGACAAGCCCCCGGTGCTCAGTTCCGGCGCCGCGCTGACGGCCGAGCGGTCGACCGGCAAGGGCTCGCCCTTGCCGATGCCCGAATCCCTTCCGATGATGCCCGCGCTGCCGGCGAACTTCGATCCCGCGGCCCTGGCCGCCGCCGCGCCGAGCCCGACCGCGTACATCGCACCTGCCTATACCGAATCCGAAGTACCGCAACAGGTTCCGCAGGCGGTTCCGGTGTCCGCGGCCGAGGCTGCCGCGCCTGCCCCGGCCAGTGCCATGCCCGTGACGCCCATGGGCGGCGGCGGGGCGCCGGCGGCGCCCGTCGAGGACGCGCATCGTGCCGGAATCGCGGTCGAGGGCGCCGACGTGATCGGTATGGACAACGGGATCGTCAGTGCGCCAGCGGTATTGGGTGGATCGTCGGCGGCGCCCGCGCCGCCCCAGACGGGGACGCCCCAGCCGGGTACGCCGCCTCCGCCGGATGTCGCGCAGCCCGGGGCGGCCTGATGACGACACTGACCAACGACGGATTGTTCGCCGTGGCCGAGCGTCTCGGGGTGCAGACCCTACCTGTGGCGTTGGCCGTCTCGCCGCAACATGATTCGTATGACGAGTGGCGTTCGGCGCAGGAGGAGGCGGTCGACGGATTGACCGCCGCCGGGATCTTCGACGACTACGGCGAGGTGACGGGCGAACTGGCGCAGGCGATGTTCGTGCTGGCCCAGCCCGAACGCGAGCTGGTGGCGCGCATCTACCGCACCTCGAAGGATTCCCCGGACCCCGGGGTTCCCGCCGAGATCGTGCGAGTATGCCTGGCACTGCGCGGAAACGACCACACGATCGCGGTGCGCACGGGTGACGAGTACGACGTGCGACCGGTCTGGTCCGACGGTTCCGGTGCGTCGCTGGCCCGCCCGCTGCTGAGCGCGCTGGGCGCCTGTGCACCTGCCGAGACCGCGGATTTCACCGCGCTGTCCCAGGATCTGAGCGAACGACTGGATGGGGCGAGCACTTCCGCCGATTACGCCGACGCCTGTTACGCGCTCGGTGTGGCCGATCGCGACGCGACCGTTTATGGTCTGGCGTTCGAATCCTGTTATGCCTATGCCGAAATCGTGGCTTACGCACACGAGGACGGCATCACTACCCGCGCACCGGGCGCGGTCGCGGTGTACGACACTCGCAGGGGTCGTATTATCGCGCTGCCGAGCATCGCACCAGACCAGAGGTCTTGGTCGACGGTCACACCGGGCACTGATCACCGGATCGCACAGGCGATTTCCGCGCTGGTCGAGTTGCTGCCCGGGGGGAGGTGGCTGAGGCAATAAGTTCTGAAATGTCAGCAAGAGTCTTCTATTCTGAGGGAGATCCGAAGCCGATCTCTCGACGCAGTACCCCCCTGTGAGCAGTAACCAACCCCCTGATGAGAGGAAAGTAAAATGGCAGGAGCAGTTGGCCTTCAGCCCGACCAGATCAAAACCCTCGCGAGCAACTTCGACCAGTCGATCGCGGCCATTCGTGCCGAGATCTCGAAGATCGACAATGCGGCCGAGCAGGCCAAGGCTGGCTGGAAGGGTGACGCGAACTCCGCGTTCATCACCGCCACCAACAACTGGCACGACACGGCCTCGAAGCTGGAGTCGGATCTGGACGCGCTGACCCAGGCAGTGAACGCGGGCGCGCAGAAGTTGCTCAGCATGGACCAGAGCAACGCCTGATCAGGTCTCATACTTTTTTTCGACTGAAGGAGTATTCAAATGGGTGAAATTCTCTACGACCCTACGAGCATGAACGCGCTGTACGACGACCTGCAGCACTCCGGTTCCACGCTGCAGACCGAGGCGGAGAACCTCAAGGGCTACGCGGGCCAGTTCCACAACGCCCTGCAGGGTGACAACGCCAACCAGAGCTTCGATGCTGTCTTCAGCAAGTGGGGCAACGATTACGACGACAACCTGCAGGTGCTGAACCAGCTGCAGCAGTCGGTCGAGGACGCGCTGCACCGGGCCCTGGCGGCCGACTCCGCGGTCGGTCAGGGTTTCGAAGTTTTCTGATCGCGCGTCAGCGCATAAAGATTCGGCCGGTCGGGATTCCCGACCGGCCGAATCTTTTATTCACCGAAAGTTTTATCAGCGGGTGGCGACCAACGATTCGCCGATGTACTGCATCTCGTCCCGCGTGGTGACCATATGTACCGTGGCCGAGTCGGTCGCGGTGCGCACGGTGATCATATTCGGCTGATCCGGATCCTGGGACAGCGTCACATCGGCGTCGAACGGGCTCGTGCCGTTACCGTCGTGCACGTAAAGGATCGTCGCGCCACCCGGCAGGGCGGTCGGGTCGATCCCGTCGAAGACCACCACGGTTGTTGTGGGATAAGGGCTTCCGGGCTGGACCACGGGTGCGGGCGGATGGTGGCTGGCACCCGCGGCGCGCGGCGCCAGCGACAGCGAACCGGGTGCGGACACGCCCTGCACCATGGTGTTCCACGCGTCCGGGCGCACCGTGTGCACCACGGTGTGCGCACCCAGCGCGATGGCCCGCAGTACCACCTGCTGGGCCAGGTCGAGCTTGCCGATGACCTCCAGATGCCTGGTGCCCTCACCGATCAGCGGCACCGCGATGCCGTAACCGGTGAGGTCCGCGCCGATCAGTTGGCCGCATCCGGCGGTCGGCACCGACAACCCGTTCAGCGCGTCCAGCGGGCCGCGGTGATCCTCGGGGGCGTCTTCGCGCGGCGTGGCGATGGGCAGGCTGTCCAGCAGGGCCTGCAATTGCTGGCCGGGCATGCGGCGCAGGCCGGGAACCGGCGGTTCGGCGGGTTCGGCGAGGGTGTCGAAGCGCACCAGGGCGTGCAGGCTGATGGTCGGCGAGCCGTTCTCGTGCCCGGGCCGCGAGGCCTGCGGGCGCAGCCGCACCGTGATGGTCGTGGACAGGCTCGGCGCGGCCCACAGGTCGGCGAATCCGGGCGAGGCGATCAGGTCGCGGCCGATCGCGTAGCTGGTCAGATGTAATCCCTCGTATTCCAACGTATGCGGGGATATCGAGAACTGGTCCACGGGGATGCCGTGGGTGAGTTGCCGTACCGCGCTGTTGATTTCGTTCGCGGTCAGCACCGAGGCCGAGATGTCCCGGGCGGCAAGGCGATTGGCGACGCGCCGGGTCGCGATGATCGCCGCGCGCAGGGCGCCCGTCCCGCCGCCGCCGCGATTGTCCACCGCCTCGGCGTTCGCGAGCGGATCCAGGCGCAGTACCAGCCACACGGTGCGGCGCGCGATCGCGGGCAGCGGGCCCAGGATGCTGTCGTAGAGCCAGGCCACGGCGCCGTTACTGGCGGTGCGCGCGCCGGTGCTGATGATGTCGATGGAGTCCAGCGTGATATCGAATTGCCCCAGACAGCTGGCGATCTCGCTGAGCATGAGTTCCTGATGCGAGCCCAGTGAGCCCGGGCGCAGCTTGGTCATCGCGTCCGGCGGCGGCTCGATCCGCAGCATGGTGATCAGCAGATCGTTGTCCCAGCGCACGCCGTAACTACCGCCCTCGGGCAGCGGCACGTCGAAGGGCTCCGGCGGCAGCGCACTCGGGTCGTGCCGCCACTTGTTCAAGCGAAAGGCCATGGCCCCGGCGATGATCGCGGCCAGCGAGCGTGGCATGCGGCGGCGCAGCGGCGCCAGGCCGATCGGCAGGATCACCACGCCGATGGGTACCACCTCATACCACGGCAGGTGGAAGGCGGTGGCGATCCAGGCAGCCAGCCCGGCCAGCAGCAGCACCGGAATCACCAGCCGCAGCGGGTAATATCGGAAGAGCCAGAAGTCCTGATCGTGCAGGGCCGCCGGAGTACGCGCCGCGCGTGCGGTCGGCGCGGAGAGTTCGGAATCCGCCGCCTGTTCGGGCCCGGTGTAGACGATCGGTTCTTCTGACATCGCTGCTTCCCATATCCGCTCGAGAGAATGCGGTGTGAAACAAACATGACACCTTGGGGCTGCTATCTGTCTGTTTCGCGGATTACGTTACCTGTTTCGGCTGCGGGTAGCGTGCCGCCCGGACAACCGCATAGGCTTTTCCTGAGAACTCTTCCGAGGGAGATCCAGTGCCAGCTCAGCTGACGACCCGAGCTCAGGTCAATGGTTACCGTTTCCTGCTGCGTCGGCTCGACCACGCCATGGTCCGCCGCGATGTGCGCATGCTGCATGACCCGATGCGATCGCAGTCGCGCTCGCTGATCATCGGGGTCGTGCTGTCGATCCTCGGCATCGCCGGATGCACGATCCTGGCGCTGATCCATCCGCAGGGTTCGGTCGGCAGCGCGAAGATCATCATGGGTAACAGCAGCGGTGCGATGTACGTGATGGTCAAGGACTCCTCCGGCAACCAGACCATGCACCCGGTGCTGAATCTGGCCTCGGCCAGGCTCATCACCTCCAGTGCGGATTCGCCTACGTCGGTGGCGGATTCGAAGCTCACCGGGTATCCGCAGGGCCCGCTGCTGGGTATCCCCGGCGCCCCCGCGGCACTGCCCGCCTCCGCGCAGGGCGCCCACTCGGACTGGACGTATTGCGAGACCGTGCAGCTGACCGCTACCGGCAGCGCCGACTCCGGTTCGACCCCCACCACGACCATCATGGCCGGGGCGCCCCAACTGGGCGCGCAGACGCGCACCGCGGTCCCCGGCGAGGCTGTGCTGGTGCAGCACGACGGCAAGGACTACCTGGTCTACGACGGCAAACGCGCCGAGGTCGACCCCACCAACACGGTGGTCTCCCGCACCCTGAACCTGGGTTCGTACACGCCTCGCCCGACCGGCCCGGGGCTGCTGGACGTCGCGGTTCCGGTACCGCCGCTGGCCCCGCCGACCATTCCGCAGGCGGGTCAGCCCGGCCCGGGCAAGCTGTCGAATATTCCTGTGGGCGGGGTGATTTCGGTGGCCCCGCTGGAGGGCGGCTCCGCCGAGCTCTACGTGGTGCTCGCTGACGGCGTGCAGAAGATCGGCCCCTTCGCCGCTCAGATGATCCGCAACGCCGACTCGCACGGGATGAGCCAGATCCAGGCCGTCACACCGGATGTGCTCGACGGCGTTCCGGTGGTGAACACGCTGGCGATAGGCCACTTCCCGACCCAGATCCCGAAAATCATCTCCGCCGAGGACGATCCGGTGACCTGCGTGGCCTGGGACAAGAGCGCGGGCATGGCCACCGCGCAGACCACCGACACCAGCAACCCGGCCGACAAGGCCGCGGTGTCCCTGCTCGTGGGCACAAAGATGCCCCTGCCGAGCCAGGCCACCCCGGTCCAGCTCGCCACCCCGTCCGACGGTGACCACGTCGACAACGTCTACCTCAGGCCCATGTCCGGCGAGTTCGTCCAGACCACCGGCATGGACTCCGGCAGCCTGCGCCGCGACGGCCTGTTCTACATCTCCGACAACGGAATTCGCTACAGCATCCCGGACCTGGCCACCGCCCAGATCCTGGGCCTGGGCGCCACTCCGCATCTGGCCCCCTGGGCGATAGTGGGCCGCCTGATCCCCGGCCCGACCCTCTCCCAGCAGGCCGCGCTGGTCAGTTACGACACGTTGCCCTCCGGCAGCGGTTCCCCGATATCCACCTCGTCGGCCAACGCCAACCCAGTCAGCGCCACCGGAAACTGAGCCGGCTCACGGGCTCGATCTGTGCGGCCCGGTAGCCGTCGACGACGAAACCGACGGTGTTCGGTCGCGGCCATGATCTGCCGTGTCCGGCTGTCGCCCGCAGCACGTGAATAGTGTGTGAATAGTGCCGGTCCGCGTGCGCAGAACAGGTCGCAGGGCAGTGAACAACCGGTAAAACCGCTGCTCACTGCCCATCCCGGCGTTCAGGTACCGAACACCGGGGAGGGAGGCTATCCCAGGCCCATCGAGTGCAGGATGGTGTGCAGGGCCGCCTCCATATCCGATTCCTCGATCCGCATCAGCATCGACTCGTCGATGTCGGCCAGGTCGAGGTTCTCGTCGTTGGCGAGGCGGAATTCGCGTTCCTCCTCGGCGGATTCGATGAGGTTACGGATGAAACGGCCGTTGCCCGCCACGTCGACGCCGCGGCGGGGATGGCCGCTCTGATCGGTGCTCTCCATGTTGTAGAGGCGATCACAGGCCTCGACCAGCCGACGCTGTGCGCCCTCGGACAATTCGGAATCGCGGGCCTTGGAGATCACCAGACCGATCTGGCCCAGCTCCTCCGGGAGGTAGGAGGGGAACTGGAGGCGCTTGGAGAAGCGGGACGCCAGACCGTCGTTGGCGGCCAGCAGACGGGTGATCTCGCCCTCGTATCCGGCGATGATCACCACGAGGCGGTCGCGGTCGTTCTCCATGCGGGCCAGCAGGGTGTCCACGGCCTCGCGGCCGAACGCGTCGCCGCCGGACAGGCCCTCCTGGATCAGGGTGTACGCCTCGTCGATGAACAGCACGCCGTCCATCGCGCTGTCGATCAGCTTGTCGGTCTTGATCGCGGTGCTGCCCAGATGTTCGCCGACCATGTCCATGCGCTTGGCCTCGACCATCTTGTCGGTCTTGAGAATCCCCAGACCGCAATAGATCTTGGCGACGACACGGGCGATGGTCGTCTTACCCGTTCCGGGCGGGCCGGTGAACGCCAGGTGGTTGCCGCGGGCCACGCTGGACAGGCCCTTCTCGGCCCGCACCTTGGCCAGCTGAGCGCTCGACTGCAGACGTGCCACCTGGGTCTTCACCGAGGCGAGGCCAATCTGGCGATCGAGTTCCTTGCGTGCGGTTTCCAGCATCTTCTTGGCACGGTCCTCGAAGTCGGCCTCCTCCTGCTGCTGCAGGGTGGGCGCGGATTCGGGATCCCACCGGTCGGTGCGCGCGGCGATGGTCTCCTTGGAGGTCAAGGTGATCCGGTAGGTGCGGTCGCGCATCGCCTCGGTGTTGGAGGCGAAGTCGGGGGCCTGCGAGTACACCTTTTCGAACAGGGACTGAGCCTGTTGCTCGTCGCCGGTCTCGCGCAGGCACAGGCCGCGGCAGAACATGGCGGTGGTGCGCGCGGACGGAATCGGGCCGTTCTCGGCCTGTTCCATGCGGCGGATGGCCTCGCCGAACAGTCCGAGCTGGGCGCAGGCCGAGCCGACCATGACGTGCGCGCCCGCGGACATGTACGGGTCGTCCCATTCGTTGGAACCGGCCAGCACGGTCATCACATCGGGCCACCGCTGCGTGGTGTAGTGCAGGACGCCGCGCATGTAGGAGGCGATCCGGTTGTCGGCCACGGTGTCCGGGCCGGGCGGCAGCGCCTTGAGGTGGGCGGTGAGCTGGTCGAGGACCTGCTCGGCCTCGTCGAAATCCTTGTCGACAATCAGCTGGCCGATGTGTGCGCACCAGATCTCGGTGTAGCTGGCCAGCGGGTAGTCGATGTAAAGACCCGTAACAAACCGACCGGACAGTTCTCTCGGCCGCAGGCCGAGCCGACGCTGCTCGCGCTGCAGCGTGGAGCCGCTGGTCTTGTACAGATTGAGCAGCACCTCGCGGGTCACCTCACCGGCGGCGGCCAGGCCCAGCCAGGCATCGCACATCGTCGGATCCCACTCGGTGGCACGATGAAACGCCAGCTTGGCGTAGTCCAGATCGCGTGTGGCCTCTTGCCCGTCGATGGTCAGCCCGAGCGACAGAACCCCGGCGTCGAAGGCGCGCTGTGCTTGGCGGTTACCGGTCATTGCAGTCGAACCCCGAATTTTCTTATGTTGTGGGTCATTCCGTATCTCTCCTGACCAGCGTACCTATCGCGCCCTGCCCGCCTGTCGGATAGATTAAGGTTCGTTGCCGAATGGCTGCAACGTGAACACGATCGACGGGGTGAGAGTGGTTCTGCTGACACGCAGATTTTGCAGCTTGTTCTCTGTCATGGCGAGCGGGGGAGCACCGCCCGTCACCACACTGATCCGGAGTTGACTGTCCGATGAGCGCACCTTCAGCATCGGGCGGACGCACGTCCGCCGAACCCGAACTATGCCGCGTCTCCGTGATCGGCGGCAATACCCAGGTCGATGTCGGGCTACCGTCCACGGTCCCGGTCGCCACCTTCATCGGCGAGCTGGTCGAGCTCGTCGAATCGCGCAACCCCGACATCGCCGAGGCCGATGACGACGCCGGTTCGCTGCAAACCCAGCACTGGACCCTGGCCCGGCTGGGGCGTGAACCCATTTCGCCGAACCGCACCCTGATCGAGGCGGAGGTCTTCGACGGCGATCTACTCGTGTTGCGGGCGGTCTCGGCGAAGGAGACCCCGGCGCTGTTCGACGACGTCATCGATGCCGTCTCGCGGCTGACCGCCGATTCGTTCCGGGGGTGGACGCCGGGCGCGGCCCGCTGGATGGGACTGGTCGGCGCGGTCCTGGCGACCGTCATCGCGATGGCGCTGCTCGCGGTCGACCGGCAGCACGACATCTACTGGCTGGCAGGCCCGTTGATCGCCGTTGCGGTGGGCCTGGCGGCGCTGGTGGCCTCGGCGATCTCCGAGCGTCGCTATGCCGATTCGCTCACCGCGACCTGGCTCGCGCTGGCCGGACTGATCCTGATGTTCAGCGCCGGTGCGCTGTTCGTCCCCGGTGATCTGGGCAGTCCCGGTCTACTGCTGGGCTTTTCGGTGATGCTCGTGACCGCCGCGGCCGGGTATCGCGCCACCGGCTCCGCGGCGACGCTGTTCTCGATGGCCATCACCGTCTCGATCTTCGGCGCGATTGCCTCGGCGGTGGAGATGATCTGGGATCCGGCGCTGCCGAGGATCGCCGCCGGGCTGCTGGTCGGCGCGCTGATCGTGATCTCCATGGTGCCGCGGCTGTCCGCGGTGCTGGCTCGGCTGCCCGTGCCGCCGGTGCCGACGGCCGGTGGGGCCATCGACCCGGCCGACCACGAGCCGCGCCCGACCATCGAGGGCATCGGCGCGATCGGCGCGACCGCCCTGCCCTCGGCCGTCGGCCTGGGGCGAAGGGCCAAGGTGGCCAACGAATATCAGACAGGCACCGTGGCCGGCTGCGCCGTGGCCGCGGTGGTCGGCGCGGTCGGATCCGCCGATCCGCTGGGCGGCGTGCACTGGCAGGGGCTGGCGCTGGCCGTGGTGGCCTCGATCATCCTGGCTCTGCGCGGGCGCTCCTTCGCGGACCTGACCCAGGCCGGATCGCTGATCGCCGGCGGCGCGGTGATCTTCGTCGCCACCGCGGCCGGTGCGGCGCTGGGTGATTCGCGGGCCGTGCTGATTTCCGTCGGATTGCTGCTGCTGTTCGCCGCGGCGGCGATCGTCTTCGGCATCATCGGCCCGCATGTCGAGATCACCCCCGTCATGCGGCGGATGAGCGAGTTGTTCGAATACGGCCTGATCATTCTGGTGGTACCACTGGTGGTGTGGATCATGGGCCTGTACGAGGCGGCCCGCAGCATATGACCGGCCGCATCACACTGCGGTTGGTCTGCGCGGCAACGGTTCTCGGTGCGGCGGTCTTCGGCGTGCCCGGTCCCGCCTCGGCGATCAGCCCACCGGAGGTCAACCCCGCGGCCCTGGGCCCCGCGCTGCCGTTGAGCAACGCTCCCGCGCCACTGGAAGCGACCCAGCAGAAAACCATCTGCGCCACACCGACTCTCACGGGCCCGGCGCCGCAGGACCCGCCGATCGCGCAGCGCGTGCTGAATCTGCCCGAGGCGTGGGCGTTCTCCAAGGGGGCCGGGCAGAAGGTCGCGGTCATCGACACCGGGGTGAATCCGCATCCGCGGCTGCCTCCCGTGCAGCCCGGCGGCGATTACGTCCAGGCGGGCGGTAACGGACTGAGCGACTGCGACGGCCACGGCACGATCGTCGCGGGCATCATCGCCGCGCGCCCCAGCCCGGGTGACGGATTCGTCGGTGTCGCACCGGAAGCCAGCGTGCTGTCCATCCGCCAGTTGAGCCTGGCCTTCCAGGCCAAGAACACCGGCGGTCAGGCGGGCGCGGGCGCGATCTCGGACGCCGGATACGGCAACGTGCTCACCCTGGCCGCGGCGGTGGTGCGGGCGACCAACCTGGGCGCCACGGTGATCAATGTCTCCGAGGTGGCGTGCACGGACGCTGGGGCGGACACCGCCGACGGCGCCTTGGGCGCGGCGGTGCAGTACGCCTACGACCACAACGTCGTCGTGGTCGCCGCTGCCGGAAATCTCCAGCAGGACGGTCCGTGCAAGGCGCAGAACGGAACCGGTTGGGACGGAGTGCAGACAATCTCCAGCCCGGCGTGGTTCGATAAATACGTGTTGTCTGTTGGTTCGGTCGACCCCAGCGGCACCGTCTCGCAATTGACGCTGCAGGGGCCGTGGATGGGTGTGGCGGCCATCGGCCGCCAGATCGTCTCGCTGGACAGCAAACCGGGCGGGACCGGTCTGGTCAACAGCGTGCAGACCAGTAACGGCCTGCAGGAGATCGAGGGCACCAGTTTCGCCGCGCCCTACGTCTCCGGCCTGGCCGCACTGGTGCGGTCGCGCTTCCCCGAGCTGACAGCCGGCCAGGTCATCGACCGCATCGAACGGACCGCGCACGCCCAGGGGCCCGGGCGCGACACACAGGTGGGGTACGGGATGATCGATCCGGTCGCCGCGCTCACCGCGGTGCTGCCCGATCGCGCGGCCGCCGCCGGAACCGATCGCCCGCATGCGATTCCGGTGCCGTACATGCCGCCCGCGCCGGATCGGGTACCGCGACTGGTCGCCGGCATCGGCGCGATCGCCTGTCTGGCTATCCTGGGTATCGGCGCCGCACTGGCGATCCCATTGCGCCGCAGAAACACTGGGGATTCACCGAACAACAAACAGTAGTCCGCAGAGAACAACCAGTAGGAACCATGATCACCGAAGGTTTCGTTCGCCGCCCCCGCATCGCCCCGCCGCGCGCGCCGGGGGGTGAGGTCACGCTGAGTCCCCCGCCGGAGGTCACCCGGCCCGTCCCCGGTCCGCTGCTCGCCCGGCTGATGCCGGTGGTCATGGTCGTGGCCATGGTCGGCATGGTGGCGATGATGGCCACGATGGGCAAATCGCTGCTGTCCAACCCCTACATGATGATGTTCCCGCTGATGATGGTCATGTCGATGTTCGGCATGATCGGCCGCGGCGGTGGCGGCAACAAGTCCGCCGGTGAGCTGAACGAGGAGCGCAAGGACTACTTCCGCTACCTCGACCAGATCCGCCGCGACGTGCGGCGCACGGGGCTGCGGCAACTGGAGTCGCTGACCTGGAGCCATCCGGCGCCGGTGGACCTGAAATCCGTTGTGGGCAGCCGCCGTATGTGGGAGCGCCGCCCCAACGATCCCGACTTCGGGCACGTGCGCGTCGGGGTGGGCAGTCACCGCCTGGCGACCAAGCTGGCGCGCCCGGAGACCGGGCCCCTGGAGGATCTCGAACCGGTCGCCACGGTCGCGCTGCGCCGGTTCGTGCGCACCCATTCGGTGGTGCATCAACTGCCGACCGCGGTGTCGCTGCGCGCGTTCCCGGCGATCAACATCGAGGGTCCGGACGAGGACTCCCGGATGCTGGTGCGCGCGATGATCATGGAGTTCGCCGCATTTCACGGACCGGACCATGTCGCGGTCGCGATCGTGTGCGCCGATCCGGACGGCCCGGCCTGGGCGTGGGCGAAATGGCTTCCGCACCTGCAACATCCGTCCGCGCGGGACGGTATGGGCTCGGCGCGCATGGTGTACGAGTCGCTGTCGGAACTGGAATCCTCGCTGGGGGACGAGCTCATGGAGCGCGGCCGTTTCATGCGCAATCCGCAACCGACACAGGGTCGAATCCATCTGATCGTGGTAATCGACGACGGTTACGTCAACGGCACCGAACGACTGGTCAGCGAGTCCGGCCTGGATTCGGTGACGGTGCTGGACCTGACCGCCCCGGAGAACGGACTGGCCGCCCGCCGCGGCCTGCAGCTGGTGGTCGGCGGCGGCGCGGTGAGCGCGCGCAGCGCGGCCGGGGTCGAGCGCTTCGCCACCGTCGACGATATCGACCTGGCCCAGGCCGAGACGTTCGCCCGGGCGCTGGCCCGCTTCCGCATCGCCACCGCCGCGCAGATCGTGAGCCTCGGTGAGGAAACCCGCACCGACCCGGGCCTGATGGCACTGCTGAAGATTCCGGATGCCGCGCTGATCGAACCGGCCAAGGTGTGGCGTCCGCGCACCCCGCGCGAGCGGCTGCGGGTGCCGATCGGCATCACACCGGACGGCACCCCCGTCGAGCTGGACATCAAGGAGTCCGCCGAGAACGGCATGGGTCCGCACGGATTGTGTATCGGCGCAACCGGTTCCGGTAAGTCCGAGTTCCTGCGCACGCTGGTGCTGTCGATGGTGGCCTCGCACTCGCCGGACTCGCTCAACCTGATCCTGGTCGACTTCAAGGGTGGTGCAACGTTTCTCGGGTTGGATCCGCTGCCGCACGTGGCCGCGGTCATCACCAACCTCGAGGCCGAGCTGTCCATGGTCGACCGCATGAAGGACGCGCTGGCCGGTGAGATGAACCGCCGCCAGGAGCTGCTGCGCTCGTCCGGCAACTTCGCCAACGTCAACGACTACGAGAAGGCCCGCGCCGCGGGCGCCCCGCTGGAACCGTGCCCGGCGCTGTTCGTGGTGGTCGACGAGTTCTCCGAACTGCTCTCGCAGAAACCGGATTTCGCGGACCTGTTCGTGATGATCGGCCGCCTGGGCCGGTCGTTGCACGTGCATCTGCTGCTCGCCTCACAGCGGCTGGAGGAGAACAAACTTCGCGGCCTGGACTCGCACCTGTCCTACCGCATCGGCCTGCGCACGTTCTCCGCCAACGAATCCCGCGCGGTGCTCGGCATCACCGATGCCTACCACCTGCCCAGCGTGCCGGGCGCCGGATATCTGAAGACCGACGCCGATGATCCGTTGCGGTTCAACGCGACCTACGTCTCGGGCCCCTATGTCGCGCCGGTGAGCACCGGCCCGATCGTCGGCAAGGGCGGTAAGCGCGTGGCCGGCGGCAGGCCGACCCTGTTCACCGCCGCGCACGTGGATATCCCGGAGCCGCCGGAGGAGCCGGAACCCGAATTCGATCCGCTCGCACTGCCGGCGCCGCCGTCGGCCGAGGACGAGATCGAGGAGGGCATCCCGGATTCCCTGTTGACCACCGTGGTCAAGCGCCTGACCGGACACGGCCGACCGGCGCACGAGGTGTGGCTGCCGCCGCTGGAGCAGTCCCCGTCGGTGGATATGCTGCTGCCCGATCCGAACTGGCACTCGCCCGCCAACCGGCACGGTCAGCTGTGGATGCCGATCGGCATCATCGACAAGCCGTACGAGCAGCGCCGCGACGTGCTGACCATCCAGTTGTCCGGCGCCCGAGGGCATGTCGCCGTGGTCGGCGGTCCGCAGTCGGGCAAGTCGACCACGCTGCGCACCATCGTGATGGCCACCTCGGCCACTCACACCCCCGAACAGGCGCAGTTCTACATCCTGGACTTCGGTGGCGGCAGCATGGCCGGCTTGTCCGGTATGCCGCACGTGGGTTCGGTGGCGGGCCGTCTGGACGTCGACCGGGTCCGGCGCACGATCGCCGAGCTGACCACCGTGATGCGTCAGCGCGAGGAGCGGTTCGCCGAACTCGGCATCGAATCCATGGTCGAGTTCCGCCGTCGCAAGTTCTCCCAGATCAATACCGACGGCACCATGCCGCCGGACAATCCGCTGGCAGGGGACAAATTCGGCGACATCTTCCTGGTCGTCGACGGCTGGTCGACCATCCGCGAGGAGTTCGAGACGCTCGAACCGCAGATCAACGCCATTGCCGGACAAGGCCTTTCGTTCGGCGTACACCTGATGATCGGCGCCTCGCGCTGGGCCGAGATTCGTGCGGTGGTCAAGGATCAGATCGGCACCCGGCTGGAGCTGCGCCTCGGCGATCCGACGGACTCCGACATGGGCCGCCGCAGCGCCGCGCTGGTGCCGGTCGGCCGTCCCGGCCGCGGTCTGACGCCCGAGGAACTGCATATGCTGATCGCGTTGCCGCGCCTGGACTCCAACACCGATCCGGGGTCGATCTCCGATGGCGTTGCCGCCTCGAAGGCGGGCCTGGAACAGCTGTGGGGGCCGCGCCGCGCGCCCGATGTGCGCATGCTGCCCCTGCAGTTCGAGCGCGAGCACTTGGTGGCGCTGGCCGCCGAGCGCGGCATCAAGCAGACCCCGACCAAGGTCGTGGTCGGGCTCGGCGAGAACGAATTGGCGCCGCTCGTCCTGGATTTCGCCTCCGAGCCGCATCTGATGGCCTTCGCCGACGTGGAGTGCGGCAAGACCACGCTGCTGCGCAATATCGCCATGGGCATCGTCGAGTCCGCGTCGCCGGAGGAGGCGCGGATCATCATGATCGACTATCGGCGCACCATGCTCGGCGTGGTGGAGGGCGAACAGCTCGCGGGATACTCGACCTCCTCGCAAACCTGCGGATCGATGATCAAGGATGTGGTCGGCTTCCTGACCGAGCGCATCCCCGGCGCCGACATCACACCCCAGCAGCTGCGCGAACGCAGCTGGTGGACCGGCCCCGAGATCTACCTGCTGGTCGACGACTACGACATGGTGGTGCAGGGCTCGAACAACCCGCTCATGCCGCTGCTGGAGTACCTGCCCCAGGCCCGCGACATCGGCCTGCACCTGATCGTCACCCGCCGTACGGGCGGCGTCTCCCGCGCCCTGTTCGATCCCGTCCTGGGCGGTATGAAGAACATGTCCGTCGACGCGCTGATCATGAGCGGTCCCCGCGACGAGGGCAAGATCATCGGCGACGTCCGCCCGTCGAAGCTGCCACCCGGCCGAGGCGTCCTGGTCTCCCGCACCCGGGGCACGGAGATGGTCCAGATCGCCCACCTGCCCCCGCTGTGAGCACCCGGCCGAATGTGGCGCCCATCCAACGATGCGGATGAACGCCACATTCGGTGGGCCGGGCCGCTACCAGGAGGGGAGGCGGCGGCGACCCGCGAGCACGTCGGTGATCAGGTCGTCGTAGGCGTCGGCCAGTTCGGCCAGGTGATGCCAGGCGGCGTGCAGGATGTCGTCGTTGGCGTCCAGGGTCATCAGGGCGTGGTGGGCGCGGACCGAGGCCTCGGCAATGCGGTCGATGACCGAGCCGATCGTTTCGGTGTGCAGGGTCGCGCCCAGACGATGCTGGGGGACCGAGCGCGAGATGCAGTCGTCGATCGCCATGATCAGTTCGGTCCGGCGGCGGTCGATTTCGACCAGGGTCGCCGGATCATTGTCCGGCTCGGCGCCGCCGCGGCCGATCAGCCGGCGCTCGTGCAGGACCGCGAGGTCCCTGGCGAACCACAGCAGTGGTCCGCCGATCACACGGTGGCCGCGGCACGCGCGCAGGAGTAGGTCCGAACTCGGCAGGACGCCGGGCATGCCGGACATCATGGTCTGCATCGCAGTACCGCCCGGCAGCGCGTCAGGCACTGCCATCATCACCGACTGAGACGTCTCCGAACCCGCCACGTTGCCTCGCCGTCATCGCCGTACAACACTTCGTTCAGGACTTCATTACAATAAACCTCTGAAGGCCGGTGTCAAGGGCCACACGCCAGTAAGAACAGCAGGGTAAACTCCTTTTTTTCGACGCAGCGACCCGTAGGAGCGCGATGGCGGACGGTCCGAGGTACCAACGGATCGCAGACCTCCTCCGCGAGGAGATCCGCAACGGCACATTCAAGCCGGGGGATCGGCTGCCCAGTCACAACGAGCTGGCCGATCAGATGCAGGTATCGATCACCACTGCCCGCAACGCAATTCAGGTCCTGGTGGCCGAAAACCTGCTCTACACAGCCACTTCGCGCGGCACCATCGTGCGCAGTCGCGAGGTGCTGGAATCCGTTCTCACCAGCCCGATCCGGCCCGATCGTCCTAAAACCAACCAGGACATCTTCTCCGAGATCGCCCGCGCGGCCGGCCGCGAGCCCGCGACGCAGTTCAACGCGCGGATGGAACCGGCCGGGCCGGACGTGGCGCTGTGGCTCGGCGTGCCCAAGGACTCCTGGGTGATGGCCCGCACGGTGGTGCAGTATCTCGACAACGAGCCGTGGTCCTGGGAAGTGAGTTTCTATCCACGGGACTTGGCAGAGGCCACCGGACTGGACTCTCCGCACGACATTCCGGAGGGCACCACGCGCCGGCTGGCCGAGCGCGGCCACCGGGAGACCGCGCACCGCGACACCATCGTGGCCCGGCCCGCGACCGCCGACGAGGCGGCCGTCCTGGGCGTCGGCGCGGGGACCATGCTGCTGGACCACCTGCGCATCGCCGCCACCGGTGAATGCATCACCCGGGTGACCCGCCACCGATCCATCGCCGCCCGCAATCGCCTGGCCTACGAACTGGGCGACGACGCCGGATCCGACCTGATCCGCCAGACCCTGGGGACGCCGCATCCCCAGCGCTATTCGCACTCCTTCGGTAACTCGCTGGTACCGGGGCCGCCATGACAGTCCGCATACGCCAGGCCAGCCTGGCCGATCTCGGCACCATCTGCCGACTACGGCTCCAACGCACGTCCTGGCTTGCGGCTCGAGGATCGGATCAGTGGACCCAGCAGGGTCGGGGACTTCCCATCGAAATATTTGCCCGGGCGGTCGGCCGCGCGGTCGACGCGGGCGAGACCTGGATCGCCGAGTTCGACGGCGAACCGGCAGGCACCATCACCGTCAACGACCGCGCCGACGAGGGCCTCTGGTCCCCCGGCGAAATCGCCGACGCCGTCATCGTCCACTACATGATCGTGGACCTGCGCTTCGCCGGAAACCAGATAGGCACAGCCCTCCTGGGCCACGCCGCCACCCTGGCCCACACCACCGACCGCACCTGGGTCCGCCTGGACGCCTGGACCACCAACACCGCCCTGCACGCCTACTACCAACGCTCCGGCTTCCGCCTGGCCCGCATAGCCGCCCCCGAAGCCTCCAGCCCCTCCACCGCCCTGTTCGAACGCCGAGCCGACTCCTGGCACACCGCCCCCATCCCCGCCATCGCCCGCCGCGCGACTCTGCCCTGAACCATCCGGCTGGAGCTTCGTGCGGGGGTGGTCGCTGCGCGGCGTCGCTTGTCGAGCCAGAGGCTATAGTCGACGGCTGATATGCCACGAACGTGTACGCTGCGTCCATGGAGGATGGCCGGGGGGTGCTCAAAGCCGACGGCACGGTTTGGCGTTGGAACAACAAGCGGGCCACGGGGATTATCGAGACTGCGGCCGGCGACCATATCTGGTTCGGGCTCGACTCATTGGGCGACCGGAATTTCGGCGATATCGCGGTCGGCGAGTCGGTAGAGGTGGAATATGAGCATGCTCAGCAGGACTCGCACAATCTGAGAGCGGTCCGGATTACTTGGCTGTAAGTCGTTCGGGGCTCTCCGATGCGTGGGCGGTGGGGAGCACTGGTCTCACTTCACGCGCTGAAGTCAACTGCGGTAACAACGTTCGAAGGTGTGGCGCCAGTGTCGGTAAGCACCTTGAAGTCGCACCGGCTTCTCAGATGGTATGTGATGCCACGTTGTATCTGCGCGCTCGAGTGAAGAAAGTAGTTGGACGGAATGTCGGGGTGGTTGTCGGAGTATCCCTGTAGGCCGTTGATTACCGTCCAGCAACTCATTGGATTCAGTGCAATCTTTTGTACCGACTGATTCAGCCTGATCGACCAGGCGAATATCATGGTGTGATAGTCGATCTGGCCGGTGAACCGAGCAATATTGTTCTCCCTGACCCAGTTGGGATCGCTCGGTGTGAACTGATGAACAGCCGGTATCGGCTGAGCCTCGACCTGCGCTGAAATAGCTACAAGGTCGCAGAGCATGAAGATGCAGATGAAAGCTCTTTTGAGCAATGTGTCCCCCCGGAGTGCGGCAATGGTCGCGAGGCCGGAATGGGAAATGTGGCAGGCATCGCCAACCATCGAGTGCTTCCGACTACGATAATCGATCTCGATGTGGGGCACAGTGATTCAGTCAGCGAGGAGGTTCGCTTACGCTGAGGGCTTGGGTCGGCTGCGCACCGGGAGCCCTTCTGTGGCGCTGTGAGCCTGCGGGTTTTGTTTCGCAGGCGACAGCGTCAGTACTGGAATCTGCTGTGGTCTACGGCGAAATCGTCAGCGACGGTGGCGGAGAGTTCTACCAGGGCGCGCTTGGTGTTCTTGTGCAGGCGGGCGAGTTCGATCTCGGCGCCCTCGGACAGGTGGGGGTCGTAGGGGATGATGTGGACGGCGCGGCAGCGGGACAGGAAGTATTCGCGTAGCTGCTGGATGCCGACGTTGGGGGAGCCGGGGCGGGGGAGGTTGATCACCACTACCGCGTTGCGGACGAGGTGGTCGTGGCCGTGCAGGGACAGCCAGTCCAGGGTGGCGGCGGCGCTGCGGGCGCCGTCGATCGCCGAGGACGAGATCAGCACGAGCGAGTGCGCCAGTTCCAGCACGCCAGTCATCGCCGAATGCATCAGGCCGGTGCCGCAGTCGGTGAGGATGATGTTGTAGAAGCGCTGCAGGATGCGCGCCACCCGACGGTACTCCTCGTCGCTGAACGATTCCGAGGCGGCCGGATCGCGCTCGCTGGCAAGCACTTCCAGTCGGCTGGTGCCCTGTGAGGTGTGTCTGCGCACATCACCGTACGAACGGATCGCCGGATCCAGCAGCAGATCCCGCACCGTGGAGCGGGTCTGCAACTGCACGCGCTGGGACAGCGTGCCGAAGTCGGGGTTGGCGTCGACAGCGATGACACGGTCGCCGCGGATCGAAGCGAAGATCGAGCCGATGCCCATGGTGGTGGTGGTCTTGCCGACACCGCCCTTGAGCGAGAGCACCGCGATGCGGTAGTCGCCCTGGACCGGCTGCCGGATGCGGGCCACCAGTTCCTGCAGGCGGCGCTCCTCGGCCGACATGCCGGGGTTGATCGCGCCACCGGAGATGTGGTGCACCGTGCGCCGCCAACCCGTCCCCGGGGTCTTCTTCGCGCGGCGCACCGGCACGTTGTCCAGCGACGGCGGCGGTCCGCCCTGCGGGCCGCGGAACTGACCCGGTGGCTGCTGGAACTGCTGGGGCTGCCCGTAACCCGGCTGCTGGAACTGCGGCGGACGACCCTGCCCGCCCTGCTGCCACTGCGGGTTCTGGGCCGGCGGCGGCCCGGGCGGCGTCATCCGCGGATCGGGTCCGAATCCCTGCGGCGGGTACTGCTGCGGCGCCACCGGCTGCTGCCCGGTGAATCCCGATGCGCCAGGGCCCATTCCGTTGGGCGGCTGCTGCGGCGGCCGTGGGGCCTGCGCGTTCGGATCGCCCTGCCAGACGGTGGTGCGGTCGTCGTCCGGCCCGGGGTGGGTCGGCGCGGGCGTGTCGAAGGCCTGATTGCGGCCACCGGCTTCGGCGGCCGGCTGGGGCGGGATGGCCGGCGGCGGGAAATTCGCGTCCGGGCCGGGCTGTTCCTGCCCACCCTGCGCCTCGGCCTCCGGCCCGCCCAGCCACGTGGGCGCACCCTGCTCGGCCTCGGGGGGCGAAGGCGGTGCGGCCGCGGCGAATTGGTCCGGATCCGGCTGCCTCTCACCCGGGCCCGGCGGCGGCTCCGGCAGTGGCGGACGTCCCGGCGGCGTCTGCTCGGGCGGCGGCGGCAGATCGGGTCGGCCCTCGACCCGCACCGTCATCTCGGTGGGATCGCCCTGCTGCTCGAGCGGGTCCGAATAGCCCTGCGGCGCCTCGGGAATCGGCGGCAGTCCGGGCGGCGGCACCTGCGGCAAGGGGCCGGGCTGCCGTGACGACATATCCGGACCGGGCGCGAATCCGCCGCCCGACGGCGGCATTTCACCCTGCTGATGCTGCTGCCCGTTGGGGTACGGCCGATTCGGCATCGACTGCTGCGGATCGGGCTGCGCCGCACCGCCGTCCGAGAACATTTCACCGTCGGGAGGCATGCTCCCGTCCAGGGGAGCGCCCCACGGCTGCGGGGTGAAGTTCTGCTGCTGCGGCTCGTCCCACGACTGCGCGGGCTGCGCGTCCTCGTATTGCGTCTCGCCCCAAGGCTGCTGCTCGTGCGCGTCCTCGGATTTACCCTTGCGCTTGGGTTTGCGGCTGTTCTTGAGCGAGGTGCCGGTGTCGGGCTCGGACTTGCGGCCGAACCGGCGCCGCGACTTCTCCGGGATCAGATCCTGCTGCGGCAGGTTCTCGACGGGTGCCTCGTAACCGGACTGTGTATCTTCACTTTCCGACAGCCACGGCGGCAGCATGGGAAGTTCACTCACGAACGCACCTCATCACCGAAGCGTGCCATGACTGCGTGCGCCGCGTCTGGAACGGACTCGCTGCGCTCGCTCACCTGTGTCCCCCTGGGGTCTTCCGAACCGATATAGCTGGACTTGTCCGCAGTTTACCCGGGCGCCCCCGAACGCGAGGGGAGAGCTACACCAGCCGCGGCGATCCGCGTCGTCCGGATGATCCGAGTGCGACACGAGCACCTGTCCGCGCGGAGCGAAATTGGTGTATTTGGCCAGATGGTAGGGGCACGGGTAAGCTAGGTCGGCGGTGCATCTACACGCCGGTTCGTCCATGCTTGCATGAGGCTGTCCGCCGAGTATGGCACCAGGTCGATGAAAGTGCACGACATCGGCCGAAAACGGACGAGGACGGCGTGGGTGACCTGCCGAACAGCCGCAACCAACCCGGGTTGCAGCGTAACGGGATCGCGGAGGATATGGCGAAGAAGGAAGGGGCCATCGAGGTCGAGGGCCGTGTGATCGAGCCGTTGCCCAACGCGATGTTCCGTATCGAGCTGGAAAACGGCCACAAGGTCCTTGCGCACATCAGTGGCAAGATGCGGCAGCACTACATCCGCATCCTCCCCGAGGATCGCGTGGTCGTGGAGCTGTCCCCCTACGACCTGACCCGCGGTCGGATCGTCTACCGCTACAAATAGGCTTCCGGGGCCGCGTCCCCGGCGGGGCCGCCGAGTGCGAGCCCGGCAGCCCGCAACAGAACTTCCCCAGTCGTAGGGCTGGGGAAAACCTGTGTTCGCACCCCAGTGAACACACAACACAGATTGGAATGACGTGAAGGTCAACCCCAGCGTCAAGAAGATCTGCGAGAAGTGCAAGGTGATCCGCCGCAACGGGCGGGTCATGGTGATCTGCGACAACCTGCGTCACAAGCAGCGCCAGGGCTAGTCCCCGGGCACGTCACCGGCCAAGCACCGAACGCAGTTCGGATTGGCACAGAAGAAGAACTCCCAGCTCCAGTCGGCATCGGCGAGCCCGCAGTGTTCTGACGAACAACGCGGGCGGATGCCAGACCCACCCCCGGTACGGAGGCCGGGGCCCCAGACGAGGGGACGGACAGGGAGCAGACCTCCGCAACATGAAGGAACTGCCACATGGCACGTCTGATGGGCGTCGACCTCCCGCGCGACAAGCGCATGGAGATCGCGCTGACCTACATTTTCGGTATCGGTCGCACCCGCTCCAAGGAGATCTTGGCGCAGACCGGCGTCAGCCCGGACCTGCGGTCGAAGGATCTGACCGACGACGATGTGACCAAGCTCCGCGACTACATCGAGGCATCTGACCTCAAGGTCGAGGGTGACCTGCGCCGCGAGGTGCAGGCCGACATCCGTCGCAAGATCGAGATCGGCTGCTACCAGGGCATCCGCCACCGTCGCCACCTGCCGGTGCGCGGCCAGCGGACCAAGACCAATGCGCGCACGCGCAAGGGTCCGAAGAAGACCGTCGCCGGCAAGAAGAAGTAGGGATAACCGATGCCTCCGAAGAGTCGGGCCTCCGGCCCCAAGAAGTCGCCCAAGGCGCGTCGCAGGGACAAGAAGAACGTCCCGCACGGCCACGCGCACATCAAGTCCACGTTCAACAACACCATCGTGTCGATCACCGACCCCGAGGGCAACGTCATCTCCTGGGCGTCCTCCGGTCACGTCGGCTTCAAGGGTTCGCGCAAGTCGACCCCGTTCGCCGCGCAACTCGCCGCCGAGAACGCTGCCCGCAAGGCGCAGGAGAACGGCGTCAAGAAGGTCGACGTGTTCGTCAAGGGCCCCGGTTCGGGCCGTGAGACCGCGATCCGTTCACTCCAGGCCGCCGGCCTGGAGGTTGGCACGATCTCCGATGTCACCCCGCAGCCGCACAATGGCTGCCGTCCGCCCAAGCGGCGTCGCGTCTAGCGGGAAAGGAATAAGCGAAAATGGCTCGTTATACAGGCCCCATCACCCGCAAGTCGCGTCGTCTGCGTGTCGACCTCGTCGGAGGCGACCAGGCGTTCGAGCGTCGTCCTTACCCGCCCGGCCAGCACGGCCGCGCGCGGATCAAGGAGTCCGAGTACCTGATGCAGCTGCAGGAGAAGCAGAAGGCTCGCTTCTCCTACGGCGTCATGGAGCGCCAGTTCCACAAGTACTACGAAGAGGCGAACCGCCAGAAGGGCAAGACGGGTGACAACCTGCTGCGCCTGCTGGAGGCCCGTCTGGACAACGTCGTGTACCGCGCCGGTCTGGCCCGCACCCGTCGTCAGGCCCGTCAGCTCGTCTCGCACGGCCACTTCGTGGTGAACGGCAAGAAGGTCGACGTTCCCAGCTTCCAGGTGAGTCAGTACGACATCATCGATGTCAAGGAGAAGTCGGCCCCCACGCTGCCGTTCCAGGTGGCGCGCGAGACCTACGGCGACCGCCCGATCCCGGGCTGGCTGCAGGTCGTGCCGGGCCGGCTGCGGATCCTGGTGCACCAGCTGCCCGAGCGCGCGCAGATCGATGTGCCGCTGAACGAACAGCTCATCGTCGAGTACTACTCGAAGTAACAAGGCGTTTATCGCCGCTGGTGGGAGGCTGCCTTTCGGGTGGCCTCCCGCACCCCAGTTCGTGGACGTCAAATAGCGGGCGTCCAGAAGGAGGAAGAAATGCTGATTTCACAGCGACCGACGCTGACCGAAGAGGTTCTGGCCGAGAACCGCTCGAAGTTCACCATCGAACCGCTCGAGCCGGGCTTCGGCTACACCCTCGGCAACTCGCTGCGCCGCACGCTGCTGTCGAGCATCCCGGGTGCTGCTGTCACGAGCATCCGCATCGACGGCGTGCTGCACGAGTTCACCACCGTCCCGGGTGTGAAGGAGGATGTCACCGACATCATCCTGAACCTCAAGGGCCTGGTCGTGTCGTCCGAGGAGGACGAGCCGGTCACCATGTACGTGCGCAAGTCGGGCCCCGGTGCGGTCATCGCCGGTGACATCGTGCCCCCGGCCGGCGTGACCGTGCACAACCCGGACATGCACATCGCCACCCTGAACGACAAGGGCAAGCTGGAGATCGAGCTCGTGGTCGAGCGCGGTCGCGGTTACGTCCCGGCCGTGCAGAACAAGGCGTCGGGTGCGGAGATCGGCCGGATTCCGGTCGACTCGATCTACTCTCCGGTGCTGAAGGTGACCTACAAGGTCGAGGCGACCCGTGTCGAGCAGCGTACCGACTTCGACCGGCTCATCCTGGACGTCGAGACCAAGAACTCGATCTCCCCGCGGGATGCGCTGGCCTCCGCCGGTAAGACCCTGGTCGAGCTGTTCGGTCTGGCACGCGAGCTGAACGTCGAGGCCGAGGGCATCGAGATCGGGCCCAGCCCGGCCGAGGCGGATCACATCGCCTCGTTCGCGCTGCCGATCGAGGACCTGGACCTGACCGTGCGCTCGTACAACTGCCTCAAGCGCGAGGGTGTGCACACCGTGGGTGAGCTGGTCGCCCGCACCGAGTCGGACCTGCTGGACATCCGCAACTTCGGGCAGAAGTCCATCGACGAGGTGAAGGTCAAGCTGCACTCGCTGGGCCTGTCACTCAAGGACAGCCCGGCCTCCTTCGATCCGTCCAGCGTCGTCGGCTACGACGCCGCCACCGGGACCTGGAGTGACAGCGGCACGTTCAGCGATCACGACAACGGCGAGCAGGACTACGCCGAGACCGAACAGCTTTAGATTCTCCGGCGGGCGCATCGCTGTGTCCGATCCGAAGAGTCTTCCCCAAAGGAGAACAACCAATGCCCAAGCCCAAGAAGGGTGCTCGCTTCGGCGGGTCGGCGTCGCACCAGAAGGCGATCTTCGCCAATCTGGCGCAGTCGCTCTTCGAGCACGGTCGGATCACCACCACCGAGGCCAAGGCCAAGGCGGTGCGCCCCTACGCCGAGAAGCTCATCACCAAGGCGAAGGCCGGCACCCTGGCCGACCGTCGTGAGGTCATGAAGGTGATCCGCAGCAAGGATGTCGTGCACACCCTGTTCGCGGAGATCGGTCCCTCGTTCGAGGACCGTGAGGGTGGTTACACCCGCATCGTCAAGACCATGCCCCGCAAGGGTGACAACGCGCCGATGGCGATCATCGAGCTGGTCCGGGAGAAGACCGTGACCAACGAGGCCGATCGTGCCCGTCGCGTGGCCGCGTCGCAGAAGGCCACGGCCGAGGCTCCCGCCGAGGAGACCAAGGTCGAAGAGGCCGCCGCTGAGGAGAGCACCGAGACCGCCGAGGTCACCGAGGCTCCGGCCGCCGAGGCCGAGGCCGAGAAGAGCGAGTAGCACGTGGATCGCGTCCCCTGCCCGAGCGGGGGACGCTCTCACGGCTCCTCGTCCGTGCGAGGCAGCAATATGAGCCCGCCGTCCCCTCCGGGTCGGCGGGCTTTGCTCATGTTAACCAGGAGGTCGCTGTGAGCGCGTCCGATTCGTCCCAGCAAACCGTTGCGATTCGGGTACGACTGGACCTCTCCTACGACGGCACCGATTTCACCGGCTGGGCCCGTCAGCCCGGCCTGCGCACGGTGCAGGGGGTGCTGGAGGAGTCGCTGAGCACGGTGCTGCGCGAGCCGATTCAGCTGACCGTCGCCGGGCGCACGGATGCCGGGGTGCACGCGCAGGGACAGGTCGCGCACTTCGACACCGCGGCGGAGTTCGACGCGGACAAACTGCTGCACCGGATGGCCCGCTTCCTGCCCAAGGATGTGCGGATCACCGGAATCCGCCCCGCCCCCGCCCACTTCGACGCCCGTTTCTCCGCGATCCGCCGCCACTACGCCTACCGGCTCACCACCGCGCCCTACGGTGCCGATCCGCTGTCCGCGCGTAGCGTGGTTCCGTGCCGTCCGGTGGATCTGGACGCGATGCGCGAGGCCTCACGCAGACTCCTGGGCCTGCACGATTTCGCCGCCTTCTGCCGGCGCCGCGAGGGTGCGACCACCGTGCGTGAACTTCAGCGTTTCGACTGGGAGGCGTCTGCCGGCGAGCTGCTGACCGCCTACGTCAGCGCCGACGCCTTCTGCTGGTCGATGGTCCGCAGCCTCGTGGGTGGGGTTCTCGCGGTCGGTGAGGGCCGCCGCACCCCGGACTGGATCGCCGGCCTGCTGGCCGAGCGCGCCCGATCCAGCGCCGTCACCGTGGCCCCCGCCCACGGCCTGAGCCTGATCGGTGTCGACTATCCCGCCGACGAGGACCTCGAGGCCCGTAACGCCCAGACCCGCGAATTGCGGACGGTGCCGAGTCCCGGCTGCTGCGGCGGCTGAACCGCGCGCGCCGCGCGGGCCAGGCGTGCTCGTGAGACGAACCCGCGGATGGACCGCGTCGCGCGGCGTATCGGCAGCACGAACAGCCCGCACAACCGGGTGTAGGGCCAGATGCCGATGGTCAGCACGACCATCAGACCCCGGGCCTGATAGATGAACGGGGCGTGGACCATCTCGGCGGCGCGCGGACTGCCCGAGAACAGGGACGGGAACCATACGAACAGCGTCTTCGCCGCGAGACTGTCCGGATCGAAGGCGACGATGGCGCCGGTGATCAGCGCGATGGACAGAATCGGCAGCGTCATGCGGTCCAGGATGGTGACGGGCCGGGTGGAGGCGCCGACCATATCGGGCAGCAGCACCAGCATCGCCCCGATCAGCGCGATCGGCGTCCCGGCCAGTTCGGTACCGGCGAGCACGTGGGAAATGTCGGGGGCGAGGCCGGAACCCGTGCGGCCGAGCACGCCCTCGGCCGCGCGTGGCACCAGCACCACCAACAACCCGATCCGCAACAGCCACAGCCCGGTATGCGATGTCTCGGCCCGCCCGCCGGCGAGGCCGGAACGGAATCGATCCGTGCGCCAGCGCCACCAGTGCCCCCACCAGAATGAGGCGAATGCCGTGTAAGGAGCAATGATCCACACGATCGATGCCATGAGAAGTCCTGGTTTTGCCCTCCGTGGGCAACCTAATGGGCCGCCGTTATCGAAATCCTCGCATGCAACGGCATCTGCATGCACGCACACTGGGCGATTCGTCCGATAGCCGCTGCGTCCGTTCGCCTCTTGCCTGGACAGCCCCTATGTGCAGGTACGGCTGTCTTTCGCTGCGGACCAGGTCGATCGGGTGGACACACCCGGCAAATACGGTGGGTCGCGGCGGCTCGAGCTGGCAGACTGAGCGCCCATGAGTCCGGTGAGTCGTGGGCGTAAAGGCAAGAAGAAGGGCCAGGGACGGGGCAGTGGCCCGGCCGAGGCGGCGGTGTCGGCTGGGGACCAGACGGACCAGGACGCCGTGGAGCTCGAGGGCCTGACCGAGATGATGGACGAGGTAGTGGCCCGGATCGACGAGTTCGAGCAGGTCGACGAGCCGGTGGACGGGGAATACCTGGCGGCCGGGCTGCTGGCGGTCGGATATGGGGAGAGCGCGGAGTATCGGGAGGCCTTCGCTCGCCTGTTCATCGATAAGGCGCTGGAGCTGGCCACGCCGGGCGCGGTCGCGTTTCTGCGCTGCCTGGCGGGGTTGACCCAGGATCCTGTCCGGGAGCAGGCGAACGAGGCGGCCGGGCAACTCGCGGCCGACGGCGTCGTCGCGCCGGAGTGGGTGGGTGAACTCGACGAGCCGGTCAGTGCGGGAGAGTTCGTGCGCTGGCCGGATACGGAGGGGTCGGGCGCGACGCTGTTCGGCAGCTTCGAGCGGGCCGGCCGCACCGACGGCTTCCTGATCTTCGTGGACGACGACAACTGCGGCGCCGCATACGATCTCGCACCGTTCGTCGGCGAGGGGCTGGCACAGGCGCGGGAGCTGACCGATGAACAGGAGCCCGCCGAGCCCGAACCGATCGACGCCAAGGATTTTCGCTGGCAGGTGCAGGCCGCCCTGGACGCCCGCATGATGCACGATCACGCCGCGCGCGAGCTCGGCGTGGAGTTGGAGGAGCCCGAGGAGGAGGATTCGATCCCGCACGAGGTGGTCGAGGTGGTGGCGCGGGCGCGGCTGGAGGTGCTTCCGGCGCCCACGAAGCCGCTCCCCGTGCACGCGCATCCGGAATTCGAGCTCGGACTCGCCTGAGCGCGCCCGGTCAATGGCTGCGATGATCGATCCGGACGGAATACCGGCGCGCACAGAGGGGTTCGGATCGGACATGACGATTGAAGGACTCGGCAAGTTCGGAGTATGGCGTTATCACATGGGGTTCACACCCGATGACGTCAAGGTGTTGGAGGAGCTGGGCTATAGCGCGCTGTGGTTGGGCGGATCGCCCGCCGCGCAGCTCGAGACGGTCGAGCCGCTGCTCGAGGCGACCGAGAACCTGATCGTCGGGACGAGCATCGTGAACGTGTGGACGGCCCCGGCGAAGGAGACCGCCGAATCGTTCCACCGCATCGAGGCGCGGTTCCCCGGTCGTTTCATCCTCGGCATCGGCATCGGTCACCCGGAGCACACCAGCGACTACCGCAAGCCCTACGACGTGCTGGTGGACTACCTCGACGCCCTCGACGAAGCCGGTGTGCCCAAGGAGCAGCGCGCCCTGGCCGCGCTGGGGCCGCGCGTGCTGAAGCTGGCTCGCGATCGCACCGCAGGCGCCCTGCCGTACCTCACGACCGCGCAGCACACCCGCGAGGCACGCGAGATCCTGGGCCCCGACGCCCTGCTGGTGGCCGAGCACAAGATCGTGCTGGACACCGATCCGGCCACCGCCCGCCCCACCGGCCGCGGGATGGTCGAGCACTACCTGGGCCTGCAGAACTACGTCTCCAACCTGCGCCGCCTCGGCTTCACCGAGCAGGACGTCGCCAAGCCCGGCAGCGACCGCCTGATCGACGCCCTGGCCCTGCACGGCACCGCCGACGCCATCGCCTCGGGCCTGACCGAGCATCTCACCGCGGGCGCCAACCACGTCGCCATCCAGCCCCTCGGCGACGACTACCTCACCACCATGCGCACACTGGCGGCCGTGCTGTTCTGATATCTCTGTCGGCGCACCCCGCCCGGAATCCGGGCGGGGTGCGCCGCTGTGTCATCGACGTACCCGCTCCAATACGACGCGCACCAGTTCGTCTCGGAGCGGTGGTAGCTCGAGGTCGAACACGGCGTCGAGGTCGAACACGGCGATCGCTCCGGAGCCGTCGTCAACCGGATGCAAGGGTGTCGCCGAAGTCGGTTCCATAGCGCATAGGCATATCACTGTTCAGGGGGATTCGGCTAGTGGATTTCGGCTCGCTCAGGAGCGCACGAGGCGGGCGATGGCGTCGGTGGCCTCTTTGATCTTCGCCTCGGCCTCGGGGCCGCCGCGGACGGCGGCGTCGACCACGCAGTGGCTGAGGTGGTCCTCGAGCAGGCCCATCGCGACGGCTTGCAGGGCCTTTGTCATCGCCGAAACCTGGGTGAGGATGTCGATGCAGTACTTTTCCTCTTCGACCATGCGCTGCAGGCCGCGGGCCTGGCCCTCGATGCGGCGCAGGCGCTTGAGGTAGTCGTCCTTGGCGGTGATGTAGGCGTGGCCGATGTGCGGGTCCGCAGGCTCGGGATCCGGCGCGACGATGTCGTGGCCGAGCCGATCAGTCTGGTCCTCGGTCACCGGAATGCCTCGCTCCCGCATCTGTCGCCGCTTGATACCCCCCTAGGGTACACTGCCCGGCCCAGCTTGTCAGACCGGCCGAATCGCCGGGACGAGGGCGGTGCGCAGTGTCGGCGGTCATGCGCGAGAATCTGGATATGAGTTCGGTTCCCCGGCCCGCACTGGCCATAATCGGCGGCAGCGGCTTCTACGATTTCTTCGGCGACGACGCGACCACGCTCGAGATCGACACCCCTTACGGTGCCCCGAGCGCCCCGATCACCGTCGGCGAGGTCGAAGGTCGGCAGGTGGCCTTCCTGCCGCGGCACGGGCGCAAGCACGAGTACTCCCCGCACACGGTGCCGTATCAGGCGAACATGTGGGCGCTGCGGTCGATCGGCGTGCGCCGGATCTTCGCGCCGTGCGCGGTGGGCAGCCTGCGCGCGGACTGGGGGCCCGGGACCGTCGCCGTGCCCGATCAGCTGGTCGACCGCACGTCGGGACGCCCGCAGACCTACTTCGACAACGGCGGCATCCATGTCTCGTTCGCCGACCCGTACTGCGCGGACCTGCGCGACGCCGCGACCCGCTCGGCGGTCCCGGAGTTGCCGATGCAGTCCGCGGCGACGATGGTCGTGGTGCAGGGCCCCCGGTTCTCCACCCGCGCGGAGAGCCGCTGGTTCGCCGCCCAGGGTTGGGAATTGGTGAACATGACGGGTTTTCCCGAGGCCGTACTCGCCCGGGAACTCGAGATGTGCTATGCGGCAATCGCTTTGGTGACCGATCTGGACGCCGGGCTGGAGGCCGGTGAGGGCGTCAGCGCCGCCGCGGTCTTCGCCGCCTTCGAGAAGAATCTGGTGCCGTTCAAGAAGCTTGTCCGCCAGGCTGTTTCGCTCGTCGAGGGCACCGGCGCCTGCGAGGCGTGCCAGGTGCACACCGGCGTCGCACTGCCGTTCGAACTGCCCTGATGCGAGTGCTGCTCACCGGTGCGGCGGGCTTCATCGGCTCCCATGTGCACCGGGCCCTCGCCACCGCCGGGCACGAGGTGATCGCGGTCGACGCCCTGCTCGAACCGGTGCACCCCGCAGCCGGACCCCCCGAGGGCGTCACACCGATCGATATCCGAGACCCGGACGCCCTCGTCCCGCTGCTGCGCGGCATCGACGTGGTCGTACATCTGGCCGCCGCCCTGCCACCCGGATCACTGGAGCCGAATGCGCTCGTAGCAGCGCCCGCTCGGGTCTCGGGGCCACCGGCGATCGAGGTGGTACAGGATGCCGTCGCCGTGGATCCGGACGTGACCGATCGATACCGAATCGTCGGAGACCACCGGACCGAGCAACTGCCTCGACCGAGTGGGTTGCCTCGAAATGGTGGGCAGCCCCGGACGGGTGAGTCGCCCCGGAATGGTGGGCAGCCTCGGTCGGGTGAACCGCCTCGAAATGGTGGGCAGCCTCGGCCGGGTGAACCGCCTCCAAATGGTGGGCAGCCTCGGCCGGGTGAACCGCCTCGGACTGGTGAGCCGCCGCTGACGGGTGGGTTTTCTCGGGTTGGTGGGCAGTCTCGGACGGGTGAGCAGCAGGAGGGCGGTGGGTCGTCCGGGACCGGTGGGCAGCCCAGGGCCGGTGGGGTGCCCCAGGCTGGTCGCCAGTCGCGAGTAGGTGGGCAAGAGTCTCGGCCGGGTGAGCCGCCTTTGACTGGTGGGTTTCCTCGGATCGGTGAGCAGCCTCGGCCGGGTGAGCAGTCTTGGAAGGCCGAACAGCCCCGGTCCGGCGGGCAGCTCCCGGCGGGCGAGTCGGCCCGGGCCGGTGAGCAGTCTCTGTCCGGAGAACAGCGCCGGGCCGCGGCGGTCCCCGACACGACTGCGGAGCTTCAAGCGGCCGCGCAGCGTGAGGCGATGGCCGCGCACCGCGCGTTGGCGGCGCAGCGGCGCGGTGCGAGTGGTGCGCGGCAGAAGGCCGGGTATGCGCCGCGTCCGGGGGAGCCCACGATGCAGGAGGGGCCGAACTTCGCCGCGCACAATGATTTCGGGACCGCGGTGTTGCTGGCGGCGATGGAACGGGCCGGAATCGAGCGGTTGGTGCTCGGATCGTCGGTCTCGGTGTATGGGGAGGGGCGTTACCGCGGGCTGCGCAGCGGGCCGTTCTTTCCGGGCGTGCGCCTGCGGGGGGATCTCGACCGCGGCATGTTCGATCATCGTGCGCCGCGGACCGGGGAGATCCTGACCTGGGAGACGGTCGGGGAGGACACTCCGCTGCGGCCCCGGACCGCCTATGCGGCAAGCAAAGTCGCGCAGGAGAATTATGCGATGGCATGGAGCGCCACAACCGGCGGCGGGGTGACGGTCCTGCGTTACCACCATGTGTACGGCGATCCGATCGGGGAAAACCCTGCCTTGACAGCGCATTCCGGAGTCGCGGCGCGATTTCGGGCGGAATTGGCCGCCGGGGGAGCGCCTTTCGTCTTCGAGGACGGCGGCCAGGTGCGGGACTTCGTGCACGTGCGCGATATCGCCGCGGCAACGGTCGCCGTCGTGCAGCGCCCCCTGTCGGGCTTCGCCCCGCTGAATATCGCCTCCGGCCACCCGATCACGCTGTGGGAGGTGGCCTCGATCATGTCCCGGGCCTGCGGCGGCCCCCGTCCCGTCGTCAGCGGCCAATACCGGATGACCGACGCCCGGCACATCGCCGCCAACCCCGAACGCGCCCGCCGCACAGTCGACTTCACTGCGGCGATCGCACCCGAACAGGGTTTGGCCGACTACGTGATGCCCATTCGCTGAGCGTCATACGCGCGTTCTGCCATCCCCGCATGCAGTTCGAAGCGCACCAGGGCGAAGTGCGGCGGCGACTGCGGCTCTATGCCATAGGGCAGAGGGGTGACCTCGGCGTCGGTCAGCAGCCAGCCGCCCCCGGTCGCGGCCAGGCGTAGAGCGGACAGGGTGAGGACAGGTTTACCGGCGCGAATATCGCTGCGGGCGGCCATGATTCGATGGAGGTCGTCGGGGTGCGGGAGGGTGCTCTCCTCGGTGTCGCCGGACCAGCGCAGGCCGGGAATGGGGCCGTTGATCCAACGCACCACCCGGACCCGCTCGGTGTCCACCACCGCCAGATACAGGTCCGGATTCGCACTGACCAGCGTGTCCACCGTCGCTGCCTCGAACGATTTACTCTGCGGTGCGACACTGTCGGTGATATCGACGAGCAATCCGCGCCAGCGCCGGGGATCCGCGGTGTCGTTGCGGGAGGCGGTCATCACCGTGCGCAGCCCGCTCTTGGCGCGCACCGACATCTCGCCCAGCCACCGCGCGCCCGGTTCGGAATGCGCCATGGTCGCGGCCCACTCCAGCGCGCCGTCGAAACGTTCCACGTATTCGAAGCTCTCCGCGCCGCGCCACACGGAACGGCCGTGGTCGAAATCCGGCCCGAGCCCCGGCGAGGTCACCTCGAGGCGGCGGTCGTCGTTGGTGTAGACGTACGATGCCGCCCCGGCGGGCGCCGTATCGCCCTCGCCCACCCGGAAGTGCACACCGTGCACCCAATCACCCACGCCCACAAGGGGAATCGCCAGCGCCCGCTTCCGCGACCACGCGGACCGGGAGGTGGGCAGTATGCGTTCGACCGGCTCCCGCGACGCGCACGCGGTCGCGATGAGCGGCAGTAACTTGCCGGGCACCATGCGCACCAGAGACTTCCAGTGCCGCGGCGAGGTACCCACAGCCAGCACCGACCATGTCTGCGGCGGCCCCAGCGTCTCGACCAGCAGCCACTCACCGAGATCCACGTGCCCGACCTCCTGAATCGCTGGGTACCCTCTGGCGGTTGCCACAGTCAGCGAATATCGTGCACGATCGCCCCAGCGCGACGCAGATGAGGGTCAGCTCTGTTCGATTAGGCTCGTGCGCATGGACAGTCCACTGCGGCTCGAGGTCATCGTCGCCAGCGTGCGGCCCGGAAGGTTCGCACCGGTCGTCGCGGACTGGTTTCTGCGCACCGCCCGCTCGGATGCCCGATTCGACGTCGGCGTCATCGATCTGCTGCACATCCCCCTGCCGACGGACCTGTCGGAGACCCCCGAGGTCGCGGCATATCGCGAACGTCTCGCCGCCGCAGCCGCTTTCGTCGTGGTGACCTCGGAGTACAACCACGGCTATCCGGCCTCGGTGAAGACCGCCCTGGACACCGCCAAACACGAATGGCGGGCCAAACCCATCGGATTCGTCGGCTACGGCGGCCTGTCGGGCGGCCTGCGCGCGATCGAACAGCTCCGTCAGGTCGTCGCCGAGATCCACATGGTCTCGATCCGCGAGTCGGTCAGCTTCCACCAGGCCAAACGCGCCTTCGACGCCGACGGCGAAACCAAGGATGGCGCCGCGATCGACGCCGCCCAACGCATGCTCGGCCAATTGGCCTGGTGGGGCCGCCACCTACGCACCGCCCGCACCACCGACCCCTACCCGAGCTGAGACCATTGCCCATTGGCGCCCCGCACGCCCGATCGGTGAAGACCAGTTCGTCATTCGGGTGCACCGGATCCCGTGATCAGCGGCTCGGCCCAGCGTTGGTTTGTCGGCGCCGCGGGCAAGTCCGAAAAACGGAGCGGGAGTGCGGAATCGGCGGCTCATCGGAGGAATGGTCCGGGCGTGGACTCGTCAGCGATCCATCGGGGGG